>JAOTXU010000039.1 GCA_029862165.1 Gammaproteobacteria bacterium
GCGGCTCCGACCAAGTCGCCGCAAACAAACGGCCGTCTTCTCTCTCGCCGCAATCTCGTGGTATTCCTGTAGGAGCGGCATCCTTGCCGCGATTCTTTTTCTTCCCGGCGGAGGATCAGGGTGGCGGACGATTCACTCGTAATGCTGCCAACCGCTCGGCAGCGAGCTGGGCTGCAAGGCGCTGCTTGCTGTAGTCCTGTGTGGGGGGGTAGGGGAGAGGTGTCTGTCCTGCGGACAGACGGCTGAATGATCAGCGACCGCGATAAATAATGCGACCCTTGCTCAGGTCATAGGGCGTAAGTTCCACGGTGACATTGTCGCCGGTGAGTATCCTGATGTAATGCTTGCGCATCTTGCCCGAGATGTGAGCCGTAACGACGTGGCCATTCTCCAGCTCCACCCGAAAAGTGGTGTTGGGCAGAGTCTCGACGACTTTGCCTTCCATTTGAATTGCCTCTTCTTTGGCCATTCATCTCTCTATTTCCAACGGGGTCGCAAGTTTGCAGAATATGCAGTCAGTTTGCAATCGCGGCGTAATTTTTTCAGACAGGCTAGGTTGAGTTTTTGGCACTCCAGGCCGCCGGATTCGGCTGTTCAGAACAAAGTCTGGCGATCAGCTCCACAAAGCGTTTTCGCGGCATCAAACTTGACCCCATCGTTTGCAGATGGGCCGATGAGATCTGACAGTCTATTAGCGCAAAGTTCCAGTTCTGCAGAAGACTGACCAGTTCAACCAGCGCAACCTTCGAGGCGTCATTCATTCGGCTAAACATAGATTCACCGAAATACACGCGGCCCAGGCTGACGCCGTAGATTCCGCCAACCAGCCGTTCGTCATGCCAGACCTCAATCGAGTGCGCCATGCCACGGTCGTGCATCGCAAGATAAGCTTCCCTCATCGCTGGCGTGATCCAGGTACCGTTCTGACCCGCTCGTTCTGCGGCGCAACCGGCGATGACACCGGCAAAGTCCTTGTCAATCGAAATACGAAAAAAACTGCGGCGAATAGTCCGGCGCAGACTACGTGAGACATGCAGATTTTCTGGGACTAGTACGGTGCGCGGATCAGGGCACCACCACAAAATAGGTTGCCCGTTTTCGTACCATGGAAAAATTCCCCGGCGATAGGCTTCAATCAACCGTTCAGTTTTTAGGTCACCACCGGCAGCCAACAGCCCTTCGGGTTCATCCAGTGCCAGTTCCACGTCCGGAAAGGCATCTGGCGCAGAATCGCTTGCCAGCCAGCACAGGTTCACGACTCAGTGCGAAACGGGAGGCGATTCTGTAGTTCAGCCATGTAAACGGCCACCTGTTTCCGCTCTTCATTTAGGTATGAGCCGATAGCGCTGTTGAAATCATGGTCACTAATCCAGTGCGCAGACCAGGTCGCAGTGGGGGCAAATCCTCGTCTGAGTTTGTGTTCACCCTGTGTGCCCGGATCGAAGGCATCAAGTTTTTGTTCGATGCAGTATTCGATGCCACGATAATAGCAAGTCTCAAAATGCAAGCAGTCCAGGCCATCCATGCCTCCCCAGTAGCGTCCATACAGCGTCCGGTCGTCCCTGAACAATATGGCAGCGCCAACAATCTGGCTATCGATGCGCGCGATATTGACCAGTAGTCTTTCTCCCATGATAGGTGCCAGTGCCAGGAAAAAATCGAGGCTGAGATAGGGTTGGTTACCGCGTCTAAGAAAGGTCATTGAGCATAGCTCGTAAACTGCCTGCCATTCCTCATTCGTAAGTTGCTCAGCGCGAACTGTGTTGACGCAAATATTTTGTTCGACAATCCTTCGTCTCTCACGACGAAGCTTCTTGCGTTTGTCGGCGCTGAAAGTGGACAGGAAGTCGTCGAAATTGGAGTAATCTGCGTTGGTCCAGATAAAGCGTACGTCCTGGCGACGCATCAGCGACTCTTTCTCGAGACAGTGCAACTCGTCTCGCTGAGGGTAGAGTACATGCAGTGACGACGCGCCCATTTCCCGTGTCATATCTATTGCCTTGCGTACAAGTTGTCCTGGTGCGGTTGGGTGTTCGGGGCTGGCTAGAACCCGCCGCCCGGTAACGGGCGTAAAAGGACACATGCTTACAAGTTTCGGATAATAATCCAGTCCTGCGTGTAAATAGGCACGCGCCCAGGCGAAATCGAAAACAAATTCGCCCCAGGAATGATGCTTCAGATACAGTGGCATCGCGGCAATCAATTCGCCATCACGACTGTAAAGTGTCAGATGTTTCGGTAACCAGCCCGATTCGGTGCCGACGCAGTCATGTTTTTCCAGTGCAGCCAAAAACGCGTGACTGATGAAAGGCTGATCGTCGGGGCAAAGGGCGTTCCATTGCGCCGGATCGATCCGATCCATTCTGTCGATGACTTTGCTGGTGTAGCGATCCGGTGACGCCATGCACTTTGCAGCGGCCTTTAGCCGTGCTCATCAAGAAATTTTTCGGCATCCAGCGCTGCCATACATCCGGAACCCGCTGACGTAACCGCCTGTCTATACACGTAGTCGCCAACATCACCGGCGGCAAAAACACCGGGCACGCTGGTTGCCGTCGCGTTGCCATGGCGGCCGGCGTTGACGATGATATAGCCCTTGGCCATTTCCAGCTGACCTTCAAAGAGCGATGTATTCGGCGTGTGGCCGATCGCGATAAAGACACCCGTTAGTTCCAGATCCTGGGTCACCCCGGGTTCCTTGACGCTGTCGACCCGCAGGCCCGTAACGCCGCTGTCGTCGCCGAGCACCTCAGAGACGACATGGTCCCACAAAAATGAAACCTTTCCGGTTTTTTCCGCTTTCTCAAACAACTGCCGCTGTAGAATTTTTTCCGCACGCATTTCGGTGCGACGATGTACCAGTGTAACGTGGGAACAAATATTCGATAGATAAAGGGCTTCTTCGGCGGCGGTATTGCCGCCACCAACAACGGCCACCCTTTGATTCTTGAAAAAGAAGCCATCGCACGTGGCACAGGCTGAAACACCCTTGCCCTTGAAGTTTTCCTCCGACTCCAATCCGAGATAACTCGCCGTAGCGCCAGTTGCGATAATCAGCGCATCGCAACTGTATTTCGCTGCTTCTCCGGTCAGATGAAAAGGTCGTTTCGTCAGATTAGCCGAAACGATGTGGTCACTAACGATATCGGTTTCGAAGCGTGCGGCGTGGAGCCGCATGCGCTCCATGAGTTCCGGTCCTTGCAAACCGCTGACATCGCCCGGCCAGTTATCCACATCGGTTGTGGTCATGAGCTGACCCCCCAGCTCTACACCGGTCACCAGCACAGGATCCAACGCGGCGCGCGCGGCATAGACGGCGGCCGAATAGCCCGCGGGTCCTGATCCGATGATGATTAATCGGCAATGTCTGATATCGCTCATGTATACTTTTCCTCTTTGACGGGCCAGGCGGATCACACCGCCACAATAGTAATTGCCGCCCGCAGTAAAAAACAGATGGGAGCTGGATTGAATGCGTATCGGTGTGCCACGTGAGCTAAAACCACTGGAGGGTCGTGTCGGTTTGATTCCGGCGGCCTGCGCCAGTCTCATTGGCGAGGGTCATGAGGTCTATGTAGAGACCAATGCAGGAAAGAAGTCGGGTTATGACGACGATCAATATCGTGCGATTGGCGTGAATATTGCCGGTGACGCAGCCAGTCTGTTCAAAACCAGCGAGATGATCGTAAAGGTCAAAGAGCCAATAGAACCGGACCTCGAGCATCTGCGTTCGGATCATCTTTTGTTTTGTTATCTGCATTTGGCGGCTTTACCGGAGTTGACCCAGAGACTTTGTGACATAGGGGCGGTTTGCGTAGCATTTGAGACGGTCGAGGACGCGCAACACCGCTTACCACTGCTTGCACCAATGAGCGACATTGCCGGCCGGTTGTCGATACAGGTAGGAACTCATCTGCTGCATCAACCACAAGGCGGTAAGGGTATCTTGCTCGGCGGGATACCGGCGGCGAAACGCGGCAAAGTCGTGATACTTGGTGGTGGAGTAGCCGGTGGTAACGCGGCGGTAGTAGCTGCAGGTCTCGGCGCCGAGGTCACGGTGTTTGATATGGATCGTGACAAACTCGAAAAGGCCCGCCAGCTGGGCCCCAACGTGACAGGCTTGTACCCGCATGCGGCTGACGTGGAAGAAGCCGTGAGCGTCGCCGACATCGCTGTCGGTGCCGTATTGGTTACGGGTGAGAGAGCACCGCACGTTGTGTCGGAGGACATGGTCCGAAATATGAGTGCCGGTAGCGTGGTCATTGATATTTCTGTCGATCAGGGTGGTTGTGTCGAGACGACACATCCGACGACATATGCCGATCCGACTTATCGCGTCCACGACGTGATTCATTTCTGTGTGACCAATATGCCAGGCGCTGTGCCGCGGACCGCTTCGCAGGCGCTGTCCGCAGCGATCGCGCCGTATGTTGTCCGGCTCGCGCAGCCCGGCTGGCGCGACCATGAACCCCTGAGGCGGGGCATCAATATTGAAGGTGGGCAGGTCACCCATCCAGCACTCCACAGGTAAAACTAATAACAATCATAACGTTAATTGATGTTTCTTCTGCAATGGTTTAATCTCAGAGTTTGCCATACCCATCCGGCGGGGGATCTGGGCGTTGCACACGACGACACAACCAAACCATGAGTCGCTGATCTTCAATTCCATCACTCGCGCGCTGCGCGAGAGTGCATTTTGGCTATTTGGCGTTATTGGCCTGTTGTTATTTTCGGCGTTGCTGACCTACGACGCAGCCGATCCGGGTTTCAGTTTTACCGGCGAGGCCGGAACGGTCAACAACGCCATTGGTCCCGTTGGCGCATGGCTGGCCGATCTGCTGTTCATGTTATTTGGAACACCGTCCTTCCTTTTTCCGGTCATGATTGCAATTGCAGGTTGGCTCGTATTCAGAGCGAGCGCTGAGTCGGGCACCGCTGCGCCGGTGGTTGCAGTGCGCACATTGGGGTTCGTCGCCACGCTTGCTGCTAGTGCTGGGCTCGCAACGCTTCATTTCGCTGCACCCGAGCTGCCCAGTTCGGCAGGCGGCGTGCTTGGCGACATGATTGGTCACGGTCTCGCGAGCGCACTGAGTTTTCTGGGTGCCACGGTGTTTTTGATTGCACTTTGGTTTACCGGTTTGTCGTTGTTTTTGCATATTTCCTGGTTTTCGGTGATGGACACGACAGGCCGCTGGATTCTTCGGGTCAGCAATCGGCTCCATATTTTGTACGGTGACCTGCGCACACGTCGCGCAACACACAGGTTACGTGCAGCACGTCAGGAAAGTGTGCGGGACAAAGTGCGTGAGGTAGGTCAGCGCCCGGCACCTAGAATAGAACCGGTATTCACAGCGCCGCTACCCAGTGAGCGTGTGGAACGCGAGAAACAGGTGTTGTTGTTCGAGCCGCCTGCAGATCATGAATTACCGCCGCTTTCCTTGCTCAGCGATCCGCCGGAAACTACCGGCAACTATTCCGAGGAGTCCCTGGAAGCCATGTCGCGGCTCGTCGAGCTGAAACTAATGGACTTTGGCGTAGAGGTTGAGGTCGTTGCCGTGTATCCGGGTCCGATCGTGACGCGTTTTGAGCTCAAGCCGGCGGCCGGGCTGAAAGTGTCCAAAGTGTCCAGTCTGGCCAAGGATCTTGCCAGAGCATTATCGGTCATGAGCGTGCGAGTAGTAGAAGTCATCCCGGGCAAATCGGTCATCGGCCTGGAAATCCCCAATGCGTCCCGCGAACTGGTCACACTGGGCGAGATTCTGCGTTCCAAAGCCTATGACAAGATGGCTTCGCCGTTATCGGTGGCCCTTGGCAAAGACATCGGTGGTCAGGCCGTCGTTGCGAATCTGGCGCGCATGCCGCACTTATTGATTGCCGGCACCACGGGATCGGGCAAGTCGGTGGCAATTAATGCCATGGTGTTGAGCCTGTTGTACAAAGCAACGGCCGAGCATGTCCGTCTGATCATGATCGATCCAAAGATGCTCGAGTTGTCGGTGTATGAGGGGATACCACATTTGCTCGCACCGGTTGTAACGGACATGAAAGAGGCGGCTAATGCGCTGCGCTGGTGTGTCGCGGAAATGGAACGGCGTTACCAGCTAATGTCCTCGCTGGGCGTCAGACATATTGCTGGTTACAACCGCAAAGTGCGCGATGCAATCGAAGCCGGGCGGCCGATACTCGACCCTTTGTTCCAATCCGATGACACACTTGATGGTGTAGCACCGGGGCTGACACCGTTGCCGTTCATTGTCGTAATTATCGACGAGCTTGCCGACATGATGATGTTAGTCGGCAAAAAAGTTGAGCAGCTTATTGCTCGTCTGGCGCAAAAAGCCCGGGCCTCGGGTATTCATCTGATCGTCGCCACCCAGCGGCCATCAGTTGACGTGATAACGGGATTAATCAAGGCGAATATTCCGGCACGTATCGCGTTCCAGGTATCCTCGCGCGTCGATTCACGTACCATCCTCGACCAGATTGGCGCCGAACATCTACTCGGACATGGCGACATGCTTTATCTACCCCCGGGCACATCGGTGCCCAACCGCGTACACGGTGCCTTTGTCAGCGATGAGGAAGTTCATGCCGTCGTCCGCCATCTGAAGGGCGATGTCGAGCCGGTCTATATCGATGAAATTTTGTCGGGTCCAGCAGGTCCAATACCAGGACTGGGCAACTTGAGTGAGCTGGGTGCAATTGATACTGAATTCGATCCGCTGTATGACGACGCTGTCCGCGTGGTGACTGAGACGCGCAAGGCGTCCATATCAGGCGTGCAACGGCGCCTGAAGATCGGCTACAACAGGGCGGCGCGAATGGTGGAGCAAATGGAACTCGCCGGTTTGGTAGGTTCGCTGCAGTCAAACGGTATGCGCGAGGTGCTCGCACCGCCACCCCCGAAAGACTGACGGAGAACTACGTAATGTTTGCAGGAATACCCGCCACGA
Organism: Gammaproteobacteria bacterium; assembly: GCA_029862165.1. Taxonomy (GTDB): domain Bacteria; phylum Pseudomonadota; class Gammaproteobacteria; order Steroidobacterales; family JABDKV01; genus JABDJB01. The sequence goes on from JAOTXU010000039.1 coordinate 6,957, forward strand.
CGGGGCTACAGCTGGGCCGACTCATTGTCGCCAGCCTGATGCTGGTTATGGCTTCTGCGTTTGCAGTTGAAAAACCCGAAGCGATGACTCGGGTAGAACGCTTTCTTGAGGCAACTGATACGCTTTCTGCCGAGTTTACCCAGGTATTAATAGATGAGAACGGTCAGGTTTTGTCGGAAAGCCAGGGCACTCTGTCGATCAAGCGACCGGGTCGCTTCCGTTGGCATTACACGACACCGGAAGAGTTGCTGGTACTGGGAGATGGCAAGCACGTCTGGAGCTACGACGTCGAACTTGAAAATGCCACAGTAGCCTCTCAGAGCAGCACGCTGTCAGGCAATCCAGCGGCGTTGTTGGCAGGCGACAGTAGTGCCGCAGAAGCCTTCGAGGTCCGTAAGTCCTGGCGGGCCGGTACGACCGAATGGGTAGAACTGGCCCCGCGAGATGAACAACAGGATTTCCGAAGTGTTCATCTGGGTTTTGCAGACTCGGTGCTGGTTTCGATGGAACTACACGATCAACTTGGCCAAACAACACGTATTGGCTTTGATCGGGTGATGCAGAACAGTCAGGTCAGTGACGAATTATTTGTGTTTACGCCGCCTGCCGGTGTTGACGTCATTAACGCTGGCGGGTTTTCCCCCTGAACACCAAGAACGAGCTGCGCTATCGTAGTGCGTGGCTAACTGCCGGTTGGATACAGGTCGGCATTGTCATTGTTCTTGGGGTGAGTTCCTACATACCCGGTTTGGGTCTGGGTCTGGACTGGATTGCTCACTTTCTACAATTTGCCGTTCTGATGATATGGTTCGGAGGCATTTTGAGCGCTCCCCGGCATCCCTACGTTGCCGCCGCATTGATCCTTCTGGGCGCACTCATAGAAATTGTACAGGCGACAAATATCTTTCGGCATTTCGATTTGCTGGACATTGTCGCTAACACATTGGGTGTGATAGCGGGTCTGATGTTGGTTCGAACATGGCTGCGTGACTGGTGCTACCGTATGGAAGCGAAGTTTGCAGGTCAGCGGGTGTGATTCGCGCTATCATTCGCGCGAGACAATACAGAATCTGAAGGGAGAAAACGCTGAACGTATCTCTGGCCGTAGCAGCCGGTGGCGCTATCGGTGCCCTATCGCGATTTTGGCTTTACAACGTAGTGCACGGCCTGCTCGGGAGAAATTTTCCTTTCGGGACACTGGCGGTCAACGTCGTCGGGAGTCTCATGATGGGTTTTTTGTATGTCTGGTTGTTTGACCGACTGAATATCGGACCGACGTGGCGGGCGTTTTTGTTGGTCGGGTGCCTGGGCAGCTTCACTACCTTTTCAGCTTTTTCGATCGAAACGCTAAATCTCATGCAACAGGGCGCCTGGATGAAATCGGTTGTCAATGTTTTTGCCAGCGTCGTCATATGTATTGCAATGGCGTGGCTCGGTACTATAGCTGCCAGGCAACTGGCCTAGGCGGAGAACCTGGATGCTTGATCCCAGACTGTTGCGTGGTGATATCGATAGCGTCGCCAGCAATCTCTTGCGGCGGGGTGTGCGCCTGGACAGCGCCGCCTACCTGAAGCTGGACAGCCGAAGAAAAAGCGCACAGAAGAAAGTTGACGAGTTGCGTAATGAACGTAACACGCGATCGAAGTCTATCGGTCAGGCCAAGGCGAGTGGCGCCGATATTCAGCCATTGCTCGACGACGTGAGCAATCTGGGCGAACGCCTTCAAAAGGCGAAGACCGATCTGGAATCGGTGCAAACGCAACTTGATGAACTGCATCTGGGTTTGCCGAACATTCTGAATGAGTCGGTTCCTGATGGTTTGGATGAGACTGAAAACGCAGAGATCCGTCGGTGGGGCGAGCAGCCAGTGTTTGGATTCAAACCGAATGACCATGTAGAAATTGGTGAACGTCTGGGTATGGATTTTGCGTCGGCGGCGAAGATGTCGGGCTCGCGATTTTCTTTGCTCCACGGCGAATTGGCGAGAGTGCATCGCGCCTTAATTCAGCTCATGCTGGATGTGCAAACCCGGCAACACGGCTACCGGGAAACCTATGTGCCTTATCTGGTCAATGCCAAGTCCTTGACCGGCACGGGGCAATTACCAAAGTTCGAAGACGATCTTTTTCAAACCGCCGGCGAATCTGGACTGTATATGATCCCGACGGCGGAAGTTCCGCTGACCAACATGGTTGCCGGCGAGATACTCGATGCCGGCGATTTACCACTGCGCTTTACGGCGCACACACCGTGTTTCCGTTCCGAGGCGGGTTCCTATGGCCGCGATACCCGCGGCATGATTCGCCAACACCAGTTCGAAAAAGTCGAACTGGTGCAGATCGTCAAACCAGAGCAATCCTATGAGGCCCTGGAAGAACTGACCGGGCATGCTGAAGTGATTCTCCGACTGCTGGAACTACCGTACCGGGTTGTCGCGCTTTGCTCGGGCGATATCGGATTTGCTGCTGCCAAAACCTATGACCTGGAAGTCTGGCTACCGGGACAGGAGCGCTATCGGGAGATCTCGTCGTGCAGTAACTGCACCGATTTTCAGGCTCGGCGCATGCTGGCCCGCTGGCGTAACCCGGATACCGGCAAACCTGAGCTTGTTCATACTCTCAATGGATCGGGTGTGGCCGCCGGGCGTGCGCTTGTGGCGGTATTGGAAAATCATCAGCAAGAAGATGGTTCTGTACGGCTACCTACTTCGTTACAGCCATACCTGGGCGGTCTTACGCAACTGAGTCCAAACGCCTAACTTTCCCCATCAGATCCGCCGCTGCTGATTGCAGGTGGACCATCAGTGTGTACGTGCAAATCGCGTTGTGGAAAGGGCACCACAATGCCATTTTCACGAAAAGCGGCATCGATTGCCAGATTGAGATCGCTGATCACACCAAAACGCTTTTCGATATGGCGAACCCAGACTCTGAGCTCGAACTCCAGTGCACTCTCGCCAAAACTGGCGAATAATGCGCGTGGTGCGGGTGTTCTGCCTGAAGTCACGACCTCCGGGTGCGCATTGGCAATTTCAACGAGCAACTCGCCTACCTTTGCGGTATCGGTGCCGTAGGCCACGCTGACATGTAATACCAGGCGACCGTGCGGGTCGCGCAACACCCAGTTTGTAACCTGGTTGGAGACCAGTTCCGAGTTGGGCACCAGGACATTTTTGCGATCGAGCGTTTCAACTTCCGTTGCCCGGGTCCGAACTTCCTTTACGATGCCCTCGATTTCGCCAATCGTCACATAATCGCCGGGTTTTATCGGTCGTTCAAACAAAAGAATCAGACCCGACACGAAATTGTTGACGATATTCTGCAGCCCGAAACCGATACCGACTGACAATGCGCCGAAGACCAGCGCCATACCGGCAAAACTTACGCCCGCAAGGGTCAGGCCGACGATCAGCGCGACTGCAAAACCGGCATAACCGCTGACGGTTACCAACGCCTCTCTGGCATGACGATCCATCCCCATGTCGCGGAGCCAGCGTCGATGCAGACGTGCCTTCAGCCAGGCGGTTATGGCGATGATGACACCGAATACGGTCACGCCAATAAAGACGTTTCGGGGTACCAGTTTCTTACCACCAATGTCGATGCCTTGAAGCGTCAATTCGCGCAGCCACGGGATCGCGTTATCCGTGGGGTCCCACAGCCAAATCAAGAACCAACCGAAACCGATCCACAGAGTGATGCTGATAACCATGTATAGCCAGCCGAGTTCGGCGCTTCTTTCGTCCTGCCGCATGCCCATCCAGGAACGAATCCGGTAACTGACGGTGCTGGTTCCCGAGACGATGCCGTCGAGGCTTTGGCGCATGCTCCAGACCACGGTCCACAACACGAAGCCGGTAGCGATCGTGGCCAGGGTGCCGGATAACAGGTGATTGGCGAGGTTGCGATACCCAGCGAGTTCGGCACCGATGGCGGTGACTGCGGCGGCGGCCAGCACCAGGCGCAAGAATCCGAGCCGGCCCCGCAACGTCGGCACAGGCCGTCCCAGACGCAACACCCACCACAATGCCGCAACCAGATAGATGGTCAATAGTGCACGCAATGCGAACCCGGATTCTGTGGGAACACCGATTAGCCATCCGGAACCCAGTGCCACCCAACCCAGTAATATGCCAACCAACAGTGCATGCAGGCGTGTTCTGGCAATCTGGCCATGCGACTCTTTTGCCAGCACTTCAGCTCCAGGAGAGAATGGTCCGCTAACCCAGTTGATGATGGCGCGACCCACACCGTAGATCAGCACAGCCACTGCGATGCGAAAAACCAGCATTTCATTGCGCGGTGCACTTGCGTACAGGCCAAGCGCAAATGACGCGGCGGCGCCACCCATGATAAGTGGCGCATATTCGCTCAGGCGTCTAAGAAAGGTGACCTGGACAGTGGGCCGGCCGGCCCGCCCACGCTGCTGATCGCACCAGGTCAGCGTAGAATTACGTATGAGCCATCCTGTCGCGGCCGCCAGCACTGAACCGACGATGAGCAGCAACCACCGGCCCTTGCTGATCTCCCGCAATCGTGGGTCAGCGACTACCGCGCGCTCCAAGGCGGTCATTGTGCCGGCCGGGTTACGCAGGGCCTGGGCAATTGCGCTTGGGCCATTGAGTCCTTGTTCTGTCAGACGCTGTGTATTGAGCTTGGCCTGTAGCGCCGATGCTTCATCGAGAATCTGTTGCGTATGTAAAATGATTAGACGGCAGGAGCCGACGCGTGCCTCAACCACTCTAATTTCCACTTCAAATGTGGTGCGTTGTTCGATGATCTCGGCGGGATCCTGGTCGGTGCCGACGCCCAGCAGTTCCAGATCGGTTTTGAGCTGGTCGATCAGTGACTCACTGTCGCTTACACAGCGTATCGCGTCGGTTCGTATTCGACTGGCGCGACGTTGCGCATTTTGCGTCTTTTCCACGGAAACACTGTCGTCGCGCAACAAAGTTTCTAGCGCATCGAGACGTGTCTGGGCTACTTCGGGATCAAAAGCCTGCGCAAATACAGGTGGCACGAGCACCACGGTCGCCGCCAGAAGGCGGATTAGGAATGCGAAAATGACATTGTTGCGGCGGGCGCTGGTTTGCACCTTGGGAGTGTAAAGCCGGCTTTGTAGCAATACAAAAATGGGGTTAGCTTGCGCGCAGGCGGATGAGCCGCGAGAATTCTGGTTCCGGAGAGGTGGCAGAGCGGTTGAATGCACTGGTCTTGAAAACCAGCAAGGGGTCAAACCCTTCGAGGGTTCGAATCCCTCCCTCTCCGCCACACATAAAACGGGGCTTTTGCCCCGTTTTTGTGTATGGCGGGGTGGATTCGAACCCTCGAATAGACAAGAAGGTTCGAGCCGAGGCAGGCTTAAGCCTGCCGAGACAACGTCGGAGCGCCAGCGACGACGGCCCGCAGGGCGAGACGCGTAGCGTCGAGTAATCCCTCCCTCTCCGCCACACATAAAACGGGGCTTTTGCCCCGTTTTTGTGTATGGCGGGGTGGATTCGAACCCTCGAATAGACAAGAAGGTTCGAGCCGAGGCAGGCTTAAGCCTGCCGAGACAACGTCGGAGCGCCAGCGACGACGGCCCGCAGGGCGAGACG
>JAOTXU010000027.1 GCA_029862165.1 Gammaproteobacteria bacterium
CCCCGTTTTTGTGTATGGCGGGGTGGATTCGAACCCTCGAATAGACAAGAAGGTTCGAGCCGAGGCAGGCTTAAGCCTGCCGAGACAACGTCGGAGCGCCAGCGACGACGGCCCGCAGGGCGAGACGGGTCGGCTGTTTCGTCGGCCGGACTGACCTGACACGTCATTATGTTGAGCGCAAGCTACTGATCCGTAGAGATATTTTACAAAAACGCTCAAAACGCAAACCGGGTCACGTTTGTTAAGCCATTGATCTGTAGAATTTTGGGCAGGATTGGCCCGAATCCTGCGGAGATTGTGTGGTCAATCCGTGAGGGATGATTGTCTGTCTGCCGCAACTAAGGGCGGGCATTGAGGTCCGAGAAGGGTCCTTGTAGGCGGACGGCGCGCTTCAGCCCATCGGAGACCTGGTCTGTACACACGATCGGCGCGTGTGCGGTTCGGCGGATTCGGGAGGGCGCTTACCCCTTATATTTCGGGGACTTAAGCGGGTTTTCTTCAGTAATTGTATTGCCAGATTTGGTCAATCTCTGTACGCTGGAGTGTTCCCTCATCCATCTTAGAATGACGTTAGGAGCTTGGTTCATGCGGACGATAAAGAAACGGATTTTGTGGTTGTGCTGCACTGCATTGATAGCGGTGAGTGGAACTGCGATTGCGCAAGAAAAAGGTTACGGGCTCAACGCGGGTGACGTTCTGCTGGTGTCCATATGGGGAGAACCTGAGCTGACACGCGAGGTGCTAGTGCGCCCCGACGGCAAGATAAATTTTCCTCTTGTGGGCGATATCGATGCTGCCGCCAGAACACCTGAGGATGTGCAGGCGGTAATCGTCGAACGTCTGGAGCAATTTATTCCCGACGCTGTAGCGACTGTGGCTGTAATCAATACGGCCGGTAATAAGATCTACGTACTCGGCAAAGTGCTGCGACCCGGAGAATTTACCGCGAGCCGAGCTTTGGACGTCATGCAGGCGCTGGCAATGGCGGGCGGTCTGAACCAGTTTGCAGCGGCCAACAAGATCAAGGTTTTGCGGCGTGGCGCCGACGGTCGCCAACGTTCTATCAGTTTCCGTTATGCGGATGTTGAAGATGGTCGCAACCTCCAAACCAACATCATTTTGCAAAGCGGGGATGTCGTTGTTGTCCCGTAAGTATTTATCACTGATCCTGGCAAGCGCTTTACTCGTGGCCGTCCCTGCCGGCGCGGCCGAATATTCGTTGCAGGCGATTATTGATCAGCGGGCGTTCTACAACGGCAATTTGGGGATGTTCTCAGATCCGGCGTCGACGGCGCAGGACCAACGAGAAATGTACGCATCCGGCTATGCCCTGGCACCGCGACTCAATCTGCGCGCGCGCAGCCCACGGTGGCAGCTTGATTTGAACAGTGTTGCGAGTTTTTCCCGCTTATCAGACCAGCTTTACGACAGCGACGACCAAAAGATAGGGCTGAAATACGGGTACACCGGTGCACGCGCAAGATGGGATGTGGATGCCTCGATTGATCGCTCGTCGACTCGTTCCAATGTCGCTGAGCTGGGGGAGATCCTCGCGGCAGTTCGGAGCGAGAGTTACTCCCTGACCCCCCGTTGGACGCGCGTGCTCAGTGAGCGCAACTCGCTGGCTTTGGGTGGGAATTGGGCCTCGGTCGATTATCAGGCTCGTCGATTCAACGATTACGATTACTATGGATTCGATATTACCTGGTTGCGACAGCTCAGCGAGCAAAATCAATTGCAGATTGGTGTGTATCAATCGATTTTTGAGGCGGGTGAAAAGCGCAACAATACTGATATCGAGTCGGATACTCTGGGCCTCACGGTTGCGCTGGTGCGCAACGTCAATGAGGCGCTGTCGACCAATATCTCGATTGGCGCACGACAGGTGGAAACCAGCACACCGATCCTTTGTGATTTTGTGTCTGCGTTATTCGGCCAGTGTACTTTCGGGAGTCGCTTGGGTGTCAATACCACGGATTCCGATGGGTTCACTGCTGCCGCAGGCGTAGATTACACAGCCCAGAGATGGAGTGTTTCGGCGTCACTGAGCCGATCACTGGTGCCAAACTCAACCCTTGGTGACCTGCTCGAAACCGACACGGTAACGCTCAGTTTCAATCGTCAACTGCGCGAGACTCTGTACTTTGAATTAGACCTGAGTGCTACACAAGAAGACCAGCTCGAGAGCAACTCCTTCAGTCGTGACCGGTTTCGTATTGCGCCACGCCTACGGTGGCAGTTCGCTGAACGTTGGTCCATGACAACAAGCGTCGTACACAACTCGAGGGACTCACTTAGATTTGGCAGTTCGAATGATGCTGAGGGAACTTCGATTTCCTTTCGGGTGCGTTATACGCACCCACGCGAAAGTTGGTCGCGCTAAGACAACCCGGTTAGAGGTGCAACGTGGAAGAAAATGATATCGGTTTAAGAGATTATTTCTCGATATTAAAACGTCGAAAAAATATTCTGTTGCTGACGTTTGTCAGCCTATTGGTGTTGTCTGTATTGGTCGCTTTTCTGTGGCCGCCAACCTACCGGTCCACTGCGACAATCCTGATACGCGGTCAGGAAATCCCGCGCGATCTTGTTCCGTCCACAATCACCAGTTTTGCAGACCAACGCCTCATGGAGATCCAGGCACGTGTTGTTACGTCGGCCAACCTGTCCAAGCTGATTGAGGATTTCAATCTTTATCCGGAGGACCGCAGACGCCTGCCCACTACAGAAGTAGTGGAAGACATGCGCCAAGATTATTCGCTGGACCTGGTCAGTGCTGATGTCATCGACCCACGTACCGGGCGGCCTACCCAGGCGACTATTCTGTTTACCGTGTCTTTTGACTACAAGAGCGCAGCGTTGGCACAGCAAGTCACCAACCGGTTCGTTAATCTGTACCTTAACGAGAACCTGCGTGACCGTACTGAGCGTGCGCAGGAAACCACGAGCTTTTTGACGGAACAGGCGGAAAAACTGAATCGTGAGATCAGCCAGCAGGAAGCCGCCCTGGCGCGCTTCAAGGAGCAACATGGTGGTGCACTGCCCGAGCTGCAGGCAGTAAACCTGCAGATGATGGAACGCACTGAGTCGGACATACGCGAAGTAGAGCGTCACTATCAGGTACTGAGCGATCGCCGAATTTTTCTGGAAGCACAGCTCGTTCAGGTGTCACCCACCGGGCCGCTGTATACGCGTGAGGGTACGATCCTGGCGCCCAACGAACAACTAAGGGCGTTGCAGTCACAATATTCTTCTCTGTCAGCCACATACGGCGCCAACCATCCGGACGTAGTGTCGGTACGTCGTCAAATCGTGTCGATGCAAGGAGAGTTAGGTCAGGTCGATGTGGCGGCAATTGAGAATCAGCTTCAGGCTACGCACGCGGAGCTGATCCAGGCTCAGGAACGTTATGGTGCTCGTCATCCCGACGTATTGCGTTTGGAGCGCCAGCACGAACAGTTAATAGCAGAACGCGATAGCGCCTTACAGGTGTCATCATCATCGGCGGACTCGACTGTTGATCAGTCAGTTGCCGTCACCAATCCCGCGTATCTTAGTTTGCAGACACAACTCGCTTCCGCAATTGGGGAGATAAACTCGCTCGCTACGCGACACAAGCAGCTGGAAGAAAAAATGAAGGGCTTCGAGCAGCTTATTGTGACTGCTCCGCAGGTTGAACGCGAATACAGTGCCATCACCCGCAATCTGTCAAACGCACGCGCCAGGTACCAGGAAATCCGCTCCAAGGAAATGGCGGCCGAGGTTTCGGAAAGCCTGGAGCAGGGCCGCAAGGGCGAACGCTTTGAAGTTGTAGAGCCCGCGATGTTGCCGACTATGCCACACTCGCCGAACCGGCTTGCGTTGCTATTTCTTGGCTTGGTGTTGTCGATGGCAGGCTCTGTCGGCACGACCGCAGCATCGGAGAGTATGGACAATTCAGTATATGGGCCACGTGGACTTGCGGCCGTACTGGGCGCTCCGCCAATTGCAACGATCCCCTTTATTGCCAATGAGCTTGATACGGGTAGGGATCGTCGCACTATTTGGTTAGTCGTCGCCGGCGTGGCAGTGACGATCTTGGTGGCGTTGGTACTTGTGCACTTCCTTTACCGGCCACTGGATATATTGTGGTTCACTTTATTGCGAAAACTTGGTATTTCATAACCGAATAAACTGGCGAGACTGGAAAATATTATGGAAAGAATAAAAGAAGCGTTAGAACGTGCAAAACGGCAGCGAGAGTCAGCCGGTGGCATGAGCGTGCCCGCACGTCACAATAACGCCGTCGCACAGGTGTCGGGCAAAGCTTCCAATACCCTGGAAATCGAATACACACACACACGTGTGGTTTCACCAGATCCAGTGGCCATGCGGGAAAAGCGCGTCATCGTCGGTGGCAAAGGCGACGCGGTAGCCGATGCCTACCGGATGCTCCGGACGCGTACTTTGCGTGGTATGAAAGAACACAAGTGGAATTCGTTGGCGATCACCAGCCCGCGCGCCGGTGAGGGCAAATCCCTGACCGCAGTAAATCTGGCGTTGAGTATGGCGCGTGAAATTGATCGCACTGTACTGCTGGTGGACCTGGACCTCAGGCGGCCCAGCCTTCATGAATTTTTTGGCTTTGACGTCGAGAAAGGACTGAGTGATTATCTGACTGGCGATGTCGCGATCGAAGATCTCCTGGTCAATCCGTCGGTCGAGCGTTTTGTTGTTCTTCCGGGCCGGGGCCGGGTTGATAACTCGTCGGAACTTTTGGGGTCGCCAAAAATGGCTGAACTCGCTCAGGAAATCGAGCAACGCTACGAAAACCGAATTGTAATCTATGATTTGCCGCCAGTGCTTGCAGTAGATGATGCGCTGGCGTTCTCAACGCAAGCCGATGCCTTTCTGTTGGTAGTTGAGGAAGGCGGTACACCGGCGGAAGAAATTGTTGCGGCACACGATGTGCTTGCGCAGGCAAATATAATAGGCACGGTGCTAAACAAGGCGGCCGACTCCCCCGGCCAGTATTACTACTAGACTGGGTTCTGTGGGTAACTAATGTACGAAGCGTTTTACGGATTTTCCGAGAAACCTTTCTCGTTGCTGCCAGACCCGGCGTTCCTGTACCTGGGCCGCAAGCATCGTATGGCGTTGACGATGCTCCAATATGGTCTGATGAATAACGCCGGCTTCACGGTGATTACGGGCGAGATCGGTTCGGGCAAGACGACACTTATTCGCCAATTACTTGAGGAGATTGAAGAAGACGTGACCGTTGGTCTGATTACCAATACTCACGAATCATTTGGCGATCTCCTGCAATGGGTGTTGATGGCTTATGGACTCGAGTACAAAGGCAAGGAGAAGGTCGAGTTATACGAGGCGTTCGTACAGTTTGTGGTCGGTGAATACGCTGAAAACCGGCGCACAGTTTTGATTATTGACGAAGCGCAAAACCTTTCGCCCAAGACACTTGAGGAGCTCCGCATGCTATCGAATATCAATGCGGACAAAAATCAGGTTTTGCAGATGATCCTTGTGGGCCAGCCGGAATTGCGTACTATGTTGATGTTGCCGAGCCTGAAGCAGTTTGCACAACGTGTCTCAGTGAGCCACCATCTTGACGCGCTAAATTCTGAAGAGACGGTCAAGTATATACACCATAGAGTATCGGTTGCCAGTGGCGACCCGGCTATTTTCCCGGCAAAGAGTTGTTCGCTAATCTGGTACTACAGTCGCGGCGTACCACGAGTTATCAACTCACTATGTGATACGGCCCTTGTGTACGGATTTGCCGAGCAAAGCACGGCGATTGAGTCCGAATTGATCAAGGACGTAATCCGCGACCGTAAAGTCGGCGGGCTGTTCCCGGCACGTGAGGATGGGCCACCGGCACGACAGGCCGGTACTGGTGATGTGCCGTAGCCAGTTACAGTAAGATATTACATTGACGCGTGTGCGTCTTTTTGGTTTTGAGGTAGGACATATGAAGTTGCGAACCCTGGCGGTCTTGACGGTCCTTGGATTCGTTGTTGCGTGCACGAGCGCAGAACAGCGTGCGGCCAAGTATCTGGAAAAGGCCCACGCTTCCTTCGAGGCCGGCGACCTGATCAAATCAGAACTCGACGCCAAAAACACGCTGCAAATCGAGCCGCAGAATGCGAAGGCACGTTTTCTGCTGGCGCGAATAGCAGAAACCAAACTTTTGTCCGAGCCAGATTCCTGGCGCAACATGATGGCAAATCTGCAGCGTGTCATCGAGCTGGAGCCAGACCACGCCGAAGCGAGAGTCAAGCTAATCCAGCTGTATTTGCGCTTCTTAGGTACACCGGAAAAAGCGCAGTTGCTCGAACGTATTCGCACAGAGCTCGACGCGGCTGTGTCCTATGCGCCAAATGATGATTCGGTACGCGCGTTAACGCCGGTTGTCGAATACCACGAAGCTGTATATGCCGACGACAATTCTGGGCGCGATACGGCGCTTGCCAATGCCCAGTCGTTATTTGATCAGGATCCGGGCAATCTGCTAATTACCAGTTTTCTTGCGGGCGTCCATGCAATTCAGGATCCGGACAAGGCGCTGGACTACCTGGATACTTCCCTACAGGCAAATCCTCAGTCTGCATTGCGTATTCTGAAGATTGGACTTCTGCAATCTCAAAATCGAATCAGCGATGCCGAACAGGAGTACAAGACTCTTCTCGACGAGTATCCCGATAATTCCCAGCTGCGCCTCGGTTTGGCCAAGTTCTATGTGGACTCTGATCGACCAGCCAAGGCCGAAGAGCTGATGCGGGAAATAGTCGCTGCAGACCCTGATGATGTAGAAGCACGCATGCGATTGGTGAGGTTTGTCGGTCAACACAAAGGGATGATGGAGGCTGAATTCCTGGTGCAGGAATACGTAACGGAGAATCCTGAGGAGTGGAAATACCGGTTTTTGCTTAGCGAGATATATGCCTCGCAAGATCGCATGGGTGATGCCGAAACGGTGTTCCTTGACATCATAGAACAGGCTGGAACCACTCAAGCCGGCCTTGATGCACGCAACCGTATGGCGCAAATGAGGATGTTACAAAACCGCAAGGGCGAAGCGCAGGAGTACCTGGATGAAGTACTCGCCATCGACGCCGCCAACTCGGATGCGCTAATGATGCAAGCCGGCCTGCTGATCGAGCGTGGCGATATAGAAAGCGCAATCTCGGGGTTACGCACAGTTCTGCGAAATGATCCCACATCGAAGCGTGGTCTGCTTGTAATGGCGCGCGCGCACAGCATGGCGGGCAACTCAAATCTTGCGAAGGAGAATTACCAAAAACTTTTGCAGGCACACCCGGACAACGCTGATGGCCGTCGCGAGTTGGGCCGTTTGCTGATGCGGGATCGGCAATGGGAAGAAGCTCGCGGTGTTTTGCTCGCTGGAGTGGATTTCTTTCCCGATGATTTGCAAATGACACGGATGCTGGTCGATACGCTCGTGCGCGTGTCGGATTGGGAGGCCGCTGGGGTGCAGGCCGATCGACTTATGCAAAAAGAGCAGACTAGGGGGCTCGGGCATTACCTGCAGGGTCGTATACAACAAGGCACGGGTGCCATAGCTGAAAGCATCGACTCATTTAAGAAATCAATCGAACTGGAACCCAATGCAATCGAGCCGCTGACCAATCTGGTGCGCAGTTACGTGGTAACGGAGCAACTCGACGTCGGCCGTCAATACCTGGAAGACTTTCAAGCCGCGCAGCCACAAAACGTTCATTCCCAAACATTGATCGCAGAGGTCCACGCGCGTCTGGGAGACATGGACCGGGCAATAATGGAGAATGACAAGGCGATCAAGATCAATGAGCGTTGGGTGCCAGCGTATCGCAATCTCATTGGCCTGCACCTAATGCAAGGTGACGTGGCCGCGGCCGAGCAGGCTGCTGACGGTGCTCTTGAAGTGATGCCGGACGATTCGGATCTCCGCATGCTGCGGGCGACAGTTTACGAGCGGCAAAACCGTTTTGACGAGGCGATCGATATCTATAAAAAAGAGCTGGAGCGAAACCCTGGTCTCGATGTTGCCGTCAACAATTATGCAGCTTTGGTGGCTGATCATCGCCAGGAACAATCCGGTCCGGCACTGGAACTCGCACGGCGGTTTCGCAACTCGGAAAACCCCATTTTCCTGGACACACTCGGGTGGTTGTTGTATCGCACTGGCGACTTAGAGGCGGCGGTCGAAGTGCTCGAGGAAGCGGTGGCCGGAGCACAGCAGGTACCCCAATTGCGCTATCACCTGGGAATGGTCTATTTTGAGCTGGATCGCCTGGATGTCGCAAAGCGCGAGTTGCAAGCTGCGGTGGCCGCCACGCAGCCATACACCGGCCTGGACACGGCGCGGGAGACCCTGGAATTATTGTAATCCGCAGCTAATGGCGATTATGTTCAAGGCGATGTTTTATCAGTGTCGATAGTTTTTACAGTTTCAATTTCCGAACGGCAAGACAAAAAGACGATAGATTTAATAATCAACAAGTTATAAGCGTTGGCACGAAAATTGGATTAATGAAGATTAATAATAATTGTACAATCTCGCCGGCGACGGATCTGTCCGGACTGAAAAAAACAATCTAGGAGATCTCTAATGATCAAGACAATAATCAGGAGCCTGACATTGGGCATGCTGTTCGCAGCGCAAGCCAATGCAACATCCTTGACACTCACCGGCCCGGACAGTGTGACGATCGGCAATTCTCTGGTGCTGGAAATCATCGGCAACTTCGGCGACGAAGGATTATACGCTGGCGGCATTACACTGGATTTTGATGAATCTGCGCTGTCTCTGACGAGCATAGTATTAAACCCAGAGCTGAATAGTCAGTTCAGTTGTCCGGGTTTTTTCACATGTCCTGAAAATGCGGTTGTTCTCGGTAGCACCGATGTGGTCGCACCATTTGAGGGTCTTATCGCGCCGGGTGCCGGAGATATGCTTTTGGCCACGCTGATTTTTGATACCAATTCCCCGTCAACCGAGGGGACCAGTACATTCATCGGTATGTCGGATTTCAGTAGCTTTGCCGGCGGTTGGTTCGCCTTTGACTTGTCCGATGGATCCACTCCGGACCTGATCGGTAAGAGCGTAACGCTGAACGCCATTCCTCTACCGGCGGCCGCATGGTTAATGATCGGCGGTCTGGCTACCTTGATGGGCTTTCGCCGCAAGTAAGAAGCTCCGCACGTAAGTTTGAAAAAGCCCCGCCAACCGGTGGGGCTTTTTTTTGATCAATGGCACGGTGCAGGTGGATTTGTTAAAGCTGCTACCGACACAGCCTCATCCTGGTGGGGCAGTTCTTTTATCCACCCCCTAACAGCGGCAGTCCAATCGCCTGCAACTGGCCGGTCCAGACAAAAAACCCGCGGGCAGGCGCGAAAATTGTTTTAGACTAGCCCCCATCCCACATTAGGGGGTTCTCAGTGGTTAAACTGTCGCCTGCGGCCTTTCGATCCGTACCGGATCCGGCGTTGCTGTATCTGACCGATCAGCATGCGCGTGCCCTGGCGTTTCTGGAGTTATCCATACGCAAGGCAGGCTGCCTCACAACGCTGGTGGGTGAGGATGGCTGCGGGAAGACCCTGTTGGTCAGCTCAGCAATCAACGACGCCGACAACGACGTCGTGGTCATTCAGATGGATGGCGCTAGCCTCACGGAAGATCAGCTTCTACGAGAAACTTTGACGCGTCTGAATCCGCGTGATCCGAATGCTGGCGGGCTATTGCCAGGCCTGACCACAGTGCGTTCGGCACTAGCCGCAGGTCGGGAGCTCGTGTTGTTCGTTATCAGCAATGCTCAGTTTCTTAAGGAAGAGGTATTTCAGTCCCTACAGGCGATGTCTCGGCCTGAAAAAGGCCACCGCCGGCGTGTGAGTCTGGTACTTACCGGTCAACAGGGTCTGGAAACACTGCTCTACACCATCGGACGCAACGTGCTGGAAGACTGGAAGATGATGATGGCCCAGTTACCACCGCTGGGATTGCCTGATGTTATCGGTTACATCGGACACCGCATCCGTATCGGTGGCTCCGACAGTCCCGAAATGGTTTTCGATGAAGAAAGTTACGGTGTCATTCACAGGCTGTCGGGTGGTATACCCGTGCGTATTAACCAACTCTGCGACAAAGCGATCGAAATAGCCCAGCACGGTAAGTCCACTTTGGTGGGAGCCGGCCAGGTCCGTGCGGCAGCCCGGCAATTGAACTGGCCGGGGGCAGAGAATGACGGAGTTTTGAGCGTGAGTGAGGCAACTGCGTCACCGGCGCTGACCTTGTCCCGGGATGGCGAAGTGCTGGGTATCTATCCGCTCGAACAGGAACGTACGCTGATCGGCCGCGAGCCAGACAATGAGGTCCCGATCGACAGCCCTTATGTCAGTCGTCATCACACGCTCATTGTTCGCGATGAACTTGGATTTTGGATTACCGATATCAACAGTACCAACGGGACCTATCTCAACGGTGAGCGCGTGTCCAATCAGACACGTCTGGGGCCCGGCGATCATATTCGCGTGGGCCGGCATGAGTTGGTCATCAGCATGCCAGGCGATGCACCGCCCGGACTGCAGGGCACCGCACGACTGAATGACAACATGACCGATACTTTAGCTGACGTGCAGAGCAAGCAAGGCCCAAAAGCGTCGCTTGCCGCTGTTGACGAGGAATTGGCCAATCAACCGGACAAAATCGAGCTGCAGTTTGAGCGGGGTTGTCTGCTGACAGATCTGGGTCGCAAAGAAGAAGCGATTGGTGTGTTCGATCAACTCGTGCGTCAACATGCGGCCGTACCGGAAGCCCACAACAACCTGGCAGTCCTGCTCGCCGAACGGGGTGAGTTGTTGCAAGCTCGTGCGGAACTCGAGAAGGCCATCAGATTGGCACCGGGTTACGCCTGTGCGCATGAGAACCTCGGTGACATTTACCTGCAGTTGGCCTCGTCGTCCTTTGAGTCCGCCGCTGAGGGGACCACGGACAAGGACCTGTGCCAGCGCAAGCTGAGCGGTATCAGCCGGTTGCTGCGTAACTGAATGTTTCGTCGAGAAAAGCTTAGTAACTATCTGATTTTCAATAATCCATCGACCGCTTGCAAATGCCACTCGTCAGCTCCATCTTTAACCCGTGAATCAGTATCGTCTTAGTGGCCCGCCGCCGGGTCTCATCCCGCGTCTGGTCGCCGGTCTTGTGGCTGGGGTTGCGCTGGTAGGGGCTTTTTTTGTTGGTATCGTGGCATGGATTCTGCTTGCCGGATTCGTGGCAATAGGCGGTGTCGTTGTGTCGATTTGGTTTTGGCGCCAGCGCCGTCGCTTCGAGAAATTTGCACGCCAGAAAGACGATGGATTTATCGAAGTCGAATATGAAGTGCTGAATGAAAAGGACCCGCCGGCCTAGTTCTACCCGTGCCTATTTCTCAATCTTGATTCCACGCCAGAATGCAACGCGGTCACGAATCTGCTTTGCCGCAGACTTGGGCTTGGGGTAATACCATGCTGCCGCAGCATTGCATTCGCCGTTCACAGTCACATCGTAGTAACTGGCCACGCCTTTCCAAGGGCAGGTCGTTTGCTTGTTACTCGCCTTGAAATACTCATGGGTCAGACTGTCGGCCGGAAAGTAGAAATTTCCCTCGACCTCGACGACGTCGTCGCTCGCTGCAATAACAGTTCCATTCCAAATCGCTTTTGCCATAGCTACTCCTCTAGCCAGCTCGTTTGATTGCAACAAGTGTGTCAAATGGATTGTCGATCAGGCGGCCCTCGGAATCTAGTGCCGGGTAGGGGAGAGCGAGCTGCCGACAACGCCGGGCAATACGCGGATAGGCCCACTCGAAAAGTGTCTTTGCCGCAGTCTCGGAATCCAGCCTGGCTGTGGCATAAAAACCGGCCTCTTCACGTTGTCGCATGGCTTCGTACAACACAAGCGCCGCGGCGACCGACACATTCAGGGAGGCGACCATACCGTGCATCGGTACGGTGATATGCGCATCGGCCAGCGATGCTGCCGTCGCACTGACGCCCCATAGTTCACCACCGAGCAGTATTGCCGAGGCCTGCGTGTAATCAATGTCTCTGAAATCTACGGCACGTCTCGACTGGTGCGCGGCAAGGATGTGAAAGCCCTGATCATGCAAAGCGCTGCATGCTGCTCGAATTGAATTATGCCGCGTCAATGGTACCCACTTTCCTGAGCCGGCTGAAACCATGTGATGACGGCGTATCGTAGCCTCGGATATGGCATGCATTTCAAACACGCCGACAGCGTCGCACGTACGCCGCAGTGCTGCTATGTTCTGCGTTTTTTGGGTATTTTCGGCAATCAGCGTCAAGTCAGGCTGACGGCGACGTAATACCGCATTGAGTTTTTGGAATCGCTCAGGTGTCATGATGCGGTGTAAAATGGGGCGCTATGACGCATCAGGAAAAAATCAGTATTCCGACCCTGGGACGCGGCACCGTCAATCTGACAGAAAAGATACAGACAGTTGTGGGCAAAAGCGGTGTGCCGGCCGGTATGTGTAACATATTCGTGCATCATACCAGCGCCTCCCTGATGCTATGCGAGAATGCCGACCCGAGCGTGCGCAGCGATCTTGAGACATTCATGTCGCGTCTGGCGCCCGATGGCGATCCGATGTTCGAACATACTGCCGAAGGACCCGACGATATGCCGGCGCATGTACGCTCCGTTCTTACCGGCAATAGCTTGAGCATACCGGTCGAGGCGGGGCGTTGCATGCTAGGCACTTGGCAGGGCATCTATTTGTGGGAGCATCGCTCTCACCCGCATACACGCCGAATCACCGTGACGGTGCAAGACTAGCTGCGCTCAGCAGCGCGCCGAAAAAATGCTTCATGGCGGTCTATACGAAGGTCCGCCAGCACGGCATCTTCGATAATGCCGTTTTGACCGATCAAAAAGCTGGCCCGCCGTACGCCGAAACCGAGGGGTCCGTCTACATCGTAGGCTCTCACCGCAATCTTGTCGGGATCGGCCAGCAACAAGAAATCGAGTTTGTGTTTATCGGCAAATCTGCGATGGCTTTCACTGTCCTGTGGGCTCACACCAACAACACGCAGACCGCTGGACAAAAGATCATCGTGCATGTCACGCAGATTGCAAGCTTCTTTGGTACAACCGGGCGTGAAATCGGCCGGATAGAAATACAGAATCAGCGGGCCGCTGCTAAGTAGGGAGTGCAAATTAACCGTGTTGCCATCCTGATCAGGTAGTGTGATATCCGGTGCCTGGCTTCCTAACGCAATCATAATGTGCCTTTTCTTTGAGGGCTGCGAAAGTCGATCTCCATGACATGATAGCCTGCCCGCGCCATGCCGCGCGCAGCATAAACCCTTTGGGCATCACGGTTATCGTCATCAACATAAAGACGCAGGCCGCATACATCGTCTCGCGTCTCAGCCATTTGACGAACGTGATCAAATAACGCCGAAAACGTGCCGGTGCGGCGAGCTGCTCTGATCACATACACGCTCTGAAACCACCAGAACCAGCCATTGCGCCAATCGCTCCATTCGTAAGTGATACATAGCTGGCCGACGACCTGGCCGTTGTCGCAGGCGAGGAAGTAACGTCCACGTGCTGGATCTTCAAGTAGGCTGCGAACGCCGGGTCCGATGTGGTCTGGGTCCAGCGTCTTGCCTTCGGATTCGGCAGCCAGTTTCGCATTGAATTCAACGACCAGGTCGGCGTCGGCAGGCGTTGCGTCACGAATGGTCAGAGTCATGGCCCATATTACCTCTTTCCCCCTGCCCACCGGGGGAGGGTTAGCGTAGGGGGAAAATTCCACGCAATTGCTGCTAAAATTCGCCGCTTGGCAAGGGGCCGTAGCTCAGTTGGGAGAGCGTCGCGTTCGCAATGCGAAGGTCGTGGGTTCGACTCCCATCGGCTCCACCATTTTTTTTCCGGCCACCACCCCCGGCCGAGATTTTATTTACTTATCTTGCTCAACGTGTCGCTTAGTACCCGCGCCAGATCCTGGTAACCCTTCTGTATTTGAGGTCCGAATAGCGGATCGACGGCACTGGCGAGAGTTTCCTCAAGAAGCCCCCAATCGTGATTGCTCAGGACAACCTTGATGATCGGAAAAACGTCTCCCTCTTCGATGTTCATGTGCTCGCGCAGTTGATCGATATAGGCAGGGCCGAGCTGCAGTAGCCTCGCCGGTTCTGCGGGTTGCTGGACGCTGTCGCCTAGTGTTTTCAGAAAGACAGTGCCGGTTTCGCCAATCACTTTGTGTTCGGCAGACAACTGTTCGATTACTGGTCGTGTCTCCGGCGCACGCTGGACCAGGCGTGCGAAGACCGCATCCTCGGTAGGGTGGTGGTACATATCGGGATATGCAGTCATGTAACGCATGGCGTTGCACGCAAGCTGTAGACTTTCCACGTTGCCCTGGCGAATTTGATCCATGACGTGATCGATGACATCGAGCAGACGCGCGACATTAATATGGTCTTCGTGCAGGATCTGCATGATTTGATGCATGCTGGCTCTCGGTGCCTCGGACTGTTTAAGTATACGCCGTAGCGGGAGTTGCCGGAATCAGGGGCTAAGGAGCAATACGGGTCTGCCGGTAAAATAGGGATGCAACCACGTTAGCCCGCCAAATAACACGAGTCCAACAATGAGTGGCAGCAGGTCCTTCATCCATGGCACCGCGGCTGGCCGTTTCCAAGATCCGACGCGCATGTTGATCAGTACAATCTCCGCAATCGCCCACAATCCCAGGCCGGCAAACAATACAACTGAGCGTCGGTCACCATTGCCAAGCAGGTGCGCAATCGCAAAAAGAATGAGACCGGTGAGCTGCGGGTGACGCAAGAGCAGCTTTATATTGGTTTGCATGTTGGCTGCAACAAAAAGAATTAGCGCGGGCGCCATCAACAGGACCGTTGCCGCGCGTCCCCATTGCGGCGCGTCGTAGACGGGGTAGGGCACGCTGCCGCGCCAACCAAGTACGATCAGGACCAGCGAGGCAATAATGAGGACCGAGAACACACCCTTGTACGGATCTTCGCCAATACGATCGATAATCCGAGCCCGCGTATCCGGTACGAGTCGTTGCGACAAATGAACCAGGGACCAAAGCAGAACGCCAATAACCAGCATCAACATGAGCCCATCGTACTTGGTTTCGGTCCATAAATACCACGAGGTTAGTCGATTGACCGCCAGGAACGCCGGTTAATCGGTCGGACGGCCGTCTCAGATCGAGCAAAAGCGGGTGTGCGCAGCGATTGCTAAACTGTCGTTGAAACTGACTTTTGGAGGCATCATGTTGTTGCAAGTCCTCGATTATCTGGGTGTGTCGGTGTTCGCAATTTCGGGTGGAATAGTTGCTTCCCGTTTGCGCTTCGATTTTGTTGCCTTCGTTTTCTTCGCGACTATGACCGGGGTCGGTGGTGGCACTTTTCGAGACCTCATTCTGGGCGTGCCAGTTTTTTGGACGCAGGCAGAGGGTTATCTGATCGTGTGCATTGTCGTCAGCGTCGTGACCTGGTTCCTGGCTCACATCGTGGAGAGTTGGGGCAAACCATTGCGCTGGGCGGATGCGGTCGGCTTGTCCGCGTATGCAGTGATGGGTGCCGCCAAGGCCATCAGTTTGGGGAGTACACCAGTCGTTGCGATTCTGATGGGCGTATCGACCGCGACCTTTGGTGGGGTACTGCGCGACGTCGTGGCTGGAGAACCTTCTGCGATTGTAAAGCCGGAAATTTACGTTACGGCCGCTGCAATCGGGGCGGCTGTGTTTGTGCTTGCAGAAGCAATCGGTGCCGGTTACTGGCCCGCCGCCGTTGCTGGCTTTCTAAGTGCAATGGTAATTCGCGGCGGCGCTATCGCGAAAGGTTGGTCGCTACCGGGTTACGGAAAAATGAGGACATCCGTCGAGCCGTGAGGGCTCGAGCAACGGCGAACTGTGATCATGAATCGGTCGGACAAGGACAAGAGTGTGCTCCGCTTCTTGCGCGCCAATCGCCGCGTGCTGTTTGGTGTCTTGTTCGTCGCGCTAGTGGCCGCCTTGTTGGTTTCGCTGACCGAATACGAGTCCTACACCTCGCTCTACGATGCAGCTTACGTCGGCAGCGAGGGCTGTGCTGATTGCCATACGCAAATCTACCCGAGCTGGCAACGCTCGCCGCATGCCAACATGACCCGGAAGGCCCGTGCCGGAACGGTGGTGGGCGACTTCTCCGATCGGGTCTGGTGGGAGCCCGGCAAGGAACGAGTATTGCCCGCGGCGCGCATGCATCACCTCGGGGATCGTTATTGGATGGATTTGCGCGATCCAAAATCGAACGAATACCACAGCTTCCCGATCGAGTATGTGGTCGGCTACCAGTATCGTCAGGTATATCTAACCCGCGAGCGCGGCGGCGTGCTCAGACGCCTGCCGTTGCAGTGGTCCACCGAGCGTCGCGACTTTTTTCCCTACTGGAATTTCCAGGAGCGCAGTGAGGCGACGCTGGAGGATTTGTGGTCGCAGATGACCACACTGAACTCGGCCTGGAATCTGTTTTGCGCCCGTTGCCACACCACCAAACTTAATGTGGAGAGCAAAGACGCCAATCACCGCATGGCGGTGACACATTGGGTGGATGACGGCATCGCCTGCGAGGCCTGTCACGGACCGGGTGGTCAGCATGTGAATTACATGGACGGCAACCCGATCAACCGGATTGTCGCGTGGCTCAACAATCGCGTGCGTGGGCAACCGGTTGCCTACATCGCCAACGCGGCGCGGTTGCAGAAAGGTGAGGCGCTAAGTGTGTGCGCGCGCTGTCATGGATCGGACATCAAGCGCTCGACAATGGATACCTATCGTCTTTACGAACCGGGGTACAGTCGCGCCGGTCGCATCAACGATCTGTCATCGCATTTTCGCGAAGCGCCGTTGCTGCCAAACCAAAACTACCCGACACTGGAGACCTGGGCGGATGCCCGACCGAAGGGGATCGGCATGTTGTTTCGCACGTTCATCGAGTCGGCGTGTTACCAGCAGGGCGAAATCCGCTGTTACGACTGTCACGACCCCCACGACAACAAACAGGCAGCTGCACCGGGGATGCTCGCGCCCACTGACCAGAGCAACGCCTGGTGCCTCGGCTGTCACACAGAACTCGCCGACGACACGGCTGCGCACAGCCGTCATGCGGCCGGAACTGAGGGGAGTTATTGCTACGATTGCCACATGGCGCCCAGCATTCTCAATGCCGCGACCGGTGTGCGCCGGTTGGTGCGCTCACACATGCTAAGCGAAATTCCCAATCCGGGCGCGTCGTTGTTACACGGCATCGATGCCGCGCCCAACGCCTGTAATTCCTGCCACACCCAACACGATGCATCATGGGCCGCCGAAGCTCTGCGAAGTTGGCAGACTACGTTGCAAGCGCCGGACAGTGCCGCACCATCTGCTTTTTGAGTAATAGGGGACAGACCACGTTTGTTATTTCCGAGCTGGGCGTTCGGCCTTCCGTGCCCAATCGAAAGCCCACATGCGTTTGGCATGAACTTGAGCGCGATCTGTTTAATTGGGGTCTGTCCCCAATTTTTCTTACCGCAACTTTTCGGCGGAGACGGCAGCGGTTTTTATCTGGGAGATGTCGTCGCCGATGGCGGTCCAGGCAAAGATCAGGCGATCGTCAGCGCGGATCATCTGCGGGAAGCCGGATGGCCGGCTGGCTGCAGTGCTCGCGACGACGTGCAACGGTCCCAGCTCGCCGTCAGCCGATACGGTGCGAATGCACAGCTCGGCCTGTTTCATGCCGCTTTTTTCCAGCCAGCTCACTACGGCGACGCCGTCATCGAGCCATTCCACGTCAACCCGACCCAGCGGTGTTCGGGTGTGAAGATCGACGGGTTCACCGAACGTTTTGGCATCGTCGCCGGATAAGGAGACGCGCACCCGCGGGGTATCGCCTGCGGCAGTGAACCAGGCAACCGCCACGTTGCGGCCGGTGCTGGCGATCGCCGGGCCGTTGACCGGGCAACCGGCAATTTTCCAACCATCGTTGTGCACGGGGACACCCGGTTGCCAGCGTCCGTCCACCGCACGGGAGACATAGATGTCGCGTATCTCGTTCTCGGTGCGGTCGCGATAGACGGCTATCGGCCCGTCTGTCCCGGCGGAGACGTCGGTCTGGCAGCAATCGCAAACGAGTTCGTCGACGACTTGTTCGTCATGCAGTGTGCGGTCCGGTGCGATCGATGCGACACGCAGCGTCATGCCGCCGTCGCCACCCTCGTTGTGCCCCTCACCTTCATTGTGCGGTTCGCCTTCACCAGTCGTGTTGCGTCCGTCCAGCCACAGTACGCCCACCCGGTTTTGCCAGGGAAACAGTGTCACAAAGCCGTGTTCCGTTGGGGTTCCATCGGTGTGTGGTGTCAGCGCCACGCCCCACGAGGCGCCGCGATCTTGCGACAGCGAAACGGCCACGTCGTAGGAATAGATGCCACCGGGACGCTTTGGCAGCCAGTGTGCCGCCCAGCGGTCGGTGGAGATTGGGCTCACGGATGGAAAATCGGCCCAATTGACGAACCATTCCGCGCCACGGGCGATGGTGCGCGCCGGTTGCCATGTATCGGCTTCCAGTGTCGAGAAACGCAACGTGACATCGTCGCGCGGACCTTCGAGCCAGCTGAGCACGACGGTGCCGTCGGCTGATCGGTCGAGATGGGGCATGGCACTTTCCGGACCCGCTGGGGTCGCAATCGGTGTCGGCGAAAACCCGGTCATACCGGCGTCGCCGCAGCCTACAATTAGCGCTGCAAGCGTCAACAGGCTGGCGATCAGGCGCATCGGCATCTCGTTCGCTGCAATGAGCACAGAATACCAGACAAAATTCGGGGACGATTACCTAAATCAGCGAATAGTTACCCGATAGTGCGGAAGATTAGTTCGAGGGAGGCGTCTACCTCCTAAAGCATAAGCCATACAAACCTGTCTTCTTGATCTGTTGAGGGTTTTTCCGGCAGTCACCCGGCGTAACTGCGTAAGAACTGATAAAGATAGCCAGCAAATCAGGGGGGTTTTGGACACCACTGGACTGGAGCGTTCGGCAACAGCAGGCTAATCTGACTACCTGTATTGGCTCTTTGTGGAAAAGACATGATCGTCTTCACTACCGCTGTTTCCATTGTGCTCATTGTTTCGTTTCTGTGTTCGATTTTCGAGTCAGTGCTGTTATCGATCAACCACGCTCAGATCGAAGCACTGGCAGCGAAGCACAGGGGCGCTGGCCGGCTACTTGCCGGGTTCAAACGTGAGATCGATATTCCTATTGCAGCCATTCTGATCGTGAATACGGCGGCGCATACGATTGGTGCAACGGTCGCCGGGGCAAGTTACCAGCAGGTTTTCAGCAGTGAGACGTTGTGGTTATTCACTATCGTGTTCACGCTCGCCGTGCTGCTGTTAACTGAGATCGTTCCCAAGACACTCGGCGTCACTTTTACACGGACGCTCGCAAGGCCTGTCGCTCACGGAATCTTCGTGCTTACCGCCAGTCTGCGACCGCTCGTGCGGCTCAGTGGGCTCATATCGCGAGCGCTGCGCGGAAACCGTAAAATCCCGGTTACATCGATCGAGGAGATCCGGTTACTGACTGCTTTGGGGCGCAGTGAGGGCGTCGTCGGCGTGCAGACTGCCGAAATGATTGTTGGGGCCAGCCGGCTCCGCCAACTCACCGCTTCCGACGTAATCGTGCCACGCACACAAGTGACATTCCTGTCGGCAAAACAGAGTAGGGACAGCGTCCTGGAGACATTGCGGCAATCCGGTTTCAGTCGTTTCCCGTTTACCCATACCGACGAGCTGGACCAAGTGTCGGGTACAGTATTCGTAAGAGAGCTGCTGTTTTGGCTGCAGGCCAACCCGGGGCAGGAAATCGACTGGACGGGCCTGGTGCATGAACCCCTGATAATCCCCGAGCAGAAACGACTCAATAGTCTTTTGTGGACGTTTAAACAAGAGAACAAACACCAGGCACTCGTTATCGACGAATACGGCGATCTCCAGGGCATCGTCACCCTGGAAGATGTGCTGGAGGAAATCGTCGGCGAAATTGGTGATGAAAGCGACCCCGTCATCGAAGATTTCTGGCCACAGCGCGATGGTTCGCTCTACGTTCGCGCTACGCTGGATCTGCGAAGATTGTGCAACCAGCTGAAGATCGAATGGTCGGCCGACACAGAGGCGACCACGCTCGGTGGATTGCTCACTGATCACCTCGGTCGGGTTCCGGTGAAAGACGATACTATCGAGTGGCGTGGTTATTCACTCAAAGTGCTCGCAGCCAGTGAGCGCCGCGCTGAATTGATCGCAATCAAGCGCGAAGATTGCGACAGTCAGTAATAGGGTTCCGTCGAAAATGACGTTGGCTACTCGATATTTTCAATCGAGGCCTTCGTAGAAGCGGTTGAGAGTTTCGCGGATACGGTCGGCCCAGTAGGGTGCGCGACGGGCAGCCTTCTCGCGATGACTGAGTTCCGCCCAGCCCGCATCGGTCTGCATGTCGGTCGTGACTTCATAGAGGTCCAGCAGGATCTCACCGCGTGTGTCGATGATGAAAAGGCCAGGCATGGCCACGACACCCATCTGTTCAGGCAGATCGCGGGGATCGGGGAAGATCGTGAAATCGAGGCCGCGTTCCTTGGCGATTGCCACCGGATCGCCGTCTTCGCGATAGCTGAATGCGTATACTTTCAGTGGACAATCATCGTCGTTAAATTCGTGCAGCATACTCTGAAGGTGTGGCATCAACGCTTTGCAATACGGGCACCAGCTGGCCCAGAAAAGCATGATGGTCGGGCCCTCCCGCCAAACGTTTTTCGCAACGATTTCTTCACCGTCTGAGCTGGTTAAGATCCAATCGGGCGCTGCGGCGCCCAGACTCGACAGCGGTGCGAAAGCCATTAGCATGATGAGTAATTTGCGCATCGGATACTCCTGATGAGGATTATTGTGCGAAGGGGTCAGAGTGAAGTGGCCCCAGTTTAACGGACACCCAGAATGGGACTACGATGTCCCGGAGGAGATGTCCGATGACGAAGAAGACGTATCAACGCTACAGCAAGGAGTTCAAGCTCGAAGCCATCCGGCTGGCGGAGGAGCCAGGCAAGGTGGCGTCGCAGGTTGCTCGGCAACTGGGTCTGCGTGTTAACCAGATCTATAAATGGAAACAGCAGCTTGAATCGACTGGAGAGGCGGCGTTTCCGGGTAAGGGACGGCAGGACCGTCTCAAAACGGAGAACGCCCGGCTGCGTCGCGAGTTAGCGGCGACGCAGGAAGAGAACGCCATTTTAAAAAAAGCGGCGGCGTACTTCGCGAAAGAATCGCTGTGAGGTACGCGTTCATAGCAGCGCACCGCGAGGTCTTTGCGGTGCGCCGCATGTGCCGGGTGCTGGAAGTTTCGTCGAGCGGTTATTACGACTGGCTGAGGCGACCGGAGAGCCACAGGGCGGTGTGGCATCGGCGCTTGAGCCAGTCTATTTGTCAGAGCTTCAAGGACAGTCGGGAGACTTATGGCGCGCGCCGTGTTCGTGACGACCTGGTTGAGGTGGGTGAACGGATCGGCCGCCATACGGTGGCGCGATTGATGAAACGGCTGCAGATAGTGCCTAAAACAGTGCGTCGCTATCGCGTCACCACTGATTCACGCAAGACGATCGCTGCACCGAACCGGTTGCGGCAAGACTTCCGCGCCGAGCGACCGAACCAACGCTGGGTATCCGATATCACGTTCATTCCGACGCGGCAGGGCTGGCTGTACTTGGCCGTCGTGCTCGACCTGTACTCGCGCGCCGTGGTGGGATGGTCGATGGATCGCCGGCTCAAACGTAGCCTGGTAATCGACGCCCTGAAGATGGCTGTCACCCGACGCTCGCCGAACGCGTTGGAGTTAGTCCATTCTGATCAGGTTCGCAGTACACCGCTGCACAGTATCAGGAACTGATCCGTGAACACGGCGCTCAATGCAGTATGTCGCGCCAAGGATGTTGCTGGGACAATGCTGTCGCCGAGAGCTTCTTTCATACGCTGAAATCCGAGCTCGTCCATCACAACGATTACCGAACCCGTGACCAGGCGCGCCGCAGCATATTTGATTACATCGAGGCGTTCTACAACCGCAAACGGCGCCATTCCCATAACGGCAACCGGGCGCCCTTGGCCCTTGAGCTAGACTATGCAATCAACCCCTAACTTACTGTCCGTTTTTCTGGGACCACTTCAGAGTACATTTTTGGGCCACTTTTCCCTAATGTGATGCTGGCCTTTGGAATACGAGGAAATGTTGCTGCGGAAGAAAGGACTCAGTTCTCAGCCAGTCGAACCCCAGTACCGTGATTTCCTTGCGTGCCTGCGTTTCGCTCAACTTGTGCAGCGTCCCCCATGGCCTCGACGTGTCTTCGGCACGGTCCTCGACCACGATGAGATGACCGCCGGGCCGTAGCGCCTCATACATCGCTTCACCCATTTCACGCGGGTGCGAGAACTCATGATAGGAATCCACGATGAAGATGAGGTCAACGCTTTGCGCGCTCAGTCCGGGGTTATCGATGCGGCCAAGCAGGGTGCGGACGTTGTCGACACGGTTCTTGTGTTTGCGGCGCTCGATTTCGTCGAGCATTTCCTGCTGAATGTCGACGGCGTGCACGACACCGTCCGGAACACGCTTGGCGACACGGAAGCTGAAATACCCGATCCCGGCGCCGATGTCGGCAACATCGTAGTCTTTTTCGAGTGGCAACGCCGCAACGAGCAAGTCTGTACGCTCCTCACGCTCGCGCTCCGGTCGATCGAGACGGCTCATCCGGCGGTGACTCATGACGTCAGCGATCTCACGACCCATGTAGAACTTTCCTGTGCCCTGGCCGGACGGCGTTCGTGTCTCGTAGATCGCAGTCGAGGTCTGTGCGAGGTCGCCGCCGGCACTGTCGATCGCGGCGATCGTGAAAGTCAGCACCAGTCCAGCAAGCAGGGCAACTAGTACAATTTTTGTTGGCGACATGTGCAGTCCCTCCGGATCCGATTCCCAGATTACTCTGACCAGCAGAACCGGCAAACGTGCCGGCTCTGTTCGCCGTCTGCCGGGGTGCCGCGAGTCCGAAAACTGGTGCTAAGTCTGATAAATGCGTAATGCGTAGACTTGCCCCCTTGGCACTCTGACCCCTTTTCCGCCGCAGGCAGCCTTGCGCTTAAAGGCGAAAAAGAAACTCCTGCATTCCGTTGCTTAGAAGCATGGCGCGCTCGATTGAAAAGTCAGCCAGACACTGCGTAAGATCGTCCGGGCTGTAACGCGGTGCCGGTCGCGCATCAAGATGTGTAGCGACGTCTAATAGGCTGCAATCCTCCTGCGGAACATAGCAACCTGGTCGCGTTGGCATATGCGTATGAGAGTAGAAAATGAGTGCGTGAACAAGAGTGCCGTTCCGCCCACGCGCCGCGATGCGGGACATGACTGCGCTTAATGCAGGGCGCTCAAGGTAATTCATTATATCCCAGCACAAAACCAAATCCGTGGCCTCGTCTTTACACTTTGGAAGCAACGCCTCAACCACGTTCCGTGCAAGCTGTGGATCCGATAATGCGTTTAGCTCGTTGACTTCATCTGCCAAGTCCGCGATGTCCAATCGGCTGTTGTGCTGGCCGAACAATGATATTGTCTGCGCGCGCGCAGCGCCGAGATCCAACACCACCCAGCGTTCGCGTGACGGCAGATTTTCCACGAGTGAGCGAAAAAGCGGTGCGTTAAATTTTTCCGGCTGTTCGATTCGCGCAAGATTCACGGACCGCGCAATCACGGTGCCACCTCAGCGCTCATGATCCTGCCCCTTAGCCCAAAAACTTCTAGGCTTCGCCCTTGACGGTTGCTGTGTCTGGCGTTGAAAGGCGTATGTTCGATCGCGACGCGATTTTTGCGTTTGCATCCACTGCCTTCTGGTTTTTTGTGGCGCTAGGCTGAGAGCTGAGAGCTTTTTCGACCGCAGCCGGGTCCATCTCGATTGACCCTTTGAATTTCGCGCCGTCCTCAAGGCTCACCCGCGGCGCAGTGATGTTGCCGTTGACCTGAGCGTTTTTTCGGACGCTGACGCACTCCGAACCGAATACATCACCCTGCATTGAACCGTCCACTGTCACCGATTTTGCGTAGACGTTAGCGCTGATCTTGCCTTCGCTTCCGATGGTAAGCGTGTTGTTTCTGAGCTGGATTGTGCCGTTTACATCACCTTCAATGCGCAGGTCTTCTTCGCCTCTCAAATCACCGTCAATTCGTATCGAGCGACCAATCACCGCCGCCTCTGTGCGATCAGGCGTCTTGGGCGCTTGCGTATTGGAAGTTGGTTTCTGATCGCTAAAATACTGCTCGGATCCCTTATCAATTGTATCCAATGCGCCTTTGTCAGAATTGTCTTTTTTGCCTCGTTCAAACATAAGAACCCTCTTCAATAAAAGCCAAGATACCAACCCTGGACTATTGCTCCCGGGCAATCGTCATGTGTAACACAACAGCTGTTATTCAGACAAGTTGTTGCCAGCAAGTCAACTAGGTGCCGGGCACTGTCTTATGATTGATCGCAGCTCCTTAAGAAATGGTCAGAATAGTCAGCAGTATCAGTGCCCGGCGCCGTTACGCTGTATGGCTCTTCCGGGGAGGGGGTTCGCAAATGGTTCTCATTTTGAGGACGCTTCCGCACGCCCCGGCAGCTCAGCTGGGTGAGTGACGGTGAGCGCGCAGCGCAAGGGCCGAGCACTGCGCGGCGAGTCACCCATTGGGATATTTTGGACACCAAAAAAACGGGACGTCGGTGCCGGGCCTCACACGAGTGCACCGGAAAAGCACGTTGGTAGGTGGGGTGTCTCCTTGATTAATACGTATAGTGATCGGCATGCTCCAACTTAAACGCAGACATCTCTCGGACCTCCGTGGGGCAACACGCATGGCCTTTGATGCAACCAAAGGCATTGCCGGGATCGTCGAGAAGATGCATCGCACAATACAGTTGCAGCCCGGGCCCCTCGGCCGCTCAGCGACAGATCGCCCGCGAGGCATCACCGGATTTGTCTATCGCAGCGTTCAAGGGGGCCTTCGCCTGGTCGGGCAGAGTATCGACAGTAGTCTGGCGCCTATTGCCGAGTTGCTGCCCGAGGGCGAGTCCTCACCGGCCCGAGACGCGTTTCGGTCGGCGGTGAACGGGGTGTTTGGCGACTATCTCCTCCTAACCGGCAACCCACTCGCCATTGACATGAGCCTGCGTAATCGTGGTCAAAGGATCGATCTTGAGAATCCGGCGAGCGCGTTTAGCCAGAACCGGGATGCGACCCGGGCCAGCAAGCTACTCGTGCTCGTGCACGGACTGTGTATGAACGATAGACAGTGGCATCGCGAAGAACACGATCACGGCGCGGCACTTGCCGACGAATTTGGGTATGTTCCGTTATACCTGCGCTATAACAGCGGTCTACACATTGCGAACAATGGGCGTGCCCTGGCCGAAATGCTTGAGACGGTGATCAGGAACTGGACGTCGCCCGTGAAGGAATTAGTGATCATCGGACACAGCATGGGGGGACTCGTCGCCCGAAGTGCCAGTCACTACGGACTTGAGTCGGGTCATGTCTGGCCAAAGCACCTGCAAAAGTTAGTGTTTCTCGGCACGCCGCATCACGGAGCACCGCTTGAACGCGGCGGCCACGGGTTAGATTTCGTAATGGAATTGAGCCCGTACTCGGCACCGTTGAACCGCATTGCCAGGACACGCAGCGCCGGCATCACCGACCTGCGCCACGGCACCATAACGACAAAAGCACATCAGCCCGTGCCACTACCCGCGGGGGTGAAGTGCTATGCCGCGGCCGCAATTCTCGCCGGTGAGCACAATGTGCCAAGTGAGCGACTAATTGGCGACGGGCTCGTTCCGCTCGACAGCGCGCTTGGATTGCATCACGATGCCACGCGAACACTAGCCATTCCGAAAGAACACCAAGCGATTGCGCACCGAACCAGGCACGTCGAACTGTTGAATCACCCCGACGTGTATACTCAGTTGCGCCGCTGGCTGGACGAATCGTCCTGATACCGTGGGACCGCTGCCGGGCACTGACTTATTTGACTATTGGCGGGGTTTTCGTGCGAGCGATAACCGTCGCTCCCAAAAGCCCCGTTGTGCAGGCAGCCTTGCGAGGGATGCGGCGAAATAAAACCTTTATGCCTGTCAAAAAACAGAGACAAATACAAGTCAGAGTTGCCGCTTAAGCGTCATCGTCATGCAGTGCGATGGTCACCTTCGTACTGCAGGCCGGTCATTTGGTTGCCAAAGGTGGGCGTCACAGATTGACCCAAAGCAGTAGTCCGTCGGCAGATGGGTGATACCATCTCCGACCCGATCATTCCGGATCAACAAAAAATGTTTGAAACACTCGGCACGATTCACCCGTTGCTGCCACCCACAGCAGGTCTGCTGGGTTTGGTGCTGACTGCCGTCATCGTCAATTTGATTGCCAAGCGAATTTTGGTCGGCTCAGTACGCGCAATCGCCAAAAGATCCGACGTCACCTGGGACGACGCGCTGGTCAGCCACAACGTAATCGGTCGCCTGGTACAGGTCTTGCCAGCGCTAATTGTCTTCATCGGTGTTCCGTTCATTCCAGGTATGCCGGAAAACGGTACGCAGCTGATACGCAATATCGCCATGGGTTACATGGTGTTGATGTTGACGCTGGCCCTGTCGGCAATGCTCAGCGCCGCAAACACGATCTACGCGGCCACATCGGTCGCAAGGGAACGTCCGTTAAAAGGTTTCGTTCAGCTGGCGCAGATCGTCGTCTGGATTTTTGGCGGGGTGTTGATCATCGCCGCGGTGCTGGAACGCTCGCCGGTGTTGTTGCTCAGCGGTTTTGGCGCGATGACGGCTATCCTGCTGCTGGTATTCAAGGACACCATAATGTCATTGGTTGCCAGCGTACAACTCACCGCACAGGACATGGTTCGTGTCGGTGACTGGATCGAGATGCCGCAGTTTGGCGCGGACGGGGATGTGGTCGATGTGCAGCTCCACACCGTCAAGGTGCAAAACTGGGACAAGACTATCACTACGATCCCGACGCATCGGCTCATCGCGGACTCATTCAAGAACTGGCGTGGCATGTCAGAGACGGGCGCCCGGCGGATCAAGCGCGCGATCTACATCGATGTGTCATCGATACGCTTCCAGACGCACGACGAAGTCGATCATTTCACCCGTTTTGCGTTATTAAAAGATTACATCAAAGACAAGGAAAAGGGGTTGGCCGATTACAATGCGGGCCTCGCGACCGAGGTCGACGCGGAAGTGAACAAACGGCAGCTCACTAACATCGGTACATTTCGAGCTTACACATACAACTACTTGAAAAATCACCCCGATATCCATGAGGGTATGACGCTGATCGTGCGGCAGCTCGCCGCCGGGCCCGAGGGTCTGCCGCTGGAGATTTATTGCTTCACAAACACTACGGATTGGGCCGACTATGAGAACATTCAATCCGACATATTCGATCATTTGATGGCAATCGTGCCGGAATTTGGATTGCGTCTGTACCAGAAACCCGCCGGCTCAGATCTGGCGAGCCTCAGGCCAGAAATACCGCGTTAGCGAATCGACACGCTGTCTATAGAATTGTTGCAGCCGTACGGTTGCATAGAAGTATCGCCGATGGTCCACTATACGTTGCCGGGATCAGACAGGCTGTCGCCGAAAATAAACATCCGCGCTGCAACTAAAACCACGCTAAACTTTCGCTTACTAAAGAAAAATCTTGCCCCGGTAGCTCAGCTGGGTGAGTGACGGTGAGCGCGAAGCGCGAGCGCCGAGCACTGCTCGGCGAGTCACGAACGCCACGAGGCTGTGCCGAGTGGCCGGGCCCGAGACACTCAGTGTCGAGGGGAGCGGCTTTGGCCGCGATTCTTTATGGCAGCGCATCAGCGCCGCACGCGAAATCACGGTGCAATTTTCACTGCTTAGCCAAACATGCCCCGGTAGCTCAGCTGGATAGAGCGTCCGCCTCCTAATGCGTGCTTCGATTGCGGCTAAACCTCCGAGTCGCAAGAGAATTGCTCAACCGCGTTGCCCAAAAACCGTGAGGTTTTGCGCGAAAACACCGAGAAAAATGGTGTTAGTGGGATGGATTTTGGACACCGCGCAAATTAGCCGTTTACGCCTAGCGCTGCTGAGAATTCGCAGTCCAATTCCACCCAAACGCGCTGGCGTACATCTTAACGAACGGTGCGCAGCAGAAGAGCTGTCGGTCCTGCGGTATGCTGACATTAGCTGGCACCATACCGTTGATTACGGGTTCAACCCATGACTGACTACGAATTGATTTCTCTGTTCAGCGAGCAGATCTCAATATTCATTGACATCATGACGATGGCCATGACAATCCTGATTTCATATCTGGCTGCGATGTTTTTCGTCAGCTGGCGATTGCCGGGAATCCTGTTCTGGATTCTCAACTTCCTGTTTGGTGGGTTGGTCGTTCTGGTCCTGTCCCCCGGGATCTACGCCGCTGGGGTTCGCGCCGTCAGCATCGGCCAACAAATATCCGCACGCATCGAGACCGAAGGATCCGAGATCGCGTGGCTGAGCCTTCACCCCTTACCACCTGGAGGCCCAGAAGTAACAGCCAGTGCGTTTCTTCTGAGCGCTGTGCTTGCGGTGTTTTTCGCCGTGGGTTGGCGACGCAAAATTATGCGGGAAAAGGCATCAACGGGATAGGCTCTGCCCAACCGGCGGCGAGTGGCCGGGCCCGAGAAACGCAGTGTCGAAGGGAGCCTCCGGCGCGGCGCGGCGTATCAAAAACCGGTAATATTTTCTTGTGACGATCTCTGCCCCGGTAGCTCAGTTGGATAGAGCGTCCGCCTCCTAATGAGTCCGTCGAACAACAATACATTCCTGATTATTTTTTGGTTTTCAGGCAGCCGATGTCCAAAACAAACCGGTGGAAATGCGCAAAAACCACGAAAAAACACCAGTTAACTGGAATATTTTGGACACCGAAACTTCCGTTGCGCAGGTAGCTGATGGCGGCGAAACAGAAAAGAGTCTTTATATTATCGAAAAACCATCAGAGTGCCGTTTGAGCATCATCTTGATGCACTGCGATGGGCGCCTTTGCGATGCATACCGGTCATTTGGCCGCTGGAGAGTGGGCGTCTCAGATCGACCCTAACCGGAAGCTGGTCAAGAACGCTTGACTGAGATGAACTGGAATCACCAATTGTCAGCGGTCGCCTAAAAAGCAGACGGTCGACATTACCAACTGTCGCCTGAAAGTTGGGCTGAAGTGAAAGCGATACAAGAATGGTCGGTGACAAAAGGACATTGTGAGGTCCGCGAGAGTTAGTCGGGCCAGGCTCAGCATAGTGCTGCAGTTTTGGCCAATGCAGGCCATGCTTAACGCCTTGAGTAGAATAGGTCGGAACTAACCAATGTGCAGACTGAAAATCCGCGTGCCGGTTGTTCGATTCCGTGATGCGCAGGACGCGCGAATACCGCGGAGGCCACGGATGGCCGAGAGCGGCCCCATGGCCACCAATTTCTAATGTGTCCATTGATATTTGGCCAAAAGAGTCAAAACAATGGCCACTAGGGCCGATGCGCGTTAGATGCGACCTGCTATCTTGATACGGGACCCAGGCAACGCTGAACTATTTAACAATTAGGCCGAGCGGGGTAGCGGTTCAGGTATCGAGGTAATTCGGAATGTCCAGTCCGTCGCGAGTGTTAATTACCAAGATCGGCCTTGACGGGCACGATCGCGGAAGTCGGATCATAACAGCGTTCCTGCGCGATGCGGGTATGGACGTA
>JAOTXU010000040.1 GCA_029862165.1 Gammaproteobacteria bacterium
TCACTGACAGCTTCACGCCCTGAGTCATTCAGTCAAGTTGTTTCGACCCCGAGCAGTGGTGAACCACGATCCCTCAGGGCCTTGAGGTACCTAGATTCATCATACGGTGTTCGTGTCTTCCAGCAACGATACAGTATTCGGATCCACTTGAACGCCAAAGCCCTGACAGCAGCCTGGTAGGAGCAACCCTTGGTTCTTTGCTGATAGTAGTACAAGCCGGCCCAGTACGATTTGTTGATAGTTTGAGCGGCCCACTCGACGAACGTCTGGCGCAGGAACGTGGGGCACTGCCATCGCCAATGAATCCAGTTCTTCTGACCACTACGTTCTGTTACGGGTGCTATGCCGGAGTACTTTTGCACTTCAGCCGCATTGGCAAAACGATCTCGTTGTTCGCCAAACGCAACCAGGAGGCGCGGTGCCAACAAAGGACCGGCCCCTGGTAGTGCGCTGAACAGGTCATAGTCCGGATGTTGCGGTGCCAGCGCGGCGATCTCGTTGTCATACATCCTGATTGACCCGAGAGCGACTTCAAGCTGATCTACCAGTGTCAGTGCCTGGAGACGGTAGGGCACAATCACCGCCTCATCCGTCGTCAGCGGTGTTGCCGACTTAATCGCTTTTACTCGCCGCTCAAGCACCGGTTTGCGCGACATGTTGTGTTCACGGAAGAACTTCTCGAAGGTTGCACGCCGGGCGCGCCTGGCCTGTGCAAGCGACGGCCAGCGTCGAATGAAGTCACAGAACAACACCGTATCGATGCGGTCGAACCAGTCCAGCACTTGCGGATAGTATTGTTTTAACGCATTTCTCAGCCGATTCGTCGTACGGACACGATCATTCATGATGCGTCGCCGTTGCTCTACCAGCGTCATCAGGGTGCGCATCTCAACGCTCTGCGGATTGAGGGGTGCAAAGCGATCGGGGTGATGCACCAGCAAATCCAGGGCCAACTCAGCATCGCTCGGATCGTCTTTGGCACCACTGGGATTAAAGGCCTGGCGATACCTGGCCAACGTGGTCGGGTTAATGGGATAGATTACGAAGAAATTGTACTTCTGCAGGGCCGCCACGATCGGCCCCTTCGACAGTTCTAACGCTACAGCCATTTGGCCGCCGTGGCGCTGGTGCATCGACTGCGCCCATTCATCGATTTTGTCTGCCTTGTGTGGAATCTGAGAAAATTGGCGTTCATCCGATTCGACTGCCTGAACGCAGATGTCGTGCTTTTTGTCTGACCAGTCGATACCAATCACTGCTGAAAATTGAGCCAGTTCCCTGTGCATTACTCATCTCCAAAGTGCTAAATTGCGCAACAGGGACATGCAGGCTTTGAGCTCTGCGAAGGCAATATAGGTGAGCCGGTGTAACGGCAAGCCCTGAGTATTCGTTGATGAGCTCAAGCGCACCTGTAGACTCGAAGCCAAAGCCGTGAACATCAAGTGTTTGGGTCGTTTTATTCGTAGTCTACGGGTGCATGTCCCCCCTCACTGACAGATACCTGCCAGCTGTGTCCAGTATCACGGAGAGGTGGACTGACTATCTATATTGGGTCGTTTGCTGCCCGATGGCAATCTAACATGCGACCGTCGGTTCCCAGATGGAAACCGGCCGCCTGGTTCTTTCGTCAGACAGTGCTTGTACGAATATAGGTAAGCCATCACAACTCATTTGCCCAAGCTATCGGCTCGATGAAGCGTGGCTATCTCTTTGGTATCGAGTTCCCGGCTTTGTCCCGGCAGCAAATCTCGCGGAAGCCGAATTGATCCGTAGCAGGTACGTTTCAGGCGATTGACCTGGCAACCTACGGCTTCCCAAAGACGGCGGACTTCACGGTTCCTGCCCTCACGCAACCGACATACATACCACCGATGGAAACGTGGAAACGAGGTCAAGTCTACGCTTTACGCATTTTTCGATTTGATCGGCGCAAGAAATGCGTAGGCTTCAACTTGACCCCTGAGTTCAATTATCCAAGCGCCTGAATCAAAGGGTGTTTGATGTGAGACGACGCTTGCCGGCATCTGGCGTATACTTTCCTAAACAAACTCACACTCGCCATCGGCCACTAAAACGGTCGGCGCAAGGACACTGGCGCAATGAACAAGGTTCCGTTTGCCGTCACGATGCTAATCGTGGCAGTTGCCAGCTTTGTCGTCGGTAGTCAATGGAATAGCTGGTTTGCGCGTTCCCCGCTTCCGGTTGCAGCACCCGGCAAAAAGGATGCTTTGCCATTTGACTATCAGCCTCCGGCAGCAAAGATCACAATTAGCGCAGCCAAAGGTCACCGTGAGAGTCACTACGACGAGATGCGCAGTGTCGATAACGTTCTCGAACTGCCGACCGATTTTGCCCAGACCGAGGCGCTCTACATTGTCGCCGGTCGGGCGCATACCGCCGAACTCGAACAATTGATTCAGCAAGCCGTAGTCATCGCCGATCGCTACGACCGCGTCGCTGCATTGGATATATTGTTCTCTCGTTATGTCGAAATTGATCCAATCGCAGCGGTTGATTATTTGTTGATGATCGATCTCGATGTCGACGGCCAGATCATCAGCAGCGTTTTTAGAGACTGGGCCAGGTCGGACACCAACGCTGCGATTGCCACGGCCAACTCACTCGTCAATTTGAGACAAAGAAAGATAGCCGGTGATGCGGTATTGAGATCAGTGGCACGCGGGGATCCAGGTATGCTCAATGCCGTGGAATCGCAGCTCGCGGATCGTCACAATCTCGAATATTTGCAAAGTGAAGCAATAGGCATTCGCGCGAACTACGATCCGCAAACAGCGCTGCAGGAAGCGCTGAGCATGAAAAACATAAACGGCCGATGGGACGCAATCCGGCGTGTCGGCCACGTTTGGGCACGCAACGATCCGGTAACGGCCATGGACCGTGCGCAGAGCATTGGCGACCTGGAAATGCGGCGCCAGTTCATTTCTTCCGTACTCGATCGTTGGATCGACGACGATCCGGAAACGGCCATTCAGAGCTTGATGGCCAACCCCAATTTACAAGAACGCAATCAATACCTGCAAAGTGGTTTGAGAAGCTATGCCAGGAGCAATCCGCAACATGCCTTGTTGATCGCATCGCAGCTGAGCGGCCAGGCAAAAAACAGTGTCTACCAGGCCGTTTTTTCTGTTTGGGTCCAGCAGGACCCGGAAGCGGCGATTCAGGAACTGGCCGCCATGAATTCCCCCAACCAGCGCAGCTTGCTGGACCACATTGGAAATGGACTGGCCTCGACAAATCCGGAGGCGGCGTTGCAATGGGTTAAAACGCTCGACGCGGATCGGCGTGCACAGTATTTGCCCAATATCCTGAGTCGGATGGCTCAGTCGGATCCGCACCGAGCACTGGAAGCCGCGTTGGCGAGTGATCCTTCGAGGAGCAAATCGGCATTGGCCAGAGTCCTGCAGCAAGTCGGACATTCCAATCCCCAGCTTGCCATGCAGTATGTCTCTCAGCTGCCTGTGGGTAGGGAACGGGACAAGCTGTACACCAATATTTCTGGAAGCCTGGCGCACAGCGATCCCCAGGCTGCCATGGCCTGGGTCTCTACATTGTCTGGAGATGCCTACATAAAGGCAGTCACCGGCCTGGCGGGAGTCATAGCTCAAAGCGATCCCGATCTGGCTGCCTCGATGGTCGGACAAGTCCCGGATGGAGAGCGTGGCGCGTTGATCCAGGGTATTAGCTCTGCTATAGCGGGCCAGGACCCGCACCTGGCGATGACCTGGCTAAGCCGGTTCAGAAGCAGTTCTGCTTACGACGCGGCTGCTGCCCGCGTCGTGATGCATCTCTCGCATCGGGATCCACAGTCTGCTCTGCGGATCGCAAGTGAACTGGCACCCGAACACCGTACACTGGCGATCCATCAAGCACTTAGCCGTTGGGCAAGATCCGATCCTGTTGCCGCATCGCGTTGGGCCATGCGTAGTGACACCGATCAGAACTTACAGGCTGTTGGCTCAGTAGTGCAGGTTTGGTCAAGAGCGGATCCACGAGCGGCCAGTCGTTGGGTTCGATCCCTGCGGTCGGGTGAGACAAAAGACCAGGCGCTGGCCAGCCTCGTTGCAAGCAGCGGATTCGATACAAGTGAGATATTGAGCCTGATCAATTCGATCGGATCGGATACACAGCGTGACCAGGCAATCGTTAACGCTTACCGTCGGTTGCGACACGAAAAAAATGACATCGACGCGGCAAACGCATTTCTCGATACTGTCGGTGCCAGCGACAACGTCAGGCAGCAAGTCCAGCCGCCTGGCGGCTAATATTTAATAAGCCGGTTATCGAAGTCTTGGCAATCGCGGCTGGTCGCTCTCGCACATCCCTGTGTTCCGCGGCATAAGGACGTCCTGTCCAAAAAGCCGCTCCTACCGTAGTGTCTGCGTATCGCGGTTCGGCGTGGCCGCCCTCGGTTTCCAGATGGAAACCGGCCGCCTATCCCGGTGAGGATCCGATGATTCCCGCCGCGCCGGAATCACTGGTCAATAATTATCTGTACTTGTTGGGCCCCGCCAGTCAGGGAATAAGCGGCCGTACTTTTAACGCTCAATCACCCAAGCCGGCGGCTCGATGAAGCGTGGCAATCTCTTTGGTATCGAGTTCTCGACTTTGTCCCGGCAGCAAATCACGGGGGAGCCGGACTGATCCGTAGCGGGTACGTATCAGTCGATTGACCTGACAACCGACAGCTTCCCAAAGACGGCGGACTTCACGATTCCTGCCCTCACGCAAACGGCAGGCATACCACCGATTGGCGCCTTTGCCATGTCGCGCCTCGACAGATTCGAAACGTGCCGGTCCGTCCTCTAACTGCAACCCCTTTTGCAGTCGTGTCAGCATCGATTCGCTGACGGTGCCCAATACGCGCACGTGATACTCGCGGGCGATGCCACTTGCCGGCCGCATTAACGCATCGGCCAATTGACCGTCCGTCGTGAGTAATATCAAACCTGAACTGTTCAGATCCAGGCGGCCAACATTGATCCAGCGACCGGCACGCAATTTGGGCAACCGGTCGAATATCGTTGCGCGCCCATCGGGATCGTATCGCGTACAGATCTCTCCGATGGGCTTGTTATAGGCCAGCACACGTACTTGCTGCGCGACGGTAAGGGACACAGGCTTGTCATCGATCTTGACTTGATCGGAACGAGTGATTTTCTGACCCAGACTGGCGGGGACTCCGTTGACAGCTATGCGCCCCGCCTTGATCCACGCTTCAAGCTGGCGCCGAGATGCGATGCCAGCAGCAGCCAGCACTTTCTGAATTCGTTCGGGAGTGTCGTCAGTCAATCGTACGTATGTTCTCTTCAACGACTTCCGCATCGTCCAAGTCGTCTTCCAGGTCGTCGCTCAGTGCTTCATTGACGTCGTCTTCTGAAGAATCCTCGTCTTCCAGGAGCTCGCCATGATCCGTTACGACACGTAACGGTGGTATTGATTCTTCGATATCGAATTCCAGCTGAGGAACGAATGTGTCGAGGTCGGTTATATCAGCCAGTGGCGGAAGATCGTCAAGCTTCTTTAAGCTGAAGTACTCAAGAAATTGCGGCGTTGTCGCAAAAAGCTCCGGCTTGCCTGGCACATCGCGATGCCCGACAACTTTTATCCATCCACGCTCGAGCATGGTTCGGATAATATTGGCGCTGACCGCGACTCCGCGTACGTTTTCAATATCACCGCGAGTAATCGGCTGTTGGTAGGCGATGAGGGCCAGCGTCTCCATAAGCGCGCGGGAATAGCGCGGAGGACGTTCCTCCCATAGTTTGGTCAACCAATCGATCATTGATGGGCGAACCTGAATACGAAAGCCAGTTGCGACTTCAATCAATTCTATTCCGCGGCCCTCAAATTCCGACTGAAGTTGTTTTATCGCATTTCTTAACGCGGCAAGTTCGGGCCGCTGCCTATGTGGAAACAAATCACGTAACTCACTCAGCGATAACGGCCGGCCAGACGCCAGCAACGCGGCCTCGATGATGTTTTTCAGCAAATCATTTTTCATTTTCGTCGCCAATCTGATCTTCTACTAGTTCGAACACGTCCTGGGACTCCCGGCCAGTCGATTTGACGTGAATCAGGCCAAAAGCTTCTGCCTGCACTATTTCAACCACCGCTTCGCGAATGAGCTCCAAAATGGCTATAAAGGTGACAACGACACCAAGCCGCCCTTCGCGCGGATCAAACAGTGCTGTGAACTCCATAAACTCAACGTCCTGCAACCTGGACAGCACATCCGACATTCTTTGCCGGACTGAAAGCGCCTCGCGCTGCACATGATGATGCGCATACATTTCCGCACGCTGCATGACATCGCGAAATGCGATTAGTACTTCCTTAAGGGCAACATCCGGAAGCATCTGTACGGTACGCCGCTCGGTAACGTGACCTTCAGCTACTACCACATCCCGTTCGAGTCGCGGCAACGCATCCAATTCCTGTGCCGCAGCGCGAAAACGCTCGTATTCCTGCAATCGCCGAACAAGCTCGGCACGCGGATCGTCTTCGTCTTCTTCTACCCCCGGCTGACGCGGCAGTAACATTCGCGATTTGATCTCCGCGAGCATGGCAGCCATGACCAGATACTCTCCAGCCAGCTCAAGCTGCAACTCCTGCATCATGTCGATGTACTGAGTGTATTGACGTGTTATGTCGGCAATAGGAATATTCAGTATGTCGAGATTCTGCCGCTTGATCAGGTACAGCAACAGATCCAGCGGACCCTCGAAGGCTTCCAGAAAAACTTCCAGCGCCTGCGGTGGAATATAGAGATCGACCGGTACCTCTGTGATTGGCTCACCTTCCACCATGGCAAAGGGCATCTCCGCCTGAACCGGGTGATTGCTTGGGTTCGGGTGCCGCCCGTCGGTGTCAGAAGGATTTTCTATCTCGGAGCTCATATCATTAACGGTATCTCAAGCCCATAGCTTGACGCACTTCATCCATCGTTTCCCGAGCTGTATCACGTGCCCGTTCACTGCCCTCGGTCACGATGCTACGAACCATATCAGGGTTTGCTTCAAGTTCTGCTGCGCGCGCCTGTATCGGTTCAAGTTCGGCAATCACCGCATCGATTACTGGTTTCTTACAGTCTATGCAACCAATTCCGGCAGTGCGGCAACCTGTTTGCACCCATTCCTGTCGCTGCTTGTCGGAATAGATTTTGTGGAATTCCCACACGGGACACTTCTCCGGATCACCCGGATCGGATCGCCGCACTCGAGCTGGATCGGTCGGCATTTTCTTGATGTTCTTGGCGACGACGTCTGTATCTTCGCGCAATGAGATTGTATTGCCATAGGACTTGGACATTTTCTGTCCATCCAGGCCGGGCAATTTGGGAACCTCTGTCAACAAAGCCTGGGGCTCAACCAATATAGTTCGACCACTGCCCTCAATGTAACCCAACAAACGCTCCCTGTCAGCGACGGTCAGGTTTGGATGAGCTTCAATCATTGCCTGACCGGCCGCCAGCGCATCTGCATCTCCGCGCTCTTGGTATTTGGTTAAAGCATCCTGATAGATACGTTGCTTTTCACCACCCAGTTTGCGAATTGCGCGCTTCGCTTTAAGTTCGAAATCCGGCTCGCGCCCGCAAACGTAATTGAAGCGACGAGCAATCTCTCGGGTCAACTCGACATGTGCAACCTGGTCGTCACCCACTGGCACGGCGTCGGCTTTGTACATCAAAATATCGGCCGCCTGCAGTAACGGATAACCAAGAAATCCGTACGTCGCCAGGTCCTTTTCTTTCAGCTTTTCCTGTTGCTCTTTGTATGTCGGTACACGCTCCAGCCAACCGAGGGGGGTAATCATCGATAACAGCAAAAGTAATTCCGCGTGTTCCGGAACTCTTGACTGGACAAAAACCGTCGCGACCTTTGGATTGATTCCCACAGCCAACCAATCGATAACCATGCTCCACATCTGCTCTTCGAGCTTACTGGTGTCATCGTAATTCGTGGTTAACGCGTGCCAATCGGCCACAAAAAAATAGCACTCATACTCGTGCTGAAGCTTGAGCCAGTTCTTCAAGACGCCGTGGTAGTGCCCGAGATGCAAACTCCCTGACGATCGCATCCCTGACAATATTCTGCTGCCTGCCGGCTTGTTTTCCGAGACCATCGATTCCTACAGTCCAGTCAAGATCATGATCAGCTCGTTAGTGCCTTTAACTATCGGCATCATAATGGGCCAAAGCACACCGGCGTACATCAGACCCAAAAGAACAAAAAACCCGTAGGGCTCAATTCTGTCAAGCGTGGACGACATTCGTAGCGGCAACAAACCACTCGCCACTTTGCCGCCGTCCAACGGCGGAATAGGAAGCATATTAAGCACTGCAAGGAAGACGTTGATAGTGATACCGAAACTGGCCATCACCACGACTGCCTGAAATGCCGGCTGACTGACCAGGCCCAGTTCGCTGACAATCTTGATCAAGATCGCCCAGCCGAGGGCCATTAGCAGGTTGGCCGCAGGTCCGGCGGCCGCGACATAGACCATGTCGCGTTTCGGATTGCGCAGGTTTCGGGTCGCAACCGGCACTGGTTTTGCCCAACCAAAAAGAAATGATGACCCCAAAACCAGCAATGCAATTGGCACCACGACGGTACCGATCGGATCGATATGCTTCAGGGGGTTGATCGTCAGGCGCCCCAGCATCTCTGCCGTGCGATCACCGAAATGTCTGGCCATCGCACCGTGCGCCACCTCATGCAAGGTGATAGCCAGAAGCGCAGGTGGGGCGAACAGAATGATTTTTTGGATGAGAGTCAGCCCTTGCATCAAGCCATTATACGCAAGTCGGCATGCCGCTCAGCCCTCAATTCCTACCACTACGCCTCTTCCCTGCCGAATGACTCTTGGGGTCGATCCGGCCATATCAATAACTGTGGTCAGATCCAGTCCGCAGCTGCCGCTGTCGATTACCGCATCTACATCTGCTTCCAGGCGGTCCTGCATTTCCTCTGGATCGGTCATGGGCAACGGCTCGCCCGGTAGCAATAACGTAGAACTCATGATTGGTTCGTTCAATTCGCTCAACATAGCCTGACAAACGGCGTGATCGGGAACCCGGATTCCGATAGTCTTTCGCTTTGGATTCTGCAGCCTCTTTGGCACCTCGCGGGTGGCCACCAGAATGAAGGTATACGGGCCCGGTGTCAGTGATCGCAACCTGCGGTACGTTGCGTTGTCTACACGGGCATACAAAGATATTTCTGACAGGTCCTTGCAGACAAGAGTAAAATTGTGGTTTCTTCCCGCCTGGCGAATTCTGCGGACGCGTTCCATAGCCGATTTATTCCCGACGTGGCACCCTAGCGCGTAGCAGGAGTCAGTCGGAT
This sequence comes from Gammaproteobacteria bacterium, assembly GCA_029862165.1. Lineage (GTDB taxonomy): Bacteria > Pseudomonadota > Gammaproteobacteria > Steroidobacterales > JABDKV01 > JABDJB01. Next base: position 9,366 of record JAOTXU010000040.1, read on the forward strand.
AGACGACAACGCCGCCGCCCCGAATTATGTCAACTACACGATTGATCAGTCGTGGCTGAGGGTCACGAGGATGGATTTGAAAATACTGGCTCAATTCAACTAACCGCGCTGAGGGTAAATGCAGATATTCTACGACTTCTTGCCGGTAATAGCGTTTTTCGTCGCGTACAAGTTGTACGACATCTATGTTGCGACGGCGGTCATTATTGTCGCGATGGCGCTGCAGGTACTTTCTTACTGGGTGTTTACCCGCAAAGTCTCGCGCATGCATCTCGTCAGCGCGGTTCTGGTGTTTATTTTTGGCGGAATCACCCTTGCTCTTCGTAATGAGCTCTTTATCCAGTGGAAGCCAACAGTTGTCAATTGGCTTTTCGGGCTGGTATTTCTGGCAAGCCAATACCTAGGCGAGAAACCGATAATCCAAAGAATGCTGGAGCACAGTGTCGATCTCGACGATGAGACCTATCGAAAACTGAATTTGATGTGGGCCGCTTACTTTTTCTTTATGGGTGCGGCCAATATTTTTGTTGTTTACACCTTCTCAGAAGAGGCCTGGGTAAACTTCAAGTTATTCGGCATGCTCGGGTTGACGATTGTTTTCTTCATACTGCAAGGCATATGGCTGGCAAAGAAACTGCCTTCAGAGGAGCCCGCAGATGCTCCTATCGAGAAACCACCTTCGCCATGAATGACCGCATCACACAGATCAAAGAGCGATTGCAGTCGCTTGTACCGATCGAACTGGAGATCACCGATAAATCCCATCGGCACCGGGGCCATCCAGGCGCCCGCGATGGGCGCGGTCACTTTTACGTTCGAATCGTATCGCAAAACTTTGAAAACAAGTCGAAACTAAACAGGCATAGGCAGGTCTATCAAGCTCTCGGAGACCTGATGCAAAATGAAATACATGCTCTAGCTATCAGTGCGCTGGCACCATCCGAAGCCGGAGCTGCTCAAGAGGAAGGATCATGAAGAAAACAATAGTCTTGCTACTGGCGAGCGGATTTTTATCCGGCGCTCTGGCATCAACACAAGCAGGCACTTTGGCCAAAGTAGACGGCACGGATATAACCGAAGAGATGTTCGAGGCATTTTCCGCCAGTCGAACAAGAAAGCCATCCGCTGACCTTACGCCTGAAGAGAAGGCCGCACTGAGCGAGGAATTGATCAAGCTCGTCGCTGTCGGGGCCGAGGCCAAAAAGCAAAAAATCCACACTGATTCAACAGTTTCAGCGCAGTTACGGCTGCAGGAACTGACGTTCCTGGCGCAAAAATACATTGAGCGCCATGTGAATAAAAACCCTGTCACAAGCACCCAATTACAAACTCTCTACGACAAAAAATATAGTGGCGATTCTCAAACTGAATACAAGGCTCGTCACATTCTGGTTTCCTCTCCTGGTGTTGCCTCTGAAATAATCAGTCAACTGGGTTCCGGATCGGATTTCGTGGAGCTAGCAGCAAAACATTCTATCGGGCCATCTGGAAAAAGTGGCGGCGATCTTGGTTGGTTCACAAAAGAAACGATGGTGCCGGAGTTCGGGAATGCAGTAGCCAATATGTCATCCGGTAGTCACTCAAACGAACCGGTTCAGACCCAGTTTGGATGGCACGTTATTCTGAAAGAAGATGAACGCGTACTGCCTACGCCCGATCTGGAAAGCGTCAAACAGGAGTTGGAGCGAGAGCTACAACAAAAGTCCATTTCTGATCTTGTTATTGGCTTGCGCGAAAAAGCCAAGGTGAAGACCTTCGATTGAACGGCGGTGCTTAAAAGCACCGTTTCCCCATTACGTGACGTGCGTCACAGTTACTCGGACCACCGTCCCGTATGGTGGTTTTGAGTCTTACTTCAGTCTCGAAGTTTGACTCACCAACCTCAGAATCCCCCAACGATGAGGAATCTCAAGTCGGCACGGAAGCCGGCTTTTTTTTTGGGTTTTTAGAGACTTAGCCCACTTTGTGCGCAAACCAGGAGGAATCAAGCGCAATAACTTGGATTTTCGGGCTGTTATTTTGCCCAGATCCAGACCCCACAGTAGCTTGGCTGCCCGCTAGGCCCGGCTTTGAAACTCAAACGGCGCTCGGTTTGACTTAATGCAAGAGAAATCCTTAATTTTCATCGAATTATGTTATATGCGAGGGTCGTTTTGATCGTCGAAATTGATCAAACCTTGACCAAAAAACCCGCTCGGCTGGGAACACATTCGACCGAGGCTCGGCGACTTACCGAATCAAGTTAATGCACTCCTCTTCCTTTCGCGTCCCTAATCAGGTACTAGTTATGTCAACTCGCTTGACCTCTAGTTCTTATGGGATATATTTCCCAATAGATTCTGTAGCTTAGCGAGTATTAAACGGTGAAATCAGCGGCCAATCAAGATCCAGGAACGGATCGTGGACTGAAGCAGGGACTCCTGGCTGCGTTTCGACGTTTGTTACGGCCGTTGGTACGAATTTTGATTCGGCACGGAATTGCTTACGGAGAATTTGCGGAGGTAGCTAAAACCGTATTCGTTGAGACTGCTGCCGAAGACTTCGCCTTACCCGGCCGAAAGTCTTCTGGTTCACGCATCGCAATTCTTACGGGACTAACTCGAAAAGAGGTAAAGCGGCTTACAGACCAA
>JAOTXU010000042.1 GCA_029862165.1 Gammaproteobacteria bacterium
ACGACCTGATCCACGGAGCCACCGACAACGAGCTTGACCCACACATCGCCAACTCCCAGTTCTCCGGCGTCGAAGTTACCGTTGTTGTTAATGTCGTGATAGACGCTGCCGCTGATCGTTGCGAGCGCGGTCACGGTGACATTGGGACCGAACTCCGACGTGTTACCGTTAGGATCTGTTGCCGTTGCAGTTACGACGTGACTGATCGTAACCGCGACGGGCAACGTTGAATTGATCGTCGCGACACCGGTCCCATCCGTTGTCACGCTGTCCGATCCCAGGTAAACCTCGCCTTCACCGAACCCCGTCGGCACGTCTGCTGCGGGATTCGAATAGAAATCGATGTCGTAGGTCGTACCGAAGCCGCTGGTCAAGGTGCCGGTCACGTTCGTCGAGCCCCCCGACGACCCCGCGGAGACGAGCAGCGGGTAGTTCTGCAACTTGTTGGCCCCGTCATCATTGTCGGGTGCCGCATCGTTGCCGGTGGGCCCGTCGTCGTCCAGGTCGATCCCCAACCCGCCATTAGAATGAATCGAATTGCCGCGAATTGGGTTTTCGTAGGACGGTGTAGTCGGACCTCCCCCGGGGTCCAGGATAGTGATGCCGGCACCGCCATTGAATGCGATAGAGTTTGCCTCTCCTGGGGCAATGCCGCCGATAATCGTATCCCAGGCCTCCCCCTCGAGATGAATTCCGGGGCCGGAATTGCCAAGGTTGCCTGTGCCAGTCGCGTCCGTGCCGATCAGATTTCCCTGAATCACCTGCCCTACAGTATTCGTGCCGTTGAGCCGGATCCCGCCGATGCCATTGTCCGAAATGACGTTGCCGTCCCCGGCCCCAGGCCCGCCAACCGTGTTGCTGTTGGCATCGCCCTGGAATCGCAACCCCCACTCGCCGTTACCGAGGCCCAGTATCCCCGCGACGTTCGTGCCGATGTAGTTGCCCTGTACAATATTGCCCGTGGTGCCTACGCTGGTCATGACCACCGCGTTTAGCCCGTTGCCGGAGATGACGTTTCGCGCCGCCGGGGCGGGTCCTCCCACGACGTTGTTAGAGCCGAATGAGATCCGTACTCCGTCGTTCACATTGCCGAGCGAAGCTCCGAAGGCATCGGTACCAATGTAGTTGCCTTCCACCGTATTGTTGTTGGAAGCGAGCTCTATGCCGTCCTGGGAAAACCGCGTCACAATCATTCCACGCACGGTGCTGCCACCACCGGTGATATTGAAACCGTCCAAACCAGCACCGGTACCGTCCAGCTTGATCAGCAGCACGGCATCCGTAGGAGCCGGCGATGCAACGGTATTGGGTTGCGCGTTCTCCTGGGTGTAACCGTCGATCCGCACCGGGTCGATCACGATTGGAAGATCGGCGAGCAGTGCGATCACGAAAGTGGATCCATCCCAACCCGAATCGACAGGGCGACCCAGCGAATCGGCGGGTCCCGGGATCATGAACAAGCTAGTCTCGATTCCTGCGGGCAGACCCGCCTGGACGAGACCCGCGTTGGCTAGGTTATTCGCGTTCGACAGGAATTGATCCAGCGAACCCTGGCCTGCCGGGTTGCTGTTGACGATGGTGTCGAAATTGAAACCGAAGTCCACGCCGGTGACGTCGGCGGCACCGAGGCTAACGTTGGTAATTGATTGTGCCGTACCGGTGACGACCGCGGTGAAGACTCCGGTTGTCGTATTCATGGTTGCGCCGGCGCTGCCGTTGCCGGCGTCGGCAACACTCGGATCCTGGCCGCCGACACGGTTTGTTACCGGTACAGCGGCGCCGCTGCTCGCATCCGTACGGTACGTCTGCGCGCTGAGTAAACCCGGTATGTAACCGGTCCGCGAAGAAGTTACGGTGGAGTTGACCACGCGAACGGTGTAGTCGCCCGCGATGAGCCCGGTGAAGCTGTAGTTGCCGGAACCGTCCGTGGTGGTAAAGGTGACGTAGACACCGGCTGCGTCATAGAGCTCGACGCGCGCGCCAGATCGCGCGACTCCCGATGCCGTCGCCTGATCGCGCCCGGCGCCGCCTCCGTAATTCACATCCTCGAAAACTGTTCCGGAAACCGGGACCAGGCTCGCGGTATCGAGAACGAGTGCCGCGATCAGAACGCGTTCCGGTCCACCGGTGGAAAACTCGGCTAGCGCGGTGGTCGCGCCCGGACTGAAGTGTGAGGAGACGTCGAAGCCATCCACATCCACGCCATACACGTTCGTCCTGTCTGGATCGAGGAAGCCCGACACCGTCGCGTTGTAGATGAACTTCGTCTGCTGGTTGACTGCGTTACTGAGTTTGACACTCTCAACCTCGACCCACTCATTGTTGTGGCTGTACGGCCCCGGTTCGTCTCCCTCCCACATTACGAAGCTAAAGTTCGCGTCGGGTGTCAACGGTGTCTGAAAACCACTGAAGTTGTAAGTGATCGACGCGGCGTCAAGCGGCTCGAAGCCATCCCAAACCTGTACCACCTTGTAGGGCTCGGCGGTGTCGTCGAAGATGGCCACCAGCGCCCAGCCAGAGAAAGCCCAACCGCAATCAAGGCCGCTCCAATCCACAGTCAGGCCATCCAGGACATACACGCCCGAACCCTTCGCCTGCACCATGGCCGTGACATCGACAAAGGCGCCAAAGTAGTTCACCGGGGGGGCAGTTGCCGGTACCGTGTCCGTGAACGTACGGCTCGCCGTTAGGGGGGCCCCGTCGAGCGTAACCGCGTTGTCGAGTGGACCGATTCCCGCCCAATAAAGGTAGGCCGCGCGGACCGTGCCCGCAGTTCCGGGCAGCGTCAAACTTGCCGAAGAACCCGTGCCAAAGGCGCAGGCACCAGTTGTGTCATTCGTATTGCCGGTGGCGACGTGGCCAATCGAACCATTGAACGTGGCGAAAGAGGTGACGGCCTGTCCCGCCAGAGCCGATGAGAATGTCGTCGCATAAAGCACTGAGAGGATCAGGATCGCTCGAGGCGCTAAGAACAAATTTATCGGGTTATTTTTGCGATTGGTTGTGGCGGGGGAACCACGCGACGCGCATGAGACCTCACATGTCCAAAGAGCACACGCATGCCAGACGGGCAGAATATGAATGAGTTTCTTGTGGCGCATATCGCACCCTGCACTGTGTAGCGTTTTCCATTCCCTGGGACCAATCGTTATCCGTTAACAGAAATCTCCACACGCCGGCGCACAATGGCCGGTCAGCAATAGGTGAACGACACCGGTTCTGCCGTGGGGACAGCCTGATAATGTTAGTGAGTAAAGGAGAAATTCACGCCGATTTATGTCACATAAAACGGCCAGATGCGCCCATGAGTGTGAACGGGTTCACAGTTTTGGGTGCGAGAGACGGCGTAATGATGAAGAAAGGGGTCAGAGTACATTTCTCTCCCGCCGCTTTCAGCAATGAACTTTGACCAATGTTATACGTTCCCGGACAGTTCGTCGCACATGTTCTTTGCTATTGAGTATAAGGAATCGACGTCGCTCAACGTCTCTCCTCCAACCACAAACGGTTGAAAATAGATAAGCCCGCGGTTGTTTTTCAACGTTACCGACAGAGCATGCCGCGAATTACTCGACGCCGCCAGCCGACGCGCGACCTCTGTGACATCGGAATCGGGCGGTTTTGATCCGGGAAGTACCGGTATTGCCTGCATGGACTTATCCAGCAGAAAGAACTCGTCATGGTCTGTAGTGATGTCGAATAACGCAACGATGCGAGAATAGTGTGTCACATACGCCTGGGCATACGGGTCCAGGTCAATCAGTTCAACCGTTCGAAAGAGCCAAACAGAGCCTCCGTCAACAAGGCTCGATAACTGGCCAAACTTCCGCACCAGATTTTTGCGATCGAGTGAAAAGGACCTATCAAGCGTTTTCTGTATAGCTTCTTTACGCTCTGGCCTGATGCGAAACCGATGCGTTTTCGCAAACGCTTCGAGCATCTTCTTTCGGCGACGCGAGTACCAGACAAGGTATAGTCCGACCGCCACGAAAAGTGGAACAAGAATCCAAAATACAAGCGCATTCGATCCTTCGTTCATAGCCTACATTACCGCGTGCTTCATTCGCGTTTTGTATCTTGTCAGGCCGAGTGTGCCATCATAACTACCTTCGTTTCTGCGGGATTAAGGCTTACGATCCTGTCTGACAAAGATAATGAAGGTGGTCAGCCCGACCGCAAATGATACAACCAGTAGGACTATATCCCAGATAGTTAAATGGATTGGCCCGTAGTCAAACTCGAACTCAGTAGTTAGCAAACCGTGGCCGGATAGGTAAAGGCGAATGAGCGCCAAGGGGATTGCGACGAGAAACACGACGGCGCTCAATGCAGTATGTCGCGCCAGGGATGTTGCTGGGACAATGCTGTCGCCGAGAGCTTCTTTCATACGCTGAAATCCGAGCTCGTCCATCACAACGATTACCGAACCCGTGACCAGGCGCGCCGCAGCATATTTGATTACATCGAGGCGTTCTACAACCGCAAACGGCGCCATTCCCATAACGGCAACCGGGCGCCCCTGGCCCTTGAGCTAGACTATGCAATCAACCCCTAACTTACTGTCCGTTTTTCTGGGACCACCTCACTCTGACCCCTTTTTTCATTTTTTCATTAGTCCCACTGGATCTTGTATTCGGGCAGCACGTCGATTGGCAGGTCTGTGATGCTGTCGAGTCCCGCCTGAAGCTCGGGCGTCATTCCCCATTGGTCGAAAAAGGCCATTACGGCGTCGCCTTCGCCATTGCCGAGCAGCAATAGCAACTCTCCGGCGAGGTTGCGGACGCCGTCGCGGAACTTGTCAAACACAATCGACCATCGCTGTGTGTCGGCATCGTAGGCGATGGCGCCCTGATTCGTCAGGTAGTTGATGCTCAATGCCGCTGCCTTGCCGTGCGCCTGTTGCGTACCGAAGCGCACAGACCGAAATAAGCTTCCCAAATAGGAAACGTAGAACTCGCGCTCGCGGTTCGCGTCGACGACGCCGTTGTCCATTAGCCAAACCAGTGACAGCATACCGGCAATGTCGGCTTTGCCCTCTTCGAGTGGGCTGTATACAGGCCCGATCGCGGCGTTGGCCGCCTGACCTTTCTTTGGCCCGACCTTCACGGTTCTCGGGCCGAGTGCGTGACAAATCTCGTGCATCACGACGAACTGGAAGAAGCCGTCCGCTGAAAGATACTGCTGCTGATCTTCGGCAATCAAACGCTGACTTACCGGGCGAATGATGGTATCGAAACGCGCCTTGAACATGTTCTTCCAAAACGTCTTAACGGTGCCTTTCTCGGCGTGCACCTTGGGATCGTTGGGCAAATTGGCGGCGACGGCCTGATAGCCGACACCCGCCTCACCGCCACGGTGGATGTCCTGCACGATGACAAACTTAGCGGTGAGACCCTCGACGTTGGATTTGTATTCGTCCGGAATTGGCAGGTTGTCTTCAAGCGCGGGGAGGTACTTCTTGTAAACCTCAAGCTTTTTCGATTCTTCCTGGTCGACTATCTCCACGAAACTCTCGTATTTCGCTTTTACGCCCTTGATCCCGTCTGAGTATGTCTCGAAGGGCCCAATCACCAGTTCATAGGGGTTGCCCGTAAGCTCGACCCAGGCAACGTCGACGTCGAAATAGTCGTCGCTTTCGAGTGCGTCTGCCTTGAGACGCAGGTAGTCCCGAAATGAAGTGTTGGTCGCCAGACCCGCGGCTTCTCGCAACAGCGCAGCGATCTCTGCAATCTGCTCGGCATACTCGACATGGTAGGGAACTGCGTAGTAGCCCCCGTGCTCATCTTCGCGGATGACCGTGTACGGATCCATAAACGCAGCTTGATGTTCCTCGTCCAGTTTGGCGAAGTATCTGTCAAAAGTCTCGGCCGTCATGCCGCGTGGATAGATTTCATGACCGCCGTAGTACGGCTCGCCACCTGCAAACGTGGCGTGGTCCTTGAGCTGGTCATACGGCATGCCGTTGCGGCGCAAAAGAGTTAGCGCTTTCTCGGCTGACGGGCCCGGTTGGTTGTCCAATTCGGTGCGAATGTCGATCGCGGCCTTGGATGTCTGTAGCAGGTACGCGTCGCTGATAAGCCCAGACGCGTCAACCAGCTTGCGAAGCAGCGCCTTTTCCTCTTCCGGGAGCCCGCTTGCATCAAAGAACATCTCGTAGGGCGCGTACTGGGCCAGGTACTCATCCAGCATAACGTCGTCGGCGAGTTGCACGTCGGGGCGGGTTGCTGCCGCGTCGGATTTCGCATCGTGCTCGTCGGCCGGTTGACAACCGATGGCTGCAACGAGGAAAAGAGCAGAAAGAAGAATTTTCATCGGAGCCTCCGCTAAGATGATGAGTGACGCACGGATAGGAAGAAACAAGTGCGGTATTAAAAGTACGCCAGCTCTGCAGATATATCAAAAATCACGAAGCGAGCCAGACCGGCTATTGCGGTAATGTGATCGCGAAATCGTATGAGAAGCGCCGCTTTAAATCAGAATGCTTGAATTCGAAACCCCGGGGTCGGAACCCAATAACCACGACTGCACCAAAAAAGTGCGGTTCGACCCCATTGTCTTTACAAAGCGCGTTATTCCGTTAAATCGCGGGGTTACGAAGCCCTTGCATTTCGCCACCGTCATGGCATAAATAAGGAATGAATCGGCCCTGCCTCGCGTTTCTCGTCTCATCCGTACTGCTGATCGGCGGTTGCGGCAGTGGTTCCACGGACAGCCTGGCGCCACCTCCGCCGCCACCCCCGCCACCGCCGGCCGTCGGGAAGTTGAGCCCTGTGCCTGATGCGGCCGCATTGGAAGCGTCACTCAAATCCGCTTTTACCGCGCTCACCCCAGCTTTGACCGGTCTTACAGAGCCGATACCTTTCGATCCAGCCGGTGCTGACTTCACGAGTACCTATACGCTGGAACTGAATGTCGACGAGTTGGATGCCGTGCGTTATGACGGAAACCATCTTTACGTTGCTCCACGTCGTTTCATTGATTGCTGCTTTTTTCTGACACCGCTACCGGCAACCCCGCTCGATACTGGCGGCAGTCCGGAACCGTCGATCCGCATTCTCGCGACCGACCCGGATAGTGCGACAGCAACACTGGCCGGAACGATCCCATTGGACGACAACGTCTCGGTGCAGGGCATGTACATAGAAGCCGACCGGATGTTCGCGCTAACGGCCAATTCGATCTTCGGCACCTTTGGCCAGTTTTGGACTGACATTGCCATTTGGGCCCCTGAAAAAATGGGTTATCGCGTCTATGACGTCAGCGATGTGGCCAACCCGGTGCTGGAATTCGACGCGACAATTGATGGTGTCTTTGTCGACAGCCGGCGTATCGGCAACACGGTTTATATCGTCAGTCGTTACACACCGCATATCGACGGCCTGCACTACTACGTCCCGACCGAGACTGAGCGGGCACAAAACGAGCAAACCCTGGCAAACGTCACACTTGACGACATGCTGCCGAAGATCACTATCAATGGCGAAACCCAGCCATTGATCGCGGCTGAACGCTGTTTCATCAGCAGCGAAGACGACGGCATAAACTACCCGGTGCTCACCAGTATCACTGCCGTGCCCATCGACGACCCGGCCGCGTTTACGACCACGTGTTATAACGAACACACCTACGGGCTATATGTTTCGGAAAACGCGCTTTACATTTCCGAGATGCGACCCGACTTTGCGTTGTCATTTAACAGCACCCGAATTCACAAGTTCGCCTTATCCGGCACCGACGTGGCCTACCGTGGTTCAGGTGATGTCCGCGGCACCGTTTGGACGGGCGGTCAGGCCGATTTCCGACTAAACGAATACAACGGCGATCTGCGGCTGTTGTCCTCGGAATTTGATTGGAATAGCGAAGATTTCGTCGACCACCGGTTGTACATCCTGCGCGAATCCACATCGGAGCTTGCACTGGACATTGTATCCACGCTGCCCAATGAGCAACGACCGGAAGAGATCGGCAAACCAAACGAGGCGCTTTACGGCGTACGTTTCTTAGGCGACCGGGCTTATGCGGTGACCTTTATGGTTATCGACCCCTTGTACACACTCGATTTGTCCATACCAGAAGATCCGATGATTGCCGGCGAGCTGGAAGTCCCCGGCTTTTCCGACTTCCTGCACCCGGTCAATGACAATCTGTTACTCGGACTGGGTACCGCAGAGACTGGCGGCATCAAACTAGAGCTGTTTGATGTCTCGACAATCTCCCAACCGTTGTCACGCGGTAGCATCACACTTGGCGAATTCGGTTCGTTCAGCGAAGCGCTTTTCGATCGCCATGCGTTTACCTATCAAGCCAATGTAGACGGTACCGATCGTTTTGCCATACCGGCCAATCTGGTTAGCCAGTTCTTAGACCAATTCTTAGCGATAGAATCAGGACTGTACCTGTTCGAGATTCGCGACAAGGACATGCCGTCGTTAACCTCACTCAACAGCGTGGGTTCTATCTTGCCATCGATACCCGGAACACCGGTTCCCTTCTTTGCACAGCGTAACCGCTCGTTCATCCACAACGACACGGTCTACTATGTGCGTGACGAGACTGTCTGGGCTGCGTTCTGGGGCTCGCCCACGATCGTCAACGGCCCCTACTGAATCTCCAGGCTGTGTAGGTTTCTAAGAGCCTACTTTCTGGAGAAATGTACTCTGATGCTCCCCCAGTAAAATGGACACGTTAATTAAGCGGCACTGCTCATCCTCTCATACTCAAGCGGCGCCCGGTAATTGAGGTATGAGTGGCGCCGTTTTCGGTTATAAAACAGTTCGATGTGCCCGAAGATAGCCTGGCGTGCTTCGGAACGAGTGGTAAATCGGTGGTCACGTACAAGTTCTGCCTTCAATGAATGGAAGAAACTCTCAGCCACAGCGTTGTCGTGACATTCTGCCGGCGCGGCAGCTCTACCTTGCGAAGCGCTTCGACAAGGTTCGCCTCAGTTGTGGTGGGGAACGATGTAGCGTGAACTGCGTGAATCGAGTCCGTATCGGTCGGCAATTCCTCGCGGAAATCCAATGGCTGCTTCGACCGCCTAAAGACCAAGCTCAGCTGCGCTTGACGCGGAGGTGCCTTTCGCGCCAGAAAAAGTGCGGCCGCATCAATTGTCCTCTGTTAGGCGACATGCGATAAAGACTCGAGGGTGCCCCCTTTCGGGCTGGTGCGAGCGAAAAAGTGCGTCTCAATGACAATGCGAAGTTACGGGCCGCTACTGCCCAGAAAACAGCCAGCGCATACCTTGACGAAACGACGCCGATATTCTCGGGCGCTGGCGCGGTGCCCTGCTGGACACATGCACCTGTGATCATCAAGGCAAATAGCATTGAGACTGCCGCTAATTTTTTGAACGAGTTCTTCATGTGTAGTCTTCCTTCTCATGATCCTGTAATTTATTATTCACTTTATTTAAAAATCACCGTCTTGAATGTTCTCTTATGTACTTTGACTAACTAAAACCCACAGCTAACATTGGCAACCTATGGGCCCGAAACGCCAGTCCACCATAGAGAAAGCCGCTCAAAACGCAAATGAATTTTGGGCTTGGCCGCTGACGGAGTTTTTCAACAGAATAGACCAACAGCCGTCATTACGATTTGCTCGAATCGACGCGCTATCCCTAAAGCGCTCACGATGGTGGGCTACAGATGCGGCCCGAGGTAACAACTCAAGGTGGCCGCTTCTCTGCTGCAAAGCGTAGCCGCCGAGCATGGTCCTACACAAGGCGCCACGCGCAGGCGGCGGAGCTTTGACAGCTGCAATGGCTTGTTTGGCCGCTGCGCATCACTTGTTGGCCTGCAACGCTACGTAGACACCGACCGGGTCCCGAATGACGGCGTGTCCGGCCCCTGTTACCTCCCCAACGATCTCACCGCCGCAATCGCGAACTTGTCTAAGACTCTCCGCGAAGTCGTCGACGGGCAGACTAAGTAACCAGACGGAAGGGATACCCTCATTGTCGTCATTCATAGGGCAGATTTCCGCCGCGGCGACACCATCCGGTCGCCGCATTTCGCGTCTACCTTCGATGGCGGCAGAGGCCGCCGACCATCCGACAACTTGTTCGTAGAATTCGCAAATCGACGAAACGTCCGAGACCACGAGCGAGAGCCAAGAGATGCAACCAATTCTATCGAGATGACTTGCACCGTTCGATTCATCGAAAACGACAGGGATTACGCCGAATGCAGCGCCAGTGGGGTCAACGAGAACTGCCCATTGACTTTGCCCATCGTCGCCCTTGGCGTGCATCAGCTCCTGGCCTCCGAGTTCGAGTGTACGCGCGGCGCTCGCGGCGACATCGGAAACCTGGAAGTGCGGCATCCATTGCAGAGGGAGGGCTTCGTACTCAGGTGAACGTGCCCCCAAGCCGATGACCGGCGTACCTTGGTTGTTGGTCAGATCGTCTCGCCACAGCGGCGCCGGTCCCGTCGTAAGAACTTTCGAGTAGAAACCGAGTTCCCGCTCATGGTCCGGCACCGCAATATCTGCGCTTAGAACTCCGCCGACGCCGTGGAAGAATGGATTTTGCATGACCACCTCAGAGTGTGCAAGAATTGAAATGTGGCCGCATCTACAACCACAACTCAGTCGGCCTAACGCCTAAGCTCAGCGGCGCTTGACGGCGACCGTGCCTTTGGCGACAGCCAAAGGTGCGGGGATGCTCACCCGTTTTTGTTTACACCGCATAATTAGGTCGCCTTGCCTCGTACAATGCCGGCGCCGTTCCGATGCTCGTGTGCCGACGTCGTTCATTGTAGAACGATATATATCGCATCACCAT
>JAOTXU010000043.1 GCA_029862165.1 Gammaproteobacteria bacterium
AGGGGGAATCCTGCAAAGTGCTCCGTTATTGGATTACGCGGAACCGCCCCCCACCCTAACCCTCCCCCGGAGGGGGGAGGGAACAAGATAAGGGCGGGAAAGAAGTATTCGCTCGCCCCGGAGGGGGGAGGGAACAAGATAAGGGCGGGAAAGAAGTATTCGCTCGCCCCGGAGGGGGGAGGGAACAAGATAAGGGCGGGAAAGAAGTATTCGCTCGCCCCGGAGGGGGGAGGGAACAAGTCTTGCTTTGGACTTTGCCGGACCGCCATCTATCATACGCGTTTGGGGACGGGCCTCAGAAGATCTAGAATGGCGAAGCACTCCATCATTATCGATTGCGATCCGGGACAGGACGACGCAATCAATCTACTACTTGCGTTTTCATCTCCGGAGGAACTCGACATTCTCGGTCTCACGACGGTGGCCGGGAATGTGCCGCTGGAACTAACACAGCGCAATGCACGGCTGATGTGCGACTTAGCCGGTCGGCGTGATGTGCGGGTGTATGCCGGGTGCGCGCGGCCACTGGTTCAAGACCTGATCACGGCCGAGAACGTACATGGCTCGACCGGTATTGACGGCATGGAAATCAAAGAACCGCGATTGCCGCTGGAAGAAAAACATGCCATTGATTTCATCGTGGATTGCCTGCGCTCCGCCCATGATGATGCTGTCATCCTGGTACCCACCGGACCGCTGACCAACATTGCGATGGCGATGGTCAAGGCGCCGGATATTGTGCCGAAAATCAGAAAGATAGTGATGATGGGCGGGGCGATGCGAGAAGGAGGCAATCACTCAGCCTCTGCGGAATTCAATATCCTTGTCGATCCTCACGCGGCACACGTCGTGTTCAACTGTGGTCGTCCGATTGTTGCGATGGGTCTTGATGTGACACATCAGGTTCTGGCGTCGAAATCTCGCATAGATCGTATTCGCCAGCTCGATAATCCTGTGGCCAGCGCCGCGTGCGGCATGCTGGAGTTCTACGGTCGTCACGACAGCAAAAAGTACGGGCTGGACGGATCACCGTTACACGATCCCTGCACGATTGCCTGGCTGTTGCGCCCGGACATTTTTGAAGGCAAAGCCTGCAACGTAACCGTCGAAATACATTCGGCGCTCACACTGGGCCACACCGCGGTCGATTTCTGGAACGTTACGGGCCGGCCTGAGAACGCTGTGTGGATACATCGCGTCGATGCTGATGCATTTTATGATCTGTTGGCGGAGCGACTGGCTCGTTACTCAGATCTCGGGCCAGTAGCGGAGTAATGACTCAGCATCCATCGATTGTTGTTGTCGGTTCGGTCAACCTCGACCTGGTCGCGACCGTGTCGCGTTTACCGATCGCTGGAGAAACGGTCTCCGGTGCAAAACTGGCCCGGTATCCGGGTGGGAAGGGCGCCAATCAGGCACTGGCCGCCCGACGGCTCGGGGCCGATGTCTATCTCTGTGCATGCACCGGTGACGATGCCGCGGCAGACGAAGCGCTGGCGTTGTTGCGGGCTGACGGTGTTGATTTGTCCCGATGTATTGTTGATCACGATAGCGCGACCGGGGTTGCGTTGATTGCGGTGGCCGCGAGTGGCGAAAATCAGATCGTCGTCGCACCTGGGGCAAACCGGAAGTTTTCGCCAGAACGCCTGGGCTTGCCCGTTGCTGACGCTTTGATCTGTCAGCTGGAAGTGCCGGTCGAAACAATAGCGGCTGCGGCATCGCAATTCAGTGGCTTTTTTTGTCTTAATCTCGCTCCCGCCGCCGAAGTGCCAGCCGAGATTTTGCGTCGCGCCGATCTTATTGTCATGAATGAGTCGGAAGCGGCCTATGTTGGAGATGCGATTAACGGTTGCGAAAACATGATCGCGATCACCTACGGCGCCAAGGGTGCCGTTTTGAAACTCAAGGGCGAGACTATTGCCAAAGCAGCTCCGCCACCGGCTAAGGCAATCGACACAACGGGTGCGGGCGATACCTTTACGGCTGCACTTACCGTGGGCCTGCTGGAAGGCATGTCACCGGGTGCTGCCTTGGAATTTGCCTGTGCCGCCGGGGCCCTCGCGACAACCAGGCCGGGCGCACAACCGGCGCTCCCGTGGCGGCGAGAGCTGGTATGAGCACGAAAATATCTCGTTGAATCCATGGCCTGCCAGGTCTAAGCGTCTTTCTGGGGCGACAACCGGGGCGATTTGACACTGGCCAGCCTGGGCACTCTTGTAAAACTGTGACTCGTCGCCGGGTCTGGCGTGCTGGGCGCAGATAACATCGTTCAAAGACGTGATTCGACCGGCGTCGTGAAGCCTCCACCGGTCAGGATGCTCAATGAGAGAAAAGGACACCGATAAGGGTTTAGACCAGATCGAGCCGAGTAGCGCCGAGCTGCTGCAGGCGTTGCCCGATGCCTACTTCGAGATCGACGGCAAAGGCATGGTGCAGCAGCATTTGGGCGGGGCCGAGGGCGACCCGGTGCTGCGCCCAACCGAGATGGTCGGACGGTGCTTTGCCGACGTATGGCCGGCGCACCCGTCCGAGCTGATCGCGCAAAATACCCGCCGGGCCCTTAAATCGCGTAGCGACTGCACTTTTGAACTGGAACTGAGTTGTGGATCCGCCCGCGGCCAGTACGAAGTACGGCTGCTGGTGAAAGGAAGGGACCGGTTGCTGGCCATATTCCGCAGTATCAGCACGGTCGGCGCAGAGGAGCGTTCGTTTTCCGACACGCTGACGGGGCTCGCCAAACGAGAGCACTTTCTAACCCGGTTCGAATCGGTCTTGGCCGATGCACGGTTGCGCGAACGCGGTCTTGCGTTGATGTGTATCGACATCGACCGGTTCAGCCGTATTAACCAGTCGTTGGGCAGATCCGTCGGCGATGCGGTGCTTAGGGCAACCGCCAAACGTATCCAGGGGTGTTTCCGTGGCGCGGATCACCTGGTGCGACTCGAGGAAGAATCCGACGTACTCGCCCGGGTCGGTGGCGACGAGTTTGTCATGGTTCTTACCGGGATCCAGTCGCGCGAGGATATTATGACGGTTGCGGACCGGGTTCAGCAGGCGTTCGCGGAACCGGTGACCTATCAACAACACAGCCTCAAGATCACACCCAGCATCGGCATCGCTCAGTTCCCGCTGGACGGATCCAACGCTGAAATGTTGCTTGCCAAAGCCCACGATGCACTCGATGAGGCCAAAACGCATGGCGACGATGGCCGGGCCTTCTATTCGGGAACGATGAAATTGCGCGCGTTGAAGCGTTTCGACGAAAAAGATGAGCTCCGTTGGGCCATGGAGCAGGATCAGCTGTCGCTGCATTATCTGCCGCGTATCGATCTGTCCAGCGGGCGGCTTATCGGCCTGGAGGCTCTGCTGCGCTGGATACATCCGTTGCGGGGGAGTGTCCCGCTCAGCGAGATTATCCCGCTGGCCGAAGCGACTGGTCTGATGCTGCCGATTGGCGAATGGATCCTCGAGACGGCCTGCAGGCACGCGAAATCCTGGGGCGAGGACCACGATGAACCACCTGTCGTTTCGGTCAATCTATCCCAGCAGGAATTTGCTCGCGATGATTTGCCCGAACTGATTGCTCAGACCCTGGCGAGACACGAGCTCCCAGGTGAGCGTCTGCAACTCGATCTGACCGAGATTATGTTGATGCGACACGGACGTGCGTCACGAGTGCTGGCAGAACTTAAAGCCATAGGCATTCGCCTCGTTATCGACGATTTTGGTACAGGTCATTCGTCCCTCGTGCGTCTCAAGTCGATGCCGATCGACGCGTTGAAGATTGATCGCAGTTTTGTAGAGGGGATCGAGACAGGAGGCGACCAGCGAGCCGTCTGTGGTGCGATTATTGTAATGGCACGGGAACTCGGCTTTCGTGTCATCGCAGAAGGGGTCGAGACCGAAGCCCAGCTCGCCTTCCTGCGCGCCAAGGGCTGTGATGCAGCACAGGGCTTTTTCTACACGAAACCGCTACCCCACGCCGAAGTGACCGGATTCCTCAAAGCCTGGGCCGATACCGCCAGCGGTACGTCGATGACTGCTCTGGCAAGTGTCAGGGAACAGGTCACACAGTAGCCCCATCCGCTTTCTTTTTTACGTCGGCCTTATGTGACCCGTGTCACAACTTTCGGTTAGTTCCGTTCTGACCGCGCACGGGTCAATCCGGGTCACGAATGTTGTAATTAGGCGCGATCAACAGCCATTTTGGCACTCAACGCGCTGAAAAACACTAGCAGCACCCGTAGCGACATAACGAAAGAACAGAACACGCTCTTCGGATTTGACACATACCTTATGTGACGCGCGTCACAAATACATGTTCGACACCATTCGGACGCGCACGGGGCAAATACAGCCATTTCTGTTGAAATAAGCACCTGTTTAGGATCAATGGACCGCCGGCTGACCGGCAACAAAGGGAAAACCGATGACAACTCGCAAAACCGTATTGAAGACACTATCTCTGGCCGGCATTACTGCCGCCTTCGTTGTGTCGCTATCATCTGGTACCGATCAGGTCGACTTATCGACACCGATCGTGTCGACGGATGCGAGCTATATCCTGCAGGGTCAGAGCTACGAGGCCGTGATCGCCGCGGTGACCGACATCGGTGGCGAGATCACGCATGAGCTGTCTATTATCAAGTCAGTCGGCGTGACCCTGTCAGCCACACAGCTGGCTGAACTACAGAATTCCTATCCCGGACTACGCGTCCACGCAAACGTGGTGGCCGAAGTTTCCGGCAAGAAAGACAGGCCCGCACCGAGTGGCGATGAGCCGACCGATCCGGCTGCCGAAGTGGCTGGCGATGCCTATTCTGAGTTTCCCGCGTTGATCGGGGCCGACCTGTTACACGCGCAAGGCATAACCGGTTCCGGCGTGGGTGTTGCAGTACTCGACACCGGTATCTACACCGGCCCCGGGTTGTCTGGAGACACGTCTGAAAATCCACGGATCATGGCGGCCTACGATGCGCTGCTCGATCAGGAACATACAAACTACAACCGGCGTAAAGGCTATCAGGGCTTCTCTGAATTCGATAACGATGACAGTGGGCACGGCTCACACGTCGCCAGCGCAGGCTTCAACAGCAAGCTTTCCAATGTCGGCAAGTACAACGGTATCGCGCCTGATGTTGATCTCGTGTCGGTCAAAGTATTCGACGCCAATGGACGCGGCTCCTATGCCGACGTCATCCGTGGTGTCCAGTGGGCGGTTGCCAACAAGGATCTCTTTAACATACGTGTGCTCAACATGTCGCTGAGCGCTACGCCGCAGTCGCATTACTGGGACGATCCGCTGAACCAGGCCGTTATGACTGCCTGGGATGCCGGTATCGTGGTAGTCGCCTCGGCCGGTAACACCGGTCCCGAAGCACAGACCATCGGTGTGCCCGGCAACGTGCCTTACATCATCACCGTTGGTGCTATGACCGACAACAACACGCCGGCCGATATCAGCGATGATTATCTCGCTCCGTTCTCGGCTGCTGGTCCGACCTTCGAAGGTTTTGTGAAACCCGAAGTCGTCGCGCCAGGTGGCCGCATCATGGCGGCGATGGAGGACGATTCGCAGATCGCGTTGGATCATCCGGAATTTCATGACGGCGCGTCGTTTTTCTCGATGTCCGGTACTTCGCAGGCCACGGCATTAGTCAGCGGTATCGCCGCCCTGGTCCTGCAGGCCGAACCCGGTCTGACACCAGATCAGGTCAAATGCAAAATCATGTCTGGTGCACGACCCGCTGTCGACGGAACCGGCCAACTGGCTTACAGCATCTTTCAGCAGGGCGCTGGTCTGGCCAATGCGCACGACTCGGTTTACGCGTCAGACTATGACTGCGCCAATGGTGGGCTGGATATCAAGGCAGACCTGGACGGCAGTAAGCACTTTGGTGGCCATGCCAATCAGCGTGCTGACGGCGAGTACTACCTGATGGGCATGGAAGGTTATTTGTGGAGCAACTCCGGTGTGTCGGGCAACGGCTACCTGTGGAGTAATGGTTACCTCTGGAGCAACGGTTATCTCTGGTCTAACGGTTATCTTTGGACCGACGGTAGTGTCGATGCGAACGGCTATCTCTGGAGCAACGGTTATATCTGGTCAAACGGTTACCTCTGGAGCAACGGCTATCTGTGGTCCAACGGTTACCTCTGGTCGAACAGTCTGACCGAGACGATGTCCATCAACAGCTGGGTCGAACAGCTGTAAGACCAATACATGAATCGAACGAAGGCCGGGCTGAGCCCCGGCCTTTTTGTGTCCGGAATAAAAATCATCATAGAAACAATTAGTTGGCCGCGATAGAGGATACATGGAAACGGTCCAAAATAGCTGCAGGCCAGCGGTTTCTGAGAGGTCAATCACGTTCGAATCAGGCGCAAAAACGTACTATTTTCGAAGACTAACAGATGGAGACCGCCCGCGAATTCCGCTGAGCGAGCAATGGTGAGAACAGACATAACTGGTCGTGTAATCAGATCGGGGCTCCTGTCCGTGGCTTTGCTGTGCGTGAGTCTGTCCGCAATGGCCTTCACGCCCCAATCGATGCGGTTCGACCGCCTGTCTATCGAAGACGGCCTCTCGCAAAGCAACGTCAAGGCGATCGTGCAGGACAGCACTGGTTTCCTATGGTTCGCGACGGAGAATGGTCTGAACCGTTACGACGGTAACAGCTTCCGGCAATATCGCCGCGACCGCACATCACACGACACCCTCGAGAGCGACTTCGTCCACGACGTGTCGCTGGATGCTTCCGGTAATCTCTGGATCGCTACCGATGGCGGTGGTGTTGCCCGGTGGAACGCCGCGAACGACAACTTCACCATCATGCGTCACGATCCCGACAACCCAGGCAGCCTTGCGGACGACAACGTGCTTGCGGTATTGGCAGACTCCCGTGGCTGGGTGTGGATGGGAACCCGTCATAATGGTCTGGACAGGCTGGACATCAGGACCGGCGAGATTACTCACTACCGTCACAATCCCGATGACCCGTCTACTTTGAGCCACAACGATATCTTTGATGTGACGATCGGGCCCGAGGGTGAAATCTGGATTGGTACACAAGGTGGACTGGACCGGCTCGATCCAGAAAGCGGCGAAATTGTGCGTTTCCAGCACAATCCACGCGAACCGCTGAGCCTCAGTGACAACGTCGTGCAGGCATTGCTGGTGGACGAGGCCGGAACGCTTTGGGTAGGCACGCGCACCGGCGGGCTCAATCGCTTCGATAAACAGAGTTCGGGATTTGAACGTTTTGCACACGATGAAGAAATCCGCGACAGCCTCAGTGACGATTCTGTACAGGTCATCTTCGAGGATTCGGATCGGCGCCTGTGGGTAGGCACGTCGTCAGGTCTGCATCTGATGAATCGTCAGGACGGTAGTTTCAAAACTTACGTTCATGATCCGACGGATAACACCAGCCTCAGCAACGACAATGTCGTTTCCATGTTTCAGGACCGTAGCGGCGTTCTATGGGTCGGGACCAAGTTCAGTGGTATTAGCAAATGGAATCCGCGTTCGTGGTCCTTCGGTCATCATGAGGCTCGCCAGGGCGAACCCGGTGGTTTAAGCAGTTCGCACATCACCTCTTTTACGGAGGACCACGGCGGGCGCCTGTGGATCGGTACGTTCGGCGGTGGTCTGAACATTCTGCATCGGAGTACCGGAACCACAGATTATATGCGTCACGATCCTCGCGATCTTAGCAGTCTCAGCGCCGACCGGGTCATGGCTTTGGTCACCGACCGTGCCGGGATGATCTGGGTCGGTACTATGGGCGGTGGGCTGAATCGCATCGATCCGCTGACCCGTGAAACGCAGGTTTACCGGCACGACCCGGATGATCCAAATTCTCTGGCGGCCAACGCCATCATGTCGTTGTTTGAGGACAGCGTGGGCCGCATATGGGTTGGCACTTTTGGCGGTGGCGTGAGCCGGCTCGACGAACAAGACGGTCGATTCACGAATTTTCCACCCGATCCCGATAATCCAACTAGTCTCTCCGGCGGTCGGGCAACAGCGATCACTGAGGACGCTCGTGGCACCGTGTGGGTCGGTACCGATGGTGGTGGCCTCAACGCGTTGAACCCGGCTACCGGGAATTGGCGGCGTTTCCTGAATGATGCCACGGACCCAGCCAGCCTCAGCGCGAACACGGTCTATGCATTGCATGTCGATGCGAGGAACCAGCTATGGATCGGTACACGCGCCGGACTCGACCGGTTCGTGCGTGAACCCGGTCAGCCGGTTCACTTCGAGAGCCTGACGCAACGCGACGGGTTGGACAACGACACAATCTATGGCGTCCGTTCCGATCGCAACGGGCAGTTGTGGTTGAGCACGAATTACGGCTTGGTGCGTTTCAATCCGTCCGACGGACAGATTCGCAACTTCCATCGCAGTCACGGATTACAGGATGAGGAGTTCAACTTCGGAGCACACTACGCCAATGTCCGAGGAGAATTATTTTTCGGCGGCTCCAATGGCTTCAACGTATTCGATCCTGCACGCCTCGAACTGAACACGACCCCACCGCCAGTTGTGCTCACGGCTTTTGCCAAGCTCAACAGTCCGGTACAGACATCAGTGCCCTACGAAAACCTTGCGAGTATCGATCTGGCCTACAGTGACGACGTCGTTAGCCTTGAATTTTCGGCACTGGATTTTGTGGCGGCGGAGCAAAACCGTTACGCCTACATGCTGGCGGGATTCGATAAGGACTGGGTCGATGCAGGGTCCGAACGTCGATTTTCATACACTAACCTCGACGCTGGTCAGTATAGTTTACGCGTTAAGGCCGCGAACAGCGACGGCGTCTGGTCAGAACCGATCGAGCTCCCATTTCATGTCGCAGCGCCACCCTGGCGGAGTTGGTGGGCCTATCTGTTGTATGTGCTGGGTCTCGGAGCGGCGGTCTTTTGGTACATCCGTTCTCAGCAGCTCAAGCTCGAGCGCGAGGCCGAATACAATCGCAGACTTCGGATCGAGGTACAGGAAAGAACACAGGAACTGGCGGAGCGGAACGAAGAGCTGCAGGTCGCAAACCTGCAATTGCATCAGGCGAGTCATACCGATGCGCTTACAGGTCTGAGAAACCGTCGCTATTTGTTCGACGAGATATCCAAGGATATCGATTTGGTCCAACGCAACATGACCAATGTCGCCGATGGCCGCCGCCGGTCAACCAACAGTGACATTGTGTTCGTGGTCGTAGACCTCGATCGCTTCAAGCCGGTCAACGACAACCTGGGGCATGTCGCAGGGGATGAGATGTTGCTGCAGGTGCGCGACGCAATGCTGGAAGCCTGCAGGTCATCGGATGTCGTGATTCGCTGGGGCGGTGACGAATTCCTGGTAGTCGCCCGCGATACCAGCCGCGAGGATGCCGCCAAACTTGTCGAACGTATCCGCAGTCGGATTGAGGAACATGTATTTGCCCTCGGACATGGCAGCAGTACACGGACGACCTGTTCGATCGGCTTTGCCGCTTATCCGTTCCTGAAGGAGCGTCCGGATTTGTTCGATTGGGAACAGGTCCTCAACATCGCTGATATTGCTATGTACCGCGCCAAGGAATATCGCAACGCCTGGAGTGGTATCTACTGTGCCCACTGGAATGGCAGCAGCGAGGAACTCCTGACGTCAATCAAGGCGGACGCACCCAAACTTGCGGAAGAGGGGGTCATCCTCATGATTGATTCCCTAACACTGTCCGAACAAGAAATCGCCTAGGGTCACCTGGTACTGATCCATGGTGGGGCCTTTGCGCAGGCTTCGGATGGTCGCCTGGTGTTCGCAAGTTCTTTTTATTCGCTCCCCCACCCAACTCTAGTTTTCTCAAGTTCGCTCCTCGCGATGGGTGATTTCTCTAAATTCCTATTCCCTCCCCCCTCCGGGATTCGCCCGTCCACTTTAAATTTTCCTATTCCCCCTCCCCTTCGGGATTCGCCCGTCCACTTTAAATTTTCCTATTCCCCCTCCCCTTCGGGGATTCGCCCTTCCACTTTAAATTTTCCTATTCCCCCTCCCCTTCGGGATTCGCCCGTCCACTTTAAATTTTCCTATTCCCCCTCCCCTCGGGGATTCGCCCTTCCACTTTAAATTTTCTTATTCCCCCTCCCCTTCGGGGAGGGGGTTAGGGGGAGGGGCAAATTTCGCGGCA
>JAOTXU010000020.1 GCA_029862165.1 Gammaproteobacteria bacterium
GGTCCCCGTCAATTCCTTTGAGTTTTACGGTTGCCCGCGTACTCCCCAGGCGGAGAACTTAATGCGTTAGCTGCGACACCGAAAGGCTGATCCTCCCGACATCTAGTTCTCATCGTTTACGGCGTGGACTACCAGGGTATCTAATCCTGTTTGCTCCCCACGCTTTCGCACCTCAGCGTCAGTATTGGGCCAGGAAGTCGCCTTCGCCACTGGTGTTCCTCCGGATATCTACGCATTTCACCGCTACACCCGGAATTCCACTTCCCTCTCCCATACTCTAGCCAGACAGTTTCGAATGCAGTTCCCAGGTTGAGCCCAGGGCTTTCACATCCGACTAATCTAACCACCTACGTGCGCTTTACGCCCAGTAATTCCGATTAACGCTCGCACCCTCCGTATTACCGCGGCTGCTGGCACGGAGTTAGCCGGTGCTTCTTGTGTAGGTAACGTCAATACACAGGGGTATTAACCCTGGGCTTTTCTTCCCTACTGAAAGTGCTTTACAACCCGCAGGCCTTCTTCACACACGCGGCATTGCTGGATCAGGGTTGCCCCCATTGTCCAATATTCCCCACTGCTGCCTCCCGTAGGAGTCTGGGCCGTGTCTCAGTCCCAGTGTGGCTGATCGTCCTCTCAGACCAGCTACGGATCGCAGCCTTGGTGAGCTTTTACCTCACCAACAAGCTAATCCGGATTAGGCTCATCCAATAGCGTGAGGCCCGAAGGCCCCCACTTTCCCCCGTAGGGCGTATGCGGTATTAGCTCGGGTTTCCCCGAGTTGTCCCCCACTACTGGGCAGATTCCTAATTTGTACTCACCCGTCCGCCACTCGTCGCCTGGAAGCAAGCTTCCATCGTTACCGTTCGACTTGCATGTGTTAGGCATGCCGCCAGCGTTCAATCTGAGCCAGGATCAAACTCTTCAGTTTATAGTTTCAAGCTAAAGAGAGTTCCCGATTCAATTACATTTAAAAGGTATTAAAAGGTAGTTGATCGGTCGCTCATAAGGTTTTGCATCCGCAAACCCGAAACGAGCGCCCGCACAAATTATCTGATCAAATTGTTAAAGAGCGAACCCGGCGCTGAGGCCGGGCAGACCGACGAGTATAACGCCGTTCCGCACTGCGTCAACACCCCTCGCGGACCTTTTTTTGGGGGCAAGCCGGGGCTCCCTCGATGACCCCAAAACAAGGCGAATGCACTGGATCCGTCGGGCCTCCATCGGCCGGGAATAGCCCCGGCTGCACTCGGCCGCTCAGGAATTGCGCCTGTCCGGCAGTCCTGTCCGGGCGTGCCGCTGAGCACCAGAACGGATGTCCCAGAACGAAACGTGAAAAAGGCCACCCAAGGCTTCAAGCGTCGTGAAGGAGGGTTACGAATCGCCTATATTTATAGAATAGGTCTGCACCGGCCGATCGCGATTCTTGACCCTAATTGGGTCCATTCGGGTTGCTTGCACGTGATCCCGGACCTGGTTAAAGGTCTCCTCGCTCAAAAGCACTTTTCCGGGTTCACACATTCCTTCTACCCTTGAGGCAACATTGACGTTGTCCCCAACTACGGTGTAGTCCATACGTACTTCGGACCCGATGTTTCCTGCAATCACTTCGCCGGTATTGACTCTATTGAGAAGCGTTCCTCCACCATTTGAAGGAATTCGGTGAATATGATGCCCTTCATAATACTCTGCCCAATGCCTGCGACTGGATATCAGGTGCGGTCGGCGGGTGGTTCTGCGGCGGCCAGGTGACGGGCCAGGAAATCCTCTAGCGTTCTATAGAAAAGATATTTGGCCGGTTCAGCACTTAAACCGTGACCTTCATCTTCGAGCAGCAGGCCCTCACCGTCTTTGTCGTGTGTCGCTAACGCCGTGAGCATCTTTTCGAAGTGGCTCACCGGCACTACGTCGTCTTGCAGGCCATGCGCCACCAGTACCGGTGCTTCAATGTCGCCGACTCGGTTTACCGGCGAACTCTGCATCAATTCTGCAGCGTCGTTATCCGCGCCGATTACTAACTCCAGAAAACCCTGTCTGCCGAGTTCCACCGGGCTGTGCTCCGCCATCAGCATAGGCAAATCGGTGATACCGCCGAAACTGACGCCACATCGATAGAGTTCTGGATTCAAAGCCATGTTCATCAGCGCCGAATAACCACCAAAACTCCAACCGTAGATGCAAATTCGCTCCGGATCACCGTAGCCCTCCTTGACAGACCACCGGACAGAATCGGCGATATCATCCTGGATAGCCGCACCCCAACTACCCCAACCCAGATGCTCGAAACGTCGACCGTACCCGCTGGAGCCGCGGAAATTAACCTGTAGCACTGCGTAGCCCCGGTTTGCCAGGAACTGCACTTCCGGATCGAAACCCCAGGAATCACGAACTTCGTGTGGACCACCGTGAACAATCACAACCATCGGCGACGGACCCGTCGCGCCACGCGGAATCGTCAGGAAGCCATGCAGCTGCTCGCCATCCCGGGCACGCAGATCAATTGCCTTTGTCGGCGATAAGTATTGCTCCGGCAGGAAGTCGCGCATGCGGAACAACTCCCGCAAGCGACCCGAGTCTGCATCAAAGCGATAATAGCGTCCCGGGTTTTTCTCGTTATGAGCAGCGACCAGCGCAATCGAGCTGTCATCACTGAATTGCACATCGATATCGTAGTCCGACAACGCGTTGGCCAACTCTGTATCAATTGCCTGTCGATACGGATCGAAATAGTGAATGTGCGGACGGTCGGTTTCGTAACGGGCGCCGATCGCCCAACTTCCGTCGCGGGATAAGAGAATGCCTGACACGTCCACCTCTTCATGGGCGAACAACTCGTTTACTAACCGGCCGGCTGTGAGATCGTAGGTAAACAGTGCCCGCGTATCCCTGTCCTTGTTACTAAGCACGTACACAAGATTGGGGTCTTTTGCGAAAGCCAAAGGCCAAATCCCCGTTTCGCCGTACCCGAAGGAATACAACTCGTGCCACTCTCGCTCGTCGGGCTGACGATGCATGACATGCACGTTGAGTTGCTCATCCAGACTCATTGCGATTCGCGCGTCACCATTGCGGTCAACCAGCCAGTGATAAACCTGTCCGGGGTTTTTTGCCAGCCGACGTATCCGGCCGGTCTTCACGTTGACTGTGGCAACATCCGTATAAACATGTGGCGATGCGGGCAGTTGTCCCGATACGTCGATTTTCGGATTGAGACGATCATTACGCACGGTAACCAGCAAGTGGTTCTCGTCGATCGGACGCGGGTCGAGCAATCGCAATGAATGCCAGCGTGCCTGCTCTGTCGCCTGACGCTTGCGGGAATGTGTTTCCTTTTTCTCGCCAAAGCGAACTGTACTCGGCGGATTAACGGATAAATCCACGACGTTAAACCACTCGGAACCAAATACTGTTGCGGGTGTTTCGCCATCCGTTGGAATCTCGGCGCGATAGGCAATGCGTTTTTCGTCCAACCATACATACCAGACAACTTCGTGTTCGGCGTAAGCGGTCAGCCCTCGAGCACGATTGGTGTCGAAATCGACGACCTTCAGATTGCGGCTGGGCGAACCGTTAGTCTCGTGTAGCACAGCAAGCTGACGACCTGATGGTGACAACTGTGGTTCAGAGAACTCCGGATCGGAAAAGAACGCTTCCAGCGGTACGACCGGTCGCAGGAGTTCCGGCTCAACGACAGATTCCGGGACCTCGATGGGCGGCGACGCCGGTGGAATAACCGTGGCGCCCGCCACGTGGGCACCCAGCACTGACAACAGCAGTACCAGATAGCGCCCGGTCCGATAGACCGGCGCGAGTGCTGAAAACTCGGTCATATAGGAGCAGTTTAGCGCTAACTGTGTGGTCCTGAAATACCGCCCAGCGGTAAAAAACGCCCAATTGCCAATTCCTTCCCTCCCCTCAATCGGTTAGGGGGGCGAGTAACACGAAATCTAAGGCGCGGGCATGCTTTTAGCTAGGACCCGACTCGACTGGGACCCAGTACAGGAAAAACGCCGCGCGGCACCTTAAATCGGTTTTCGTTACTGCCCAATCCTTGGACAGGTCTGGACAAGAAAGGGCCAGGCTGCCGTTGCAACCTGGCCCTTGCTGATTCGACGTCAGTCTATTTGCAGGTCTTGTTGCCGCTTCTACCTTTACATTTAGATGAGCAACAGTCGGCGTCGTCAATGCACGCCTCGCCTATTAGAGCACACCCACCGCTGCTGGTGGTGAAACTCCAGAGGCTGCCCTGCGTCGTGCCGAAGGTGTTGACCTCATCGATACGCCAGTAATACACAGTGTCCTCAATCATCGTTCCAGGATCGAAGCTCGCTGCGGGCTGGTTACCCATGAATGGCGGGTTGATCGAGGTTCCGAAGTACACGTCGTGTGACTGCGTATTAGTGCCAGCGGTCCAGGCCAACGTAGCGTTCGCCGCCACACCGGTCGCACCATTGGCCGGATCCGGATTGCTGGCCACTCCGGGCGGATCCATGTTCGGTACGCCTTCGTCGAAGAACATGTGATCAATGAACACCGTGTCGTGCGAACGTTCGCCCTGAACGCGATTGTCATCCGTAACCCGCACGTACAGCGTCGTCGGCGGTGTTCCCACGGTGAACTGCTGGTACACATCGTCGTCCGCTGTTTTGGTAACAGACAACATGCTCGTCCACGGTCCGCTCGCACTGGCCGAATATTCGAAATCAAACCGGGTGTCGGCATCGCCGCCATCGGTACGGTGCGCATCGATATTAAAGCGGTTGTCGGCACCATTGATTGTAAAACGCCAGACATGATCGAGGCGATCGTGGCGCCTGGACGGCCTGCCACCCGAATCGGTTTCGGTGATCGACTGACGTACGTTGTCCTGTGTTTGGGTATTGGCATACGTGCCACTGACCGAACCATAGGTATTTTGATGATCGGCCACGGCGACACTTGGACCCGGTGGTGGCTGTCCGAAAGTGAAGCTCATCGTGGCACCGGCCGCACTGATTTGCGACAAGGTGTTGCCGGTGGAGATGATATTTCCGTTTTGGTAGGCGTCGGTGTTCGGCGTGGTGTTCGGACCGATCTCGGTCACGCCACCGCCATGATAAACATCGCCGGCATCGCCACGATTGGTGTCTTTCTCCAATTGGTAGTTACCATCGGCCTGCAATACAGCAACCCGGTAGTGGTTACCGTTACCCGGCCAACCGGGCTGACCCGGATAACCTTCCGTGTTGTACCCGGTCGAGTCGTCGATATGCCAGACAACGAGTCCACCCTGGGGCATGGCACCGTCGAAACCAACCGGCTGCCGATTTTCAACGAGTAAGTATTCATTCGACGGATAACCGTTGTCGATGCGATAAACCGCAGCATTGGTTTCCGCCTGAGCCAGGTTGTAGCTGCCCGAAGCACTTATCACGGTGGGGCTGACCCATCCCAGATCGATCTTGCTCCAGGGTGAAAAGTGCGGTGGGAACCACTGTGATCCGTCGAAGCCCCACGAATTGGCCATCATTCCAAACGACCCGATACCCGATCCGGAGCCATCGGTGTCGTAGAGATCGGGCAAACCAAAGAAGTGACCCGTCTCGTGCGAGATGACACCAATACGACCGATGTCGGATCCGGAGGTGCCCCAGACCCCGGGGCTGATGTGGTAATCCGATACGACCACGCCTTCATTGGAAGTCCAGGCCGGTTGCTGGATGACCCAACGGTGCGACCAGATGCGATTGGTGTAGAAAGTTCCATACTGATCGGTGCCGCCCCATTCCGCTCCATAACCGGAGTGAATAAAGGCGATCGAATCGATGTTGCCGTCAGAGTCGGTATCGAAATCGTTAAAGTTCACGGTGGCATCGACGACGTCCAGCGCGTGACGCAAGGCCTGCCAGAGCGTTGAATCGCCGGACTGGCCGTTGGCGTAATAGGCCTCGGTATTGGGCACGTCGATCCAACCGAATATGGTCGAGTTCAACGTCATCTGGCCATAGGAGTTTTCCAGATAAACATCTTTCACACTCCCCGTCGGTGCGAGTTGTGCGTCGCCACCAACGGCATTGAACAACACGTCAATATCGGGATTGGACGGCAACGGCCGGCTCACGTGGTCCGAAAAGCGGATCATGATCACCATGTTCTTAACGGTGCCGAACGGTGGCACGGCTTGTTCTACCTCTGGCGCGCTGAGTGCGCCCTGTTGGCGGACTTCCAGTGAGGGAACCGCATGCCTTTCCAATCCAGCCTTGGCGGGATTGTCGCGACCCACGGCCAGCATCGTCGCCCGCAGTTGACCGTCGGCGGCACGTTGGGCATAAACGTACTGTCCGGCATTGTCCTTAACTACCGTGTAGCCGCGGGCATCTTCGGTCCAGTTAAAGTGTTCATCGCCGCGGATATTCAACACGATCGGCGTACCGTCGGGCTGTGTCGCAGCAAAACTAAATGGACTGGCCGGCATCGCCAGGGCCTGCTGACCCAAACCGAGCAGAACGAGAAGCATAACGAACTGAAACGTATTAATAAGGGTAGATTTCATTTGTGTCCCCATGTTTGACGCGTTAATTTACCCGACATCATACCTAGTGTCATTATTTTTCCCCAAAAATGCGCGCGATGTTCACATAAGGTTACGAAATTCTTTTCGCAGACTTCGCGACATAACGCTGTCCTTATATCCATATACGAACATAACCCCGCAGTGGCGCCATTTTGTGAACACAGTCACATGTGTATACACCGCTTCATTGGCACGATAAGGGGGTTTCCCGACAGTCACACGGCGTTTAACGTCCAAAGTCAGACAATGGAATGGACCACACGACTTGAAGATAATCTATTCGACGATGTCGAGACCGAGCACATCACGATTTCTTCTGAGCCCCTCGAAGAAGACGATATCGGCCAGGACACGCCGGGCATAACTAACCGCAGGTTTTCGCAGTCAAGCAAGGCACACAATGAAACGCGGAGTTTCACGATTGTCGATGAGCGCTTCCTCGCCGTATGCCTTGAGCAGCCACGCGCCGGCAAGAAGCAGTATCGGTTCAATCTCGCTTTTCTCGACCCGGCACCCAGCCGTCTCTCGGGCGTTGCCTGGCGCTGGCTGTATGCAACCCTGGTGCTGACAGGGATTTCGATAGTCGCTTTCGGCATGAGCTCGGCTGCCGAGACACCATTGCTCGAACAAAGGTGGTTACCGGTCAGTGTGCTGCTTGCCGTGGCCACAATAATTACATTCTTGGTATTCATTTATCGCACGACTTTCACACTGACTTTCCACAGTCTCCATGGCAGGGCGCCGCTGGTTGAAATGGCTGCCCGGAATCCCGGGCGCTCGACCGTCGAGAGTTTTGTGCTGGAGTTGCAGCAACGCGTCGAAGCAGCGCGGAACAAGCAGTGGCAGGGTAAGGCGCAATTTCTGCGCGATGAGTTACGCGCCCATTACAAGCTTTGGGAGGCGGGGGTACTGCCGGACGAGATTTACGAGGCCAGTAAGGTACGAATACTCGGAGCACATGACTAGGGATCCGGCCCGGGCTGTCGCGGCTCTTAAAGCCTAAGCGGCGACATGTCCTGCAACATCGTCGGGATCAGTTCCGTCACTGTCGGATGTATGTGTACCGCACGGGAGATCACGGTGTACGGTTTACGCGCATACATGACGTCGAGCAGGCTGTGTATCGCCTCATCGCCGTTGAGACCCAGTATCGCAGCGCCGAGTATCTCTTCCGAATCGGCATCGACCAGAACTTTCATAAATCCACGCGTATCGCCGAACTCACGCGCCCGGCCAACCCGGCTCATCATGCGTTTACCCATTAGGATATTTCGACCAGATGCCACGGCTTCTGCTTCTGTCATGCCGATGCGACCGAGTGGCGGGTCGATGAATAATCCGTAGCACAGAATCCTGTCGCTAACGCTGCGCGGGTCGTTATCAAATAAGTTGGCTGCCACAATTTCATAGTCGTTATAAGAGGTGTGGGTAAACGCGCCACGCGCGTTGACTTCGCCGATCGCCCAGATATTTTGGACATTGGTATGCAGATGATCGTCGACGGGGATAAACCCACGTTTGTCGGTCTGCACACCGGCCTCTGCCAATCCCAAATCGTCAGTATTCGGGACACGGCCAACGGCTAACAGGAGATGCGATCCTTCAATTTCTTTGGGATCTTCGTCGCAAGTGACCTGTACTGCGACACCTTGCGAGCGTGGGATTACGGACAGACATTTTGCGTTGAGACGAAATTTAACGCCTTCACCTTCGAGTATTTCCTGCACTGCCAGCGAGACATCCACATCGTCGCGACCGATCAGCCGGTCCTGCATTTCGATCACGGTCACCTCGCAACCGAAACGGCGGTAAATCTGTGCAAATTCGAGCCCGATGTAACTGCCACCGATTATGATCAGATGATCCGGTAAGAAATCCACATCCATCATGCTGGAATTGGTCAGATAAGGAACGTCCGACAACCCGGACCAGTCAGGTACCCGTGCGCGTGCGCCAACATCGATGAAAAACTTATCGGCTGTCAGCGTTTCGTCGTTGACTTCGATGGTGTGCGCATCCTTGAAACGCGCGTGCCCGCGAAACAGCTCGACGTTGTCCATGCCCTCGATCCACCGCGTCACGCCCTGATTTGAGCCACCGACGATCTCATCTTTTCGGGCTTTCACCCGTTTCATATCCACCGTGACCTGCCCGCCGATATTCACGCCAAAGCCGGCTGCCTGTCTCGCGGCATAAGCGATCCGGGCACTACCAACCAATGTTTTTGTGGGGATGCAACCGACGTTTACGCAGGTGCCACCGATCAGCTTGCGCTCGACAATGGCGACCTTCATGCCCTCGGCGTTCATCCGGCCGGCCAGTGGCGGACCCGATTGCCCCGTTCCAATAATGACTGCGTCGTAGTGGCTGCCCATGGGGTTCACCTTTGCTCAGTGGATATCCCGAGTGTAGTTGTGATCCGGTCGCAATGACGGCAACAGGATGGTGCCTGCGTGCCCAGGCAATGAAATACAACGGGGATGACGTGCGTTGCGCCGCCACGACATGTTGTCTTATCGCCCGGGAGTTCTGCCGCGACGGGTTGGATCGGCGGGAGCCGCCTGATGAGTGGGGAAACCGCGAAGAGCCCCGATTAACCCCTTGGGGGTTTCAACAGGACTACGGGCTCATTTGCGATGCCGGGCAAGCGTCAGGCGCAGGGAAGACTGGAGCCCATCAGTTTTAGTCATGATTTAGCCGCTGCGCCAATATCTTTGGAGCGGGCAAAAGAAAAGGCCCTGAAAGGGCCTTTTCTCAGATCGTGTAACGCAGTGCGTCAGATAGTGCTCTTCCTACGACGAACCGCACCCAGCCCGAGCAGGGCCGAACCCATCAGCCAAACCGCGGCCGGAATCGGGACCAGTGCCGCCGTATGCGACAAGCTGCCCTGGGGGGAGGCCTCATGCGTAATCGTGTCGTGCCACATACCTGTTGCGGCGTCAAATTCCGCGTTTACTGTACTCACCACGAGATACCAGGCACTTCCAGCCTTGATCGCGACAGCTTGTGGCAACGTCGAGGACCACCATGAAAACTCGGTGTCCCCATTGCCCATTCCATCGAATCCAGGGGAGGTTGTCCCCGAACCCGAGTTATCGTCCACGATTATGGGCTGCGTCCCATCAAGACCAACCGCCTGAAAGGCTAAGGCATCATTTGAGCTGGGCGGATTCACAATCATAAACCACCCGTTGCCCTGGTCTGATCCAGCTTCCCATGAAATACCTACCTCTGAAGCCAACGGCATTAGAATATGCGCCCCCATTGCTGGTAACGGGCCCATAACCAAAACCGCTGCTGCAGTAGCAAGCAAAGTTCTTAGTTTCATCGTTTGTGATTTCATTTGTCCCAACCTTATACTGTTCTTTGTTTTGGCCTGCCGCTACTTCAAGAGCGCTTTCGGCCTCGTAATACGACACACCTCTAAGTGGCCGCGCCTTATTTTACTAGCGTAGTCTCGCCTCTTGCGGTACCACGGTCAATACTCTTTTGACATAATTTTGTCAGGCATTGTCTACTTATACATTGTTTAATATCAAGGCGTTGTTATATCAGCGTTACCCGGGCAAAACGGCGTTTGCCGACCTGGTAAACGTGGGTGGTTCCCTGGCTAATATGCAGATTGCGGTCGTCAATGCGCTCGCCATCGATCCGCACGGCCCCCTGCCCGATCATTCTGAAGGCCTCAGAGTTGCTGCTGGTCAACCCCGCCCGGGTCAGCAAATGGGCGATACCCAGCTCGCCGTCGGTGCTTTCCAGGGTGTGTTCGGGCATTTGCTCCGGCGCCTCGTTACGCTGAAAGCGATCCACAAATGCCTGCTGAGCCATTTCACCGGCGCCTTCACCGTGAAAACGACTCACCAGCTCCCGTCCCAATCGAAACTTGATGTCGCGCGGGTTGGCGCCGTGCTGGACTTCGTCCCGCCAACGGTTGATCGTTTCCTCAGACTCAAAACTGAGTAATTCAAAATATCGCCACATCAATTCGTCCGACACCGACATCACTTTGCCAAACATCTCTTCCGCCGGTTCATCTATACCGATGTAATTGTCCAGCGACTTCGACATCTTCTGTACGCCATCCAGGCCTTCGAGCAACGGCATCGTCAGCACAATCTGCGGTTGCTGACCATAGGCCTGCTGCAACTGTCGGCCAACCAGCAAATTAAATTTCTGATCAGTGCCGCCGAGCTCAACATCTGCCCGTAATGCAACAGAGTCGTAACCCTGCACCAGCGGATAGAGAAATTCGTGTATTGCAATGGGCTGATTCGACTTATAGCGTTGGGAAAAATCGTCGCGCTCCAACATACGGGCTACGGTGTGCCGGGCTGCCAGGTCGATGAGTCCCGCCGCGCGCATTTCTCCCATCCAGCTGGAATTGAATTCGATCAGCGTGCGATCGGGGTCCAGTATTTTGAAAATCTGTTTTTCATACGTGCGCGCGTTTTCAATGACCTGTTCACGTGTGAGCGGCGGACGCGTCGTGCTCTTGCCGGACGGGTCCCCGATCATCCCGGTGAAATCACCGATCAGGAAAATGACTTCATGCCCCAGCTGTTGAAACTGACGCAGCTTGTTAATCAGTACGGTATGGCCCAGATGGAGATCGGGTGCTGTTGGATCGAAACCGGCCTTGATCCGCAGCGGACGGCCGGTCTTGAGCTTGTCGACCAATTCGCTGTCGACGAGAATCTCATCCGCGCCACGGCGAATTTGCTGTAATTGTGATTCCAGGTTTTGGGCCATCTAGTGTTTCTTTTGACAAATCAAGCGCTAACGTTTGACCGTCATTCTCACTGACGGTAATGTTAAAAGCCTGACCTACACAGGAACATGCTGTGAGCCGGGCCCCGAGTAGGATTAAACACGATTATAAGGCAATGCTCGAACCCACCGAGCCGGCCCACCCGCGCTCGATCAAATGGATTGTGCTCGCGGCGGCGGCAGTCATAGTGGCTGTAGCCTTGTTCCTGGCTCTTTTTCACGATGCGGGTGGCACTCAGACACGGCAAAGCCAGAAGACAGACCAAACGACCATTAGCAGCGATCTGCCCCTGCCCCCGCCGTTGATCACTCAGGCCGCGCAACTGCCGGCGGCAGCCGCGCCGGCACCTGTGAACCGGATCGACTTCGAGATTTCCTCCGGCGACACGCTGGATCAGCTCTTTGCGGACCGCAATCTAAACCGGGCGGATCTCGCCGAGATATTGCAGTTGCCACAAGCGCGCGGTTATTTGCACTTGTTAAGGCCCGGCGACAAATTATCTGTTTTTCACGAAGACGGCCATCTTGTCCAACTGCAACGAATACTCGATGAGGAGCAGACACTTCAAGTTATTCGTGTAGACGACGCGTTCAATCTGGACATTACAGTCAATCCGGTTGAGAGACGCTCCGCCCATGCGCATGGAGAGATTGATTCATCGCTGTTCCTCGCCGCGCAGGAGATCGGGATTTCCGACACATTGATAATGAACCTCGCCGGTATTTTCGCGTGGGACGTCGACTTTGTGCTTGATATCCGCTCCGGCGACAGTTTCACCGTGCTCTACGAAGAACTCTGGCAAGACGGGGAAAAGCTGCGTGATGGTGTAATTCTGGCAGCGGAATTCACTAACAGTGGAAAAACTTTTCGCGCCGTGCGCTTTGAGGACCCGGCTGGCGAGGTTGGCTATTTCACGCCCGACGGACATAGCGTCAAGAAAGCATTTCTACGCGCACCGATCGCCATCAGCCCGCGGGTCACGTCAAGCTTTAACCCCAGACGTATGCATCCTGTGAAAAAGAGAGTATTGCCACATACCGGCGTCGACTATAGCGCTCCCACCGGCACGCCGATCAAGGCCGCCGGTGACGGAAAGGTCATTTTCCGTGGACGCAAAGGGGGATATGGCAACGCCATAATTCTCCAGCATGGCGGTAATATCACAACGCTCTATGCGCATCTGTCGAAATTCCACAGCAGAGCCCGGATGTCGCGGCGCATTAAGCAGGGTCAGATCATCGGCTATAGCGGTGCAACCGGCACAGTAACGGCCGCGCATTTGCACTATGAGTACCGAGTCAGCGGCGTACATCGCAATCCACGTACTGTAAAGCTGCCGAAAGCAAAACCTGTCGCCAGCAAGTACCGCG
The DNA here is from genome assembly GCA_029862165.1 of Gammaproteobacteria bacterium. Taxonomy (GTDB): domain Bacteria; phylum Pseudomonadota; class Gammaproteobacteria; order Steroidobacterales; family JABDKV01; genus JABDJB01. Next base: position 12,689 of record JAOTXU010000020.1, read on the forward strand.
ACTTGTTTGCCGAGACTACCGCACCATTGTTGCAGCAACTGGAGGTAGTTGAGCGGAGCCTGCGGGTGGCGGCCCGTCAAACGGCTACCCCATAAGGTGGTCAAAACCGTTCAGCGCTACATCGGCCTGATGTCGGGCACCAGCATGGATGGTGTCGACGCAGGATTGTTGGTCTTTGGCAAAGACGTCATCATGGATCGCGGAATTACCCATCCCTTTCCGCCGGATCTGCACAAGCACCTCGTACATGTTGTGGATCATCCAACGCAGGTTTCGTTGGATGAATTAGGCGAACTCGACACCGCGCTGGGAGAATGTTTTTCTGACGCAGTAGTTGAATTGCTCAGTCTGTCTCAGCTGGAAGCTGCCGACATTACCGCGATCGGCAGTCATGGACAGACGATCCGGCATGGTCCGTCCGCACTACATCCGTTTAGCATGCAGATCGGTGACGCTAACGTGATTGTCGCGCGCACGGGTATCACTACCGTCGCCGATTTTCGCAGACGCGATGTCGCACTCGGTGGCCAGGGCGCACCACTTACGCCGGCGTTTCATGATGCCGTCTTTTCTCATTCAGACGAAAACCGGGTCGTAGTCAACATTGGCGGCATGAGCAACATGACCGCATTGTCGGTAAACGCCGCGGTGGCCGGACATGACACCGGACCTGGCAACGTGTTGATGGATGCATGGGCGAAGCAACATCACGATCAACCCTTTGACAACAATGGCGCATGGGCTCGCACAGGAAACGTGAACAATGAATTGCTCCAACTACTCCTATCGGAAGAGTTTTTTCAGCTTGCGCCGCCGAAGAGCACGGGTCGTGAGTTATTCAATCTGCCGTGGTTAACCGCTCACTTGCTGTCGATGGACGCCGCGCCCGAGCCGGCGGATGTACAGGCGACGTTGTGTGAACTAACCGCGCTAAGTATTGCGGAGGCAATCAAAGCCTATGCGCCAGAAGCGCAGCGCTGCCTGGTATGTGGCGGCGGTGCGCGCAACGAATACTTGATGGATCGACTCAATGCGCTGATCTCTCATTGCGTAGCGGAATCAACCGAACGCTACGGAATTGCCCCGGAATGGGTCGAAGCTGCCGCTTTCGCGTGGCTGGCCCGGCAAACACTGCTCGGACGCGATGGAAATATGCCAGCGGTCACCGGTGCGGCGCATTCAGCTGTGTTGGGCGTCATATTGAGTGCCGGTTCGGCGTAGTCACTGAGTGATCTGCGTGAGCGGAGCAGGGATATCGAGCATGTCGTACATCAAACCCTCGCGTAACGCGCCCCGTGAAACCTGCATGCGATCGATTTCTAATTCATCCAACACCGACTGGAGAATAACCAGGCCACCTGGAAACACCGGCGCACGCTCTTGTGACAGACCATTCAGATCCAGTTTTTCCACGTGCCCCAGCGTAATCATTTTACGGCTGAGTTTGTTCAGTGCGCTCAAGTGAATATCGCAGTCCGTCCAACCCAGCTTTAGCAACACCCTACGAGCGCTGCGGATCGTACCGGACGTTCCGATCACTTCATCCCAGCCTTTTTCCCTGAGTGATGATCTTACGGTATCGAGCTGCTCATCCGCCGCCTGTCTGGCCCGCCGCCATCGCTTTTCTGAAATCTTTCCACCGGGAAAATATTCTTCAGTAAGTCCAACGCAACCGATACCCAAACTATCCAGCTCTCTGGTGTGCAGATCGCTGCCGACGATCAATTCGGTACTGCCACCACCGATGTCGACAACAAGTCTCTGCCCCGCTACGTCCGGGAGACTGTGTGCTGCACCGAGGTAGACCAGGCGCGCTTCTTCCTGACCGGAAATCACTTCGATTGGATAACCCAGAGCCTTTTCGGCAGCAATCAGAAAATCTGATGCATTTTTGGCCTTGCGCAGCGCGTTTGTTCCGACAGCACGAACAGTGACAGCGTGTTCCTCTCGCAGGTGTTGTCCAAAACGCCGGATGCAGTCAAGTGCCCGATTCGCCACGGTGCGTGATATCTTCCCGGTCTGGCTCAATCCGGCAGCCAGTCTGACCATCTCGCGGCTGCGATCGACGACTTGCAACTGCCCGTCATCATAACTGGCAACAACCATGTGAAAACTGTTGGAACCCAGATCGATGGCTGCCAGCACCTGCCGTTGCAGGGGGTCAGTCATGGTGATGCTGAGAGCGGGCTGGGCGCCCGGATCATACTGAGAAAGATGACCCGCAACCACAGGTTGTAGCTGCATTTGGATTACGAATAATGAACTGGGCACCCTCCAGATCTTCTGTGTAGTCGATCTCGGCGCCCGCCAGGTATTGAACACTCATTGGGTCAACCAGCAGTGTGACCCCTTCATTCTCAATGCAGGCATCCCCATCTTCAACATTTTCGTCGAAGGTGAAACCATATTGGAAGCCGGAACAACCACCACCAGAGATGAAGACACGCAACTTGAGCGCTGCGTTGCCTTCCTCACTAATGAGTTGCCCGACTTTACGCGCCGCGGCGTCGGTAAAGACCAGGGGATTGTCTTCTACAAGAGCATTCATACGTGACTATTTTCTACCGCCGACCTGCACGAGTGAATCGTCGGTTTTGGAGGACATATCAACCAGCGTTGGTTGCCCTTTGGGCTGATGAATCAGCTTGCCGTTTATTTCGGCACCGATTGCCATTTCGATCAAATTATAGAATACGTTTCCGATTACTCGTGCCGTCGAACCGAGCTCAACGCGCTCTTTCGCAGAAACATCACCCTTGACGGTTCCGTTCAAAATAACATGCGGCACGCTCACGGAACCTTCGACGGTGCCGTGCTCACTGATGCTGAGCACCGATTCTGACTCGGCGTCGGCGCTGATGTTGCCCTTTATGTAACCGTCCACATGAAAACCACCGCTAAACTGAACATCTCCAGACACACGGGTATTGCTGCCGACGAGCGTATCGATGCTCGCGCTCTTGCGTTTGGTAGTATTGCTACTGCTGCTGTTGTTTCGACCCAACATCTCGATCTCCTAAATCTAACTTTGCTGTACAGCCCAATCATAGGACTGACGAATTACCTTGGCACCCCGCCCGCGTGGACTGATCTCTACGTTCACTCGGTCTGGCACAAAATCGGCGGGCAGAACCAGGTCCCGTTCAATATCCTGGAAATAGCGGAATGAGAAATCCAGCGGTTTCGCGCTATCAGCCGCCAGATCGGCCAACGCGTATGATACCGGCATCCCGTTTTTCGCCCCGTCTACAGTCAAGCTTACTACACCCGAGACACGCCTATCATGACGACTGCCCCGCACCAGGACGAGGCGTAGCCGGTAGAGGCTGTTTCTGGGACCGGAACTAAGCTCGAATTCCCTTATATGCAGTCCCGCGGCCCCATCAGGGGGACTGACGATTCCACGATAAAAGGCCAGTTCTTCCCGTTGCTCCTGGATCTCCCTTTGGAGGTCCGCCAGGGTCCCCTCAACCTGATTGTAGGCCTCATGATCAACCTGCAGCGAAGTCTCCAGCAGGGCGATACGCTCGCGCAGCCGGTCATTTTCTGCATTGATAGACGCAATGTGATTATTGAGTTTATCCTGCTCCCGGCTGGCCGAAGCCTTGTTGAAACCGCCTCGGTATTGACCGTACTCCAGCAGCAAGAATCCGCCGACCAGCCCGGCCAGAGTCAGTGCGGACCACATAACCCGAACTCGGCGGGGCCGATGTGGTTTGACAACAAGTTTGCTCTTATGCATCTTGCGAAACAGCTATTCATAGAGGGACTGTCGCCTCATGGTAGCGCGGGCTGCTGCGAAAGCAATAGCAGTCAGTTCACACTTTCGGCACTGGCCCAACACGTGCAGGAAAACCACAAATATGCTTTGGATTAAGGCTTTTCACATCATTTTCATGGTGACCTGGTTCGCCGGTTTGTTCTATTTGCCCCGCCTTTTCGTCTATCACACGCAGACCACGGATTCGGCCGGACATGAGCGATTCTGTGTCATGGAACTCAGGCTGTTTGCCATCATGACCATCGGTGGGGTACTCAACCTTGTCTTCGGCTTATGGCTGTTGTCGCTGCTGCCAGGCCTGCTTTCGATCGGCTGGTTTCAGATAAAGCTCGCAATTGTTTTTTTGTTAATTGCTTACCACGCCTGGTGTTACGCAATCATCAAAAACTTTCGCGATGGCAATAACCGGCACAGTGAAACCTGGTACCGCTGGTTCAATGAAGCTCCAACCTTAGGGTTGATCGCGACAATCCTATTGGCGGTTCTAAAACCGTTCTAAATTAGATGGCCAGCCTACGCACCGGCGAGCGTCTTTTAGTTTGTTTTTTCGACGGCGGAGTACCATCAAACAAATGATTACTCAATTCCTCAAGTGCGCTGCTGTACACATTACGTTTGAAAAAGATCACCTTTCTTAAGGGATACCAGAAATCCACCCAGCACCAGCGATCAAATTCGGGTGTATTGCCCTTATCGAAACGAATGGCATTCTGATCGCCGGTCAATTTCAACAGATACCAAAGCTGTTTCTGACCGATACATAATGGTTCCGCACGAGAGCGCTGATAGCGTTTCGGTAGTTTGTATTTCAACCAGTCGTCGGTTTTACCCAGTACTTCAACATCGTCTGGTTGCAAACCAATCTCTTCCTGAAGTTCACGATACATCGCCTCAATCGGCGTTTCATTATTCTTTATTCCGCCCTGTGGAAACTGCCAGCCCCGGCGACCGACGCGACCCGCCCAGAAAACCTGCGCGTCGTCGTTGCTCAACACGATTGCAACGTTAGCTCGAAAGCCGTCGGAGTCGATTAGATCAGTCATCGGAAGCCAAGCTGATAAAAGTGATGCATTCTTCCACAGGCACCGGGAGCCTGCCATACTGCCGCGCACACAAAAACGACACTGACACAATTATTCATCTTATGCCGATCAAGCTGCTCAAAACCCTGGCCCCGCTGACGCTGCTCTCGCTTGCCACCCTGGTAGCCGCAGCAGCTATCGGCAGCGTCCGGATAAACCCACTGGATGTGCTGGAGGTATTGGCCGGCGGCGGCGATGACCGGGCCAGAATGCTGATTCTGGAGCTACGTGTACCCCGGGCTTTGTCGGCATTTGCCACCGGCGGCCTGCTGGCCATGGCCGGCGCCCTGATGCAGGTCTTGTTGCGAAACCCCCTGGCTGATCCCTACATACTGGGTGTATCCGGCGGCGCAGCAGTGATGGCACTGGGAGCGATCATGCTGGGTCTCAGTGGTCTGTGGCTGGATGCCAGTGCCTTTGGCGGTGCGCTGTTCGCGACCTGGTTGGTTTACAGCGTGAGTCGGCGCGGTGGTGGCTGGAACAGCGGTCGCCTGTTGCTGACCGGAGTGGTACTCGCTGCCGGGTTCGGTGCTGTTATAAGCCTGCTGCTGTCATTAGGCACCGACACCGGCTTGCGTAGCATGATCTTCTGGCTACTCGGGGATTTTTCTTTTGCCGACGGTCCACTCGACGAATGGATCGTGCTGATCACTGCAATCATTATCAGCCTTTTGCTGGCAAGACCGCTCAACGTCCTTGCGCGCGGTGAGATTCATGCTATGACACTGGGCGTCGAGGTAAAACGTATGCGTGTCGTCATCTATCTAATGAGCGCACTGCTCACTGCGGTCGCTGTGACGACTGCCGGCACAATCGGTTTCGTCGGTCTGCTGGTACCCCATCTCGTCCGACTGACCAGCGGATCCGATCATCGTGTAGTGCTGCCGGCAAGCGCACTACTCGGTGGAATATTGTTGGTCGCAGCCGACACCGCGGCGCGCACGCTCGCCGCACCCAGACAACTCCCCGTCGGCGCGATAACTGCGTTGTTGGGTGTGCCACTGTTTCTTTATCTCATCAGCAGACGCACAGCGGAGCGAGGCTAAAGCCATTCAGACCGCACCGCCACCGAAAAGAACCAGGTGCGCTGGGGCTATTCGAACTCTCAGGCTCGCCCCTTCCGGGTAATCGGTTTCGGCTGACAGGGACGCGTACACAGCCTCGCCGTTGTGGAGCGACAGCGTGTAGACAATCGTCGCTCCCCTGAATGCTCTTCTTTTGACCGTGGCCACCTGGCCTTCAGCGTCTTCAATCACGTCATCTGGCCGCAACAAGATATCCACTGTGTCACCGGCATGATGTTGCGCGGCAACCTCTCCGTGCACTACAACACCGGCGACTTCCACGGTATCCGCTGATCTGACGACGCCTTCGAGAAATACGCCGCGGCCGACAAACGCGGCAACATCCCTGTTGACCGGATGATGATAGATTTCATGCGGCGTACCCCACTGCGCGATGACACCGTTGCGCATGACACCAATTGTGTCGGCCAGCATGAAAGCCTCATACTGATCGTGAGTTACGAGCAAAGTTGTAACCCCTGCGCTCTTGAGTATGTCGCGCACCTCTCTGCCGAGTCGCTGTCTCAATGACACATCAAGATTGGCGAATGGTTCGTCGAGGAGAATCAGACGCGGATGCGGGGCAAGTGCCCGTGCCAGTGCAACACGTTGTTGTTGGCCGCCCGATAGCTCGTGCGGGTAATGCTCGCCGACGCCCGCAAGACCAACCATCGCGAGATTTTCTTCCGCGCGCGCCCGTCGCTCTGCCACCGGAAGTCCCTGCAAACCGAATGCCACGTTGTCAGACGCGGTCAGATGAGGTAACAACGCCGCTTCCTGAAAAACCATTCCGATCTGACGACGTTCTGGTGGTTCGGTGAATCCCTTGCGACTGAGGCTAACGCCACCGACTTTGATTTCACCGGAATCAAGTGACTCGAAACCGGCAACACAACGCAAGGCCGTTGTCTTGCCGCACCCACTGGGCCCAAGCAAGCAACCAATCTCGCCCGACTCGAGCTGCAGATTGAGTCCGCGCAGCACAGCCTGCGAGCCATAGCTGTGAAAGAGATTATCGAGTTGCAACTGCATGGCTGGACGCCCGGGTCAGAATAATGACGGGAATTAGCCCGGTAAGCACTATGGACAAAGCCGGCAGCGCAGCCTGTTCCCATTGCCCTTCCGCCGTCATCTCGTAGACACGAACGGCAAAGGTATCCCACCCAAAAGGGCGGGTCATTAGTGTAATAGGCATTTCCTTCATCACGTCGACGAAAACCAACAGCAATGCAGTCAGCAAGCCGCCACGCAACAAAGGCACGTGAACCCGCCGCAGTAACTGCCAGCCGCCCACGCCCAGACTGCGAGCCGATTCATCGATACGTACGGTTACTCGTTGCATCGCCGCGTCGACGGCTTGATAAGCGACGGCAAGAAAGCGGACCAAATACGCCAGTAACATGGCCAGAACGGTACCTTGCAGAAAGAATTTTGGCGATGCGCCCGTCAATGATTCGAGTGAGCTGTTGAGAAATCCATTAAGTCCGGATATTTGTGTGTATATGCCCACTGCAAGCACCGTGCCGGGCAACGCGTAGCCGAGGGTTGCTATGCGGCCCGCTAAACGTGCCACATTCCCCGCATTGCGTAACGCATAAACAAGGATAATTGCTACTGCAGCAATCATCAGCGCCGAAATCGTAGCCAGACTCAGCGTACGCAAACCACTATCAAGAAAGCGTGCATCAATCTGTCCATTGCGTATACTCCAGGCAAGTAGCTGCAGGCAGGGCAAAACAAAGGCCAATAGCAAGACCAGCAATGCAGATCCGAACGCCACCCATCGTCCGGCGCCAGTCAAGGTCACCACGCCCGCACCGGGTGACAGACTTGTGATATAGGCCGTCCGCCCACGCCACCTGTATTCGAGCGCTACAGCAACAAATACTAAGAGCAGCAAGAAAAACGCTAATTGCAACGCTGACGAAATCGAGAACAGACTGAACCACGACTGGTAAATTGCCGTGGTAAAGGTGTCGTAATTGAATACCGATACAGTGCCAAAATCAGCAAGCGTTTCCATCACCACCAGCATCAGCCCACCGGCGATCCAGGGTCGTGCCATTGGCAGTGCGACACGAAAGAAGCCCTGTCTTCGTGTCAATCCCAGCGACTGACCAACTTCAAGCGCTTGTCGGCCTTGTGTCAAGAAAGCATTGCGCGCCAGCAAATAGATGTACGGATAAAGTGCCAGCGCCATCACGACAATAATGCCGCCCCGACTACGAATCGGTGGAAACCAGACTTCAGCTCCAGCCCAGCTACGCAATAGCGTTTGCACCGGACCAGAATATTCCAGAAAGCCAATGGCCACAAAAGCCATGACATAGCCGGGCATCGCCATGGGCAACAGTAGCGCCCAGCTAAAAAACCGGCTCCCAGGGAAATGATACATCGCCGTGAGCCAACCCAGCCCGACACCGATGAGTCCGGCCAGCATCGCAACGCCGGCAACCAGCAAGATTGTGTTGACCGTCACGCGAGGAAGCACATGACGTAACAGATGGCCGAGAATCTCGGTGTCTGGGTGCAACAATGACAGCACAACGATAATCAGCGAAGCCAGTGTCGGCAACGCCACGAGAAAAGCGATCGCTGACCAATAACGTGATTCCGCTAAGTAACCGGACCTGGGCAGACTCCCGACGACGCCGCTCATACTGTGCGCTGCTTATCGATAACCGGCGCGATCCATCAATTGTACGGCGCGCGATTGCAATTCACCGGCACGGCTCACGTTAATGAGGTTCTGATTGAAATCCCCCCAGGCTGCCACAAGTGGATCGCTGGGCACCGATTCGTTGACCGGGTATTCCAGGTTCAGTGCGGCGAACTCTGCCTGGGCGGTCTCCGACGACAACCATTCAAGCAGTTTCAGTGCGCCCGGGCGATTGTCTGCAAACTTAACGATACCGGCGCCGGAAACATTGACATGCACACCGCTGCCTTGTTGATTTGGCCAGAACAGTGCAATTGGAATTGCCGGATCTTTTTTCTGCAGGCGTCCAAAATAATAAGTATTGACTATCCCAACGTCGCACTGTCCGGCAACGATGGCTTCGATGACTTTCGTGTCACTGGAGTACACGGGCGCGGCGAGATTTGCGACCCACCTACGTACGATCTGTTCTGTTTTCTCTTCACCATGTTCGGCAATCATCATTGCAACAAGCGACTGGTTGTATACCTTCTTTGATGTCCGTAAACACAAGCGGCCTTGCCACGCTGCGTCACCCAGCGCGGCGTACGTACTGAGTTGTGATGGATCCACGCGGTCGGTGCTGTAGATAATCGTGCGCGCCCTGACGGATAAACCAAACCACCGCCCCGCCTCGTCATGCAGATGCGCAGGAACGTTTCTGTTCAAGACAGCGGATTGTGCTTGTTGCAGCAAGCCCTGCTCGGCGGCCAGCCAAAGATTACCGGCGTCGACCGTCAGGAACAGATCTGCAGGGGTTTGCTCGCCTTCAGATATCAACCGCTGCATCAACGGCCCTTCTTTGTCGGTAGCCCATGTCACAACGGCACCAGTTTGCGCCATGTAGCGCTCGAACAAAGGCTGGATCAATTGCTCGGCGCGAGCCGAATAAACAACGACTTCATTGGGCTCGGGCGCGCAACCTGCTGCCAGGACAAGGACGGCCAGCACGGCGGAAAGGTATTTCGGCATCTTGGGCCCTTGCAACGTCTGGGACTCTAAATGCTAATCAATCTCATTCGCAATTGGAACCGATTGAGCCGTAATTACCCGGTCGCGACCGGTTTTTTTAGCCCGGTACATCGCCCAATCGGCCGCTTCGAGCAAGGCCCTGCCCTGCGCTTTCGGTTCACTGTGGCGGCGCGGCCGGGTGGCCGCCACACCGACAGACACGGTGATCGTCAGCGCGCAACCCTCGTCTGCGAGTATCGGCGTGGCACGCACAACACGACGAACCCGTTCTGCAAGATTACGCGCGAAGCGTTGTTCAGTGTCTGGCAAAACGACAATGAATTCCTCGCCTCCAAAACGAGCCGCCACATCGCTGCCGCGCACCTGTGTCGCAACCCGTCGCGACACTTCCTGCAAAACCTCGTCGCCGGCAAGATGACCCAGACTGTCATTGACTTGTTTGAAATGATCGACGTCGATCATCAGACAACTCACCGTATAACCACTGCGCTGAGCCCGCGCGATTTCCTCCGTCAACCTCACTTCCAGGTAACGCCGGTTATGCCAATTGGTTAGCGGGTCGGTCAATCCGCTGCGACGAAGACGCGCCCGGTTGACCGCATTTTCAAGAGCAAACGAAGCAATTACGCCAAGATGCTCAAGTATGTCGGTCGCATGATCCGGTGTGAAGCGCTGTGGGTCGCCACTACCGAGGTTAATGCTGCCCATGAGAAACTTCTCGCGAACCAATGGCAGTATGGCAATGCTGGCGATACCGGTGCATGCCGGAAACAAAGAACGGTGTTTATCATTGCTCGGTCCCAGCCACGGTTTTGCAAGCCGTTCGTAAATCCCCGGAAATGCATCGAGTTTATCGACCAGCAAGATTCCGGGCGGAACCTGTTGATTGCTCAACGCGGTCACCAGGTGTCTGACCTCATGCTCCGGATCGCATAAGACCAGTGTACTCGCGGGAATACCGAACGAATCGCCAAGGCCAATTGTTATGCGCCGGAACAATTCGACCAGTGAATTGGCATCCAACAAACTGAGTTCGCGCTTCTGTGCGCGGCGCAGTATCAACTCATTGGTATTCGCCTCAGCGGTTTGTGCGAGCAGGCGCTGATGCATTGTTGTTATTTCGTTGACGCTCGTCATGTTGGTGCTTCGCAAGATAGGCTTAATATTACGGCAGCACAACAAATTATGCCCGGGACTTGCCCGGGCATACATTGATAACTACGATTTAGTCGTCGAAGCCGAGAAAGATCGTTATGCCATACGGTGAGATACGGATTCCGTCACCACCCCGATAATAATGACCATAACGAGAATCATAATAACGGGCACCATAACGATGGCTAACGTACGAATACGGCCGGTAAACATAATCACTACTGGGCCGGTAGCTGTAATAGTTGCGATGAGACCGATAACGCCGGTTTGCGCGGCGATTGTCATGCCGATTGGCCCGGTAACGGTCGTAGCGACGATTGTCGTGCCGATGGGTGCGGTAGTGGTTGCCACTAGAAACATAACGAAAGTGCTCAGCCCGCGGGGCCACGCTCCCGAATTTCGTATCGCCGGCATAAGTCACCGGGATCATCAGCGCCAGCAACGCTGCCAGAGATGTCGAGATCAGTAATTTGTTCATGAGTGGAAGCCTACCTGCAGTCAACTGAACCGTGCCTGAATTCATGCTGATACAGTTTTTTCATACCAAACAATGCCTTCCACAGAATATTATGTCACCTCTTCAGGGTGAAGCGATGCAAAAACTTTTGTAGGCGGCTGCCATGCGGCGGATAAAGTGTCCTGGCCGTATTGAGCCAACGGGGGCGTCGGTAGACACCGCGAATATTGGAGAATGTAGCGAATCCCTCGTGACCATGATAACGGCCCATCCCGGAGTCTCCCGTACCGCCGAAGGGCAAATCGTCCACCGCAACGTGCATAATCGCGTCGTTGATACACACGCCCCCAGAATGGGTATGGTCCAGCACCTTACGTATGCGTTTGCGATTGCTGTCGAAAAAATTAAGGGCCAGCGGCCTGGGTCTTGCGTTGATGTATTCGATTACGTCATCGATGCTGTCGTAGGGAACAATCGGTAATAACGGTCCGAAAATCTCTTCCTGCATGATCCGCATATCATCGTGCACATTCAGCAGCACTGTAAGCGGTATCTTTCTCGACTGGTGCGGCATTTTTTCGCCGGCCGGATTTATTTCCAGGATTTTTGCTTCCTTTGTACGCGCGTCATGCACGAGATCCTGCAAGCGCTCGTATTGGCGATCACTTGCTATCGAAGTGTAGTCATCATTGTCCCCTACCGTTGGGAACATCTTGGTGAAGCTACCGCGCAGATGATCGACCAGCTCGTCCTGCATGTCGTGTGGACACAACACGTAATCAGGCGCTGTACAGGTCTGGCCGGCATTCAATGCTTTGCCAAAACAAATCCGTTCTGCAGCCATCTTTAAATCAACATCGCGGGTCACGATAGTTGGTGACTTGCCGCCCAACTCCAGCGTTACGGGAGTCAGGTTTTCTGCGGCCGCACGCATGATATGGCGGCCGACCCCGGTGGATCCGGTAAATAGCAGGTGATCAAAAGGCAATCTCGAGAACTCGATACCGACATCAGCTTCGCCTGTTACCACGCTGACGTGATCTTCGTGATATATCTCGCCGAACATTTTCTGCATGTGGGCGCTGGTACGCGGTGTAAATTCCGACGGTTTGATCATCACGCGATTGCCCGCCGCCAGGGCATACGTTAATGGGCTGGTGACCATAAGAAGCGGGTAATTCCATGGCGCGATGATGCCAACGACACCCTTGGGCTGATATTCGGTCTTTGCACTCGTCGACAACATCAGCCGGCCGATATGCGCCCGGCGTGGCCGCATCCAGCGGCGAAGTCTGCTTCGCGCATATCGCAACCCCTCAACACTTACCATAATCTCCGCCGACAGCGTTTCGGCATGAGAGCGGTTGCCGAAATCGGCCGATATCGCTGCCGCAAGCTCCTCCTGGTCCCTGATCAGGATTTCCATCAAACAGGTGAGATGCTCACGCCGCTGACCCAGAGTTGGATTAGGCGACTCTAAAAATGCCTGTTTTTGACCTGTAAACAGGTCTTCCAGATGCCTCGACGCCGGACTGAGGGTCTGAACCTGTGCGTGGCGACTAAGCATCCTTTAAACCCTCTACTGGCATAGCACAAGCATACCACCCTGCCACAAAACCACCCTGAGACTGCCCCGAAGGTAAAAGCGCGAACCAGGTCCTTCAGGCCGGGCAGGCATTTGGTCAAACTCCGCTGGCCGGAACCAGAGATTCTTATGGAAACCGCAGCGGCCGTAGATACAAAACCGCCCGTAATGGTGCTGGATGATGACCCAGAGTTTGCCTCCTTCGTGGCGGCGGCAATGCGTCGTGCCGGTTACCAACCGGTTGTTGCGCCGAATCACGAAGTGTTTTTTCGTGAGCTGACCGACGAACACTCCATCGTCATCATTGACCTGATGTTGCCGGGACAGGATGGCATCCTCGTCCTGCGGGAACTGGGCAAACTCGGATTCGAAGGATCAATCGTACTGGTCAGTACTGTCGACGTGCGTGTTCTGGGAGCGGCAGAACGTCTGGCGGCCGGGCATGGGCTGCGTTTGCTGGGCAGCCTGCGTAAGCCTTTCCAGGTCAGCGAGCTGCTGGACGTGGTCACCGCGAAACCGCCTCCATTAGTAAAGAAAACAGCGAAAAAGACAATCGCACCAGTTTCGGCACAGGAACTTAAACGCGGCCTTGATGCCGATGAATTTGTGGTGCACTTTCAGCCGAAGGTAGAGGTTCAATCGTTGGAATTCGTATCGGTGGAGGCCCTGGCGCGCTGGGCACATCCCGAAAAGGGCATACTGTCGCCCGCCCACTTTATTGGCGTCGCCGAAAACAACGACCTGATTGGTCTACTGACAGCGACGATAATCCGTAAGGCTTTTCATCAATGCGCGGAATGGCTGGACGCCGGTCTACGTCTCAGAGTCGCCGTCAATGTCTCCACCCGATCACTCGGTGATTACGACCTGCCGGAATGGTTTGAGGAACAAACCCGTGAAGCAGGAATACTCCCGCATCAGGTCGTGATCGAGGTGACCGAAAGCTGGCTGGGTAAAGACCCCCTGGCGATGCTGGAGATTCTGACGCGTATGCGCATGAAGGGCTTCTCATTATCTATCGATGATTTCGGTACAGGCTATTCCACGATGCTGAAACTCAAGACCATCCCTTTTAGCGAGTTAAAGCTGGATCAGTCATTTATCAGAGACGCAGCGTCGGATGCCGAGGCGAGATACATCGTGGAATCCAGCATTAGCCTGGGTCAGAAACTCGGTTTGAACCTCGTCGCCGAGGGGGTGGAACGACAGGAAGACTGGGATCTCATCACTGAACTGGGTTGTGACGAAGGCCAGGGCTATTTTATTGCCCGCCCCATGCGCGGCCGCGATGTGCCGCACTGGCTACGCCGTTGGCAGGCCTATCTCGGCAAGGCCTGAGTTTGAGACGTATTTACGCTAAACTGCGCGCCCGCTCCGGCGCCTTTTCTAATTTCCGTGGTCCAACTGGCATGAACTCCCTATTCAGATTGCTGGTGGCTCTGCTGTTGATGCAGGCCGCTTATGCCGACGAGGGCATGTGGCAGGTGCATCAACTTCCCCAACTGTCGAAACAGCTCGAGCAACTTGGTCTCAAATTGCCACCGGAAAGCCTCAACGATCTGACGGGCTATCCGATGAATGCCATTGTCGGCCTGGGTGGTTGTTCTGCCTCTTTTGTATCGCCGGAAGGACTTGTTGTTACAAATCATCATTGCATACAACAGATCCTGCAGCACAATTCGACACCCGAAAACAATCTCATCGAGGACGGCTACTTGGCTGAGAACCGCGCCGGGGAACTGCCCGGCGGTCCAGGCAACCGGATACTCGTAACAGTAGAAGTTTCGGATGTCAGTACATCGATGCTTGATGGTGTAGCGGCCGATATGGACGGGTTGGAACGCCACGGAATTTTCGAAGAACGAGAAAAGAAACTGATCGCCGAATGTGAAAGCCAAGACGGCTATCGTTGTGGCGTGCACTCGTTCTACGAGGGTCTGGAGTTTTACCTGATCAAGCAACTCGAGATTCGCGACGTGCGTCTTGTATACGCACCGCCGCGGAGTATCGGGGAGTACGGCGGCGATATCGATAACTGGATGTGGCCGCGGCACACGGGTGACTATTCATTTATCAGGGGCTATGTTTCCGCCGACGGGATGCCCGCTGACCACAGTGAGGACAATGTCCCCTATGGCCCGGAACATTACCTGACGGTATCGACCAAAGGACTGAGTGATGGCGATTTCACCATGGCCGTTGGTTATCCAGGCCGCACCTACCGGCACAGACTGGCTTCGGAGGCAGAGGCACAGAGCAACTGGTACTACCCGACGCGAAAAAAACTGTACGAAGACATGCTTACGATTATTGAGCGTGCAACCACCAATCGTAACGCGGCGGCGATTAAATATTCTTCCCTGCAACAGAGCCTGAATAACGTCATTAAGAACTATGACGGAATGATCGAGGGATTTGCCCGCAGCGGCCTGGTCCAACACAAGGTATTGACCGAGCAGAGGCTTTCATCCTGGCTAAAAGGCCCAGGAGATAGCGCGAAAAGCCAGAGCCTGGATCAGTTAGTCAAGCTAATTGAGGAATACCGGGGCGGTCGCGAACTGCGCATGGTCTATCAAGATTTTTTGCGCCGCCGAGCCGCATTGCTGTCGGCTGCAACGCAACTTTATCGCCTTAGCAAGGAAAAAGAAAAGCCGGACGCCGAACGCGAGCCCGGATACCAGGAACGTGACTGGCACCGAATCGGCGAACGATTGGCACGGCTGGAAAAAAGTTTCGACAAGCAGGTCGATCGCGCACTATTGGAACATCATTTGGAATTGTATGCCCGGCTGCCTAACGATCAACGCATCGGCGCGCTGGATCGTTGGTTCACAATTACCGGCAACGGTATCAACCGCAAGATTGTTGCAACAAAGCTGGACGAGCTCTACAACGACACTTCGCTCGATGACAACGAAGTACGAATGGCTTTGTTGGAAGCATCGCCAGAAGATTTCGAGGCTAGCCGCGATCCTTTTATCCGAATGGCTGTGGCCCTTTATGAAAATGACCTGGCGCGCGAAGAAGAAGAAAAAAGATATCTGGGTCGTTTCCAATACGCGCGCTCACAATATATGTCAGCACTGGCTGAGTGGCTCGCAAATCAGGGGCAGGCACTTTATGCCGACGCCAATGGCACGCTACGCGTCACATTCGGCAAGGTAGCAGGATACAGGCCGCGGGATGCAGTGGCATACGAAGCCTTCACGACATTGCGCGGGTTGGTACGAAAACACACCGGCAACAAGCCATTTAATACTCCGGCCGCTCTTCTGGCAGCGATTGGGCAAAAGAACTATGGCGTATTCGCAGACAGCAAGCTGAATTCGGTGCCGGTCAATTTTCTCGCCACCCTGGACTCGACCGGTGGAAATTCAGGCTCTGCCGTGCTGGATGCCAATGGTGAGCTGGTCGGCCTGGTGTTTGATGGCAATTATGAAGCAATCAATTCCGACTGGTACGTCGATTCTTCCATTACGCGCAGCATCTGTGTGGATATCCGATACGTGCTGTGGATCATGGAGACTGTAGACGGCGCGCAGCACCTGCTACGGGAAATGGGCATAGGCCCGACCGCATTACACGCACTAAGCCCGCAACCCGGTGTAAACTAGCACTACCCACAAACGAGGTCACGACTTCATGACTCAGAAGAGACAACGCCGCTTTAGCGAAAAGGAAGCGTCAACATCCCAACAAACGACCGTGATCGCAGAAGGTATGCGCGTTACCGGACGACTTAAGGGTACCGGCAATGTAATCATCAGCGGAGAGCTGGAAAGCGACTGCGAAATTAATGGCTCCGTAACGTTGACCGACACGGGACGATGCAAGGGCACGATTCGTGCGACCGATGTAATGATCGCAGGGAATTTGAACGGCGACGTACTGGCCGAAGGTCGCATCGAAGTCTCACGCAGCGCTCTGGTAAAAGGCAGCCTGGCCGGCGCAAATATTGCCGTCGCGGAAGGCGCTGTGATTGAAGGTGGCATGCAGACGACCAGTGGTATCGGCATGAATAAGATCGAAGAGATAAAAGTTACCTGACTTCAGAGTAATTCGCGAAGATCGGGTAGATACTTTTCCAACGATGCAGTGTTGACACAAACGACACGCTGACCCGGCGACAACAACCCTTCGTCAGCCAATACCGGCAAGGCAGCCAGTGTCGCAGCACCCTCCGGTGCTATCCACCAGTGTTTATGTTGCCAAACTTCTTGCAACGCATTTGCTATCTCTGCTTCACTAACGGCAATTGCTGGTCCGCCGCTGGCGCGCAATATCTCCAACACCCTGAAATGACCGACGCCGCCCGGTACATTTAGTCCGCTTGCGATAGTGTGGCCGGCTGTTACTGGTTTTGAATCGGATGCGTTATCGCGCATCGCAGCGACCAGCGGCGCTGTTTCGGTACTCTGAACGGCCACCATCACGGGGCGACGCTGGTCGATCAGGCACAGTGATTCAAGTTCATCAAAGGCCTTCCACATCCCCAGCAGACCGGTCCCACCACCAGTCGGATAAACAATAACATCAGGCAGCATCCAGCGTGTTGCACCTGGCAGCGGTTCAGCCAGCTCCAGTCCCAGGGTTTTTTTACCTTCGATGCGCCACCCGGGCTCCTGAAAAGTCGCAACATTGAAATAGCCCTGCGGCAGGTAACGTTCCTGCATACGCCGGCTCGCTTCCCGTATCGTTCCCTGCACCAGGTCCAGGTGGATGCCATCATGCATTCCCGCCAAAGCTGCGACTTTGCCCAGCACCGGCATCGGTGTGTCGTCCGGCATGATCACGACCGCCTCGAGATTCGCGCGCAAAGCGTAGTCGGCCAGCGAATCACCGGCGTTACCCTGAGTTGGCACCACCAAACGCTGCAAGCCAAACAACCGCGCCATAGCAACCACCATGGCCATACCACGATCCTTGAAACTCAACGTCGGATTGGCGCCATAGCCGGCAACCGGCGCACCCTCTTCCTTTATCTGTAGCCGGATTCCCAATTGCTCGGCCAGGGGATGATCCGAATATTCGAGCAATGGCGTTGCGCCCTCACCACCGGAGACGATGAACTTGGCATCGTCGGGATCATCGATGTCTAAACCAAGCAACCCGCCGAAACGCCACATGTTCGGTCGCGTTGGTGTGTACCAGGATCCGTCCGGCCGCTCGCGTTGCAGACGCTCCAGGTCGATGATCATTTCGACAGGTCGCCCGTCTAGGGGATCGAGATTCATGAGTTCATCTGCAGGATAGGTCTGACCAGAAGCCAAACCACGCAGATGAGAAACGAAATGGGGCTTGTGTGGTGCCTTCAGACCATCACCTGACGCCAGAAACGCGGCAACCTCCTGTCGCCGCGCGCATTAGTTACTTGGCCATTGCCTTTTTGATCAGACCGATTACGGCCATTACGACACCACCACCGACGCCACCACCGGCCACACTGCCGAGAATGCTGCCGACGTCCATGCCGCCGCCACCGGTGTCCATACCGAGCATGCCCAGTAGCTGACCACCCAGACCGCCACCGAGAATGCCGGCAACCGAATTACCGAGTGTTCCGAGCGACGCGTTTTTCATCAGCGCGCCTGCCACGTTTCCGCCCGCAGCGCCACTGACCAGTTGAATGATTAAAGGAAGTAGATCCATTTTTGTTGCTCCCTGATTACCCCATTGATGACCGCCATAGCGGACCCCGGCGGCATTATCGCATAAGCGCGGGGTCGCGGAATCGCCACAAACTTTGACATTGTCAGGTAGTGTTTTCCGCCGGTGCGAATTGTTCAGCCCACATCAGGGTGGCCCCGATAACGGCGCTTGGCATGGACAGGAAATTCAGCAACGGCACCAGTGTCATCAGCATGACCGCCGCACCAAAACCAAGTGCCATTACGCGTTGCTCGCGCAATAGATCTCGTTGTTTTTTGAATGTGAGCCCATGATTACCCATTGGATAGTCGGCATATTCCAACGTAAGCATCCATGCACCAAAGCCAAACCAAATAAACGGAGCCAGCGCGTTGAGACCGGGTAACAAAAAAAGCACCAGCACTGGCAGCGCCCGCGGCACTATGTAGGCCCATTTTCTGAATTCGTGCGCCACGGCGTACGGAACTTCGCGCCAAAATGGCCGACCCTGTGGCAGTTTTGACTGCGGTCGGCGCAGTTGCTCAACTTTCTCCGCCAACAAGCCGTTTAATGGTGCACCGATGATATTTGCAATCATCGTAAATGAGTAAAACATGACCAGAATCACGGCCAAAGCAAATATCGGCCAGATTAACCACTCCAGCCAGTCGAGCCAGTCGGGCAACCAGGTCACCAGCCAGCTCATCCAACCGTCGAAAGCGTTGGCCACCCACCATATCGCCACAGAGAACAGCCCCAGATTGAGCAATAATGGCCCGAGCACAAACAAACGCAAATTTCGATCGCCAAGATGGCGCAGCCCGGCAAACGCGTAGGACGCGCCTTTGAGCAAAGTAGCCGGCATCAGGCGCGTACCAGTCGATGTAAGACAACCTCAGGCGGGCAATTGAAGCGGACGTCGACAATGCAAACGCCCGACCCGGCCGAGGTGTACCCCTGCATGCCGTGATAGGTCCAGGCACCACGACACACATGTCTTTTGCAATTGGCGTTAACAGTTAAGGGCCAACCGCCTGGCAAACAAATTTGTCCGCCATGAGTGTGGCCGCTAAGCATTACATCAAATCCTGCATGTAATGCATTCTTATAAATTTCCGGCGAATGAGACATTAGAATTGAGACAGCTTCCTCGGGAATTTCGTCCGCGGCTTTTTGCAGATTATCGGCGCGAAAATAATGCGGGTCATCGACGCCTGCCAAATACAGCTCCTCGCCCTCTCGCTCAAGCATTACAAATTCATTCAGCAGTACGGTAACGCCCATATCTTCGATTGCCGGCACCATTCGGATACTGTCGTGATTGCCCAATACCGCAAAAACTGTATCACCCAGATGTTGACGAACCTGTGCCAGTGCAGCCAGGCAAGGCTCAAAATCTCCGATTGTTTTTGCGCGATAGTCTCCGGTCAGGACGCAAATGTCGTATTCCAGATCCTTCACGGCGTCGATCAACACATCCGGGATGTCCGGTGCCATATCGAGATGCAGATCGGTGATATGCAGAACACGATAGCCGTCGAACACTCGCGGCAAATGCGAAAGAGCAAAAGTGTGTTCACGAATGACAATTTTGCGAGCGTTGTCTTGACCGCGCCTAAGGAGAAAACTGACCTTCAAAAACGCGCGTATAACGTCGTCGAGAGCATCGAGATTCTCCACCGCGAGAAATGACCGACTCTGACCAAAGACTTTCGCCTCGTAGACATCTTCGATGCCCACTCGCTGACGCAGGTGAACCCGGCCAATCCGGCGGGCAAGCCGATCTTCCGGCTTTTCATTATTTTCAGGCAGCTCCACTGCCCAGATTCTAGCTTTTGCGTGAACAACTTGCGTCGGCAGCGCTGCCAGCTTAGGTGGGAGACCCCGGCGTGGGGGCCATGCTTGACAACCATCATAGATTTCTGTAATTTCTGTGTTGTCCGAAATTACAGAAAGGAGTATGCGCCATGCTTCCCCTGATTACGCATCTAAGTTATCTGGCAATCAGTATCGGCCTGACCATTTGGGTGGCCCACACTCTAAGCAGCAACGGGCTGGCGTTTCTGCGTGACAGCTTTGCCGGCAACGAGGAGCTGGCACGTTCGATCAACCATTTGCTGGTCGTGGGCTTCTATTTGCTCAACCTCGGCTATGTGCTCCTGACCTTGCGTCGCGGTGGTAATCCCGCAAATATCACACACGCAGTCGAGATTCTGGCTACACGAATAGGTTGGGTATTACTGGTTCTTGGCGGAATGCATCTCGGCAACATGTACATTTTCAACCGCTGGCGCCGTCACGCGGTAGAAGAACGAAGAATCGAAGAAACCGAATCGGTTCGACGCCGCGCCATTCGCTCCGAGGCCGGTCTGTGAGTACAGCAGTCAGCGCCACAGGCTTTGTCGCCTCCTCGCCGATCGATCGACCGTCGGACCCTGTTGCCTTTTACGAGGAAGTCGCTGATGACTTTGTGCCCTGGTCTTCCGCCGGCAATATGCACTTCGGTTACTGCGCTGACGGCATGGATATACTCGATCGCGAACCTCAATTGGCCCGGATGAATCTGGAAGTCGGCCGGCGACTGGCGCTGAATCCCGATGCGGACGTGCGCATCGTAGATCTTGGGTGTGGCAATGGCGCGACCTGTCGGCAGTTACTCAAGCACAACCCGGGCTGGCACGCGGTAGGCCTGAACATTGCCCCCAAGCAGATCGATACGGCGCGAAAATTGGCACGAGAGGCCGGTCTCAACAATCGCGTCACATTCCTGTGTGAAAACTACACGAGAACTTCTTTCCCGACAGGCCGCTTCGATGGCGCATTGGCAATCGAATCAAGCTGCTATGGCCAGGGTCTTAACAAAAACGATTTTTTGCGTGAGGCCAAGCGCCTGCTACATCCTGGTGCGCGACTCGTTGTAGCCGATGCTTTCTTCCACGATGGGCGGGCCCTGCCACCGCTCATCGATACTTGTCATCAACAAATATGCGAAAACTGGGCCTTCGACACGCTGGCGCAGAAACCTGCCGTTGAAAAAGCGTTAAGGGAGCTGGGCTTTGTCGATATCCGGTTTGAAGACATTTCCATAAACGTATTGCCGTCAACGTTGCATATACCACGTGTTACCGGCCGGTTTATCCTGAGCCTTTTGGCACAACCAGGATTGGCCACACCGCTGCGCCGCGGCCATGCCCTTGCACCGTTGTTTGCGATGATGCTGGCTCTGGCGCGCAACCGCCTGGGCTATTACCTGCTTAGCGCAACCCGAGGTTAACCATGTCAGACGATCTGAGCACACGATTTATCTTGCACTGGGGAGAAATGAGCAGCCGCTGGGGTATCAATCGCAGTGTTGCACAGATCCATGCGCTGCTGTTCTTGTCCAAAGAACCACTCAATGCCGAACAGATCAGCGACGTATTGGGTCTGGCCCGATCCAACGTCAGCAACAGCCTGCGCGAAGTTCAGGCTTTCGGTGTCGTCCGTGTTGTACACCGCATCGGCGACCGGCGGGATTACTTCGAATCCGAAAAAGATGTCTGGGCGATGGTGCGCGCCATCATTGAACATCGCAAGAAACGCGAAGTCGACCCGACACTGGACATGCTGAGCGTTTGCGTTCGCGATGCAGAGAATAGTGACACAGACGAATACACGCTCAACCGGATGAAAGAGTTGCAGGAGCTGCTGGAATCGATGGCCCGTCTGTTCGATCAGGTCAGCACACTACCTCTTCCGGCACAGAAAAAGGTACTCAAGATGGGCGGCAAGATACGCAAGTTGGGCACCGGAAAAGCATAGATAATGAACAAGATAGCAGCATCGCTGATTGCGCCACTGGGCACACCCCTAGTTATCATTGTTGCGTATCTGGTACTCGCCGTTTTTGGCGCTGTCGGAGAATCGGTTCGCTGGAGTGCTGTTTTAGGCTTTACCAGTGTTGCAACGGTTGTGGCCTACCTGGTCATGCTAACTCTGGGATGGATGGCGATACTGATTGCGCATGTCTGTCGCTGGTCGGCGGCGTTCCATTTCGTCGTGATGGGGTTCATTGTCGGTGCAACGCCGTTTATCCTTTTCCCAATGCTTGATCTGGTCGGGTCGCGTAATCTTTCGACAATTAGCATTGATGAAATAGCTGACCTGGCATATCTGTCGCTGTGGGGCGGCATTCCGGGGCTGGTCTCGGCTTTGTTGTTCTGGAAACTGGTATGGGGCAGGCACGAGCGCGATGCCTGAAAGAGGGCTCTGTCCGCGCGGCCATTGGCTGATATAGTTCCCTGATGGATTCCCTGCCCGAATTTACGCCGTCAGGCATCTGGCGCAACGGCGACGTACAGTCGCTGGTATCCAGCGTGCCCCTGCGCCGGCCATTCGTCGAGCGACGAACGCGCAAAATGTCCGGCATGTCACGGGTCGAAATACTACAGTGCGATGACGGTGTGCGAATAAAGTGCCTGCGCACTGCCCAACCGAGTCAGACAGCCCCGGTGGCAGTGCTAATCCATGGTTGGCTGGGCAACGCGAACTCGCTATACATGCTGTCTGCATGCAGCGAGCTTTACGACGCAGGTTTCGAAGTCTGGCGACTGCAAATGCGCGATCACGGCGACACGCATGATCTGAACCCGGGTATTTTTCATAGTTGCCGCATCGATGAGGTGGTCAGCGCAGTCGGTGCGATTCAACAAAAAATTGGTGGCCGAAAACTTTGCCTCGGCGGGTTTTCTTTGGGCGCGAATTTCTCACTCCGTGTCGCCGCGCGAGCAGCTGAGGCTGAACTGAACATCGCCCAGGTTGTAGCAATCTGCCCCGTATTACACCCACCGGCGACGCTGGACGCACTCGAAGACGGTCCGCGTGTTTACAATTATTATTTTATGCGTAAGTGGCGCCGGGCCCTGCGGCTAAAGCATCAAAGCTGGCCAGACCTATATGACATAGACGAAATCGAGCAGCACGTATCAATGCGTGATCTGACCGAGCATCTGGTAACCCAATACAGTGATTTCGCGGACTTAACGACCTATCTCAATGGTTACTCGATAATTGGCAACGCGCTGGCGCCGGTGACGGTGCCGTCACTGATCCTCGCCGCTAAAGACGATCCGATAATTCCCGCTGTCGACATTGCGCATCTGGCCAGACCCGAGAGCCTGACCATTCATGTGACAGAATTTGGCGGTCATTGTGGTTATCTCCATACGGCGATCGGCCCGACGTGGGCCGACGATGTGCTGGTGCGGCGATTTTCTGCAGCAAACGGCATTAGCCAAGCGAGACGAACTGAATCAGCGCGCAGCGATGCCGCCTGATTCCTAAAAGGACGATCCATGTACCGATTGTATGACTACCTACCCTCGGGCAACAGCTACAAACCACGCCTGTTACTTTCGTTGCTGGGCATAGAATACGAACGTATTGATGTCAACATCATGAAGGGAGAAACGCGAACTCCGGAGTTTCTCGCCAAAAATCCCAACGGCCGCATCCCTGCACTGGAACTGGAAGATGGCGAATTCCTGTGGGAATCGAACGCAATACTCTATTTCCTTGCCAGCACGGGCACGCCATACCTGCCAGCGGAACCACGGCTCGCTGCAAATGTAATGCAGTGGATGTTTTTCGAACAATACAGTCACGAGCCCTTTATCGCAGTCGCTCGCTTTATTTTGATGCACACAGATGAAAATCATCCCAGGCGTGCGGAACTGAAAGACAAGATGAAAGGCGGCTATGCGGCGTTGGATGTCATGGAAAAACATCTGCACAACCGTGATTATTTTGTCGGCGATCACGTAAGCATTGCGGATATCGCGCTTTATGCCTACACCCATGTTGCTGACCAGGGTGGTTTCGATCTGGCGCCCTATCCCGCCGTGCGTAGCTGGTTGGCGCGCGTGTCTGATCGCCCGGGTCATATACTTATAACGGATCATTAGACTTACCGACATTAGAGGCCGGCACGTTCCAAAAAACTATGAGTGCCCTACGCACTTTCCTGATTTTGATCATCGGCCTGGTGGCTGGTCTGTTTCTGGCTCGCTATCTGCCGCGGGACACACCTGGGCTCGACAAAACGGTTCAATCCGAACCTGATACGGCAATCAGAGAGAATGTGCGCCTGGCCCGACCGACCTTAAAGTTGCTGGCCTCCGATGCCGGGCTACGCACTACAGCGCTGGCAACCGTCGTGAGCCAACCCACGATTATCGTGGCGGCGATTGCTGATTTCGCGGGGGCGCGCCAATTGTCCGTGGAAACGGGCCACGGTCAGACTGTTCCGGTTATCACCGTTGTCACTGCCGATGAAATTCACGGTATCGCGTTACTACGCACTGCCAAAACGTTGAACAATGTTGAAATACTCGAGACGGAAGCCGGCGCCGGCAGTCTGCAACTGGGTCGCAGAGTGGTTCTGCAAACACCGACCGAAAACTATGATGCCCAGGTAAATTCCGCCGCGACGCAAGATGAACTTGGTGCTTATCACTATGCAATCAAAACCACCAAGGCAACACGGGGCGACGCGGCGGCAATTATCGATCCGGGCGCCGGCAAACTATTGGGGCTTGTGAAAAGCGGTAACAGCGGTGACTTCTACGCCGGAGCTGTCGGTAACGAACCCCTCAACCAACTTATCGCAAGAATAGGCATTAATCGGGAACGTACACTCGATGAGTACACGCATTATTACTACGGCGAAACCACACTGGGCAGGCTGACCGTACTGGAACAATTCGTGGCGAGCGAACAATTCGCAAACGCGATTCGGTTTGGTGAATCAATACGGGATTTGGACGTTTACACGCAAAAGCACAGCACGCCCTTGCTCGAAACCGCATTTGTCGGCGCCGCGCAACAATCTATCGATAACAAAAAATGGCGACGCGCAATAGATTTGATAGACGAAGCCGAACAGGTAGTTGGTCTGAAAGAAAACTTGCGATTGTTGCGTGCAGAAGCCTACCAGGCAGTGGGCGACCTTGAGTCGGCACTTGATGACTTACTAGCACTGGAAAATCCGGATGCTCACCGGGTACGCGTGATGGTAATCGAGAACGCGATAGCTGCAGGGCAGAGCAGCGGGCAATCAGGCCTTTCCCTGCTACAACGCGCCGCTGCCGCTGATCCGGATTACGCGCCATACCATCGCTTGCTGGGTGAAACACTTGCACGACAGGGTGATATGGCGGGTGCCCTGGTTGCGTTGGAAAGGGCTATCGCTCTTGACCCGAGTATTGCTCTAGAACTCGATCCTCTGCTAAGCCGGCTACGCGCACGACGCAATACACCACCGCTTACAGAGGTGCCCATTCAACGTCGCCGGAGCACCTTGTATGTCAACGCAAGAGTGAATGGTTCAACTGAGACGTTTCGCTTTCTCTTTGACACCGGCGCCAGCTATACAGCCATCACTTCAGAAACGGCACTGCGGCTCGGAATCAACAATATTTTTTTCGGCGCACCGGTAGTTGAACTGGAAACCGCGAATGGTCGAGTTTTTACCACAACAGCCACCTTAGGCTCCATCGACGTTTCAGGTGCTCGGGTCGACAACGTAGAAGCGGTAATCCTGGAATCGATGAGCGGTGTCGATGGACTGTTGGGCCAGTCTTTTTTGCGTCACTTCGATGTCAGCATCGATCGCACGCGAGGCGTGATAGCGTTCAATCGTCGTTTGGATGAGTAGCGGATCAGAATCGAGGGAATAGATCGTCCAGCTCGATGTCAGAACCGTCCTGACCACACAGCAAACGCGCACCTTTTTCCACGCAAATAGCCAGGCGCTGCCTTGCTACACCGATTGCGACCGTCAACGCGCTCCAGGAATCTGTGCCCAGTCCGTCACTAACCCGACCCAGCCCTTCAAGACGCAACGGACACGTCCAGGTTTTGTCGGCGACTTTAAAAGGCCGACCAATACTGACCTGAATGGGCGTGCGATCGCCTTCTGGCGATTCGGCAACCAAGTTTCTTTCGGCGACAACGATATCCATCTGATAGCTCCGCGAGTTGACGCCGCGAAACTTAGCATCGACGCCGCCACGAAGCTTTGATTTGCATCACAGCTCGCACAGAGCATCTCGATTATTGTCAAAAGCAGGCGCCTTTTCCCGCCTGATCCTCGTGGGACGGACCCAAGATCATGACGGGGCGAATCAGGGCTCGATCGAATCCAGGTCAAAACGACACGGCCCGATCATGCCGTCTGTTTCGATGCTATAGCGCTCAACAACAGACATGTCGCCCGTCTCAAAACGCACCAGTTGCTCACGCTCAACCGGCAGACCCGTTGCAGGGTCATACCAGAGCACCACAGTGCCCGATGGCTCGCCACTGACTTCAAGTTCGAAACCGATACCGCGCAAGGCAGCGGTTTTGGGATGCGTCGCAGTTTGCCAGGCAAATGCCTTGGCTTGGACCCAGTCGCGTACATTTCCGTCGGTGCCCTGCGGCGGCGCGCCGTGCGCAAGCATCGCCAGGTTGTGCAAAATCCCCATGCGGGTCATTCCTAGCAATAGCCCAGCGCGCAGATCGACCGGCAGACCCTCCTCGAAACTATCAGCTTCGATTCCACCACGCATTCGCACACCATCGGACACCAGCCGAGGCTGCACCACATTGTGATTGAAAACTCCGTTGGCACTAATTGCTGCCATTTCTGGTTTTTGCGTTACAAGATCACCGGCGAGATTCGCGGTCACGGCTCCACTCGCTTCGATCTCATAGTTGACTCTTAGCACGCTGGCCGAAAGCATCCGGTTTTCTATGTCCCGATAGGCTGCTTCCGCCTCCTTGTCATTGACCAGCCCTGCACAGCCAACTAACAGTAACTGCGATAGCGCAACTGCGGTCGCGACGTATTTCATTCTTCCTTGAAGATCCGGACGACGGGATCGTCCGCTCCAAGCCGATGACCGCGATACATGCCTTCTGTATTGAAGGGCATTGCTATATTGCCGTCGCGATCGATTGCGATAACACCACCATCGCCACCGGCGTCGGCCAGTTTCTCCATGACTACGTATTCGGCAGCTTCCGCCAAAGAAACCTTTTGGTACGCCAGCCGGGCACAGATATCGTGCGCCACGGCGTGACGAATAAAATACTCGCCATGCCCCGTCGCTGATACTGCGCAGCTGTTGTTATCAGCGTAGGTCCCGGCACCGATTAGAGGCGAATCACCAACTCGGCCCCAGCGTTTCGCCGTGGTTCCACCGGTTGACGTCGCGGCGGCGAGATTGCCGTCTTTGTCGAGGGCAACGGCACCGACGGTACCAAATTTGTTTTCAACTGCCAGAGGATTGAGCAAAGCGGCCGGATCAGTCTCTTGCTTGGCAATATGCAGTTGTTCCAGACGAAATTCAGTATCAAACCAACTGTTTTCCACCAGTTCTACGCCCACTTCTTGCGCAAATAGTTCAGCACCGACTCCGGCCAACATCACATGCGGCGAATCGTCCATCACGCGGCGTGCCAGCTCGATCGGGCTGCGCACGTTGCGAACCGCGGCAACTGCGCCGGCAGCCAGATCCCGGCCATCCATGAGCGATGCATCCAACTCGTGGGTTTCTTCCCAGGTGTACACCGCCCCCTTACCCGCATTGAACAACGGAGAGTCCTCCAGCACGCTCACCGAGGCGATAACTGCATCCAGGCTACGGCCGCCACCGGCCAGAATCCGGTGCCCCGCGTGTAAAGCATCGGCAAGCGTCTTTCGCAGCGCCGTCTCGGTCTCGGCGGGCAGATTCTCGCGGGTCAGCGTTCCTGCGCCGCCGTGTATCACCAGACCATAAACCTGTTCCGAAGCCATACTCACCCCACTTGCCCAAATCAGGGCTGTGGTCGCCAGCCCCGCAAAACCCGCTCCAAAAAACCTGATATTCATGCCTAATCCCCCGGCTGCATGAGGATTCTAACCCGGATAGCCGGCCCCGGAGGACCCAATCCGGGGCCTGTGCCAGTCGTTGACAGTGTTTTCCGCTCTATCATCTATAATGTCCGGCCCGGCTGGCGGCTTTGCCCTGCCCGGCTGGCTATATTCGAAATGTTGGGTTGATTCAAAGAAACGATGTCGTACTCCTGGCGACGAATCCTGGGTGCCGCGCTGCTGATTGCCACGATGGGCTTTTCCTCGTGTGTGGCACTGCTTAACGTGAACACCGACCGTGGCGATACTCCGATTTATGTTTCTCCGGAGCGATAGCAGTGCCTGAGATGTACAATCACAAGAAACACAAGGTGCGCTGGCCCGGCCGCGCGTATTTGTTGTACCTGCTGGCGATACCACTGGTTCCAGCGTTATTGATTGCGATGGGGCTCGGCGATCTGTCGAAACTGCTCATCTATGGCGGCGCCTTTGCATCTTTCGTGCTCGGTGCGCGCTTCATGCGCAAGGGGCTGGTAGCAGAAGCGGAGTTTCGCAAGCGCAAGATTGCGAAAGCATCCAGGACGCCATTAAAGACACTCGGTTCCATCTTTACCGGCGCCGGTACTTTTATTTTGCAATGGCTCGCGATAGGACACTCGCTACCCTTTGCTGCCGTCATGGCCACTCTCGCGTTTGTCGCTTGCGTGCTTTTCTACGGCCGAGATCCGGTTGGCAGCAAGTTCAGCAATCTCGGTGGTCACGGCTACACGACCGAAGAAATCATCGCTACCCTCAAGGAAGCTGAGGGGAAGATTTTTGGCATCGAATCCGCTCGACGTGATATTCGTAATCCTGAGCTGGTGCAGCGGCTGCGACGGATCGTAGAACGCGCGAAACAAATACTCGGCGTAATTGAAGACGACCCCGGCGACATACGCCGTGCACGAAAATTTCTAAATGTTTACCTCGATGGCGCAAAACGTGTAACTGAAGGTTATGCACACATGCATGGCAGCGGTAATGCCGGCGAACTCGAAGATAACTTTCGCAACGTGCTGCAAACCATCGAGGGCGTCTTTGAAGAACAGCACCAGAAACTACTGGAACACGACAAGCTCGACCTGGATGTGCAGATCGAGGTGCTCTCTACACAACTCAAGAAAGAAGGCGTAGTCTGAATCATCTCCCTGGAGTTATAGCAATGACTGACGAGAAACGACAAACGAAAACTGCAGTGCACACGGGCACCACGATCGGCACGACCTCGGTTACACTGCCTGAAATAAAGAACGAACTGGTTCCTTATGCTGAATCTCAGGGTGAGGACCGAAGGAAAATTGAAGCCTTGATCGCCGAGCTTGATCTGCGCGACTCCAATTCGATTATCTTTTTTGGCAGCCAGGCGCAGGAACAACTTACGACAGTCTCCGATCAGATGCTTGAAGGCGTCAAGAACAAGGATCTCGGCGCGGCCGGCGAGGCCCTTAGTGAAATGGTCACGACGCTGCGTGGCTTTGATACGGACTCGCTGGCAAAAGCGGGCTTTTTTGCGCGTTTGTTTGGCAAGGCCAAACCGATCGTCAAGTTTCTCCAACGATACGAAGGCGTACGCGGGCAAATCGACAAGATCAGCAACGACCTGGACCGTCATGAGACTCGTTTGTTGAAGGACATCACGATGCTCGACCGGCTGTATGAGGCCAACCTGGAGTATTTCCACTCGCTGGAGCTTTACATCGCAGCCGGTGAGGAACGCCTGCATCGCCTTGACACACAGGAAATTCCGGCGCTCGAACGCGAAACGCAAAACACTGACGAAGTCATCAAAGCACAGGAACTGCGTGACCTGCGTAGCGCCAGAGACGATTTGGAGCGGCGTATTCACGATCTGAGGCTGACACGTCAGATCACGATGCAGAGCTTGCCGGGTATCCGTCTGGTGCAGGAGAACGACAAGGGTCTGGTCACCAAGATCAACTCCGTCATGGCAAACACTATCCCGCTGTGGAAACAGCAACTGGCGACGGCGCTTACAATCCATCGTTCAGGGCAGGCTGCAGAAAGCGTTAAGGCCGCAACGGATCTGACCAATGAGTTGCTGGAATCGACATCGGAGACTCTCAAGACTGCCAATGCCGAAACGCGCAAACAGCTCGAACGCGGTATTGTCGACATCGAGTCGGTAAAGAAAGCCAATCAAAACCTGATCGATACAATAGAAGAGAGCTTGCAGATTGCCGATGAAGGCAAACGCGCGCGCGCCGAAGCAGTCACACAGCTGCAGGAAATGGAATCTCAATTACGTGAATCGCTCGCCGCCGCTTCTGCACGCGCCGGCGGCAGAACAGGGGGCTAACAAATGGCATTTTGGGACAAACTACTGGGCGAATTCGTTGATGTCATCGAGTGGACAGATTCTTCCAATGACACGATGGTCTACCGCTTCGAGCGTTACGGCAATGAAATCAAATACGGCGCAATGCTCACAGTGCGTGAATCGCAGCTTGCGATACTGGTTAACGAGGGTCAGATCGCCGACGTTTACAAGCCGGGCTTGTACAAACTCGACACCAACAACATGCCCATTATGACGACAATCCAGAGCTGGCCACATGGCTTCAACAGCCCATTCAAGGCAGAAGTGTATTTTTTCAATATGCGCCAGTTCACCGACCTCAAATGGGGCACAAAGAATCCGGTTATGCTACGAGACAAGGAATTCGGCCCGGTCCGTCTGCGTTCCTTTGGTACCTACGTCGCGGCAATCGACGATCCGGTGACTTTCCTGAAAGAAGTCGTGGGCACGGACGGACGCTTCACCACAGATGAGATTACCGCCCAACTGCGCAATCACATCGTGTCATGGTTTGCGACGGCATTGGGAGAATCGGGTATTCCCATTCTCGATCTGGCCGCAAATTATGATGACCTCAGTAAATACGTCACCAACAAGTTATCGCCTGAGTTTGTTTCTTATGGATTGAAACTCCGCCGTCTGTTGGTCGAGAATATTTCGTTGCCATCTGAAGTTGAACAGGCACTCGATAAGCGCACGAGCATGGGCATGATCGGCAATCTCCGTGACTATGCGACGTTTCAGGCTGCAGAAGCGATGGAAGCGGCTGCAAACAATCCGGCAGATGGTGGCGCCGCGGCTGGTATGGGGATGGGCATGGGTTTTGGTATGGCCCACCAAATGGTCAACACGATGTCGCCCGCCGGCACAGGTGCCGCTCCACCACCTGTTCCGCCCGAGGTCTCCTGGTATCTGGCCGTCGAGGGTCATCAGACTGGTCCGTTTTCCAAGGCGGAAATACGCAGCAAACTCGAGACGGGTGATTTGAAACGCGACACTCTGGCATGGCGCCAGGGTTTGAACGAATGGACTCGTGCTGAGCAGATTGATGAGATCGCCGCGATATTTGCCCAGCAACCGCCACCCGTGCCAAAGGGCTGAGTCAGACTAGCTGAGCCTGCAAACGTGCCACGCGAAAGACGCGCGCCCGGCACTGATCAGTTTCCGTGCGAACGTTGTGGTGCGCTGCAAACGTTTCAACCGGGAACCGATCAGATTGGCTGCCCATATTGCGGTCACACGACCGAAATAGCGCCGGGTAGCGGTGTCGTACGCGAGTACGATTTTCGCGAAGCCCTGACCGAACTTGCCAACGCACCACCGGCTTCAGAACGCAAGACGACACGATGTGAATCCTGCGCAGCCGAATTTGATTTTGCCTCTCATATTCATGCGGGCGAATGTCCTTTTTGCGGTACACCCATCGTTGAGGGCACCGGCACGCAGCGGCATGTCAAACCCGAATCGTTGCTCCCGTTCGAGATTGATGAAAATACGGCACTGCTCAGCTTCAAGAAATGGCTGGGAAAACTCTGGTTCGCTCCCAGCTCACTGAAGCGGTACGCCGAGGGGGACGCCAGGCTAACCGGTGTGTACATACCGTATTGGACCTACGACAGCGCAACGACCAGTCAGTACCGCGGCCAACGTGGCACGATCTATTACGTACCCCAAACGTACACTACAGTGGTCAACGGTCGGCGGGTTACACGCACAAGGCAAGTGCAACGAATACGCTGGACGCCGGCGGCAGGGCAAGTATCGCGTTTTTTCGATGACGTATTGGTCGGTGCCAGCCGGTCACTGCCGAGAAAAATCACGGACAGTATTGCGCCGTGGGATTTACAGAACCTGGTCGACTATGACGAACGCTATCTCAGTGGTTTTCGCAGTGAGGCATATCAGGTCGGTCTGGATGAAGGCTTCAAGACTGCAATCCAAATCATGGACCGCGTCATCCGCCAGGATGTCGCCCGCGATATTGGTGGCGATACTCAGCGTATCACCAGTTTGAATACTCGCCACTCGGACACAAAATTCAAGCACCTGTTGTTGCCCGTATGGTCAGCAGCTTTCCGTTTTCGCAGCAAGATATACCGTTTCGTTGTCAACGGCAGGACGGGCAAAGTTCAAGGCGAACGGCCCTATAGCAAGATCAAGGTCACGTTCGCGGTCGTGCTTGCCGTTATCGTGCTTATTACTCTGTTTGTGCTCGGCAGTGAAACGGGTGTCATTAACCTCTGATCGAAAAATCGGCGCCAATTCGGTCTTTGTACCATGCAAAGCCCGTTACGGTAAAAAAGCTCGCTGACAGCAGAAAGAAATTCCATTCTATGATTTGTTCTGCTGCCTTTAGGTCGCTTGTAAACAACGGCGTAAACAAGGAACCCAGGCCCAAAATCACCATTCCGGCAAGTAATGCCAGTTTTGTCCGCCAGACCCATGCTGGAAAAATCAGCTCACCGGATCGTTTCGATTTGGCGATACTTCCAATGAAAAACAATTGTGCAAAAAAGGTACTGGAAACATAACCGATCATGCCCAGACGTCGCTGCGTCCGGTACCCGTCCCCCACTTCGCCCAGCGCGGCCACGAAGGTCACCAAAAATATCGCGGCGCACAGTCCCAACCACGGCAACATCCGCCCGCGCAGCGACTTGTTGCCGTGCGCCGCCAGCCACTGACTAGCGAAGTACCAGTAAAGCAGCATAAAGCAAGCCGACGGAATGACTGTACCGCGATAAACGACGCTGCCCGGGGGATGCCGGCCGGTTGCGCTAATCGACGTACAGCCTTGCAGGTACGGGATGCAACGCGGTACCAGTTCCGCATCCACCGACAGAAAATACGCGATATTTATGCCCGCCAGCGGCAGCAGGCCGGCCAGCAACGCAACGAGAACGAACACGTTGTTTGACCGACCGATACGCAATGTTTCTGAATCCATAGTTTATTATGAACACTCCCAAGAGTCTGAAACAACCATCCAGCCAAGCGTCTGGCTAATCGAGAAATTTGTTCCTTTTCTGTGTGGCTTGCGCAGTTGCTGCCGTAGCCTTTTGTGCCGCCCTGGCCATACTGCGCATATGATCCAGCATCACTCCAGAGATTTTCCGTCGCTCTCAAGAACTTTGCAAAAATTGCTGTTTGAGAACCGCATGAACGACCCGACCGGCGATATCGCGCATCACTTTGCACTGACCGGTACGGTAAAGACTATTTATGTGAATCAGCGGCAGCACAAGGGATTGGCAAGTGGCGAGCTCGGCATTATTGTGTTTGACAAACGTCATCATCTTGTACCGGTTTCGATAGCCTTACAGATTCAATATGCGGATTCACGCATACCGGTGATCATTGCCGAACAAAATACCGTAAATGACGGTGTCCCCGATGACTTGATCTGGTGAGTCATTAGACCCGCGTGCAAGGCTTTTTCTTAAGATGCAGCCTTGACATAAGTTGCAACAGACGTACATCACGTGACCTGCATCACGTCAAAATAATTATGTTTCATGCTGCGTTATTCGAAACGCGCAACTGATCACAGCACTTTGCAAAAGAGGCTGCTACTGTGTCTCGCGTTCCATTCAACGTTGCACGAGATAAATGAGAAATGAAGAAGTTCATCTTGACTACAGTTTTGCTGTTGTGTGCGAGTCTCGCGCAGGCTGAACTGTTTCAGATGAAACAGGCCGACGGAACTAACAGTTATAGCGACGTAGCAACATCTCCGCTTAACGCTGATCGTCTGCCCATAGAGATCACGCACCCGCTCGAAGCGGACCAACTACCGGGAATCTGGCGTGCATCATCGCTCAATGGTCATGAAACTGAATTGACGCTACGCAGTGACGGTTCTTTTGTACTCGATCAGTCCAGCGACAGCACACTGCATCGCCTGTTCATGTGTGGCACGTGGCAGGGCACCGACAAGGCCCTCGATTTGGTAATAAAAGGCCTGAAACGTCAACTCAAAAACGGCGATATAGAACAGGCCGATCGCACCTATCAGGAAGCGGCGACCATACTGTCGGCCCAAAGAGACCGCATAATCCTGCTGATTCGCGGCGAAAAGCTGATCTTCGACCGCGCCGGCTAACTAGCTGCGCGAATCGACCTCCTCCAAGAACGACACTATCGCGGCATTTATCTCGTCCGGGCACTCAAGATGCGTGGCATGTCGTGCACCCGGAATCACAACAACCCGTGCATCGCTGATCATTTCTGCAAAATATGCTTTTTCCTCCGGCGATGTGTAGTCGAACTCTGCCGCCAGGAACAGGACCGGAGCCACGAGCTTGTCCAGACTGTCCACCACGGTCCATTCGGAAACTGCATCAATAGCATCAAGATAGGGTCCCAGTTCGTTCTTGAATCGGCCCACCAGATGCTGTCTGAATTCGCGATTACGACGGCCGGGGAAATTCCAGCGCCGCATTATTGCACTTTCCCGTTCCAAACCCAGCACGCGTGCCAACACGACCCGACTCACCATCATCATTCGCTTCTTGAGAGTGTTCAACTCAAAACTGGGTTGACTGTTAATCACTATTAGACTACGCACACGTTCCGGATAGTCGATAGCCAATTGAAACGACACCGCCCCACCCATCGACACACCACAGACATGGCACTTATCCACGCCGAGGTAATCGAGTAACGAACGTAGATCGTCGGCAAAAAGACTGATTGAGTACGGTCCTGCCGGTTTTTCTGATCGACCAAAGCCCCGCAGAGACGGCGCGATCAGACGATACTTTGCCGCCAGCACTGGGAACTGATATTCCCAGTCGGCGCTGCCGGTGCCCAAGCCGTGTACCAGCAGCAACGGGGCGCCATCTCCGCGCTGCTCGTAATGCATATCGATTCCGTTGATTTTTGCTTTGGGCACGTGCACCTTCCGTTCGGAGAAATGTACACTAGGCGGGCCATCGAAACACCTGAGTTATTAAATGATCAACGATAGCGATCGTGCGTTTCTCGAAAGCGTGGAAAAATGTGAGTGGCCGGGCGCCTTCACGCATGAAGATCACATTCGACTGGCCTGGATTTATCTCCAGAAACACCCAACTGACGAGGCCATCATCCGGTGCGGCTCGACATTACGCGGGTTCGCCGAGTCCCACGGCGATTTTGGGAAGTATCATGAGACCCTGACAGTCGCGCTGACCCGGTTGATCTCGAGCCACGTGGATGAGACGCCACCAACGGAAACCTGGGAAGCCTTTCGCGACCGGGTGCGTCCGCTATTCGAATCCGCGCGGGAACTGATCGCCCGACATTACAGTCAGGAGAGACTGAGCCAGTCGGATGCACGCAAGATCTTCGTGCCGCCTGATCGCAAACCACTCTGACCACACTACAGCCGGTGTAAACTGTCGGCCCTGCCGACGGGCGGCAGGCTCAATAACAGGAGAACAAGCGCGAGATGAGTTGCGTTGCAGTAGCCGCAAGTTCAGAAATTGCCGCCGAAGCTGGCGCGAGGATCGCACGTGAGGGCGGCAATTCGGTGGATGCGGCCATTGCGGCAGCCATGGTATCGCTCACGACAGAGCCGGGCGTCGTATCGCTGGGTGCCGGCGGCTTCGTCACGCTGTGGGCGCCGGACAGCGGGCCGATCGTCATTGATGGCTATCTTGAAATGCCAGGCCGCGGTTTACCTGCCGAACGTTTTGGTCGTAATGCCTG
Source organism: Gammaproteobacteria bacterium (assembly GCA_029862165.1). Lineage (GTDB taxonomy): Bacteria > Pseudomonadota > Gammaproteobacteria > Steroidobacterales > JABDKV01 > JABDJB01. Next base: position 49,032 of record JAOTXU010000020.1, read on the forward strand.
GGAAGTGACACTGGCATATGGCGGTGGTGTGTCGACCGTTATCGGTCATGGTTCAGTCGCCGTACCGGGCGGCCTTGCAGCACTGGACACGAGTTGGCGTCAATATGGCGTGCTGCCCTGGAAGAACCTGATTGAACCCGCTATAGAAATCGCCCGCGAGGGCTTTCCACTCGGGCAAGCCTCCTACAACTACCTGGTGCATTCTGGCGAATTGATTTACGGCTGGCACGCCGACAGCCGAAAGTCCCTGTTTGATAGCCGCGATCATTTAATAAAAAACGGCGGCCCCATCCATATAGCCCATCTGGCAGATAGCCTTGAACTTATCGCCCGCGAAGGCGCGAGTGCCATGTATACCGGTGACATCGCCAGACTTATCGCCGCAGACATGGATCAAAACGAGGGCGCGCTCACCGCCCGTGACCTGGCCGAATATCGGCCTGTCGTTCGCAAACCGCTAAACCGCCAGATGGGCGACTGGACCATCGCCACCAATCCGCCGCCTGCGATCGGCGGCGTTGCATTGTGCGCGATGCTGGCATTGATGCGCGATCGGCCGCAGGTCGATTGGACGCCTGCCGAAGTAGCCTTTGCGGCACAAGTTCAGCAAGCAGTGCTTAGCTATCGCAGGGAAAAGCTGGATCTGAGCGAAGACATCGATAAGGACACGCGACAGTTACTGGAACTTTGCAGTACGCAGCAACCCGGCGCGTTGTTTTCGCCTTCGACCATTCATGTGTCAGCTGTCGACGAAAGCGGTTTGGCCTGCGCGTTAACCCTGTCAGCCGGCTACGGGTCCGGTGTAATGCCACCCGGAACCGGGATCTGGCTCAACAATAGCCTCGGCGAACTCGAACTCAATCGCCGTGGCCTGGTCGTCGGGCCGCCGGGCAAGCGACTCGTATCAAACATGGCACCAACCATCGCGCGTAACGAGAATGACGCCCTGCTGGCTATCGGCACGCCCGGCGCTGATCGGATCACGACAGCACTGATGATCACTTTGCTCAACCTGATTCGGCTGGGCATGCCGCTGGAAAAGGCCATAGAACACCCACGCCTGCACTACGAGCTTCTGGACGGTCAGCCACAAATCGCAGTCGAACCCGGTCTGGATGTCAGTGGCTGCGCTCTACCGGTGCGTCAATTCGACACGACATCGATGTTTTTTGGCGGCGTCGCGGCTGCGCAGCGTCTTACCAATGGGGAGCTACTCGCGGCGGCGGACAGTCGGCGGTCGGGTGGCGCAAGGGTGGCTGGATGACTGCGAAACATCGTTGGTCGCGCCGGCTCATCGTGACGGCGGTCGGTGTGGCCCTGGTGTTCGTCGCATTGCGGGCGTTGGCGTTGTTAACGCCTGTGCATCAGGGGCCGGCATCAAGTCATTTCGATGGCAAACATTTCTCGAATGTCCCAGTTGAAGATTCGATAAAGAAATCCTTTTTTGAAATCCTGCGTTGGTCCATAACGCGCGAGCCAGGCTTCTGGGCAGAAAGACGGGATACCGTTTATTACTCGCCACCAAGAAACATCAGCGATGGCCTGCGCGTGACCTTTGTCAACCATGCGACGGTTCTAATACAAACCGGTGGAGTCAACATCCTGACCGACCCCATGTGGTCAAAACGCGCCAGCCCCGTGGGTTGGATGGGGCCGGCGCGCTTCCGCGATCCCGGCATGCGGATTGCCGACTTGCCGCCTATTGATGCCGTGCTGATTAGTCACAATCATTACGACCATATGGACATGCCTTCCATCGTCAAGATTGCTGAGATGCATGACCCGCAGTTTTATGTGCCGCTCGGCAATGCCCGTTACCTGGAGCGTGCCGGCGTCGATAATGTGATGGAGCTGGACTGGTGGCAGACTGCGACGCTCAACAGAGTTGAGCTTCATGCTGTACCGGCACAACACTGGTCGAGACGTGGCGTCTATGACACCAATAGGGCGCTGTGGGCGGGGTATGTCATCATGTCAGACAGTGGACCGGTCTACTTTGCAGGCGATTCCGGCATGGGCGGGCATTTTGCCGAAATCAGCGCGCGGCTGGGCCGCCCGCGACTGGCACTATTTCCAATTGGCGCGTATCTGCCCCGTTGGTTTATGGCCAAACAGCACATCGATCCCGCTGAGGCTGTATTCGCCCACGTGCTTATGGACGCAGAGGAAAGCATGGCTATTCATTTTGGAACGTTCAGGTTGGGCGACGACGGACAAGACCAGGCGGTCCGCGATCTGTACTTTGCACTGCGCCGGGCGGAGATTCCCGCAGCACAATTCTGGATACCTGGAAACGGTGATAGTCGATTTTTCGAGTCAAACAATGAATCCGTTGCAAGCATCGCTGCCCGCTGAACCCCTGCAGACTCTAGCCACCTGGCTCGACGATGCGTGGGAGTGTCGGCACACGCCGAACGCTAACTCGATGGTATTGACCACGGTTGCTATTCAAAAAGGCGAGATTTTGCCTTCCTCCCGCGTCCTGTTGTGCAAGCATCTCGATACCGAAAACGGCTACCTCGTTTTCTATACCAACTATCACTCTCGCAAGGGCGATGAACTGGAACACAACAGGAACGCAGCGGTAGTCTTTCACTGGGATAATCTGGGCCGTCAGGCACGGGTAGAAGGCATCGTTATCGCCTCACCGACAGAGGAAAGTGACAATTATTTTGCTTCACGACCCCGCAGTTCACAAATCTCCGCATGGGCCAGCGCGCAGAGCGAACCGGTTGCCAGCCGTGAAGCGCTGCACAGGCAGTTGGAGCAAGCCGAACGACGTTTCGCTGATACCGAAACAATTCCACGGCCGCCGCACTGGGGTGGATACCGTTTATGGGCCACGGCTGTGGAGCTGTGGGTGCAGGGCGACAATCGCTTGCACGATAGAGCGCGCTGGATACGCACAGTTGCCATTGATGACAATGGGCAGCCGCATCCGCACACCTGGAGCGCGACACGCTTGCAACCCTAGACATGAGACGCCAATGACAGACTTGCTGGTCGAACGTGCGGTGACCTGTCCCAGTTGCTGGGAACAACACATTGTATCCATCGATCTGACAGAACCGGATAAGCGACTTATCGAAGACTGCTACGTTTGCTGTAATCCCATGCGCATCAACTTTGAAGTCGACAATGATTCAGAGCTGGTCAGCGTGATCGCGGACGCACTCTAGCAGCGGACTGGCACTTGTGGCATCAGGAAACTTCTTACGCACACTACGAATTTCGCTAATGGCCTATCTGCTGTTGTTCGTTGCAGCGGGCGCCTGGCTCGCACGTGAGCGGACCACGAGCTGGAATGAAACACTTTGGATTGCAATCTATCCGATCAACGGCGACGGCAGCGAAATAGCGACAAATTACATCGCTGGGCTTGAGCTACGACAGTTTGAGGAACTGGATAGCTTTATCAAGCGCGAGGCTATTCGCTATGGAATCTTGATGGACGAACCGGTGCGCGTCGAACTCGGCGAGGTCATTCAAGAACAGCCACCGACGCCGCCGGCAGACCGGAACATGATGGGCGTCATGTTTTGGAGCCTGAAATTGCGATACTGGGCCTGGCGTAAGCAGAGCCTGCAATCAGGTCCTGAGCCGGACATACGAATGTATGTGGTGTACCACGACCCGAAGCAAAACCCGGTGCTCGCACATTCGCTGGGATTACAAAAAGGTCTGCTCGGTGTAGTCAATGCCTTTGCCAGCAGGTCGATGGCCGGAAGCAACAACGTCGTACTGACACACGAGTTGTTACATACGCTCGGAGCGAAAGACCGCTATGATCCGGCAACGACGCTGCCAATTTACCCTGATGGCTACGCCGAGCCCAACCGGCAACCACTACACCCGCAAGACAAGGCTGAAATTATGGGCGGTCGTATTCCTATTTCGCAGAACGAGGCAGTAACACCCCGAAGCCTTGGGCGCGTCGTGATCGGCCCGTTGACTGCGGCCGAGATTCGCTGGAAACGATAACAGTGTCGCATTCGTTGCTTCAGTGCCGGAATCTTGATGTCGCCATCGGTGATTTGCTTTTGGTCGCGAAATTGAACCTGGATGTGCACGCCGGTGAACTGGTGTGCATTATTGGATGCAATGGTGCCGGTAAGAGCACTTTGATGCATACGCTGGCCGGATTGAACGATGTGGCTGGCGATCTCGAACTAATGCAAACACCGCTGACTTCGTTATCGCGCATAGATGTGGCACGCAACGTGGCGTTACTGGCACAACAACAGGAAGATGCCTTCCCGGCCACGGTACGCGAAACCGTTTTGCTGGGGCGGCATCCCCACCTCGGCTTCTGGGAATGGGAAACAGCGAAGGATCAGCAAATTGCTATGGAATCTCTGTCGTCGCTGAGCTTGGCCGGTCTTGCCGAACGTGACATTGGCACGCTGTCCGGCGGTGAGCGACAACGGGTTGCTTTGGCTACAGTGCTAACGCAACAACCGTCGCTTTATTTACTCGATGAACCGCTGAACAACCTTGATCCGAAGCACCAGCTCTCCGTAATCAAGCGTTTTCGCGATCTCAGCACACAGGGAGCAGCGACGATTGCAATTTTGCACGATCTCAACCTCGTGTCGCGTTTCGCCGACAGAGTACTGCTGCTTTACGGGCCAAAGGAAAACGGACATTGGCAGTTTGGAACACTCGACGGGTGCTTAACTACAGAAAATCTGACTCGTCTCTATCAGACACCGATACAACGTTTTACTTACGACAGCCACACATTCTTCGTGCAAACCTAACCCTCGCCACTTAGCATCGCCAGAATGGGATCGTGCAAGGTGTAATTGGTCGCCAGAACACTGGTCGTGGCTAAGCCTACCGCTTGGCCCGCCAAGTCGGTGAAGCGACCACCCGCTTCTTTTATCAGCAAGCTCAAAGCGGCAATGTCGAGAATATTCACATCGGATTCGATTACCGCATCAATCTTTCCGGCAGCCAGCAGATGATAATGATAAAAATCGCCATAGCCTCGGATGCGTGAAACGTTGCTGATCAGCTTGCCCAGTTGAGCCCACTGTGGGCCCTGTGCCAACGTATGCGTGTTACCGGTAGACAGGCTCATGTCAGAGAACTGATCGACATCACTTATGCGCACCGGCACATCGTTGATAAAAGCACCGCCCCCTTTTTCTGCAGTGGCTACTTCAGCAAAAACCGGCGCATTGGAAACACCCAAGATAATCTCATCGGCGCGCATCAAGGCGATTTGCACCGAGAAAAACGGATAACCACGCACAAAACTCTTGGTTCCATCCAGTGGATCGACCAGCCACACGTATTCGGCATCCATATCGGACGCCCCCGACTCTTCACCAAAAAACCCGTCGCCAGGAAACGCTTGCGACAGAATCTCTTTTATGGTTTTTTCACTTTCCAGATCGGCGATCGTAACCGGCGTACGATCCGCTTTCAGCTGCACGGAAACGTTGCCCTGGTAGTAATGGCGTTGTATGTCCGCGGCCGCAGCAGCAGCTTCCATCGCTTTTTCCATTCGAGTTATGCGTTGCACTGCTTTGAATCCCCGGAGATTGAGCATTACCAGTGTAACGCAAGCCCCGAGCGTGCTTGACACCCGGTGTGCAACTCACCCACAATCGCCCGTCGCCAGGTAACGGGAAGTCGGTACGCCCAAGCGCTTATTCCGACGCTGCCCCCGCAACGGTGTTCGAGTCGGTCATCGCTGGATGATCGTGAGTAATCGGCGGTTTTCCGCAGCCACTGCATCAAATCGATGTGGGAAGGCGACTACTCAGGCCCTGCCGCTCGTAAGCCCGGAGACCGACCTGGTGAGTTAGAAATATCCGCGGCGGGCGGTGGTCGGGATCCTCCCGGCTATTAAGCCTTCCGCCATGCATCAGTGTGCGGGAGGGCATACGTGATACAAACAACCCCAATCCTTGTAGCATTTATTTGTCTGGCATCTGCGGTATCGGCCGATGACACGGCCCTTGAGCGTATCATTGTGACGGCTACCCGTATGGAAATGCCCGTCGACCAGGCATTGTCCTCGGTGATTGTCATTGATCGCGAACAGATAGAACGCAGTCTGGCAGCCGATGTCGCCGAATTACTACGCTTTCACGCAGGCCTGGAACTGGGTCGCAACGGCGGGCCGGGCCAGACAACCTCACTTTTCATCCGCGGCACCGAAAGCAATCACACACTTGTGATGATCGACGGTGTTGAGGTCAATCCCGGGACGCTCGGTGCCGCCGCATTGCAAAATATTTCGCCACGCCTGATCGAACGCATCGAAATTGTCAAAGGTCCGAGATCGTCCTTGTATGGCTCCGAAGCAATCGGCGGCGTGATCAATATCATTACGCGCGACACTCAGGGATTCGAGGCCCGTGCCGGCGGTGGTCGTTACAATACCCGGGAGGCATCGCTTAGCACCGGCATGGCAGGCGCACTCGGCAGCGTATCGACCAGCTTGAGCCAGCTCAATAGTGATGGTTTTCCCACCCGGACCGAAGCAGGGCTGCCGGACCGCGGCTACGATAATCGTTCGCTGGGACTAAACGCGTCTACGACGCTCGGCAAAGCTGATTTGTCATTCCGGCACTGGCAGAGTTCAGGCAATACTGAGTACCTCGATTTCCTACTCAATCCTGTAGATCAGGACTATCTCAACCAGGCCAGCGCGCTTAGTGTGGCCGGCCAGCCGACCAAACTTTGGAAGACTACGCTGACCTTGAGCGACATCACCGATGACATCGAACAGCAGCAAAGTGCCGACTTCGCCAAAACCGAACGTCTGACGCTCGACTGGCAAAACGATGTGGCGGTGGGTGACCGGCACAACGTCGTAACCGGCGTCTATCTGGCTCGGGAGAAAACTCGTGCCGAGAGTTTTGGCACCGGTTTCAACGAAGAAACGGACGTCAACGCTATCTACCTGGAAGATTACATCGACTTTGCACCGGGACAGTTACTTTTGGCAGCCCGCTATTCTGACCACGACAGCTTTGGCGACAAAACAACCTGGAATATCGAATACGGTCACCGGTTTGCAAACGGCTGGCGAGCGACAACTGCCATTGGTACTGGTTTCCGTGCGCCCGACGCCAGTGACCGCTTCGGTTTTGGCGGCAACCCCGGACTACGTTCTGAGGAATCGCGCAACATTGAGCTGGGTGTGGACCGACGCTATGGCGAAAATCACTTGATCAGGTTCAGCCTGTTCCAGACCGACATTGATGACCTGATCGAATATGTCTTTGACCCGCTCACGTTTGCCGGGGGCAACCTTAACGTCGCCGAAACCCGCATAAAGGGTATCGATGCCGGGTACCGATGGAGTAGCCCGCGATGGCAACTCGGTATCAGTGCATTGCTGCAGGATCCGGAAGATACGCAAACGGGTATGGAACTCGCGCGTCGCGCGCGACGCAGTCTGACCGTCAACGCTTTGCGCAACTTCGAAAATCACAGCGTTGGGCTGGATTTGCTGGCGACGTCAGAAAGACGCGACTCACCATTTAGTGACACGATCAACGCAGGCTATCTTCTTGCTAACCTCAACGCCCAATGGCAACTGTCTGAGACCTGGTCTGTGCAGGGTCGGATCGAGAACCTTTTCGATCGCCACTATGAGACGGCCGCAAACTTCCGTTCAGCCGGTCGTGGCCTGTACGTGTCGGCGCGCTATCGGCTGCAATAGCCTCTGTGGCACACTGAGCAGATGGGACACCGACTCAGCAAAATCTACACCCGCACCGGCGATTCCGGAACCACCGGGTTAGGCGATGGTAATCGTGTCGAAAAAGACCATGATCTGGTCGAGGCCTATGGCACTGTAGACGAACTCAACAGCGTCGTCGGCATGATCCTGGCGCACGACATACCCAAAGTTGTGCGGGACTGTCTGGTGTCCGTACAGCATGATCTTTTTGATTTGGGCGGCGAGTTGTGCATGCCTGGACACAATCTCATCGATTCCGACTACGTAACGCGCCTGGAACAAGCGCTGGACAAGTTCAACGAACCGTTACCGTCGCTGAAAGAATTCATACTGCCGGGTGGCGGACACGCCGCATCAGCGTGTCATCTGGCACGCACTGTTTGCCGCCGCGCGGAACGACGCGTGTGGACTGCCGCACGTGATTTGGACATCAACGCAGAAACACCCAAATACTTGAACCGGCTATCTGACTTGCTGTTCGTTATTGCGCGCGTGCTGGCACGGCACGAAACCGGTCAGGAAGTTCTCTGGCAGAGAAAATCATAATCAATTGTGGGAGTGGCTCTAGCCGCTCTTAATCAATCCGTCTGTCCCTCCTGGGGACAGACTCCTTTTTCTCCCCACCCCGGGCAGCAGTATCTCGCCATTCAGGGCGCTGCAATATCGGTGACATGCGGCGAGAAAGAAGACGGCCGTTTGCCTGCGCCGACTTTCTTTCGGAGGCGCAGGTAAATGCCGGCTTCTAGGCTCGCCGTTTTCGCATTGCGCGTGATTCGCCCCTCCCCCTAACCGCTCTCTGGAGGAGAGAGGAAGAACTGAATCGCGGCAGGATGCCCCTCCTACGCAAGCACCACGAGATCGGTGACATGCGGTGAGAAAGATGACGGCCGTTTGCCTGCGCCGACTTTCTTTCGGAGGCGCAGGTAAATGCCGGCTTCTAGGCTCGCCGCTTTCGCATTGCGCGTGATTCGCCCCTCCCCCTAACCCGCTCTCTGGAGCCGCTCCTACGCAAGCACCACGAGATCGGTGACATGCGGCGAGAAAGATGACGGCCGTTTGCCTGCGCCGA
>JAOTXU010000015.1 GCA_029862165.1 Gammaproteobacteria bacterium
TTTCGCATTGCGCGTGATTCGCCCCTCCCCCTAACCCGCTCTCTGGAGCCGCTCCTACGCAAGCACCACGAGATCGGTGACATGCGGCGAGAAAGATGACGGCCGTTTGCCTGCGCCGACTTTCTTTCGGAGGCGCAGGTAAATGCCGGCTTCTAGGCTCGCCGTTTTCGCATTGCGCGTGATTCGCCCCTCCCCCTAACCCGCTCTCTGGAGCCGCTCCTACGCAAGCACCACGAGATCGGTGACATGCGGCGAGAAAGATGACGGCCGTTTGCCTGCGCCGACTTTCTTTCGGAGGCGCAGGTAAATGCCGGCTTCTAGGCTCGCCGCTTTCGCATTGCGCGTGATTCGCCCCCTAACCTTCCGCCCGAAAGGGGGAGAGAATAAGAAGGTTCGCGGCTTACCGGGTGCGGGCGCGGTCTAGATGCGCACAGATTTGTTTTGCACCTTGCAGCATGCGAGTGCTGGCGCGGGTTACGAGCGATGCATCGACTACAAAAAGATTTCCGTTAATGGCTGCGCGCAGATCATTCCAGCGCAACCACTGATCGAGTTGCGCACGATCATCCCCGGCAACGATGACATCCGGATTGCGCGACAAGACATCTTCAAGACTGACGATCGGCGCGAGTTGTTTCAAATCGGCGAAAAGATTTTCGCCACCACATAGTTTGATAATGTCGCTGATCGGGTGATCGCCACCCACCGTATACAGAGGCTGCAATGAGATCTGATAAAAAACTTTCAGTGACGACTTGTTGGCGTGAGTTCTGGCCAAGCGCTCCATAGCTTGTGAAAATTGCCCCGCCTGTGCGACTGCAATTTCAGACGTCCCCGCTAACTTACCGATTTCTATGAGGTTTTTGGGGATATCGGTTATCCGATCGGCTGACAATCTGACGACTGTGTACCCACGGGAAATCAGCTGATCGATGACCTCGTCGGGGTTACCACCCTGCCAGGCGAGAATCAGATCAGGTTCGACCTCAGCTAAGCGCTCCGGATCGATACGAAAAGCATCGCCAATTACCCGCACGGAACGCGCCTGTTCCGGATAATCGCTATGGGCAACCACTCCCACAAGCATATCGCCGGCGCCAGCCGTATACAGCAACTCCGTCAGGTGGGGCGCCAATGAAACAATTCGTAAGGGTTCTTCCAGATTTCCGCGAGCGGTAGTTGTCGTGTTCCTGTCTGAACATGCGACCAGAAAAATACATGCTCCGATCGTGAGCAGGGTTCTCACACAGCGAAACCAAAAATCGTAAGCACTGCAATGGCAGTGAGCCATACCCAGAGTGAGCGCGAGACAAGTTGCAATGCACTTCGCGCACCGCGTATTTCCGGTCCCGTTGGATCACTGGATTCTCTTTGTGGATTGCCAAGCGCGCCAACACCGGCGCAAGCGACGACGTCGTCATTGACCTGAAAGAAATTGTCTGCGCAGTCATGATAATAAGCACGCCAGTCGGAGAGGGCTTCCTCAAAACTGCCCGCCAACGCAAAGGTCAGCGCTACCAGGCGCGCGGGCAGCCAGGCAATCGCGCCATGTATGTGTTGAGCCAGCTTCACGTATGGCGGCGTCTCGCCGCCGTCTGTTTCGGCACGACCGGCTTCATAAATAGCCCGACGACGAAACATGTCGCCTACACGGAACATCCAGGCACCGGCAGGCCCCAACAACATGAACCACAAAACGACGCCAAAAAGCCGGTTGTTCGATTGGATAAAAATAGCTTCTTCAACAGCCATTACACGTTGTTGACTCTCAGATGGCGCCTCAGTCTCCAGCAGCTCTTTGGCTATGCGGTGGGCACGCTGCGTGTCGCCACGATGCAGGGCCTCGACATAGTCCTCGACTTCATCCTCCAAATCGCGTGGACCCAGCGAAAACATTAGCATGAGCACCGCGAACACGAGAAATGGCAATCCCAGCAATACATCACGAAACACGACCGCAAAGACAGCTACCGGTAGTACCGGCACAAGCACAATCAGTATCGCGCCCAACTGACTGAAAAACCCGCCACGCAATACTCGCAGTCCACGATCGAAATAACCGTCGAGCCAACGCGCTTCGCGCAAATGAAAAAGATGCGTGAAAAAACGCTCCAAGAACAGGCCAAGCGCCAGTGCGAGCAGACTCACAGTTGTATTGCCTGAAACGACATGGCACTTATCCTAACACCGAGCGCTGTTCGAGGCCTGCAATAAGCCAGTCAAACGATCCCAGTCGAATAGCGGCCCCGGATCAGTCTTACGGCCCGCCGAAATATCGCAGTGCCCCACAATACGGTCGCGCTGGATGTCTGGAAAAGCCTGCTCCAGCGCGATACACACTGCCGACAACATGGTGTACTGAGCATCCGTGTAAGCGGTGTCGTCATCGCCTTCGAGTTCTATACCGATGGAATAATCGTTACAAGCCTGACGTCCCTCGTAGGAGGACTCACCCGCGTGCCAGGCACGTTGATTAAGCGGTACGTATTGCACCAGTTCTCCGTCGCGCCGGATCAACATATGTGCAGACACGCGCAAGCATGCGATTTCTGCAAAATAGGGGTGCCCTGTAGCATCCAGTCGATTGCAAAACAGATGATCAATCCAGGGCCCGCCGTATTCGCCAGGTGGCAGGCTGATCGCATGCACAACAATCAGATTCGGCCCACAAGCCTCGGGCCGCGCATCGTAATTCGGTGAAGCGACCTGTCTGGCATGGCGGACCAAACCGGTAGCGTTATCGATAACAACAGACATGCAGCGCATTTTGCACGACTGCGACGGCGCGTACCAACCCCAGGCGCTTGCGCCGGCCCCGACAGCTGTACAAAATCAGTTCTTCACGCGTACCAGCTTAGGAATCGTCTCTTGCGTACCCACCGCGTCTATCTGGATCAACCCTTAAGCGGAATGACCGAACTCACTGTTGCCGGTCCAACGGCACATTATCTGGCCCGCGTACTCAGACTGCGTGCGGGCGGCGAACTGACTGTGTTTGACGGTCGTGGTGGCGAGTATGCAGCGACGCTTGTTAACGTCTCGCGCGATGAAGTACAGGTCGCACTAGGAAGATACAATGACCGCGATCGCGAATCGTCGTTAAACCTCACGTTGGCGCAGGGTGTCGCGCGAGGCGAGCGAATGGATCAGATACTGCAAAAAGCAACGGAACTGGGTGTCACGGCTATCGTGCCGCTGTTGACCGATCACACCGTTGTGCGTCTGGACGCAGAGCGAGCCGAAAAGCGACACGGCCACTGGCAAAGAATCATCATCAGTGCGTGTGAGCAATGTGGTCGAAACCGTTTACCGAATCTGCAACCGCTACGTTCGATCGATGACTGGCTGGCTGACCTCACCGATGTTGGCACGCGTTTCATATTGCAACCTGACGCCGTAACGACGCTGGCCAAGACGGTTGAGCAACCGCGTGATCACACTGCGTTGATACTGATCGGCCCGGAAGGGGGTTTGAGTGAACGCGAGCAAACGATAGCGCGACGAAGAGATTTTCTGGCTACCTCGCTGGGCCCGCGTGTTTTGCGCACCGAAACCGCCACGTTGGCAACTCTGGCGATTATGCAGTCACGCTGGGGCGACGCTGGCTGAACGTTTAGGCAGCCTTGTCGAGTTCGGCGGCGATCATTTTTTCCAATCGTTCAAGATCGGGAATGAGCGGGCGCTGATTGACCATTCGAACCTGACACAGAACCGGGCTTTCTGCCGGCCAGTCCGAGGCGGTATCGGGTGCGAGCACGCCGGGATTGACACGAACCAGTTGTGGAAATCCTTGCGTTAACAAACCAAAATAACCAGCGCGCAACTCGTCGGTCATCGTGCGAAAAACAACTACCCGTGAACGTGGTCCGGTGCGTGGTATAGCCTCGCCACAGGCTCCTTCAAAAGAAACCAGCGGTATGCTGCGACCGTTCCACTCGATGCGTCCAAGCAACCACGGGGGTGCACCACTAAGCATTTCCGGCTGACTAAATCCCGCGACTTCCGCAATACACGCACGTGGTACTACCAGCCGGCCCTCGGTCAACGGTACGAGCAGACTGTATAGCTCTTCTATCGCGGCGTTCATTACTGTGACACCGCAGCGTTTCGTCTCGCCAGCAGGGGCTTAATCGCTTCGAGCAACTGCGCTTCCTGAAATGGTTTGCCCAAATACGCATTCACACCCAACTCCATCGCGCGATTGCGGTGCTTCTCGCCAACACGCGAGGTGACCATGACAATGGGCACGCCCTTGAGACGCGGGCTGTTGCGCACGTGGGTAGCGACTTCGTACCCGTCCATGCGTGGCATCTCGATATCCAACAAGACCAGATCCGGTACGAACTCCTGCATCACCGATACGGCATCCACACCATCTTTTGCCGTTGTGACACGCATCTCATGACGCTCGAGCAGACGCTGCGTGACACGACGCACCGTAATGGAATCGTCAACGACAAGGATTGCCGGACGTTCATCGCGTCGTTCTGTTCTGGGTTCCTGCAAGACTCGCGCGGGAATTGCGCTGCGGACCAGCGCATTGACATCCAGGATAACGACGATACTGCCGTCACCCAGAATCGTCGCGCCAGCGACGCCACGCACTGCGGCAATCTGTGGGCCGACCGGTTTTACAACGACTTCACGGCTACCCACGATTTCATCGGCAATCAACGCCGTGGAGTGCTCGCCTGCACGTACAAGCACCAACGGTATCGAACTGCCGGCTAGCTCCAGATCAGTCGCATGTCCACCCAGCAAATGTCCCAGGTACTGAAACTTGTAAACATGCCCGCCATACTCAAGCTGGGAATTCTCTACCGCGAGGTATTCCTTTAGTTCGCCAGTTGGGATTCGCGCGACACCGGCGAGTGTCGGAACCGGTATGGCATAGAGTTCTTCTCCCGTACGCACCAGCAACGCCTGACTGATGGCGAGCGTTAGCGGCAGACGGATCGTAAACGAGGCGCCCCGGCCCTGCGTCGAGCTGATCAGCAGCGAGCCGCCGAGTTGTTTGACCACATTGGCGACAATATCCAGACCGACGCCGCGCCCCGCTGCCTGGGTTACCTCAGCTGCGGTACTAAAGCCGGGCTCGAGCACAAGCTGCAGAATCTCGGTATCGCTCAAAACAGCTTCGGGCGTAATCAGGCCACGCAACTGCGCTTGTTTTCTGATCGCACCAAGGTCCAGACCTTGACCGTCATCGCTAATAACGATGACCATTTCAGATCCTTCACGAGCGAGCTGAATACGAACGGTGCCGCTGCCTGGTTTGCCCAGATGCTCGCGCAGTTCTGATTGCTCAATGCCGTGTACAACTGAGTTGCGTATCATGTGTTCGAAGGGTGGCAACATACGCTCGAGCACCTGGCGATCCAGTTCGCCGCCACCTTCTACAATCAGTTCGGCCCGCTTGCCGGTTTCGGCCGCGGTCTGTCTTACCAGACGGCTAAAACGTGGAACATGGTGCTGAAACGGGATCATGCGGGTACGCATGAGTCCGTCCTGCAACTCAGTCGTGACGCGTGACTGCTGAACCAGCAAAGTCTCGGCGTCACGTGTTAATTCTTCGAGCAACCCCTGAATGCTACTGAGGTCGCTGACCGATTCGGCCAATGCGCGGGATAGTTGTTGAATGAGAGAATAACGATCCATTTCCAACGGATCGAAATCTGTACGCTTTTCGGCGTCGTCATGGTGACGGTGCAGGATATGCGCTTCGGTTTCCATCTCCAGCTTGCGCAACTGGCCGCGCAACCGGATTACGGTTTGCGCCAGTTCCGCTGAATTGAAACCCATTGTGCTGATCTGTTGTTCGAGCCGTGAGTGATAAATGCTGACTTCGCCGACGTTGTTCAGCAACTCGTCCAGCAAATCTGCAGACACGCGGGCGAACTCCTGTCTCTCACCTGGCTCTTCAGCAAACAACTCTTTCGGTGCGGAGGGAAGCTCTTCCGATTGTGGTGGCGATGCATACTCGACGTGCTCAGACGGTACAGGTTCCAATTCCGGTGGAGGCGCTACCGCAATTGGTGGCTCGGCCGGCAATTCTATAGGCGCTGTCAGCGCTTGTATGCGTTCAAGCAGATCGTCAGGCACGCGTACCTCGCGACGTGAACGTAGCGCTTCGGCCATCGAATACATCCGATCGAGGCTCTCCTGAATCAGGTTTACCACTCTGGAATCTGCCTGGTGGCCACCGCCCTCTATCGACAACAGCAAGGACTCGAGTTCGTGACTCAGATCGCCGATGGGCGCAACGTTGGCCATGCGTGCGCCGCCTTTGAGCGTGTGCAATTGCCTTTGCAGCTCGGTCAGCGCAACCCGATTGGTCGCATCCTGACCCAGACCCTGCAGGGACCGATCTGCAGCTTCCAGAAGTTGCTCAGCCTCGTCGCCGAAAATAACTGCAATCTCGTCAGGCAGCTCTTTTTCCCGCGGGGGTGCGGGCGGCTGCGGGATATCTGCCGGCAAAGGCTCTTCCGGGATTGCTTCCAAAGCCGCTATTCGAGCAATGAGGCCGCTACAATCCGGCACCGGTCCCTCATCATTGATCGTCGCAACAATTTTTCGGATCGTGTCAGCAGCCGCGGCAAACACGTCGACCGCTTCCTGCGTTACTTCCCCGCCTTCATCCAGCACGGCACGTAAGTATTGATTTATGGGATCGGCGATTCTTGCCACGTCGGTCGCACCGGCCATATTCGCGCTGCCACTGAGCGTATGCCAGGCTCGCTGCGCTTCATCCGTCAACGCATATGGCGTGCCGCGTCCGGCAACATCCGACAAAAACGCATCAATCGATAACAAGTGCACATCAGTTTCGTTGCGGAATATCTCGTACAGAACGGGGTCCATACCGCGACGCTGCCCTGTGGCCGGCTGCGCCACCGGAACCGGCGCCACCACACCGTCAGCCAAAGCGGTTGCGCGGCTGACAAGTTCCTGCACGTCTCGCTGCGGTTCGATACCCACCTCCAGGTGTTCCAACAACGCCGGCAACGTATCGACCGCATCCTGCATCACCGTCATGGCTTGTGTGCTCACCTCGATGGTTCCATTGAGCATCTTGTTGCAAAGGTTCTCCAACGACCAGGAGAAATCGCCGATCAGATGCGCGCCCACCATGCGTCCGCTGCCCTTGAGCGTGTGATACGAGCGACGGATGAGTGTGAGCTTTTCATCAGATGTCTCGTCACGCCACCCGGGCCAATTCTTGCGAATGGCGGCGATTTCTTCGCGTGCCTCTTCGATGAACGTTTCGAGTAATGCGGGATCGACACGCTCCGAATCAATGACCGTGGTTGGTCGCCAGGGTGTCGGCAGTTCGTCACCAATAGGGGTAGCCGGCACCGAGGTCGAATCCAATGCGGCTACTGCAGCCGTTGTTTCGGTCGGTCTGACCACTTCCATGGGTCGCTCCGCCGGCAACAGTACGTCCATACATGCATCGGCGTTGTCCAGCATGAACCATGGATCTGCCCGTTCTTTATGTATTGCATCGAGGTAGTACTCGATACTGACTATTGCATCGGCGAGTCGGTCCAGATCTGACTCACTCACTTCGGTTGCTTCCATCCCGCGCAAATTGCCTCGCGTGTAGTCGGCCACCCGGTCAATCACGCCCACCGCCCTGGACTTGCCGAGCATAAGCAGGCCGGCATTGATCGCGCGCAACAGAGCCGGAACATTGTCCAACGCTTGCGTATTGGCGCCGACAAACTGTGAGATGGATTCCTTGATTCTGGACAGGTTTACCAGGCACTCGCGGATAACTGCCTTGACCACCGTCTTGAAGTCACTCTCACGCAAAGACTCTGCATCGTCGGTAGCGTCGTCTGTATCTGGGCTGTCCGCTTCCGGACGGATAAGCTCGATCAACTCATTGTCCAGAGCATCCTCGATAGCCAGCAACACCGAGGCAGATGCCATCATCTCATCGTCCCCCACCGGCGCCTCGCCCACTGCCCACAGACCGAAACGCTCGCGTTCGGCCAGTACCGATGCCCTGAGTTCACCGAGCCCAAGCATTGCCAGGGTATCGGCTATTCGTTTTAACGTGCCACTTTGCGCCGCCAAATCGCCCAGGTCTTGCTTTCCGGTACGCACGTAAATATCCAATACGTCCTTTACGCTTGCGATGTCCTGCTTAATCGCACCACCTACCGTCTGCATCAAGTGCGCGCTGGGGGCCGCCAGACTGTTGCGTGCCGCCTCTATTTGATCGGCACCGGGCAGCGCTTCGGACAAACAAAACGCGTTTTTGACAGCTGTGATTCGAGGTCCCGACGAATCGGCGCGCGCCGCATAATAGAGAAGGTTGTTTATCAGTTGTGACGGCGGATTCTCATCAAAAACACTCTCGCCTTGATCGATTAGTTGTTTCAGTGCCCGGTCTGCCTGGCCGAGCAGGCGTTTTACAGACACGCTGCTCTCCAGGCCATCTTCGCTCAATGCCTCGGTCAGGGCGCCGGCTATCCAAAACAATTGATATAAGGATTCGCTGGACGCCGCCTGCTGGATGTTCTCTGTCACCGCACCCATCGTGGCAAGGTTGCTGTCCACGTGTTCCCCACGCAACCAACCCAGTAATCCGGCCTGGTAATGTGATCGCAGCTTTTTCGCCACCGCGACAACATCCTCGCCGCTCGGTTTTGCCTGCGCCGCATTGTTGGAA
This sequence comes from Gammaproteobacteria bacterium, assembly GCA_029862165.1. Taxonomy (GTDB): domain Bacteria; phylum Pseudomonadota; class Gammaproteobacteria; order Steroidobacterales; family JABDKV01; genus JABDJB01. The sequence continues at coordinate 8,681 of JAOTXU010000015.1, forward strand.
GTGGAATCGAGATTGAGCAAAAAGAGGGTATTCTCGGATAACAGCGGACTGCCGCGTACGGCGCGCAAATCATTCAGTAGCGGCAGCAAGACCAGCGGAACGTCACGACCACCGCCCTGAACGCGATCCAAATAGGCGGGAATCTGCACCATGGCGCGCGATAGTGCATCGAGGCCTTCACGCGAGTCTTTGATCGTTTCTTCGTACAAAGCGCCCGAAACATAGACCATTTCTTCCGTGAGCAAAGCTGCCCCGTGCACTTCAACCACCCGTAGCGCACCGTGTACTTTGTGTAATTCGGCGGCAACCTCGGCCAGAGGCTGACGTTGTTCCGGCGATTCGACAAAACGTTCAAGTGCGGTTCTTGCTTCACGCAATGAAGACGCAAGTTCGGCGCCTATCCATTGCAGGCCTTCCGACGTATCACCAACCTGTGCGGGCATAACCAAGGATTTAGCCCGTCGCTTCGATTGCGGGCTTGGGTGCCTTCCTTGTCGGCGGATTAACGCCCGGGATCCTGGCTGGCTGCTTTTCCGGCAGCGTGAACCCGGCGACCGAGCGGCGCAACTCCTTGGCCATTTCGGCGAGTTTTCCAATCGCATTCGAAGTGGCGTTGCTGCCATCGGCTGTCTGCGAGCTAATTTCCTGCAGCACACCCATATTTCGCGTCATGTCGGCCGCAGCAGTTGCCTGCGTGCGTGCGGTGCCGGAGATGTTTTGCACCAAAGAGGCAATCTGGTTTGACACCTTTTCAATTTCATCCAGAGCGCTACCGGCATTCTCAGCCAGCAAGGCACCACTGACAACATCGGTTGTGCTGCGCTCCATCGATACGACTGCCTCGTTGGTGTCCGACTGAATAGTATTAACAAGCACTTCTATTTGCTTAGTCGCGTTTGCTGAACGCTCGGCCAATCGTTGTACTTCGTCGGCAACCACTGCGAAACCACGTCCCGCTTCACCGGCCATAGACGCCTGGATCGAAGCGTTAAGCGCGAGTATGTTTGTCTGCTCGGCAATATCATTGATCAGTTCGACAATGTTGCCGATCTCCTGCGAACTCTCGCCCAGACGTTTTATGCGTTTTGAAGTCTCCTGAATTGTTTCGCGGATTGTATTCATGCCATCAATCGTCCGCCGGACTGCTTCGCCACCGTTGTGCGCGATTTCCACGGAATGACGAGAGACATCGGAAGAACGCTCAGCGTTGTGTGAAACCTCTTCAATCGATTCGGCCATGTCAGCTATTGATTGCGTTGCTGACTTGACCTGACGGGATTGATTCTCGCTGGCCTGCGCGAGGTGTGCCGCCGAGGCCTGAGTCTGGCGCGCGGCCTCGTCCACCTGCGAAGCCGCTTCATCAATTGTTACGACCAGATCGCGCAAAGCTTCGATGGCATAGTTGATGGAGTCGGCGATCGCGCCGGTAATATCCTCGGAAACCGTAGCCTGCACTGTCAGGTCGCCATCGGCGAGACTGCCCAGCTCATCGAGCAGGCGCAAAATTGCATCCTGATTATTCGTATTCTGCTCTGCCTCATAAACTGCGGCGCGTTGTGCACCAGCCGCTTTGCGAAACAACAAGCTCATAAGCAGAAAGGTCAGCAGCGACCCGCCGATCAATGCAAGGGGCACCATGGGTGGCACGACCGCCGGGCCGGCGCTGTCCAGTCGGGCGCGCAGCGCTGTCGACCGGGCCAAAATTGCATCACTGTTTGTGGAGAGACTATCGGCACTGGCCAATACCGGACCCAGGACATCGGCAGTGACGACGCTTTCACGGGTCGATGCGCTGACGCGATCATAAATCGCTTTGATGCCGGCAACTTTGCTTTCTGCTGCTGCACCAGCCACCCTGCTAATACCCAGGCTTGTATCGCCTTGTGTCAACGCACGTATGAATTGATTGACATAATCGTCGGCCGCGGCAAGACGGGTAGCGACTTCGTCCGGGTTGGCAGGCGCAGCGGCCAACGCAGCCGAATCTTGCTGCAAGCGCTGAACGTTGAGTTCAAATCGCTGTATCTCGCCGATCAGGCTAGCACCCCCGGGTAATGCCGCAAGACTTCCCATCTCGGTCAACAGCAACGGCACTTCAGATGCAACGGTGGCAGATGCTCGTTGCACGACCCCAAAGGATTCCTGTCCTTGCAGCAAAGCCGCGGTATCTTCTCCCAGCTCAGACCATGCGGCTGTGATGGCGTTCATATCCGGTCCAAACCTGTCTGGCACTTCGAGCGTTTCGACTGCTTCGACACGGGTCAACAATTCTTGCAGATCGCTGAACGCTGTCTGATCTCCGCGCATCGCCTGCTGCGACTTTCGCGCCACGGCACCAGCCAACGCCTCACGCTCGAGCAGACTCCTGGTTGTGGCTTGCGTACCTTGCGAACCGCGTTGGGCGAGAAAAACACTTACTGCCGCAAGGACCAGCAGCACCAAGAGGATTCCGCTCAGCACAGGTATTAGTTTTTCACCAGGTGTATTGTTTGCCATATCTGTTATTCCACTGTCGACCAGAACCAGACGTCACTCCGCCGCCTGAAGAAAACGTTCGCTCTCCACTAACGCTGTTAGTCCGATTACCGGGCTGACCTCGCCATCCCGACTGTATGCGCCCGTAATAAATGCATTGTAGTCGTGCCCCGCCACTTCGCTCGCCGGTGCTCTTTCGGAATCTGCAAAGCGTCTGAATCCCATGACTTCGTCAACGATCAGGCCGGTCGGAATTTGCCGGTGATTGACGACCAGAACGCGTGTCGTCCTGGTGTCGCGGCTCGATTCCGAATCCAAAAAGGCACGCATATCTGTCAGCGGCAAAAGCAGGCCACGGACATTCGCAAGACCTCTGATCCAATAGATTGCACCGGGAACACGGGTTGACGTCGGAATCGGCAGCACTTCACGTACTTCTTCGCGGGACGCCAGCAGGTGATTCGAACCAATCCGAAATGCAACACCGACCCATTCGTCTGCTGAACCGCCGGGCGTGTCGGAACCGATCGCGGCAGCTCGACTGCGCCGCTCGAGTTCCTGCAGCAATTCGAAAGGCCTGTCTTTCCACGCGCGTAGATCCGATTCAGACATATTCAGTTGCCCAACACTTCCCGTGTCTTACCGACCAGTTCGGATTCGGACACCGGTTTCACCAAATAATCCACCGCACCCTGCCGTAGCCCCCAGATACGATCTGTTTCCTGATCCTTGGTGGTCACCATCACAATCGGTATTGTGGCAGTCTCGGGATCACGCGATAGCTCGCGTGTTGCCTGAAAACCATTGAGACCGGGCATGACCACGTCCATTAGAATCAGGTCAGGGTGGCAGTCGCGGGCCTTTTCCAGACCCTCTTCACCGTCCGCGGCGGAAGCGGTTTCGAAACCGTGTTTTTCGAGCGCGGTTTTCATCACGTGCACTTCCGTAGGTGAGTCGTCGATAATTAAAACTAGGGACATCTCAAAACTCCGCTGTCGCGCTGGGTGAGGGACAAAGGCACAACAGGTCAATCAACGGCTTACATGGCGCTGTATGGCGCCCAGCAATTCGTCCTTCGTGAACGGTTTGGTCAGATATTGTTCCGAGCCGACGATACGCCCCCTCGCGCGATCGAATAGGCCATCTTTGCTGGATAGCATTATTACTGGCGTCGACTTGAACAATTTGTTGTGTTTGATTAGCGAACAGGTCTGATAACCATCCAGCCGTGGCATCATGATATCGACGAACACGATGTCGGGATGATGATCGGCAACCTTCGACAACGCGTCGAATCCGTCCACGGCGGTATAAACCTCACAACCTTCCTTGGACAACAGCGTCTCGGCGGTCCGCCGGATTGTTTTGCTGTCATCAATGACCAGTACTTTGAGCCCGTTGAGCTCGCGCTGCTGCGCTTCCGTCACTTGACCTCCGATATCGGCGGGTTAAGCACCCGCGCCCGTCGTTAACCTAAATATAGTTGTCGAAATCTATCGTGAACTCCAACGCGCACCAGCGAGCCGATAATGCCGTGCCGGTAAGACCTTAAAGCCGGAAAACAACGGTTTTTTACCACATCGGCCGCATCGGCACCACGTCAATACCACCGATTTTACGGAATGCAGACCTCCTCGTCGCGGTTGCGTCACCTGCCCTGTTGGTGATAGGGATAAATGCCCTTGGAGAGGCGAATTCAGGACAAACACATGATTTCCAATCCCTTGGTCCGACCGGCCGACACAGTTCGTCATGCGCAACACTGCGCAACCAGGGAGCACCAGCCGTGAGCCGATCCGGAATCAATCTCGGGGTGGTAATGGACCCCATCGAGAACATCAAACCGGTCAAAGACACAACGCTGGCCATGCTACTGGCGGCGCAACGCCGCGACTGGGCATTGTGGTACATGAACCTGGGTGATATCCGACTTGAAAACGGCAGCGCGATCGCGCACATGTGCGAACTTACTGTTCGTGACGATCTCGACGACTGGTATGCCATCGGTGATAAACGCGAAACGACTCTGACCGATCTTGACATCGTTTTGATGCGCAAAGATCCGCCGTTTGACATGGAATACATTTACGCGACTTACATCCTGGAGATCGCCGAAAAAAGTGGCGTACTTGTCGGCAACCCCCCACAAGCGCTGCGCGACATCAACGAAAAAACATCCACCGCCTGGTTCCCGGACCTGTGTCCGGCAACACTGGTGAGTCGTTCGATGTCAGAGATGCGTCGTTTCGCGACTTTGCATAAGAAAATTGTTGTAAAACCGCTGGACGGCATGGGTGGCAAATCAATCTTTGTGGTGGCGGACGATGATCCAAATATTAACGTCGTGCTGGAGACACTGACGGATTTCGGTTCGCGCTTTGCGATGGCACAGGCCTTTGTCCCGGAGATAACAGCAGGAGACAAGCGCATACTGCTGGTCGACGGGGTCGCTGTGCCCTATTCTCTGGCACGTATTCCGAAAAAGGGTGAAAACCGTGGCAACCTGGCAGCCGGCGCGACCGCAAAGGGTATGCCGCTAAGTGACAGCGACAGAAAAATAGCGCAAGCGATAGGCCCTGCAATGGTGGAACGCGGCTTGTTGTTTGTCGGTATTGATGTCATCGGCGAGGCGCTCACCGAAATCAATGTCACTAGCCCCACCTGCATACGTGAATTGGACGCTGAATTCGATCTGGACATTGCCGGTGACTACATGAAGGCCTTGGCAAAACGCCTCTGACGGTTTCTTTGGGGACGGACCGTTCGGGATCTGTGCCCACTCATCGCACGGCGGAGCTTGATACAATATTGCCGTGCAAAACCCGACGACGCATATCACCGCATGAGCTTCGCGACTGCCGAAAATATTGCCAATGATCGGCTGGTGTCGACGCTATTTCTCGCTACCCTGTTTCACGGCATCCTGATCCTCGGGGTGTCGTTCAACGTCGGTATATTCCCGGAAAGCAAGGTAGACCCAACCCTGGAAGTTGTTCTGGTGCAAAGCGCTTCGCCCATGGCACAGACTAACAAAGAGGCCCGCTACCTGGCGCTGGAAAATAGTCTGGGCAGCGGAAACACAACCGATCGTATAACACCCGCGAGCCGTTCCGCTGAACCCGCGCCCGCAGACTCTGTCGGAAAACCGGATGCTTCCACCCCGGATTCCAGTCAACCCGGCCAAAGCGATCCGACGTTGGAGCTGATCGTCAGCAAATCGCTGTCTTCCTTTTCCATCGTCTCGCTGCGCAAAGCCGACTCGGGACCGGAAGAGGCCGTGCTGATGCAGGCAGCGCCTGAATCCGATGTGCATCTGAGTGATATTTACGACGAGACACGCAGTCGTGATCTCGACCCACGCGAAAAAATCGTGTCGGTCAGTACACGGGAATCTGACATAGCCGGTTACCTCGCCGGCTGGAAACGCAAAATCGAGCAAGTCGGCACACTGAACTTCCCGGCGTTGCGCGAGATCGGTTCGCAGGGAAGAAACCCAGTACTGGAAGTTGCCGTGCGCTCTGATGGGCATTTGCACGACATTATCGTACGGCGCTCCTCCCAAGTACGGATAGTCGATGAGGCAGCCGTGCAAATTCTGCGCATGTCATCACCGTTCGATCCCTTTCCGATCGACCTACAGAATAAATACGACATGCTCCGCTTTGTCTATGAATGGCAGTTTATTGATGCGCCCGCCTCACAGGCGAAACCCAAACCGGATTCTGATGTCTAAGCAGTTGTCAGGGAGTGGCTGAGACGAGGATACTAATGATATGAGTCACTTTCCGGGGCTGACAAACCACCTGTTGATCGCTATGCCTGCAATGGGTGATCCCAACTTCCATCGCACCGTAACGCTTGTGTGTGAACACAGTGAAGAGGGGGCACTGGGCATAGTCATCAATCGTCCACTGGATATCAGAATGGGCGATATCTTCGAGCAGCTGGAACTCGCGGAACCTGTCGGGGACATTTTCCAGCGACACGTACTAAACGGCGGACCCGTACAACAGGAACGTGGTTTCGTGCTACACCGTCCAAAACGCGAGTGGGATTCCATGCTGAAAGTATCCGATGAGATTGGCGTCGCAACTTCGCGCGACATACTCGCGGCCATCGCGGAAGGAGATGGCCCGAGCGAATCCCTGGTCGCGCTGGGCTATGCCGGCTGGACTGCAGGCCAACTGGAGGCCGAGATGCAGGCCAATGCCTGGCTCAGTGCGCCGGCTACCGGTGAAATAGTCTTCAATACGCCGTTTGAAAGTCGCTGGTATTCAGCAGCACGTCTGGTCGGCGTCGATATTGGCCTCATGAGTAGTGAGGCCGGGCACGCGTGAAAACCCCGTCCGGCGGCCCGCCGAGCGGAACGACACTTGCTTTTGATTTTGGTGCGCGCCGCATTGGTGTTGCGGTTGGCGATCGCACGCTTGCATCCGCATCCGGTTTGACTACTCTGAAGGCACGTAACGGCGAAGCTGACTGGGTCGCGCTCGATGCATTGATCAGTGAATGGCAACCGGGCGTTCTGGTTGTGGGGCTGCCACAGCATGCCGACGGCAACGAGAGCTCGATGGGCGCGCATGCGAGAGCATTTGCGACAAGTCTCGAGACCCGTTACAACTTGCCCGTCGACATGGTCGATGAAAGCCTCACTTCACAGGCCGCCAACGCTGAGTTGCGTCGGTTGCGTAGAAGCGGCATGTTGCGTCGCCGTGTAGCCCGCGGCGACAGTGATCGGATAGCAGCACGGCTGATTCTGGAAGCGTGGATGGCCCGCCATAGTGCCACGGAGTAGAAACATGAGCTCATCGCTCTCGCATCGGGACACGATTTTCGTCGAAGACGGTGTCGTGCTGGAACAGCGCGCCTATCCCAGCAACCAATTTGTGTTGCGCTTGCACGCACCAAAGTGCGCCAGCAAGGCCGAACCCGGCAGTTTTGCCCACCTGACCTGTGATCCTGCGGTGCCGATGCGCCGGCCATTATCAATCATGCGGGCCAGCGCGGAGGAGGGCTGGGTCGAGTTCCTATATAAAATCGTGGGCGACGGTCTGCGTCACCTGTCTGAACGCCGCGAGGGCGACACGCTCAGCATGATGGGACCAATAGGACAACCGTTTCGTGCGAACAAACACAAACGCTCTACCGTTCTTATTGGTGGTGGTGTCGGTATACCACCGATGGTGTTTCTCGCCGAGTGGTTAAAAAACGATAGCCATCCCTGGCAGCCGATAGTTTTCATGGGTTCCGAGATTCCGTTCCCGTTCCGGTCGCGGCCGTCAACAATCATGGTGCCGGGAATACCTGATGGCGTTATCGGCTGCATGCCATTGCTGGACGAATGGGGGATTCCCAGCCGGCTGGCGAGTGGCAGCGGCGACCCGGGCTGTTATGACGGTTTTGTCACCGATCTGGCCCACGAATGGATGCGATCACTTGACGATAAGGCGCTCGCAGAAGTGGAGATCTTTGCCTGCGGCCCGACACCTATGCTGCGGGCGACTGCACGGCTTGCGCGAGACATGGATGTCCCTTGTCAGGTTTCGCTGGAAGAATTCATGGCGTGTGCTGTCGGTGGCTGTGCAGGTTGTGTGGTCGAAGTACGGACGCCGGATGGGCCCGCCATGAAGCGTGTCTGTGTGGACGGTCCCGTTTTCGACGCCACCACCGTCTTCTAACCCCTCTCTCGCACCGGCCAACTCGATGGTGAAATTGAACCGCGTTTAAGGGTGAGCCGTTCCTTTCAGGATTTGTTCCCCCTCCCCTGCGGGGAGGGGGCCAGGGGGAGGGGCGACGCTGGCACGGTCTGTTTCACTAAACCCTAATCACGCGTGATTAGCCCCCCACCCTAACCCTCCCCCCGGTGGGGGGAGGGAAAAGAAAGAAGGAGAAACTCAACCGAAATTTAACCCTCCCCCCGGTGGGGGGAGGGAAAAGAAAGAAGGAGGAACTCAACCGAAATTGATTTTGGCTTCCAGATTCGCTCGCGAATCAGCGTTTAGCAATGCCGCTTCGATATCGATCTGACCATTCTTGTACAGTTCGTACAACGAATCATCGAAAGTTTGCATGCCGGGCTCGGAACTTTCGTGGTGCGCTTCTTTAACGCCGGCGATGTCACCCAACTTGACCAGCTCAGCAATATGCGGCGTGTTGATCATGACCTCTACGGCTGCAATCCGTGTACCGTCTTTCTTCGGAACCAGCCGTTGAGAGATTATCGCCCGCAGGTATTGCGACAGATCCATCAATATCTGTGCGTGTTGTGCCTGTGGAAACATGTTGATGACGCGATCCAGCGTCTCAGCGCTGTTGTTGGCGTGTAAAGTGGAGATTGCCAGATGCCCGGTACCGGCCAGGGCGATAGCTGACTCCATGGTCTCGCGGTCGCGAATCTCACCAACCAGAATTACGTCGGGTGCTTCGCGCATCGCACTCTTGAGCGCTTTGCCATAGGAAAGCGTATCGACGCCAACTTCACGCTGATTGATGATGGATTTCTTGTTTGGGTGCAAGAATTCAATCGGGTCCTCAATAGTCAGAATATGATTTGCGGCGTTCTCATTGCGATGATTAATCATACCGGCCAACGTTGTCGACTTACCGGAACCGGTCGCTCCGACCATCAGGATAAGTCCACGCCGGCGCATGGAAAGATCCATCAATACTTTTGGTACACCCAACTGATCGAGTGTCGGCAGGTCGCCGGTGATATAACGCATCACCATTGCAGGATTACCACGCTGATGAAAGACGTTGACGCGAAAACGGCCAAGACCCGGCTCTGATATGGCAAAGTCAATCTCGAGTTCACGAGAGAAATAGTCGACCTGATCGTCAGTCATCAGCCCCACAGCGGCCTGCTTTATCATCTTGGGAGTCAGCTCGGTCTGATTGACCGGGAGGATCGATCCTTCGATTTTGACCATGACAGGAGCATACGGTGTAAAGAACAAATCAGAGGCCTGTTTGTCGACCATCAGCTTGAACAACGGCTTGGTATTCATACTACTTCTGCAGAAAGATCAAAAACCGGAGTCGCCTGCCTCGCCGTCCATGATGCGAAGCGATTGACCGCCTTCTTCGGTAGCCTGAAACTCGCGTTTGCTTTCCAGTTTTATACGAAGTCGCAATTCGTTTTTTGAGTCGGAATTTCGCAGAGCGTCTTCATAGCCTACCAGCCCTTCTTCATAAAGCTCGAACAGAGCTTGGTCGAAAGTTTTCATGCCAACGCGATTGGATTTTGCCATCACTTCCTTGATCTGTGCGACTTCTCCCTTGAAGATCAAGTCCGCTATGAGTGGTGAATTGAGCATTATCTCCATTGCGGCGATCCGGCCCTGACCGTTATCTCGCGGAATCAAGCGCTGGGAAATCAGGCCCTTGATGTTCAACGACAGATCCATCAACAACTGGTCCCGCCGTTCTTCAGGGAAAAAGTTAATAATTCGATCGAGTGCCTGATTGGCACTATTGGCATGCAAGGTCGCCAGGCACAAATGCCCGGTTTCGGCAAACTGCACGCCATATTCCATTGTATCCTTGTCGCGAATCTCGCCGATGAGAATGACGTCCGGCGCTTGACGCAGCGTGTTCTTCAGCGCCGCGTGCCATGAGTCGGTATCCACACCAACCTCGCGCTGAGTGATGACACAACCGCGATGCGGGTGGACATACTCAATCGGGTCTTCAATCGTCACGATGTGACCATGCGAATTTGCGTTGCGGTGGCCAATCATTGCTGCAAGCGTTGTCGATTTACCCGATCCGGTACCACCGACGATGATAACCAGCCCGCGCTTGCCCATCACTACATCCTTCAGTATCGGTGGCAACCGCAGGTCACTGAACTCCGGAATGTCTGTTGTAATCCGGCGCAAGACCGCGCCCATCATGCCCTGTTGGATAAAAGCGTTTACGCGGAAACGTCCGATCGGTTTGGGGCTGATGGCAAAGTTGCATTCCTTGGTCGAGTCGAATTCCTTGCTTTGCTTGTCATTCATGATCGACCGAACCAAAACCGCGCTTTGCGACGCGTTAAGGACCGTCTGTGAAATTGGCTTTACCAAACCATCCACTTTAAGTGCCGGCGGATAGCCTGCAGTGATAAACAAGTCGGATGCTTCGGCCTCGACCATCTTCTGCAGTAGCTCGCGCATTAGCTTTATTGCCTGATCGCGCTCCATTCAGTTCTCCTGGTAAGCCATTTAGAAATTTTCCTTGATTACCGCTTTGTATCGAGCCTCTTCGCGGGACACGAGTCCGGCTTTGACGACATCCTGCAAACACTGGTCCAGCGTCTGCATGCCAGCCTGTTGTCCAGTCTGGATCGCCGAGTACATCTGCGCGATCTTCCCTTCGCGAATCAAGTTCCTGATTGCTGCGGTGCCGATCATGATCTCGTGGGCGGCAATCCGGCCGCCACCATTCTTTTTGAGCAAAGTCTGCGAAATTACCGCGCGCAGTGACTCTGAAAGCATCGACCGGACCATTTCTTTTTCGCCGGCCGGAAATACGTCGACAACGCGATCGATAGTCTTAGCCGCAGAACTCGTATGCAGCGTGCCAAAAACCAGGTGCCCTGTTTCAGCTGCTGTCAGAGCAAGACGGATTGTCTCGAGATCACGCATCTCGCCGACGAGAATAACGTCAGGATCTTCACGCAAAGCCGAGCGCAGCGCCTCGTTAAATCCGAGCGTGTCGCGATGCACCTCGCGCTGATTGATAAGACACTTCTTGCTTTCGTGGACGAATTCGATTGGATCCTCGACGGTCAGTACGTGATCAGGGCGCGTATCGTTGATGTAATCAATCATCGCCGCAAGCGTTGTCGATTTACCCGAACCGGTTGGTCCGGTAACCAGCACGATGCCACGCGCGGTCAGGGCGATTTCCTTGAAGCTCTTCGGCGCGTTGAGATCTTCAAGACTCAATATCTTGGATGGGATGGTCCGAAATACGGCACCGGCACCGCGATTGTGGTTGTAGGCATTGACTCTGAAACGGGCGAGCCCGGGAATCTCAAACGAGAAATCCGTCTCGAGGAATTCCTCGAAGTCCTTGCGCTGCTTGTCATTCATGATGTCGTACACCATGCTGTGCACCTCTTTGTGCTCCAGCGTAGGCATATTGATGCGCTTCATATCGCCATCAACACGAATCATCGGCGGCATTCCGGCCGATAAATGGAGGTCTGATGCCTCGTTCTTGACGCCAAAAGCCAAAAGTTGCGAAATGTCAACAGCCATAGGATTTTCCTGCGTGAGTTATATCAGGCAAAACAACGCGTTGCATAACAGCCTCGCGCGCCTCTACCATTCGCGCGGCGTAGTATAGCGGAGCGCGCCGGACGCCAGTATGACGGAAGTCACAGTCACGCTGCGGGTAGTGCACGACCTGATTGCTACCGCCGCGGAGCAAGCGGGCCGGGAACCGACTGATATTCGTCTGATCGCGGTATCGAAGACCAAACCGGCTCCGATGGTCCGGGAGGCGCTGGCTGCCGGGCAACGCGATTTTGCAGAAAACTATCTACAGGAAGCGACCGTCAAAATCCAGGCACTTTCCGGATCCGGGGCCATCTGGCACTTCATCGGCAGGGTGCAAAGCAACAAAACCCGTGACATTGCGACCAATTTTGACTGGGTCCAGACCATCGATCGGGAACGCATCGCCCGACGACTGGATGCTCACCGGCCTGCCGGACGCCCGGCATTGAATGTCTGTATCCAGGTACGGCTAAGCGCCGACACGGATCGTCCCGGTGCCCAAATAGATGAAGTTGCTCAACTTGCGACCACTATTGAGACGCTGCCACATCTGCGCTTACGCGGTCTGATGGGTATGCCACCACTGGAGACTAACCCCGCTCGAGGCCGGGCCCATTTCGACAGACTCAGATCGATATATGATTGTCTGCGTCAGAATGGACACAACCTGGACACACTCTCGATGGGTACCACCGCAGACCTTACTTCGGCCATAGCGGCAGGCGCGACCATGATTCGCATCGGGACCGCAATATTCGGTAGCCGATGAAGCAGGTCATCGTTATCCTAGGCAACGTGTTTTGTGGGATGTCAGCAGCCGATGCACGATAGGAGAATCTGTTTTATTGGCGGGGGCAACATGGCCCGTAGTCTGATCGGCGGTCTCATTGCCGACGGCTGTCGACCGGATACATTGTGCGCGACCGACCCGGATCCCGAACAACGTCGTGCTCTGTCTCAGTCTTTTGGCATACACACTGTGGCATCGAATGTTGAAGGCGTTAGTCAATGCGAGGTCGTTGTCGCTGCGGTTAAGCCGCAAGTGCTGCCATTGGTTGCACGCGAGATCGCTCGCACTGTAACTGAACGTCCGGTGCTGTTGATTTCGATCGCGGCCGGAATTCGCGAGCCTGATATCAACCGCTGGCTGGGTGGTGGCGCTGCCATCGTCCGGGCGATGCCCAACACCCCAGCATTGCTACGCAGCGGTGTTGCCGCCCTTTATGCAAACGAAACCACAAGTGAATCTCAGCGCGAAGCGGCGGAATCAATACTGCGTGCGGTCGGTGCCGTCGTATGGCTTGATGACGAGTCATTGATGGACGCGGTCACCGCAGTATCCGGTAGCGGACCTGCGTACTTTTTTCTTTTTATGGAAATTATTGCTGAAGTTGCCAACCAGCTTGGCTTGTCACCACAAATCTCCCGGTTGCTAACGGTCGAAACGGCGCTTGGTGCGGCCAGAATGGCGTTAGAAACCAGCGAGGATATTTCGACGCTGCGACATCAGGTCACTTCACCCGGCGGCACGACAGCGGCCGCGCTGGAACTGTTAAATAGCGATCAGTTACGGGAGTTGATTGAAAAAGCGATCGGTAAAGCCCGCACCCGCTCTGTCGAGCTGGCCGACAAGTTCGGGCAGGACTAGCGAATGCAGGCGCTCAATTTTATCGTTCGCACCCTGCTTGAGCTGTATACGCTTGCTTTCCTTTTGCGATTCGTCCTGCAGTGGGCACGCGCCGACTTTCACAACCCGCTGTCACAGTTTATTTTGCAAGTCACCAACCCGGTCACCCGACCTGTACGACGCTTTATCCCTGGGTGGCGCGGTATCGATCTGTCCACATTACTGATCGCTTACTTGCTGAACGTCGCGACGATTGCCGGTAGCTACCTGATATTAGGCGGCTCATTTCCGGATATACCGTCGTTGCTGCTCGCGGCATTGATCGGGTTGGTCGTCATGTTTCTCCGGATGTTCGTGTTCCTGATAATCGGTCAGGTATTGCTCTCGTGGTTTGCGCCTTACCATCCGATATCGGGAATCTTGCGCACACTAACCGGACCAATACTGGGACCCATCCAGCGAATTGTTCCACCGATCGCCGGTATCGATTTGTCGCCTTTGTTTGCATTGATTGGCATTCAGGCCCTACTGCTCCTGGTCAGCGGACTGTGAGCGGATTCAGATGGGATGGTGACAACCTGTTAATCAGTTTGCATGTTCGGCCGCGCGCACGTACAGCAGGCATCGCCGGACCACATGGCGATGCGTCAAAAATTCGAGTCAATGCGGCACCTGACGGGAACCGTGCCAATCGCGTCGCGTTGCTTGCCAAGACTTTTTCCGTGCCGCGTTCGGCCGTCTCAGTGAAAAACGAAGCCAGTGGCCGGCGCAAGCGCGTGCGCGTCATGAAGGCGGGCAAGCTGCCATCATTACCCGGTCTTGCGCCCGGAAGTGCTTCTCCGGCAGGCCGTATTAAACAGTAGCGGCGGATAGGCTATAGTAAGCTCGTTCGCCAAATCGTCAGGGAGTAGGTCACGCATGAATATCAAGCTCGTGTGGGCAGCAAGTCTTTTGATGGCGTCGGTCATCTCGGCCGGCTGTGGAGGCTCAGATCCGGAAAGCAGCGCATCGCGACCCGCAGCGCCGCAGGCCACGGAGCGGTCCAAAGACTTTGGTGACTACGTGCTGCACTACAATGCACTGACCACCAACCAGCTTCCAGCAGCCGTGGCAAGCAACTTCGGCATCCCCAGGAGCAAGTCCAGAGCGATGCTGAACGTCGTCATGATGCGTAAAGAAGTCGGCACTTTGGGTCATTCGGTCACAGGGACAGTCACGTCCCGAACGACAAATCTCACCGGACAACTCAAGAACTTAGAGCTACGTCCTCTCACAGAGGGTGATGCGACCTACTACATCGGCAGCATCCAGGTCGCCGATGGTGAAGTTTTGGTTTTTGACATCGAGGCCACCCCGGATGGATCTACCACCCCGATGACTGTCAAGTTCCAGCAACAGTTTTTCACCAGATAGGCGCTACAACAGGCGGAAAACAATCCCGCGGCACGCTTACCTTAACCCTCATCTTGTGCTACTTTCTCGCCCGAGACGAGGCGAATCGGCTATATATTCAGGTTAAAACGCTCATTCTTAGGAGAACCTCTAATGGCTACAACTACCACTGGCAAGCCGCCAACCAAAGGCGAGATCATGCGCTTTATTTCTGACGACACAGGTCTGACCCGAAAGGAAGTTGGTTCGGTGTTCGACAGTCTGCAGTCACTGATCAAAAGGAATTTGGGTCGCCGCGGTCCTGGCGTGTTCGCCGTTCCCGGCCTGATGAAAATTAAGGTGGTAAAGAAACCGCCGACAAAAGAACGTGAAGGAATTAATCCTTTCACTGGAGAAAAAGCAATCTTCAAAGCCAAGCCAGCACGCAAGGTTGTTAAAGTTTCCGCACTGAAAGGTCTTAAAGACATGGTGTAAACTCATGTCGACAAGGATAAAAAAAACCGGAGCCGTTAGCGGCTCCGGTTTTTTTATACAAGAACTAAAATCGCGCCAAGGATGCCGCTCCTGCGAGCGTACCGCGAGATAAGCACGCCTGCGGCGAGAAAAGAAGCCGCGCGTTTGTTTCCGGCGACTGCGTTCCTCGCCGGAGCTGCAAACAAATGCCGGTTTCTACGCTCGCCGCTTTTCGGATTACGCGGGATTTGCCCCGCACCCCAACCAAGAGTTCGGCCTTTGGCCTCACGACAGCGTCGCTACGCGACTTATCGATTTGCGTGTCTCGATACACGCAAATCGCCCCGGTGGGGGGGAGGGGAAAAGGGGTATCTTAGGAGTCGCCTGCGTCGAGTTCCCCCAGAACATGGTGTTTCAGACGCACCAGGTCCGCATGCGAGACATACAATAAGTCGGCAATCTTGCGCACGAGATAGTCTTCGTGTTTGTCCAGATGGGCGTCGGATAACGCAACCCGCCAGAGCATCTCTACGATAGACTGCTTCTCGGCGGGCTCCAGCTGTTCGTGAAGCAGGCGCGTGAATTCGTGCAAGGAAACCGCCTCATTCGCACGGCCGCTTGCCCGGGCCAGTAACTCACGTGCCTCAGCCATATCGAGCGAATAGTGATTCTGCAACGTCCTCACTATCTCATCGTGCTCGCGGCTGTCCTCCGAAAAATCTGCCCGCGACATTTCCACCAACAAGGCTGCAGTCGCGACCCGCAACGCCTTTTCGTCTGCCCCCTGCTCATCAGCGCTCTTGTCAGCAGATACACCAAGCAACTCGCGCAGTTTCTTCAGCACAGTCAGGCTTCCAGGTGGGCTTTCAATAGATCAAACAAACGCTGTCTCAATTCACGCAAACGCCCATGAAAAAAATGATCCACACCATCCATCACTACCAATTCCGGACCGGGCAACAGTGCGTCAACCCAGCTCACGACCGCATCGACATCGACTAATTCATCGTGATCGCCTTGAACTATGATCCAGGGACATGTCGGTTGTTTCAGCGTTGCAACGTCGAAGCGCTGAACCGGCACGGCGACCGATACCAAACCCGCGGGGGATTCATCAGCACTGGCGCGTAGCGCCACGTAAGCACCAAAGGAAAAACCTGCCAACCATAAGGGACGATCCGGCCAGCGTCGGCGCGCCCACGCGACGACAGAGCGCGCATCGCCGGTTTCGCCTATCGCATCCGCGTACTCGCCTTGACTGTTTCCGACACCACGAAAATTAAACCTTATCGCGGCGAAGGCGGCGTCATTGAAGACACGCGCCAGGGTGTGTACCACTTTGTTGGACATGGTCCCCTGATACAGCGGATGAGGGTGACAGATGACCGCAATCCCGACAGGCGCCTCGGGTGACTCAACCAGGGTCTCTAGGGTGCCCACGGGGCCATCGACCGTGAGATGTTCAGCGCGGGGTCGCTTCATACTGGTGCGGGAGTTGCTTCGGTGCTGCCCGTATCCGCCCGTTCCGTCCGTGGCGCCTGACGACGCTCCGGCCCATAGTAAAGGATCGTCTCGCCGACTGCGGGCTCCTTTGTCGAACTGGACGACGTGAGCCGAAAGCTGCCGTCAGACCGCAAAACCAGAATCTGTATCGCTTCGGCCGGAAAGTCACGCAGAAAATCGCTGTATGTGAAGTTTTCGGTGATGCGTGTGCGATAGAACTTCCAGCCGCGCACATGCAGCCGCCACAATCGCTCGAAAACCGAATTGGAATCAAACGCTGGCTGGCCACGTAACGGTCGGGATACGCCGCGTGGATCCTCTTCTATACCCGCGCCCATTGGCAACTGAAACACTTTGTTGCGCCCCACTTCGTGCGACAGACCTGTGCAAACCAGTGCGTTGTATGCGTCGTTACTCGTTGCCGCGAGAACCGTGCCAATGTGACTGATCTCGACCGACTCCTCCGCAAAATCTGACAGGATCTCGCCGTAAAAAACAGGCAGACCCGCCAGCCGCGCTGATCGCAGGTTATGCCATGAACTGTCGGCGATCAGCGCGTCAATACCGATTTCCTGTAGCTTCGAGCCCAATGCGATACTCCACGGCGAGGCACCGACGATTAATAGAGATGCGCGATCGCCAGTTGATAGCTGCATCCGCCGTGCCAGCCAACGGATACTAATGCCATGAAAAAAGACCGTCGCAAATATCACGGCGAAAACCAGTGGCAGCAGCGCTTCGGCATCGGCGGATAGCTTGACTCCTTCGGGTCCACCGATTTCAGCGGCCCGAATCGCCAGTGCGGAACCCATGACGCCCGCTGTTGCTGCCGCCACGATCCCGCGCGGTGCGATCCAGGACAATAACAAACGGTCCCGCATGTCCATGCCCGCCCCGATAGTCGCGAGCATGACTGTCGCCGGACGCGTTAATAATAGAATTGATGCCACTAATGCAGCACCACGCCAATCGATCCGACCCAGAACTTCCCGATCGAGATCTGCTGTCAATATTACGAACACGACTGCCACCAGCATGACGGTGATATATTCTTTGAACCGTTTCATATCCTGAATGCCAGCAAGTCGCATGTTGCCCACGGTGATACCCATAATGGTGACCGCCAGCAGACCAGCTTCGTGCTGTAGCTGGTTGGACATGACAAACACGATCAACACGAGCCCGAGCATCACCGGCGACTTCAGGTACTCAGGCACCATCCCTCTCTTGAACGCCATGCCGGTCAGCCAGCCACCGAGACCGCCCAGCAAGCTGCCTGATAACAGCGCGAAACCCAGGCCGCGCGCCACACCGCTGAAACCCAGATCCTGAAAAGAGATAAACTGAAAAACCAACACCGCAAGTAACGCGCCAATCGGATCATTGACGATACCTTCCCACTTGAAATATGACGCAGTGCGGCGGTTCAGTCGCGCCTGTCGTAACATTGGCATGATGACGGTCGGCCCGGTAACAACCATGATGGCGCCAAACACCAGCGCAACGGGCCACCCCAATCCGCCAATGTAGTGTGCGGCAACACTGGACAAGCCCCAGGCGATGGGTACCCCGGCGTACACCAACCGGCGCACACCGCCGGCAGCAACCTTCAGCTCGTGCAGTTGAAGATTAAGACCACCTTCAAACAGGATGATGGCAACACACAAACTGATAATCGCGGGCAGCCGGTTGCCCAGCTCCTGGGATGGATCGATAAGACCAAATACCGGCCCCGCCAACAGGCCGGCGACGGCCAACAGGATGATCGCGGGCAAATGGGTGCGCCAGGCAAGCCACTGGGCGCCGACGCCCAGCGCCACAATTGAGACGATAATTACCGTCAGATGATGCTCCAAGGCGTACTCCGGGCCACACGGTGCGCATAACGGTATCAGCAGCCAACCCACGCAACAACAACGCGGACCCTTTTTCCTCAGCCAAGCCGCCGTTAGAATGACGGGTTGTTCGCAATCAGAGGCTTGTGGTGACCACCGAGTTCAGGGACCGCTTGACGATATTAGGCGCCGGGGCCCTGGCCATAGTCGTGTTCGGCGGTTTGTGTATCCGGCATAACGTCCCGGCCATCGAGGCGCAGCTGGCTGATCGTGCCACCAGCGAGTTGCGCAAGGCTCGAATGAGTTGGGCCGAAGTGGAGATGAGTGGCCGTGATCTGACACTTTCCGGTGTGGCGCCGGATGCCGCAGCGCAAGATGCCGCATTGCGGACCGCATCAGTCTGGGGCGTCCGATATGTCGCAAGCGCACTCACGACGCCTACCGACGGTGCGCCACGAACGGCTGTTGCGACCGCCGACAAACCGGTGCCCGCTCCAACGCAGAAATTTCGAACACGTCTGACCCTTGGGGATGACCGACTCGTCTTGGATGGCGACGTTCCGGGGGAGCGCCAGCGACGCGAATTCGTCGAGCTGGCACAGGCAAAATTTAGCGTTGCGACAGTGGAAGCGCGACTGAGTCAAAGTGGCAACGCGCCGGACGACTGGTTGCAAGCTGCTGCGGTAGCGCTGGATATCGTCGATCAACTGGTGTTTGGCGAGGTCTCCATGGTTGATCAATCACTGCATGTCACCGGAATCACAGACACAGCTGCCGGCGATGCGGAAATTCACCGTTTGCTGGCAGAAGAGCTACCTGAAGTTTACTCCAGCACGGCAGCAACCGGTGCGCACTCGGAATTGGACGCAATACTGCGCACGTCGCCCGGGCTGGCGCAGCGTCTTGCGACCCGGAGCAAGAAAAGCACCGATGCCGAATTTCGCGCACCGCGCGCGCTTGATAGTTCCGCCTGCGAAGCAGAATTCCACGCAACGATCAGTGATAACAAGATCCAGTTTTCAGTGTCGAGCGCAAATTTGACACCGGACAGCCGGGGCTTGCTGGATTTGCTTGCAGCGGTGCTCAAGCGCTGCTCCGGAACACGGCTGACTATTGCAGGCCATACTGATGACCGGGGTCTGGTTGAAAACAACCTCGCGCTGAGTCAACGTCGGGCCGAGTCAGTAATGCGGTACCTGGTCACGCGTGGCATTAGCCTGGGCCGCCTCTCGGCCCGAGGCTATGGCGAAGGACTGCCAATTGTCCCGAATGTAACTGCGACTGACCGCGCGACTAACCGACGCATCGAATTCATTTTTGAAAGCGAGTGACATGATCTATCTCGTACAACAAATCATTCTTTGTCTACTTTTTACAGCCTTGATTGGCGCGGCAATGGGGTGGTTGCTGCGAGGACTGGGTGCTGCCAGGCAAACGGAAGCTCTCGAAGCGCGCTGGCGTTCTCGTATTGCACAGATCAAACACGAGAATAGCCGCCCACCGCCTGAGGACCCCCCTGAAACACCGGCTGCTTCAGCGAACGAGTCTCTGGTTTCCGACCTGCGCCGCCAAATCAAGCACCGCGACGATGCACTCGAAGCGCTACGAACCGCCAGAACTGTGCGTGAAGAGAGTGATTCCGATTCGGAAGCGCTAAGAACACAGTTGAGCGACACCGCCGCTTTGTGCAATCAGCTTCAAACGCATCTGTCGGAGCAAAGCCTCGCAAAAGATCAGCTTCAGCAGCATATGGCACGAACAATTAAAGAAAAAGACCTGTTGATGCAGCAACTGCGTGAGCGAGAAACGGAAATTGGACGTATTGGCCAGGAAAGACAACATGCAATAAATACTATCGCGAAGTTGCAAAAGAACATGCATACACCACGCGACGAGCAGTTGGGCAAAACAGCGCCCGATACGACATCATCGCCAGAGCAATCGATATCAACACCAGCGACACCATCCACGACCGCGCCGACCCCCACGGCCCCCGGGCCACTGCTACCGATTCCGGGACGCCAGCAGGACCTGCCTATCGCTGCGGATGCCCCCGTGTCATCGACCAGTGATTACAAACCAGAGTGGTTACTTGCGGCGCCAGAGGGGCATAAGGACAACCTGCAGGCTATCCTCGGCATTGGTCCAAAGCTGGAAGCGCGGCTAAACAGCCTCGGCATTTTCCACTTCCGGCAGATTGCACAATTCGACCGCAAAGATATTCTCTGGGTAGCACGTCACCTGCATAGTTTTCCCGGACGGATTGTGCGCGACCGCTGGATACCACAGGCACAAAGCTTGTTAAAAGAGACCTAGGGGGCCGGTGCTTCGGCTGTCCCATCGTCGGCATCATTGAAAACCGCCGTGGGTTGTTCGCCTGGAACGCCTGATATGTCGGCATCTGCACCAAGCAGACGCGCAGCCTCCTCGGGTGTCAGATACTCAACCTCAATGGAATCCATTGGTGGCCGTATAGCTTCGGTGTTGCGATTGTAAAAAGTATTGACACTCACGACCAGCATCGTCAGCACCATAAGACTGGCGACGACGAAAGAAACAAGCAACCTCGTGGCGCTCATTGTTGGTAGATTACGCCTTCTTTCATAACGAATTGAATATTCTCTAGCACGGTTATATCTGATGTAGGATCACCAGCGACCGCTATGATATCGGCCTGTTTCCCTGCCTCGATACTGCCCAGCATATTTTCTACGTCCAGTAGCTGTGCAGCCGTGAGAGTGGCGGAACGCAACGCTTCGGTTGGTGTCATGCCACCTTCCACCATCAACGCAAACTCTTTCGCGTTGTCGCCATGTGCTGACACGCCACTGTCGGTACCAAAAGCGATCTTCACACCGGCAGCACGCGCCGCCGAAAACGTCGCTTTAATCTGCGGTCCAATCGCTGCAGCCTTGGGGCGAACGATGTCAGGAAAAAAACCGTCTACTTTCGCTTGTTCTGCGACCCAGTCTCCCGCAGAAATAGTCGGCACGTAAAAAGTCCCGTGCCGTTTCATCAAACGCATGGTCTCCTGATCCATGAATGTGCCGTGTTCGATCGACCGTACACCGGCGCGCACAGCGCGTTTCATTCCCTCTGCACCGTGCGCGTGCGCTGCGACATGAAAGTCATAGTCTTTAGCTGTACTGACGACTGCTTCGATCTCCGCTTGGGTGAACTGCGGGTTTTGACCACTCTTTGCAACGCTGAGCACGCCACCGGTCGCTGTGATCTTTATGAGATCGGCCCCGTCCTTGTACCGCTGTCGCACCGCTTTTGCCGCATCTTCCACACCGTTGACGACGCCCTGCTTCGGTCCCGGATCACCACGTAGATCCATGCGCCATCCATTAGTCGGATCGGCATGCCCGCCGGTGGTGCCCAACGATTTGGCTGCTGTGTAGATGCGTGGCCCGCGCACATGACCCTGGTCGATGGCTTTGCGCAGCGCAACGGTAACGTTGAACCGGTCACCGAGATCACGCACTGTCGTAAAACCGGCAAGCAACGTCTTCTCGGCGGCACCGGCAGCACGTAGCGCCAGGTCGGCAGGATTGAGTTGAAAGCGCTCCAAGTAGGTTTCGCGGCTAAACGCGGATGTGAAATGTACATGCATGTCCATCAGTCCGGGCAAGACCGTCAGCTCGCTCAAATCAATCAACTGGTCATCGCCCCCGGGATGCGTAAAACCGTTTTCTACGGCGCTGATCTGCCCGTCGTCGACTATGATCGTCACCTCGCGCAGCGTTGTGGAATCCGGATTTATGAGCGCACCGGCGTGAATCAGCGTACGCGCCTGGATTGAATCAGCGAGCAGCAACGCGGCTATCAGTGCAAATACCGAATATGCTCTTTTCATCAGGATTCATCCCCGTTGTCGTCGGTGGCTTTGAAATTCAGCGCCGCGGAATTGACACAGAAGCGCTTGCCGCCAGGATCGGGTCCGTCATCGAAGACATGTCCAAGATGGGCATCGCAATTTGTACAGCGAACCTCTGTCCTGTGCATGCCGTGACTGTTGTCTGAAATCAGCACAACTCGCTCGTTGGCGCTGGGTGCGGTGAAACTTGGCCATCCCGAACCGGAATCGTATTTTGTGCCGGCATCGAACAGGACGGTGTCACAACAAACGCAGCAGTAGCTCCCATCGTCTTTGTTGTAGACGTACTCGCCAGTAAACGCGGGCTCCGTGGCATTTTCGCGTGTGACAGCGTACTGCATAGCAGTGAGGCGCTGACGTTCAAGGTCAGTGGGTTTCTTGCTCATCGGCAAAGAATAGTCCTGCTGCCTCTCGCTGCCAAGCACCGGTGGGCGGCGGACCGAAATTGGACGGGGCTCAGGCGTTAACGGGTTCAGTGAGCCCCAGGTATCTCTCAAACGGGATTGGAACTCCGCCGAATTTCCATTGCGTCAGAGAGCACTCTGCAACAACTTTTGCAAAGCGCTCAGTCAGCTCCGCTCTGTTCTTTACGCCCAGCAACGTGCGAACCGGCGGGAACTTCCCTTTTGATCGGGCCGAAAAGAAGAGATCGAATCCGGATTTCTCGAATTTCTCAGCATAGACAAGGGTACGGGGGAACCAGCGAGTCAATGCTTTGGGATAATGCAACAGCCCTCGTATGCACAACAGAAAGTCCGCCTGCATGATGTCATCAAAACTCAAAAAGTTGAGATCGGCACGCTCGCGCTGAAAATCCGCGGCTGCAGAAATACGCTGCTCGTGCAAACGCCTCGTACGAAACTCATCCAGTGTCTTGATGTATGCATCGAATCCCAGAAAACTGGTCGTTTGCGGTCCCCGATCCGTTTCGAAAAGATAATGAGCGTCCAGATATGTGTTCACTTCTTCATATTCTTGGTTCTTGATTAACAATGCAATCACGCCAAGAAACAGTTCACGCAACAGAAAACGATAATGGTCGCACCAAAGATGATTGAAGTGAATTATGTCTCTGGGCGCGTGTTTGTACACCAACGACCTTCCTAGAAACTGTCGTATGACGTTATGGATCTCGGAACTTCGTTCGTTATTTAGCGCCACGTCTACGCAATCCAGAAACTGGTCGCGTAAACCCTTCATCTTGTACAGAGCACCAACGACGCGATCATCCAATGGCTCTTTGTCGGGACCGCCAAGCTGAAAATCGGCTAAGCTCGTAAACAGCACGTCGAGATAATGCTCAAGTGCGTCATCGAGATGAGACCTGTTGTTGAGCAGCGCGTCATGCGCAATCGAGAAACGTGCCCCTACACGCGTGATAGCTTCGTGAGTGGAATCGATTGCATCGGGGTCTTCAATAACTAGCATGGAAACGGCCTGAAGCTGTGCCAGCCCTGGGGTTATTGAAAGACTATCAGCACCGAATCCGGTGAAATGTGTGCTGGATCACACTCGCTATGATTTACTCGCCGCAGGCTGCTGCTGCTGCCTTGTCCAGACTGCCGGAAGCCCTCACGGTGCCATCACCGGCCGGCCCTTCGTAAGAAAACCGGCCATCCGCATGCTGCGTTACTTTCAGCAACTGTCCGTCATTACAGGCGCCGTAGTATTCGGTGGAACCGTCCTCACCTGAATAGCTGTGCTTGATGCTATAGGTATATCCCAAACCAGAAAGACTCAACAGCAATGCGGTTGCAATCAATTTTCTCATGGTAGCTCCTGACTGGATATTGCTGGGACCGGCATTCTACCGGGCCTATAATCTTGAGATCAAGCCAGAGTTTACAATCCTTATTAATTGAAATTGCCGTCTTTTTTTAGGCCGTTTTCTTCGCGCCTGAACCGCGTGTCCACATCCGTTTTCCGTATTTCCAATAGCCGCGTACGTTATTCAGGCGCGTATCTGTGCCGGGCTCGATCGGCATAATCTCGCCCTTTAATAATCCCGTAAGAAACGGTGCCAGCACGGCACCGCCACCGCCTGTGATCATGACACGATCGATATCCCAATCGTTGGCCCAAAGCCGATTGGCGTCTGTTGCGATTGCGGATGCCAGTTGTGAGTACGCGTGTTCTTTGACCAGCTTGAGATCATAGCGTTTGCCATGAATCTTGATCGACCCGCGATCCATTGCATCGTAGAGCCTGTACAACTCAACGTTAACGCCACTGGACTCCTGCAATTTCGAGGCAATCGTTGAATAGGCACGCGAAATTCCCGTGTCGGTTGTTCGGCTGCCACGCTCCGAATAACGAGTACGATCCGCGATCGTGTAGTCGGTCGTACGGAATCCAACATCGATTACACCAATTTTCTCTGTCAGAAAACGTCGATCCCGAACTTCGCCCAGTTCGCTAAGCATTAAATTCATGACCGTGCCAAACGGCTGGGGAACCACGCGTACTTCAGAAACGCGCACAACTGTGTCTTCGCGTTCGCCGTTTTTGTTGACAACGACCAGCGGATGCTGTCCTTTTAGAATATTGATCAACTCGTTGCGATGTCGCCGGTAGTGACTGATCGGCAACCCGGCGACTAGTTTGATCGGTTCCTGTCGCTCGACCATGTTCGCCAGAGGGGTCAGCGCAAGAACCTTTGTGAACTCCGCCACGAATTGACTTTGATCCAGGGTGAAGTATCGCTCGAGGCTCTGTCGCTCGGCCAACTCACCCACGAAGTAATTATGGTCGTCAATCTCAACGTGCAAGTAGTCTTCTTCTTCGGGGTCACTCAAAAGCTGCTCGCGGAATTGCAATTCCGCCGCCTCGCCGTAGACCGTCTTGAAAACGATGAAACGCTGGCCGTTTGTAGCCTTGGTATAGCCGAAACCGATATCTAGCCCGATCACTTCCATCGTTATCCCCCGGACGGCGTGCGAAAGCGTGGCTGTATAGCATGCCCCCCGCTGCCGGTCAAAACTGTGTCGGGTGGGCGCCTGCGGCGGTCTTGGTTAAGCTGGATACCCGTCAGTGTTTGCCGGCGCTTCTGCTCGCGTCGGGCGCACCACGAGCTCGCCGGAACAATTGGGACAATTTTGCATCTCGCTGCTGCAAGCAGGGCAAAAGGTACACTCGTAGGAGCAGATATAGGCTTCGTCGGAGTGTGTCAGACTCTGCCCACAGCGCTCACAGGACGATTTCATGCTCAGTGCCACAGCTACGTTTCCGCCGGCTTACCCTCGGTGGAAATACTATAGCGCGGATCGATAAGGTGGTCAGTTGCGGAATGCTGAGACCGTTGCGGCAGAAACCGCAACACCGCAAAAGAGCAGTGCGCCGAGAAAACCGCGCATGCCCAACGTCACCGTAGCAAAGAAAACCAGCGCGAGGCTCAGAAAAACTATCAGCAAATAGGCACCTGAACTTGCGGCACCGAGGATTCCGAATACGTCGTCGAGATCATCGATGATGCGCACGAGTTGCTGCATTAATCTTTTCTTCTGTGCTGCCTGGTTGTGAGCACAGATAATAGAAATACTGCCCGATTTTGGCCGTGACCCGGATCACACTAGTTGCAATCGGTTAGCCTGGCTTTTTTTTAAACGCTCTAGCCATCCTGCGATTCAGATTTTTTCCGCCTCATCGCCGCAGCTGCAACCGCCCGAGCAATCCATTCGTTACGATCCACGCGCTTGTTCCCCGGGGGCGGCGCCTCCTTTTCTTGCTTACTCTGGCCTTTGTCTTTCACAGAATACTATCGTCTTTTTTGAATTGGAGCCGCACTATAGCCGAATCGTCGCCGTTTTATCAGTGTCCCGCGTCACAGCCTAAAACAATTAACATAGTGAGATCGCAAACCGGGGCACCAGCGGGTGGGGCATTTGTTTGTGGTTGTCGTTTTAGCGACCGGAGCTGTGGAAGGCCAGGATTGCCTTGGCCACGTCGGCAACGCTTTTTTCTTCGAGATGCGGGTGATGGCCACCTGAGACAACCGTGGTCTTAAGCTGGGGACATAAGGCCATGCGACGCTCATATACATGCCGCAAATAGTCCAAGCCATTGTCGGCACGGATCAGCAGGGCCGGCGCCGAAATGCGGCTGATAAATGCACAAGCCTGATCTTCCGTGAGGCGCATCGGCGAGTCGTACAGCAGTCGCGGATCAGAACTCCAAACTACACGCTCGTCTTCTACGTACGTTCCGCGTTCGCACAATATTTTGGCCGCAGACAGGCTTATGTGCGTAGACTTGGCGCGCACCGACGCGGCCTGTTGCATTGAATCAAAACGGCGGACTATTCCGGTGCCGCTGTTGTAGCGTGCAATGGATTTTTGTAACTGTTCAGGCGCCTGCTCCGCCGACGTGGTCAGCGGACCGAATCCCTCAATGCAGACCATGGAGCTGATCCGTTGCGGTATCGTTCCGGCGACCAATGTTGCAACAGACGCACCCAGTGAATGTCCGAGCAAACCGAAACGCTTCCAGCCCATATTGTCGGCCACGGCGATTACGTCGGCAACGTTATCGATAAAATGATAGGCAATGGACACGGGACGGTGATCCGACCGGCCATGTCCTGCAAAGTCGATGGCGCAGGCGTCATAGCAATCTAGCAGCGGCAACAGACGAGACCAGGTCGCCGCGTTATCGAGCCAGCCATGCAATGCAATTACCGGTTCGGCGTCGCTGCGCTGCCAGTGGACGCCAGCCACAGACCTGCCGCCTAGATCGAATCGAACTTCTTGCTGTTCGTTCAGCTTGCGGCCGCTGTAATCGCCGGGCCCCGGTGGCGTCCGGCCTCCCACGCCAACAGAGCCTGCTTGCGTACACTGCCCCAACGATACTGACCGCTTTGGCCAGTACTGCGGATTACGCGGTGACAAGGGATCAGCCAGGCGATGTGGTTTGAACCAATTGCTGTTCCTGTCGCCCGGGCACTACCGGGCTCACCTGCCAAGCTGGCCAACTGACCATAGGTACAGACCGCCCCGGAAGGTATCCGCAATAACGCCTGCCAAATCTTGATTTGGAAATTTGTACCGGTAACGAGCAGAGAAAGCGGGTGCGCGACATCCGGTGGGTGTTCAAGTCTGCGGGCAAGTTCTGCGGTGTCGGCATCAGATTGTCTAAAGCTGGCCCCGGGCCAGAGTTTTTTCAGCCGTGCCAATTCTGATTTGTTGTTATCGACCTCACAAAATGAGAGACCGCAAATACCACGATCGGTCAGTGCCAGCATGATCTCGCCGAAGGGACTGGAATGATGTCCATAGCGTATCTCGAGCCCATTACCGCGACGCTGATATTCTCCGGGACTGACCGCCTCTATCGAGATAAATTGATCGTGCAGACGCGAAGGACCCGATAGTCCGCTCTGCAAAGATGTTTCCAGCACATTCGCCGACTCGTCCAACAAAGCCTTTGCATGCTGCACCGTAAGAAACTGCAGAAACCGTTTTGGGCTGACGCCGGCCCAGCGTCGAAACAATCTCTGGCAGTGCGACACACTCACGCCTGCCGCCAACGCGATCGCTTCGATGGACGGCTGTTCGGTTACTGACTCTTCAATAAAACGTATGGCTGCTGCGACACGCTCGTAATCACCAGACATGACACTTATCCCGCTGTGTTTTCAATAACAGACAGACTACGGCCTCATCGGCCAACCGGCCACCCGTTTTGCATCATAGCGCTTCGGACTCACCTGTCGGCTTTCTTTACAGCAAACAGTAATTGAGCCGCTGTAATTTTCCCATATTTTACATAAGTTTAGGGGTGAGGCGCGTATCTTCCTGATTCACATGGCGAACCCCCGCATCTGGCACAAAACCTGCTTACACATAGATGTAAGGGTCGCCAAAGGGCCGCAAAGAGCTCGGCGACATAACGAAGATGGTTTGCGAGGTAGTTTTAGTGAAAAAGCGTCATACCAAAAGAAGGCATTCATTGCCCGAGACGCCACTCGCCTAGCGATGCCACGGAGAAAACCCAGAACTGACATACACCCTTTCTTCGAATCTGCAAAAGATAACTACAACAAGAAAATAATAATAATAATAACACCACCGCCGGACCTAAGACCCCGCTAACGCGGGGTTTTTTTTAAGTGCTTAATTTTCAATAATGCTATCTTCAGCACGTTTGCAACACAGCAGATTACCGGAGAAAGTGAATGGACGATATTATCCTGAAGCGATTTGAGACACCGGATGAAATCCGCGTGTTCGAGAAAGGGAAGTTTGAGATCATTCGTTTTGCCGGCATGACGATTGGACGGGCCACCTACTCCCCGGGGTGGAAATGGTCAGTGGATGTCTCGCCGCTCGCCGGCACGGAGTTCTGCGAAGTCGGGCACCTCGGCATGGTGCTTGCGGGAAAGGCGACGTGCGCCTTCAAAGACGGCGAAGTCCATACGCTTGAGTCTGGCGATCTTTTCCAAATCGGCCCGGAACCACACGACAGTTGGGTCGTCGGAGATACCGAATACGTCTCTCTCCATTTCCAGGGCGCTGGCGAGTACGCCAAATAAAAAGCGGTCTGTCCCCCTCTGCAGTTAAGCGGTCTGTCCCCCTCTGGGGACAGACTCCTTTTCCATCGCAAAGGAATTGTGGCTGAGCCGGCAGTTATAAGAATCAAACTGGCGGCGAGAGAGAAGCCGGTTTCGTTTGAAGAGCGGTCTGTCCCCCTCTGGGGACAGACTCCTTTTCCATCGCAAAGGAATTGTGGCTGAGCCGGCAGTTATAAGAATCAAACTGGCGGCGAGAGAGAAGCCGGTTTCGTTTGAAGAGCGGTCTGTCCCCCTCTGGGGACAGACTCCTTTTCCATCGCAAACGAATTGTGGCTGAGCCGGCAGTTATAAGAATCAAACTGGCGGCGAGAGAGAAGCCGGTTTCGTTTTGGCGGCGACTGAGTTCCTCTCCGGAGACGCCAAAACGATACCGGCTTCTAGGCTCGACGCCACGCGTGATCCATCCGGGAATCGACGCCATGCGTGATTCATCCGGGAATCGACGCCATGCGTGATTCATCCGGGAATCGACGCCATGCGTGATTCATCCGGGAATCGACGCCACTCGTGATTCGCGGCTCAAGCCGCTTCTAGAACCGCCATTTGCCGTCGTCGTGCCGGTACAAACCAAAACGCTCGCGTGGCACGCCAGGCAATGTGTCGTAAGGATTGTAGCCCTGCTCAGCCGAGATGTTTAAATCCCTGGAATACTTGCGGGGACGGGCGCTTTTTGTGGTTTTCTTGCTGCGACGGAACATCTTGAAGAAACTAAGCACGGTCGGTCCTCTCACATTGCGACAACAACATTATCCGGCCCAACATCCCGTAATACGATAGTTTTTTGCATTGTTTAAAGGATGTTCTCAAATTATTACGGGTGATACAGAATGTAAAAAGCCGGGACTGGCCCGGCTTTTTAGAATCGAAAGTACAGTCGATCAATACTTTACGGCGCGCGGCAGCTTCTTCGCCTGGCCGACCCAATCGGATACCTGATTAGCAGTCGGCAGCTTGCGTACCAGCTTCTTGCGCTCATTAACCTCAACCAGCTTGGCGTGTAGATTTTTTGCGCTTCTATTTTTCAGCTCGGGGACAGTATCAACACCGGCACACTCAAGCAGATCGGCATATTCACTACCGACGCCCTTGATGCGCGACAAATCAGCGCGATTGACCCAGCCAAGAATCTGCTTCTCAGTGAGGCCCGCCTTGGCTGCGATCTCTTTACGCCCAACCGGGCTCCCGCCTTTTACAAGCAGCTCGTCCGTGCTTTTGATTCCGCACTCCTGCAGCTTGGCTGCATAGGACGGGCCAATACCCTCAATGTCTGCAATTCTGGCCATGCCTCATTCCTCCAAAATTAATATTTTCAAACGTTAATTGTAGACGAATCGTCGACAACTGTACGTGACGATGCAACTATTTACATTTCCGCCTATTGTTTGCCTAGCTCGTGCCGCAGCGCGGCAACATCATGGACCCCTGTAAGCTTGTGGTGATAACGCCACTCACGACCCGCAATATACTCCTGCATAGTTTCGGACTGGGATTCCAGACTATAGATTCTAGCCTTAACGATATCACCGATACTGATAATTCCAACCAACTCACCGTCTTCCAAAACCGGCAGATGGCGCACGCGGCGATCCGTCATACAGGCCATCACAAAACCCATATCATGGTGTGGCTCGCAAACGACGAGCTTTCTGGACATTACGTCACCTATCGGCAACTCCAATGCCGTCGGGCCGTGATCGCCAAGTGCGGACGTGATATCCCGCTCTGACGCCAGCCCCACCAGTTGACCCGATGCATCACGGATCAATACAGCGCCTATGCGGTTTCTTCGTAGTGTTCGGGCAACGTCGATAATACTATTATCTTCCCTGGCCGTGACCACATCGTGTCCCTTGCTTTGTAAGATTGTGGCAACGGTGACCGTGTAGGCCCACTCCAGGTCGCGAATCCGAGCGATCCAGTTATTGAGCAATTCTTCATAGAGATTGCGTCGCTTTCGATGCAAGAAGAGCGCGTCTGCTATGCGGCCGAAAATTCCGTACTTTGGTCGGTACTTGTAGTGCATGCGAAGCACCACACCATCGGGTTGCTCTTCCAATTCGAAACGCCGGTGCATCTTTTTAAACGGATACACGCCATCGCTCGAATCCACTTCCATGGCATACGACTTACCTTCGTCCCAAGACACACAATGCTCTGTCCAGCTATATCCGTTGGGGCTGTGCAATCGGCGGCGCGCGGTCTCTTTTTCCCCACCGAGCATTTCAACTTTACTGACATGGGGTGACACGTCGGCGAAACCCGAAAGATCACTAATGACCCGCCAGACCACGTCTGCATGTGCTTTGATCTTGCGTTGTAGATGAATTACCGGCATATCCCGCTTCCGCGGCCCGCACTAATGCTGACTATGCCAGTCTTTTCGCTGCTCGGCCGGAATATGTTCAATTTCCCAGCGCGACAGCATCGGGAAGACGTCAAAAAGTATCAGCAGCAATAGCAAAAAACCGCTAATCAAAGCTATGGTACCCGCCGTTCCACCTATCGTGCTGAACGGGACATGCGATTCCCATTGCGCAGGCAAAACCATCAAATACCGGTTTAGCCACACGCCCGTCACGATTAGCGTGGCGACCAGTCCGGCCAGTCGTATATCTCTTTTGACCTTGGCAAATATCAAAAATGCCAGCGGCAATAGAAACAAACAAGCTACCGAGGCCCAGAAGTACGGACCGTAATGATTTTTCATCTGTGCGTCCAAGGGACGCAATTCGGCGGCCAAATTTCCAAACCACGACACAAAAAACTGCGCCCAAAAGAGGTACAGCCAAAGACACATGAATCCGGTCAGCATAATTCCGATATTTTTTACCTGTCGCGTCTTGAAAACATTCTCCATGTTGACGAAACGACTCTGAAAAGTCGCCAGTAACAGGATTAGCGCGGTGCCGCCAAATATGCAGCCGATCATGTAGTACAGGGTGAAAACGGTGCTGTGATAATGCGGCCACAGCATCATCGCAAAATCCAACGAGATAAACGTGTTAGCTAACGCAGCAATGATCAGGACAGCGACAGACCATTTGTAAAGCCGATCGGTCAGGACAACGGGGTCGGTTTCTCCACCGGCACCACCAAACAGACCCAACATTAGCTTGCGCAATCCGCGCGCCTCGCTGACGGACGCTGCAGTGATGTCCGGTCTCAGTCCGATGCGCACATAGAGAAACGCAAATACATAGAACACGATCTGTGAGACCAGCGCACGGAACAACAGCTTGTTTTCGCCGAGCCACGAACTGAGATGTTCGCCCGGTTCAGGTGACAGCCAGAAAAAAAGCTGATGACGAGCGCCAAAATAAATAATCAAAATACCGATTATCGAGATCGGGAAAAAAGCCAGCGTGGAAATTTCTGCGAGTCGAAACACTGGTCGAGCCCAGAAACCACCTGACAGTCTCATGATTGCGGTAAACGCAATTCCAAACTGGGTCAAACCCTGCAGAAACAAAAACGTAGCGGTGAACATTCCCCAACCGCCGTCTTTGTCGCCAGGCAACGCCACTACTGCAGTAATTGCGCTGACAAGAAATACCACAACAAAAATTAGCCGCGCTGTATTGAAAGCGCCGCGGTTGTCTACCCCAATACTTTGGGGCACCGCGATCGATTGTGCGGCTTCGCTCATTCGGGCTTCAGCTCGCTCTTGACAAAATTGATTACGTGCCACCGATCAATGACCTTAATGGCATCTCTGTAGAACGGCATTGCAATCCCACCATGAGTGATCGTATAAAACATTTGCCCCTCACTTTGCAGCTGCACATAGTCGGTGGATAAATCCATTGGTGGAGGTACAATCTTTTTCCCTACCACACCGTCGCCTTTACCACCGGCGCCATGGCACACCTCACAATGTATTGCGTATACTTCCTTGCCGCGCGCAATCGATGCTTCATCGACAACAACAGGGTTAAACACTTTACGAGACGCCTCGAGCCGAGATCGCACGACATCGGCGACGTCCCTAGGTACGGGCATCACCTCTTTGCCGGTCGCGGGTACCGAACCGACTGCTTCGCGTACGAGCTTTTCCTGCGGTTTGACTGACGGCTGGTCGACCATGTCCTTTGACCATGGCAATGCTGATACCGAACCACCGCCAACCATAAGGAGCAGAAAAACCAGCCAGCGCATATCAGTACTCCACCCGCTTGATTTCATCGGCACCACCCTCACGCATGATGCTCTCAATTTGCGGGATATCCGTGTCGTGTTCGACCGGCACTGACACGACAAAGCGATCGATGTTGGCCTCGGGTGTGTAGGGCGCATCGCGCCACGCAGGAAGGCCGGAAACGACATGGAAGCCAAAGAGGGTTGCCAGCACTCCAAACAGTATCGTCATCTCGTACATGATGACCAGATAGGGTGGTAGTGGGATGATCGGCCGCCCGCCGGTCGGCAATAGAAAAACCAACGCGGTTCCGGCGGCAAGGCCAAAGCCACAAATTGCACCGGTTATAGCGCCGGCCAACGAGAAAAACCGCACATCGCTCTTGCCTATGCCCATCACTTTTTCTACCGAATGCATCGGTATCGGTGACATCACACCGAGACCTGGCGTGTTCATGGTTTTTAGACGGTCGGTGACCTCGAGAAAATCTTCTTCATATTTGTACAGTGCTAACAGACTTTCAGCCATCAGGCGTCCCTCCGTAGCGGCGTAAGTGTTTCCTTGGTTTCGTAGATCGAAATACAGGGCACCCACTTGACGAATATTAGGAACAGGGTGGCAAAGATGGCAAACGAGCCGATGGTGATCGATATCTCAACCAGGCTTGGTACATAAAAACCAAAAGCATCCGGCAGAAACTTGCGCGGCAAGGCGGTTGCCACAATGATAAAGCGTTCAGTCAACATGCCGATATTGATCAGAATCGAAAGAATCAGCATCTTGTTCCATGACTTGCGTATCTTGTTGGAGAACATCAGCAATGGCGCCACAGCACAGAAAAGTATCATCTCCCAATAAAGTGGGGCGTAGAACCCCGTTAGCCGAAACTTGAGCCACTCGCCTTCAAAAGACGTACCGCCATACCATGCGTTAAACAACTCCATGATGTTGATGTAAGACCAGATTAACGACAATACCAGCAACAACTTGCCAAGATTATCAACGTGTATCTCGCGTATGTATTTTTCGTAGCCAAAGGCTTTACGTAGTACATACATCACGGTCACGATGCCGGCTGTTCCGGAATAGATCGCTCCGCACACAAAATACGGCGCAAATATCGTGTGATGTAGGCCCGGAACAACCGACAGCGCAAAATCCCAAGATACGATGCTATGTACCGACACAGCCAGCGGAATCACAAGCACAGCGAAAAAAGTATAGGCCCAATTCAGGGTGTGCCACTGATGCTCGGTACCGCGCCAGCCAAAAGAGAAGATCGTATAGAGCCGGCGACGCATACCGGTGCTGTTGTCACGCACTGCGGCAAAATCCGGTACAGAACCCATGTAGATGAAAATCGAGCTAGCAGTGAGATACGTCGTTATCGCCATCACATCAAACATGAGCGGCGATCTGAAATTTGGCCACAGCCCCATTGCGTTAGGGACCGGGAAGCTCCAATGCACAAACCAAACGCGACCAACATGCACCATCACAAACATAGCGGCGGTCATCAGCGAGAATAGTGTCATCGCCTCGGCGCTGCGATAAATCGTTTTGCGCCAGGAACTTTGGGTGATATGCAGGACTGCCGACAACAATGTGCCGGAGTGACTGAGGCCGATCCAAAAAATAAAATTGGACAGATACGTGCCCCACATGGCATTCCTGTTCATACCAGCGGCACCGACACCGACATTCCACTGATAGAACCAAGGCAGGAAGAACATCACGACCGCGATGGTCACAGTGGTGCCTAGCAGCCACCAATACTTGGGTGTCGTGACCATCATGGACCTCAAGACGTCCTTGTTTACGTCACCCCACGCAGGTTCCTGGTACTCAGCCATGCTGCTCGACCTTGCTTAAATAGACGATCGAAGGCGTGGTATTGAGTTTCTCCAGTACCCGATAATTTCTCTTGTCCTCGGCTGCCTTTGACACCGCACTATCGGGGTCATTGAAGTCGCCGAATACGATTGCCTCGGTGGGACAAGCCTGCACACATGCCGGAGAAATCTCACCGTCGCGCACACGCTGGTCGCCACCGCGGTCCTTGGCGTGATCCTTGGCCTGACGTATGCGTTGGATACAAAACGTGCATTTTTCCATGACGCCTTTTTCGCGAACGGAAACGTCCGGATTGAGCTGTTGCTCAAGTGGTTCATCCCATTTGAAGGTATACCAGTTGAAGTACCGCACTTCGTAGGGACAGTAAACCGCGCAAGTGCGTGTACCGATGCAGCGGTTATAAATCTGCGTGTTGAGTCCGTCCTGATTGTGATAGGTCGCAAATACGGGGCACGCCATTTCGCAAGGTGCCTGGTCGCATTGCTGGCAAAGCATCGGCATGAAGGTTACTTTGGCGTCCGGGTACTCACCCTGCCAGTAACGCTCAATTCGTATCCACTTTATTTCCCGGTTCAGTGCAAACTGCTTCTCACCGACAATGGGAAGATTGTTTTCGGCCTGGCAAGCAACTACGCACGCCTCACAACCACTGCAACGGTCCAGATCGATCACCATTCCCCAGTGATAGTCGAACTTCCCGGGATAGCCGGGTTCCCGAAATTTCTTCCATTTTTCGACGATTCCCGCCATCTGTTGCTCCGTTTCTTTAGCCATGATCGTCGTCGCTTTCGTGTCGGGTCTTGCCGCCCTCACCATAAGGACCGAGTATTGAGCGACCCAATTCCCGTGGTGTCCCGGAATTACGGATAAGCGCCACCCGCTCACCTACGGACTTGATACTGACCGTAGTCGCACACCAGGCCAATGCGCCACTGTCACGATCTACGGTGTCATTCAGTATTGCCAACGGGTTGGCGCCACGCTTACTCGCGTAGCGGCCGTAATGCTGATGCCCCTGACCTATCGGCATCGCCACCACGTCCGGTCGTACGGCCGGGTAAATAATTACCGGCGCACGCAGACTGCCGCTGGCGGAACTAACTTCTACGACATCACCATCTTTCAACTTCATCTCTTTGGCTGTTGCCGGATTGAGTTCGATCCAGCTGTTGTAAACAACACCCGTCAGTGGATCGGGTAACTCCTGTTGCCATGGGAGATTGGCGCCACGTCCGTCGGCAAAGATTGGGCTGATATACGGCTGAAAGTGGAACGAAAACTCGCCATCGGGAATGACGGGTGTGCCAGGATCGATTACACCCGATGTTACAGCCAAAGCCGGGCCTTTTCGTTCTTCGGCCCAGACGCCTGCCTGCAACACACTGTTCCAGAATTCCTCAAAATTCATTCCATCGAGAGATCCCGCACGCGCATCGTATATTTTCCGCCACTGTGCGCGTAAGAAGTCATAAGTAGTGTCCCACGGCAACGTAGTGGCAACGTTGTTATCCAGCCGGCGACCCAGTTCAATAATAATGTCACCGAGTGCGCGGGTATCGTGGACCGGTGCGACGACCGGCTGTGCGATTGAGGCCGTGCTCAAACCAACACCCGGTTGTGGCGCATCATCACCCCAACTCTCCAACGCAGAATGCGGTGTGAGAATAATGTCGGCCATCGCAGAAGTGTCATCCACAAACGGTGATATTGCCGTAACAAACGGCACCGACTCGATCGCGGCGCGCAAACCGAACTGATCCGGTACGCTAAACACCGGATTGGTGTCGGCAATTATCAAAGCGTCAATGCTGCCCGCACTCATATCGGCAATCAGTTTTCGTATGTCGGCAAAACCGGCACGCCGGTTCGTCGCACTCGCGCCGATAACCGGACTTGGATTGGCGACCAGCGCTCCGCCACCCACTGCATTCAGCACATTCACGGCAACAGCGTTTGCCGTTCCGTTACTGGAGTGCGTAGCCGGGCCACCGGCTATCGCCAGGGGCTTGTCTGCAGTGGTAAACGCAACCGCCAACTCTTCGATAGTCTCAGCCGTCAATCCGCTGGCACTGGCCGCACGCGCGACGGTGTAAGCAGACAGACCACCGCTGCCACCAGCAATTTTGTTGGCGATGGCCAGCGCGATGAGGCCTTCACTACCCGGCCTGGCTGGCAGCCATTTGTCTGCATTGGCGCCACTGAGTGACATGCGTGCCTCGACTTGAACGACATCCCCACGTTTGCGTCCTGCACCCTGACGCAGGTTGCCGTAAGCCATCCCGTGATGGACAGGCGACAGCCAATGCGACAGATAGTCAGCACCAAAGGACAACAGAAAATCCGCGTTGGCGATATCATAGTAAGGCAATTCTTCACGCCCATACGTCGTCTTGTTTGCAGCCAAGAGGCTCTCGGGACTGCTAAAGTCGTATTGTAGATAGCGCTCCGAACCCAAACCCCGCATGAAAATTTCCAACAGGTCGTGCATGTGACCCTGCACGGTACCGGTCAGCACAGCGATGCGTTCGCCTTTTCCAGCGCGACGCAACGAAGCCAATCTTTCGGCGACGGACGTATAGGCCTGCTCCCAACTGATCGGAGCAAACGAACCAGAGCCACGATCACCGCGGCGTTGCTGTGGTGTCCGCAGTCGATCCGGGTGGTAAAGCACATTCAGTCCCGACTGGCCAAGCGCGCAACTGCGTCCCTGGCTAACAGGATGCATGGCATTGCCCTCGATCTTTTTCGCCCGGCCCTCACGAATGCGTACTTGGATTCCGCAACCCGCATTGCATTGACGGCAAACTGTCTTGTACCAAGTGGCAATGCCCGGTGCGTAATCCTCGGGTGTGGCAACGTAGGGTATGTATTGTTCGCGTCGATCCCGGCTGCTCTCCTTGACCAGAAAGCCCGCGCCGGCACCCGCAGTCCCGGCGCCAACGAGTTTGAGAAAATCTCTCCGGTCTATCGCCGACATGTCAGTTTGCGTCCCATTTCATTTGTGACAGGTCCAGCAATCCCGCCCATTCTCAACTTCACGCGTTTTGTGGCAATCAAGACACCACTGCATTTTTAACGGCGATACTTTCTCGACGCGATCCATTTCCTGCACATCACCGTGACAGCTCTGACACTCAACTTCTGCCTGTATATGCCGCTTGTGCGGAAAATAAACAAAGTCCGGCAGGTCATACACTTTGACCCAAGGTATCGGCTCACTGCGCTCCCAATAACCACGCACCTTTAATATCTCAGGGCTTTCCCA
Organism: Gammaproteobacteria bacterium; assembly: GCA_029862165.1. Classification (GTDB taxonomy): domain Bacteria; phylum Pseudomonadota; class Gammaproteobacteria; order Steroidobacterales; family JABDKV01; genus JABDJB01. The sequence goes on from JAOTXU010000015.1 coordinate 46,934, forward strand.
AACTCCGGGCATCGCCCGATGACAATTCATGCACTTATTAACACTGGGTACGCCGGCATTGATTGAGGTCGCCGCATGCACATGACAATGCATGCACGGAATTTCGTTTTCCGCCGCATGAATGCGATGACTAAATTCGATAGGCTGAACGGGCGCGTCGTCACTATAGAAATTCGCGTTGACCAGGTGACCGACGGTAAAACCGACTATCACAGCCAGTACAATCAACGCGTGTTTCTTAAAGGTCCGCAGAGCCGCGAGAACCGATACGGACATCCCCATACCTTTCGTTTTGCTGCGATGCAGTGTCCGGGCGCATGTTGCCTTCTTTAAGACCGCGCTGTCATGTTGCGCCGCGGCGACGCTTTAGCTTGAGGCAGAGACCTCGCGCGAATCACTGAGGTACAGGTTAGGTCCGAAAATCTCGGTTCCACGAACTTTAAAACGACTGCGATATCGTCCTGCTGCCGGAAACACCACGTTTTCCAATGGCAATACGAGATTTGTATGCGCTGGTGCGCGACCGGGGCCGGCATCCGTCACCACAGTGTGGCCCTGGACTGTAAAGACAGAATGCCCATCGGGGTCGAGCAGATCGACAATAAAGTCCTGATTGCCGGCATCGCCAGACTGCCATTCGATGATGCCGCACAATACCAGCCGCTCCTGACGGGCCGGAAAGCCCTCGGCTGTCAGCTCGTAATAGATGCCGTGAATGTGCAGCTTGCCGTCAGGCGTGGCCGCGTCGTCGCAAAAAAAAGCCTGAAGCACTCAGTCCAGTGTAGCGATATAGGCTGTTACGTCACGTACGGCTTCGTCGGTTGCGAGCATCATGGCCATCGGCCGCATTTGCATGCCCAGCCCGTCTTTGGGATCGGTGCCTCGCACTCCACTTTTGTAGGCCTGAAGCTGACGCTCCACATACCAATCGGCCTGACCAGCCAGTGGTGGCGTTTTCAATGCCTCATTGCCCGAGCCATCTGCTGCGTGGCAGGCGGCACAAGTTGCATATGCGGCCTTACCTTTTTCGACGTCCCCTTTTACGGTCGCCTCAGGCTTTGGTGCTTCGAGTGTCGCAACATAGGCAGCAATATTATCGACGGCCGCATCGTCGGTCAGCGTCATCGCCATCGGACGCATCTGCGTACCGTATTGGTCCTTGGCGTTAGTGCCACGGAGTCCCGATTTGAAATTTTGTAACTGCAATACCGAGTACCAGGCGGGCATGCCGGCAATACGCGGTGCGTTGAGGTCGTTGTTACCCTCGCCGTTTGCACCGTGACAAGCAGCACATACTTCATAGGCTTTCTCGACGTCATTGGCGCCGGCAACACCGCTCAGCGCTACGGCAAAAATGCCAATTAAGATGGTTGTCTTGGTCACAGAACTCTCCGGTTGTTTTGTTACAAAAAGTTTAGGCATCGCCGGGCCAGTCAATTGTGTCGAACCGACTGATTTCCTCGCCACGTGCCAGCATCTTTATAGCATCAACGATATTGCGTGCATACCACTCAACTACATGATCTGACATTTGTTTAATCTTTTCCGGCACCGGATCCGGCCCAAAAGGCTCGATTGCCAATATCGGCTTACCGTGTCGTTTGGCCGTCGCGAGCTGCAAATCGATCATATCCGGATCCTGCAGGTATTGGGTGCACAAGACGATGACCACTTCCGCTGCCTGAATCTGGTCGAGCAACGCGTCCCGAGCCGCGAGCGGATCGTCGGCCGGCTGTGCGTCCGGTTTGCTGTGATTGACATAATAGAAGTTCTCTACATCCCCGAGGTAATCGAACAGCCGCAGATATTCGTCGTCGTTCTGCCATAGGTGGGTCGCATATAAATTGATGGTTTCTTCGTCGGCCACAGTTTTTCTCCTGGCAAGCCCCTATTCTAACGCACCTGTGTCCAATTCCGCGGAACGGGTCGGTGGAGCCGCCCTAGCCACCTCCCGTATACTGTACGGCTACCGCACGAGGCCAAGAAATGCTGCAATCGAAAAACGTGGAACCTGTAACGAACGATCCCATGGCCATGCTTGCCGTGATCCGGAAACTGTCACCCGGAAGCCGCACTGTGGGTTTGCCCGATCCAGTCATCGAGCGCTTTCTCCAGAAGGACCCGGCGTTGCGGCAGGCAATCAGCGACGCTTCTGAGGCACATCGGTTGATGCAGGTCGAATATCCAAACCTGCTGGCCGGCGATGAACAAGCACTGGCGGCCACCCTCCAGTCCGGTCTGATCAATTTCTACGCTGCCGACGCGGTTAATCCGTATATCGCCATCGCCGCCCACGGACCCTGGGTCGTTACCCTGGCCGGCGCCGTGGTGCACGACTCCGGTGGCTATGGAATGTTGGGTCTCGGGCACTCGCCGCAGGTTGTGCTGGACGCGATGAATCAACATCAAGTCATGGCCAATGTCATGACACCCAGTCTGTCTCACCAGCGTTTTGTCCAGGCGCTACGCAAGGAAGTCGGCCAGACGCGTGGCGGCTGCCCGTTTGATGGTTTCATGTGCCTCAATAGCGGATCAGAGTCCATGACGGTCGCGCTGCGACTGGCCGATGTCAACGCAAAGCTGCAAACCGATCCGAATGGTCGCCATCGGGGCAAACCGATCCGACGGGTCGCACTGGAAAAGAGCTTTCACGGACGGACCGATCGACCGGCCAGCTACTCGGATTCGACGCTGGGCAATTACGTGTCAAACCTTGCCAGTTTCAGCGAAAAATCCGGGCCGATAACAGTCGAACCGAACAATATCGTCCAGCTAACAGAAGTTTTTGCAATGGCCGAACAGCAAGGCTTTTTTGTCGAAGCACTATGCCTGGAACCGGTCATGGGAGAGGGCAATCCGGGTCTGGCGATCACCCGCGATTTTTACGACACGGCCCGTCGTCTCACGCTGGAACATGGATCGATGCTGGTCATCGACTCCATCCAGGCAGGCTTGAGGGCACACGGATACCTTTCGATCGTTGACTACCCGGGTTTCTCCGACTGCACACCACCGGACATGGAAACCTATTCCAAAGCACTCAACGCGGGTCAATTCCCGCTGTCGGTGCTTGCGCTGTCCGAGCGGGCCGTGGGCATTTATCGCCCTGGTATATACGGCAATACCATGACCACCAATCCGCGGGCCCTAGACGTGGCCTGCGCCGTACTGGGATCGCTAGACGACGATCTACGCAATAATATTCGCGAACGAGGAGCGGAGTTTGTCGCGGGTCTGGAATCGCTGGCCACCGAGCTCGACGATACGATTACCGGTGTTCAGGGAACCGGTCTGCTGCTTAGTTGCGAGCTTAACGATCAGCGCTACCGTTGTTACGGCACGGGCAGCACAGAAGAATACATGCGCATGCACGGCATTGGCGTGGTACATGGCGGCAAGCGGTCTTTACGGTTCACGCCGCCGTTTTCGATCAGTTCAGCCGAAATTAACATGGTGCTCGTGGCTTTGCGCCAGGCCCTGAAAAACGGTCCAAAACTGGCCTGACGGGCGCTCGGCCCGTGAATATGCGGCCTGGATTATGTGAAATGGCCCGCCGACCCTAAACGATATCAATTACCTAGGAAACAAGCAGTTTTTGACATTTGCGCCAGCCGCAGTGGGCACCTACACTGGTAGGCGTGTACTGGATCAAAATCCAGACGTGGGGTTGGTGGTTTTAACGCCATTTATTACCAAAATAAAACCGATAAAATAACTAGGAATAAAACAATGAAAGCCTTTATTTTTCGTGCTACGGCAATACTACTGCTGTCATCTTTTGCGATCAGCGCCAATGCGGCCACAGTGACGGGTAACTGGCTCGTCGCCGATGCCTGGTCCCTCATCCACGACAGCGCAACGCCGAGCGCGTCAAGTCCCGGTGACTTTCTGCGTTGGGGTACGGGCGAGACTATTTCGCTCGACCTGACCGGAACGACGCTGACGGCGATCGGCACGCCGAGCTACACCCTGGGAAGCACCAACGGCGCTTCAGCTACATTTACGGTACAGGACCTTTTGCTGGATCTTAGCGGGCCCAGCGGTACGCTGGCTTACAGTTTGGACGTCACCGGCGGACCCCTTGATGGTTGTTCCCCTTGCGTGGGCACCCTTACGTTTGCCGCGGAAACCTTCGGTGGTCCGTTTAACTCATTTGCCAACAACGAACTGTTCCTGTGGGGTGGTGACACCGAAAACGCCCTCGGTATCGATATCGGCATTCAGGTGGTTCCGATCCCGGCACCGCTGCTGCTCTTTGCATCCGGTCTTTTTGGTCTGGGCTTCATGCGCCGACGCGGCTAGGGTCTTAAGTTAAATACACAAAAAGCCGCATCCGACAGGATGCGGCTTTTTTCTTTTCCGGGCCCGATTGTGTGATTACCATCAACGCCCAAACCGGGTCATTCCTGTATAAATAAAGCTCATCGTGTCGTCAGACACGCGTGACCAGGGCAAACCCACCGAGAGGCGGGGACGCAAAGCCACCGGTCCTCACACAGCCCATAAGGCTGTTCGGGCAGCGGGGCTGCCACGAAAGAGCCGCTTCCGCTCAGCGGATGCCAGTCCCACAATGTGCGGCTCGTCACAGGCACGTTCCCTACTCTCAGGTGTAATGCTCTGGATATACCGGCAACCCGGCGGTATGCGCCGGGCTTGTCAACAGGGTTTGGGTCGATGTTTGAGTTTCTGAAAAAATTCCGAAAGCAGGAGCAACCGCAGCAGTTGCCCGAGGCAACTGAAGTCTCGGGATTAACTGAACTCGAAGTTGCCAAAAAAATTGCCGATGTATTCCCGGGGATTAGTCATCTGGCGATCAATCTGACTATCACTGGCCCGGACAACGATGTCGAGCCAAGTCTGAACAATCGAAGTTTCGGACCGCAGTCCAGAGCATATTTCGTTTTTCGCTGCAAAAACGCTGATTGCGTTGACGGTGGATTCGATTTGCAGGATGACCTGCTGGCAGCCACCGACGAAGGTCGTAACGAGTTTAGCGGTCGACGACTTTGCCATGGTTGGCGCAACGCCAGCGTGGTCGGTCAGCAAAAATGCTACTACGAGCTCAATTTCAGAGCTCACATCAGCTATTCCGTCGAACACGCCTGATCGTTTCCTGGGCCGCTCGGCCTATTCGTCATATCATCTGAAATCCCACCGTCGGGATAACAGACAATGAATGACCGTATAGCGGAACTCTATCTGACGCACCATGCAAGCTTGCACGCACGTCATGCCGAGGCCCTCACCACTACCGAATACGACTGGTTGATTGTCTACTCGGGCAAGTCCCACCCGGTGTTTCTCGACGACAGCTTTTGCCCGTTCCGTGCGAACCCGCACTTCAAGACCTGGGTGCCGCTGCCGGATCATCAGGGCGGCGCCATAGTGGTAGGCCGCAGCGACACGCCGCGACTCGTTTATCTGCAACCGGAAGACTACTGGCACTCACCACCAGCCGATCCGGAGGGATACTGGCCGGCTCAGTTTGACCTGCGCATTGCACGCAGCGAACAGCAGGTTAGGGATGCATTGTCTGATCTGCCCGGTCGGATCGCTCTAATCGCCGATCATACGGTGCCGGCCGACATTGCCAGTCTGGGCGAGCTCAACCCCCCGGCACTGATCAACCTGCTGCATTTTGCCCGTGCCACAAAGACCGAATACGAAGTCGAATGTATGCGGCGCGCTAATGCGATAGCCGTACAGGGACATCGTGCTGCCGAAAAAGCCTTTCGTAGTGGGGCATCGGAATTTGAAATCCATATGGACTACTGCAGGGCCTGTGGTCAGGATCCCGATCAGCTTCCCTACGGTAATATTGTCGCACTCAATGGCCATGGTGCTGTGCTGCATTATTGTGAGTATCAACACGACCACGACTCACCGCAGGCGTTCCTGATCGATGCTGGTGCCGCATTTAACGGTTATGCCGCTGACATCACGCGCACGTATTGTACGGCGGACAACTTTTTCGCCGCCTTAATCGATTCTTTGGATCGCACACAGCAAACAATTTGCGAACGGGCAAAACCGGGTGTCGACTATGTCGATTTGCATCTCGAGGCCAATACGCTGCTGGCCGCAGTGCTGATCGAGCATGGGGTATTAGGCTGTAGCGCCGAAACAGCGGTAGAGCTGGGCATCATGGCAACATTCTTCCCGCATGGACTGGGGCATTACATCGGTGCACAGGTACACGACGTGGGCGGTCATCAGGCAACGCCAGAGGGAACACAACGCCCACCGCCCGATGATCATCCCTTTCTCAGGCTGACTCGAACCTTGCAGCCCGGAACAGTTTGCACGATAGAACCCGGTCTTTATTTTATAGACATGCTGTTGCAACAGTTACGGGCAAGCGATGCCGGCAAACAGGTCGCGTGGGATCGGGTGGCAGATTTTCGGCCCTTTGGCGGCGCACGGGTAGAAGACGACATTCACATCACCGCGACCGGTCATGAGAATCTCACCCGGGCACAGTTCGCTGCATTGCAATAGCCATCCGGACTAGACAAATTCACAGATCTTGGCTTCAATCAACGTCGTGTCCACGATCCAGTACAAATCGATTCTCCTGACAGCGCTGGTCTTGCCGCTCACTACGCTGGCCGATTCGGCAGACAACATGCGCACGCGCTTCGATCGCACGCCTGCGAAAAAGATCCTGGTGGAGAAATCGAAACGCCGGCTGACGATGGTGCTGGCCGATGGGCGCGAGAAGAACTTTCGCATCTCGCTTGGCGGTCAACCCCGCGGCCATAAATGGCGCCAGGGTGATTCGCGCACTCCCGAAGGTACATATGCTATCGACTTCAAAAACGTCGACAGTGAGTATTATCTCTCAATGCGGATTTCCTATCCCAGCGAAGAGGACCTTCGTACTGCAGAGCGACTCGGCGTAAAACCGGGCGGCCAGATCATGATTCACGGTTACCCAAATGATGCCCAACCGCCATACGAGGATTATCGCAATCGCGATTGGACCGATGGCTGTATCGGCGTGAGCAACACCGCAATGCAGGAAATCTGGCTGGCCGTTCGTGAAAAAACGCCCGTCACCATCACGCCCTGATTCGCCGCACGATGCCGCTTGTTCGTTAGCACCGGTCATTCAGTGTGCCCGGCATCGCTTTCAGAACGGTTGTTATACGCCGATTTTCAGCTACCCTTAGTAGTGCCTTGGGGCTCCTGCTCAGGTTTTTCGGTTCCGATCGAAAAAGGAGGCTTGTAATGGAAGTTCGCCGGCTGACTGGTGCTATTGTCGCTTCTATTGTGGGAGCGTTTTCTATCACCGGGTGCCAAACAGTACCACCACCTGAAGATGATCTGGAACGACTCGGCGAGGACATCTTCTTTAACGAAACATTTGCTGGTAATGGCCGCACCTGCGGCACGTGTCATAGAGCTGAAGAAAATTTTGCCTTGTCGCCGGCGTTTATTGCGACATTGCCAGCGGATGATCCACTCTTTGTAGCCGAGACCAACCCAAACCTGGCGGATAATTTTGAAAACCCGGAATTGATGCGAAAATTTGCATTGATACTGGAAAACCAGGACGGGTTTGGTGATCTACCCAACAACTTCAACATGCGCGGCATTCCACATACATTGGCACTACCGACATCTATAGCGAGCGCGGACGGTCCACGCACCGGCTGGAGCGGTGATGGTGCTCCCGGCGATGGCACTTTGCGATCGTTTGCCGTGGGCGCAGTGATTCAGCATTTCACGCTTTCCACTAATCGTATTGCCGATGTCGATTTTCGATTACCAACGGAAACCGAACTCGATGCCCTCGAGACATTTCAGCTTTCACTGGGGCGGCAGGAGGAGCTCGACCTGCCGCTGGCTTTGACGGGCGATGTCGCACGTCGTGGTCAGGAAATATTCCTCGATAATGGGTTAGGCAAGTGCAACGCATGTCACTTCAACGCCGGCGCTAATGGCGACCCGGTTATTTTTGGCGATGCGGGAAATCTCAACTTCAACACTGGTGTCGAAGATCTGCCGGACCAACCCGCCGATTTGACCGGTCAAATGAATCCGCCGGACGACGGCTTTGGAAATCCTGGTATCGGCGAGTTCAACACACCAACCCTGATCGAGGCGGCCGATACCGGTCCGTTTTTCCACAACAATTCCGTTGAGACCATCGAGGGTGCAGTCGCTTTCTATAATGGCGAGTCGTTCAATAACTCGCCGGCCGGACAGCTGCTTTCGGGTGCGACCGGCAGCGGTATTAATTTGGACGCGACCCAGGTCGTTGAGGTCGCCGCTTTTCTGCGTGTTATTAACAGCCTTGAGAATATCCGCGAAAGCATCGATCTGATACAACGCAGTGAAAACATTCGCGGGTCCAACCGACTGCGCAAGATCGAGCTGCTGGAACGGGCCTCGGCAGAGACCCATGATGCTATCCAGGTGCTGGTCGGCGGCGGTCTACATCCGAGCGCGGTCAAATCGCTCAATCAGGCCAGACTGGCAATCGATACCGTATTGCGCCGCCATACCAGCGGCTACATTGCCGACGCGCTGGATGCACTGTCTGCCGCCCGTGACAAGTTAGTCGGAACATAGGAGCATCAACATGACCAAAGTAGTCTTACAAAGCGTCTTGATAATGCTCGGATTGACTTTTATCGGTTCCGTGTACGGCCATCCTGCGACCGAGAGATATATTCCAATCGGTTACTGGGTGAGTGTCGCTGACGGCTATACGTACATGGGAGAGATAAAATCCCACGACGCCGCGGTCCAATCGATGACCGTCGAAGGATCATCCGGTTACAAAACCGTGGCGATCACAAAACAAACCAAAGTTTGGCTCGATCGTTCCAAATTGAAACTCACGAACCTGAAAGGCAGTTACAGCGACTGCCGCGAAGGACGTACGGTCGAGGTGAAATTCAAAGACGACAGCGACACCGAAGCAGAATGGGTGAAGGTCAGGATCACTACCCGCTAAGGATTGCAGAAGTCCTGGCCGCGGCCGGCCGCTCGAATATAGAACCGTAGCGGGAACGGGAACATCTGATGTCAGACTAGGCAGTGATCATGCTTTCTGCATTTGTTGCTGGAACGTGATCGCGATGAATTCCGCCGGGCGAGTGGGCGCGACGAGAATGGTGATTCTCAGGATTCCTTCCAGTATGTCGTCGGGTGTCATCGTTTCACCGAGTCCGACTTGCACGCTAAAAGCGTCATCCGGCGTGGCACCTGCGAGACCACCACGCTTCCAAATGCCGGTGAGGAAGTTTCTGGCCAGGTTCTTCACCGTAATCCAGGTGTTGGCATCGTTGGGTTCGAAGACCACCGTCTTGATAGCCAGTTTCAGCGATTGTTCCAGCATAATTAAGGTGCGGCGCACGTTGATGTAACGCCAGTCCAGGCTATTACCGTCAAGTGTGCGCGCGCCCCAGACCAGGGTGCCTTCGCCGGGGAAGCTACGAATCGCGTTGACCGATTTACCCTGAGGAGTGACGTTCAGATCTTCCTGCTCGTCGTGCGAAATGTTGACGGCCGGCCGGATGACACCGTTAAGGCTTACGTTGGCAGGCGCTTTCCAGACTCCGCGTGTGTTGTCGACCATCGTATAGACGCCGGCCAGAGCGCCGCTGGGAGGCAGCAGATTCACCGAGCTTTTGATGGCGTGCAACAGACTCTTATACGCCGGACTCATCGCGATCAGGCTCTTGTTGAGTAGTTTTTCGTTAGCTTCAATATCCTTCTGTTCTTCTACTGACCAGCTTTTACCATCCAGTTTGCCGATCAGCTCGGCCTGCTGTTCCTGCTTTCCGGGCTCCGGCGTTTCGCCAATACCCAGCTCTGCCTTCATTAGTGCCTGCAGCGTTGCGCGGGTGGCCTTATCGAAGCTCTTAACGCCCAGATCGCTGTCTTGCACAATCGTTGTCTCGATCCAGGGATAATAGGCTGCTGCATAGTCCAGATCGTCGTTACCGAGCTTGCTACGGAAGGCCGTGATGCAATCAGGCTCTTCTGCGCGATCCTTGTAGCCATCATGAACATCGAGTATCGAGACACGGCTCTGCATCTCGCGGCAGTGTTTTATGCTCTGTTGCTGAACGCCGATACAATCGTCTACAGCAAGCAAAACGGCATCGGGCACGACGACCATCGTCGGCTCCTGTTCGGTGACGAGTGTTTCAAATCCATCTTTCAACTTGTCCGCTTCAGGCGCGCCGCTGTAGTCGCCAATCGATACGATGTAGCACGGTCCTCCGCCATTTTGATAAAAAAGCAGCATGCTCCAGTAAAGATTGTATGCCTGGCTCTTTCGCTCGAGTATGTATTCTTTATCGCCTTGCCGTACGACCGTATCTGCAGTCGAGCCCACCGGTTTTTCGCTTAGCGCATAGCTGATCGGTGGACCAGAACCAAAATGATCGTGGTATTCGGTCATCGATGTAATACGGCGAGGTGTGTTGTGTAACGTCTTGTCCTTGTTGACCGCTTTTTCCGTGTAGCCGACAAAAGCTGGCACAGCGGTAGCAACTTCAACGACGGAATTTGGGAGGGCGCCTTTCTCTACGATGTAGACGCCTGGCGTTTGCCTGACCTTTGACATGGCGTTTTCCTCTTAAGCGAACAAAGATATCAGAGACCAATGCCTCTTGCCCGTAGTCTTTGCGAGGAGCACCGCGACGAAGCAATATCGTTCCGTGCAGAAGCTTACTTGCTGCGGTAGATATTTTTGCGATCGCCAATTTTGATTACGTGAACAATCAGCACCGTATCCTCGATCGTGTAGAGAATACGGTAGCGGCCCTGTCGGATGCGGTAACGCTCGCGGCCTGACAGCTTCAACGCTCCGGGGGGTCTAGGATTGTCAGCCAGTGATTCGATTCGACTGATAATGCGTCGCCGATCTGCCTTCGTGGCGACTGATTCAAGTTCTTTGCGGGCCGACCTCTTTATCCGCAGGCTATATCTTGCCACGTCGTTTCAGATCCTTGACGACGTCCTCGAATGCATAGTCTGCTTCCTTCTCCCGAACTTCGAATGCTTCAATGTCACTGGCGTCTTCTGCAAGCGCGGCCTTGACAGCCTCGTTCACAAGCTCGGAAATGCTGCGATCCGTTTCAGCCGATTTGAGACGAAGTGCACGATGCAGGAGCGGATCAAAGTAGACGGTAGCTCTTTTCAAGGTAGATTCACTCATCGCAAAAGGGTAGCGCTTTGACGTTAAGACGTCAACTTGCTAATAAGAACAATGCTGAGTTGGACGGAGCCGGCCAAACGGGCCGCCCAAAACCATCCCTTAGGAGATTCTACGGCATCGTCGCGGACGACTGGAGTGGGCTGTTTCCAGCCACAACTGTAGGTTGCCTCATAAGCCGACACCTCGCATACCGTGTGCAAGTTGTTGGCTTCGTGCATTTTCAAACGGAACCGCAATGCTGAGCGAACTCGCAAATTACTTTGGCGGGGCGCCCGAAGTAATCTCACGTGGCATTGCCCGCTACGGTGGCGCTGGCTCGCCAACCCGCAACAAACAAATAGTCAAATAAGTCAGTGCCGGCACCCAGCCTCTCGGCACCGTTTGCCACAAGCGGTCATTTGGGAAATGTACTCTGACCCCATTTCCCCCAAAGGTGTTCGATCCCGATTTCAGAGCCGCGGCAGAGCTGCAGGAGCCGCTGCCCGCGGGGTGGAAGAATACGCTTGTCAGCATCGTTGCCAGTCAGCTATAAACTACGACAACAAATGAGGTAGTAATCGTGACGCAACAATCAAATTTACTGGTGATCGGTGGCGGGCCCGGTGGTATCAGTGCCGCAACAAAGGCCGCGCTAGCGAACAAGACCGTCACGATGATCAATGATGGTCCTTTGATGGGTTATGGCATTGAAGGGGCATTCAAATCAAAGGCCGGGTTTGAAATTGCACAGCAATACACTTACTACCACTTTCGGGAAGATGTGTTCGGCCAACACGAAGAACCAGACTATTCTATGGTTCAGCGCGGGGTGCACGAATCGTCGGGCACACTAACCAATATGCTCGATCATGAGCTCCAGCGCCTTGGCATTCGACTCGTCAAAGGCAGGGGCAGCTTTGTTGACGCTCGTAACGTAGAAGTCGATGGCGAGACCTACACTGCGGACAACATTGTGATTGCAACGGGCACCAGACCACGGGTCTTTCCCGGAATCGATATCGACGGATCAAGAGTCATCACCAGCGACGAAGCGCCTTCCATGCCACATTCTCCTGACTCTATTCTTATTCTGGGGGCCGGGGTAATCGGTTGCGAATTCGCCTGCATTTTCTCAGCTATGGGCTCAAAGGTTCATCTCGTTGATACGCAAAAGGTCATCTTGGGTAATGAAGATCCGGATGTCTCGGCATTCCTGCAAAAAGCGTTCGACCGCAGGGGTATTTGTGTTATTCCGGAAAGCCGTTACGAAAGCTTAACTGTCAATAAATCCAGCGTAACGACGCATTTGACGACCGGAGATATCGAGACCAGCGTGGTGTTGCTTGCGGTCGGCCGTGAAGCCTGTTCCAGTGAACTCAACCTGGAGGCGGCCGGTGTTGAATTTGATAAAAGAGGTTATATACCGACGACTGGTGAGATGCGGACAAATGTCAGCCACATCTACGCAGTTGGTGACGTTGGTTATCGCAACACGCCGGTTGATTTGTCACTGGTGCATGTCGCACAAGCCGAGGGCAGGCTTGCCGTAGCGCATATGCTTGGGCAACCAGTTCCGCAGAACATGGATCATGTGCCCTTTATAATTTTCACCATTCCCATGATCGCAGGCGCGGGTTTTACGGAAACAGAAGCACGACAAAAGTTTGGTGAGGTTCGGGTTGGAAAATATCCGTATGGGAGAAATCACCGTGCCCACACCATTCAACCACCCGTTGGCTTTGTGAAGCTCATAGTGGCACCTGAGGGTGATGATCGAATTGTTGGCATTCGCGCCGTCGGCAAAGATGCCGACACCATAGTCGGCACGGCCTCCATCATGATTGAGCGCAGCTTGCCTTATACCTACCTGATGGAATCGATCTTTCCCCATCCGTCGTTGCTGGAGTGTTTGCAGGGTGCTGCGCACATTATCGCGGGGGATGCGCTCAGTTACCTGGATGGCGAAGAATTTTCGTTTCTGAATAGTTAGACGTTGAGGATCGGCGATGAGTCCTTGACGTTGTGATCCTTACAGCAAAACCGTATCGCTGAAATCAGGCGAGCCGACGGTAGATACGTACTATCATCCCCTCCCCGCAACATCATGCGCGTTTCGCGTTAGCCCTAGCGGTTCACCCGCATTCGCTATCGCCACAACTCAGACAAGTTCTGCACCCGTCGAGCATTACCACGGCAGCGGTACTGCACTGTACACATAGCTGTGCACCCTCGGGATAAACCGTTTCGGCAAACGCGTCTTTTTGCCGGTTATAGTCTTCATATTCGGCGCGCTTCTGGTCAATCAGACGCTGACGATGCTCATCAATTTCAGGGGGCTGCAATAGCCCGATCTTGCGCAAGTGGGTTTCTACCACATGACCGAGTTCGGCAATAATCGAAGGCATGTAGGTACCACCGGCTTTCCAATAGCCACCGCGTGGATCGAATACAGCTTTGAGCTCATCGACCAGAAATGTCACGTCGCCACCTTTGCGGAACACCGCTGAGATAATCCGTGTCAGGGCGACGATCCACTGGTAGTGATCCAGATTTTTGGAGTTGACAAATATCTCGAACGGCCGCCGTTGTTCGTGTTCTGTGCCGTAGTTGAGAATGATGTCGTTAATCGTGACGTACATTGCGTGATCTGAAACAGGCGTCTTAACCTTATACGTCGAGCCTTCCAGCATCTCCGGTCGATTGACCTTCTCATGCATGTGAATAACATCGGCCGTGCTCTTGGTGTCCTCGCCCGGGTCCGGTGCAGTGGCTCCATTGGTCTCCGCTGCTCCATTGGATTTCGCTGCCCCATTGGTTTTTGCTACGACAGGTTGCTCGACTGCCGGCGGCGCTTCCTGCTCGGTGGCTGGTTCGTCTCTGACGACACTGTAGTCGACTATGCTTCTCTCTATCTTGATTGGTTTCATATCATTCAAATCTTGTCTGATGTTAATGGGGTTGGCGGTTACAAGCCCTAGAGCTTGCCGTAATAGCCTTCTTTCAACGCATCGAAGAGGTTTGCGGCAGTATGTACGTCACCGTCGTATTCCACCTCCTCATTGCCTTTGACCTCAAGAACGTCACCGTTCTCGAGCGTGAATTTGTAGGTCGTGTTCTTCAGATCGTTCTCTTTGACCAATACACCCTGAAACGCCTCGGGGTTGAATCGGAAAGTTGTGCAGCCCTTCAGCCCCTTTTTGTAGGCATACATATAGATGTCTTTGAAGTCCTCATACGGATAGTCCGTCGGGACATTGGCAGTTTTGGATATGGAAGAATCAACCCAACGCTGCGCTGCGGCCTGAATATCGACGTGTGCCCGTGGATGAATGTCCGCTGTAGTAACAAAATTTTTCGGCAAAGCCTCCGCGCTGGTCGCGTCCGGCCCCGCTTTGGCTTCGATCAATTCCCGATACGCTAGCAACTCGAAGGAATAGACATCGACCTTTTCCTTGGTTTTGCGGCCTTCGCGAATCACATTGCGAAAATAGTGATGGGCAAAGCTGGGCTCGATACCATTACTGGCATTGTTTGCCAACGACAGCGAGATGGTCCCGGTGGGTGCGATAGAACTGTGATGGGTAAAACGCGCGCCCACCTCGGCCAATTCGTCGACCAGCTCCGGTGCCACTTCTGCGATACGCTCCATGTACCGGCTGTAACGGGCGTGCAAAACCCGGCCCGGTACTTTGGCGCCTACACGCCAGCCATCCCGCGCCATTTTCGGCCGCTGACGCAACATCTCCTCGGTAACCGTAAATTCCTCCAGCATGATAGGCGCCGGTCCTTTTTCCTTGGCCAGTTCGAGCGCGGCCTGCCAGCCGGTCAAAGCGAGTTCACGGGCGATACGCTCGGTAAGCTCTATGGAGGCCTCCTCACCGTAGGTCATATTCAGCATCGCGATAGCTGAACCCAGGCCCAGAAAACCCATGCCATGACGGCGCTTTCCTTTGATCTCTTCGCGCTGACGCGATAACGGCAGCCCGTTTATCTCGACGACATTGTCGAGCATGCGGGTAAAAATGCGCACGACCTTATTGAATTCTAGCCAGTCGAAACTAGCGTTTTCGGTGAACGGTTCGCGAACGAAACGCGTAAGATTTACCGAACCCAACAGACAACTCCCATAGGGCGGCAATGGCTGTTCTCCGCATGGATTTGTCGCACGGATGTTCTCGGCAAACCAGTTGTTGTTCATCTCATTAACCCTATCAATGAGGACAAACCCCGGTTCCGCAAAGTCATAGGTGGAGCTCATGATGAGATCCCACATACGACGCGCCGGCATCTTTTCGCAAACCTTGCAGGCTGCCAGGCCTTCGCTGTTGGTCAAATACTTTTCGTTGTCTGGCCAATGTCGCCAGATAACCTGGTCGGGATCCTCCAGATCCAGATTTTCTTCGGCCTGCTGGCACTCTGAAATCGGAAATGCCAGAGACCATTCCTGGTCATCCGCTACGGCCTGCATGAATTCGTCGGTGATCAGCAACGACAAATTGAACTGCCGGAGACGCCCGTCTTCACGCTTGGCGCGGATAAAGTCGACCACATCAGGATGCCCGATATCGAATGTCGCCATCTGCGCGCCACGGCGGCCACCCGCTGACGAAACGGTAAAACACATGCGATCATAAATATCCATGAACGACAACGGCCCCGATGTGTACGCACCGGCGCCAGACACATAAGCGCCACGCGGGCGTAACGTTGAGTACTCGTAACCAACACCGCAACCAGCCTTCAGCGTTAGTCCCGCCTCATGCACTTTCCCCAGAATGTCATTCATTGAATCCTTGATGGTGCCGGAGACCGTACAATTGATAGTCGAAGTCGCTGGTTTGTGCTCCTGTGCCCCGGCATTAGACATGATGCGTCCGGCGGGAATTGCACCGTGACGAAGCGCCCACAGAAAACGTTCGTTCCAACGTTCGCGCCGATCCTCTGGTTCGACATCGGCAAGCGATCTGGCAACACGTTTGTAGGTATCGTCGAGTGTCTTATCAATTGCGCTGCCGTCGCGGCTGCACAATCGATATTTCTTCTCCCATATGTCGATCGAGGCCGGTTGAAACGGTATTTCTGTAACGGTCGGTGCAAGTTTCAGCGCAGTCTTCATCTAGGCGGGTCCCCAAGGATTCTCGTTCGTTTAATGTCTGCCGGCCCTGCATCGCCGGCCCTCCCCACTGCTGCAGGGTGTTGTTGGTAGCCCGCCTGGCGGCGATACAACATCTTGTGCAGCGGGGTTTAAGACTAGGGCCGGTCAGGGTAACTGTCAAGACCAGAAACGCTTGAGGGCCCAACAAATTTCTTATTGAAAATCAGTGTATTGTGAATAACTTGTGGAAAAGTTGTTGAATTAGTTGGGACTATTTTTTTCGCCCTTCCACACCAGACAAACCACAACATATTGTGTTTCGCCACACCGCGCTTTTGACGCCTTATGTCAAGCCGGTCTTGAAAAAGTCGGAGCGGTCCCCACATCCACAGGTAGCACTATTTCATCCCCTTGGAGGACCCTGCTAATGAATCTGATGCGTTATGAACCGCTCCACCGTGAGATCGACCGTATTTTTCGCGGTTTCGGCGAAAACTGCTCAACCAACTGGGTACCGGCCGTCGATATCCGTGAGGATGAGGACCGTTTTGTATTACACCTGGATGTCCCGGGTGTAGACCCGGCCCAGATCGATATAGCGGTCGAAGACGCCGTATTGTCGCTCAGCGGAACCCGCGAGTCCGACCAGGCACAAGAGCACGACGGCTACCGCCGGGTAGAGCGGGTCAGCGGTAAGTTCCTGCGCCGCTTCACACTTCCCGATGGCGTAGACCCGGAAGCGGTCACGGCGCGCAGTAATAACGGCGTGCTCGAGGTCAGCATTCCAAAGGCTCCGCAGGCTAAGCCGAAGCGAATCGAAGTCACCGTTAACTGAACGGGCCACAGGCCAACAGGGGCGATTGGTGGGAACCATCGCCCCTGTTTCGCTGTCTTTTTTCATATCAAGTCCAGAGTTGCCGCGGCCTGCCCGCTTTGAATACCATTACCTGTCTATTTTTCGGGAGAACTAGCCCATGAGCCTAAGGGTCACCCTTGCAGCCGCACTACTAATACTGAGTGTGCCGGCGCTGAAAGCTGCGCTGCCGTTGGAAGTGGACGGTCGAGGCGTGCCAACGCTGGCGCCGATGATCAAGGAAGTGTCGCCTTCGGTGGTGAACATCGCGATCCGCGGTAGCGTTGAAGTTGCGAATAATCCCTTTTTTGACGATCCATTCTTCCGCCGCTTTTTTAATGTCCCCGAGCAACCACAACGGCGCCAATTCCAAAGTGCCGGCTCGGGCGTAATCGTTGACGCAGAAAAAGGCTACGTCCTGACCAATGCACATGTGGTCAGCAATGCGGAAGAAATCGAAGTGACACTATTGGATGACCGAACGCTCGACGCAAAGGTTATCGGTTCGGATGCCGGCTCCGACATCGCAGTACTCCAGGTTGAACCCGATGAGCTGGATCAAATACCGCTCGGCAACTCAGACGAACTTGAAGTCGGCGACTTTGTCGTCGCCATTGGCAATCCCTTCGGTTTTTCCAACACGGTGACATCCGGCATCGTCAGCGCACTGGGCCGCTCCGGACTGAACCGCGACGCATACGAAGATTTCATACAAACCGATGCGCCGATTAACCCGGGCAATTCCGGCGGTGCTCTGATCACTTTGCGTGGCGAGCTGATCGGTATCAATTCGGCAATCATCTCCAATAGCGGTGGCAATCTTGGGATTGGATTTGCGATTCCGATCAACATGGCACAGACAATCATGGAGCAGATCATTGAGTTCGGCGAAGTACGCCGTGGTTTGCTCGGTGTGAATATTTACACCCTGACGCCAGCGCTGGCAGAAGCTTATGGACTGGAGACTGAAAGTGGAGCGCTGGTCGCACAGGTAATGCCGGGATCGGCAGCCGCCAGAGCCGGGGTCGAAGCCGGCGACGTTATTGTGGAACTCGATGGCGCCGCGGTTGATGACGCCGGCGAGCTACGTAATACCGTCGGTCTGAAACGCATAGGTGACGAAGTCAAACTGGTTGCCATTCGAGATGGCAAACGCAAGCGCTTCACCGCTGTACTGGGCGGCCAGGCAGAGCAACCGAAAGCGGCACAGCTACCGGCCGGTCTGCAAGGTGCTGAGTTGGCCGAACTGCCCGACAGCCGGAAGTATCGTGGCATCGACGGTGTATTGGTGACAAACGTCGAAGCAGGTAGTGCCGCCGCAAGACGCGGCATGCAAAGTGGCGACATTATCACCAAGGTAAACCGCACCCGTGTCGACAGCGTTGCGGGTTTCAACGAAGCGGTTTCCGACGCCGACTCACTTGTGCTCACTGTCCGTCGTGGCAGCGCTCAACTATTGCTGATTCTTTAGGAATCAACGTCACGGCTGTGGATAAAAAAAGGTCGCCCGGCCGAGGGGGACCGGACGACTAGGGAGAGTCCCTGGAGTTTAACATAATGCGGGTCTGTTGCTAAACTGTTGGAATATCGCATAAAAATGTGAACTGAGGCCCTTGTGTGGGCCGTTTCATTCGCTAAGCTAGAGGGATTATGTACCGCGCCCTGATCGCCGCCCTGCTGCTGCTGCTGCCGCAGCTGGCCACTGCAAACTGGCCCCAACGCCTCGAAGACCAGCGAGACGCCTTTCGTGACGCCTGGCAGCGGGCCCTCGATGGCGATGCCTCCGCAATTCGGCAAAACCAGCTGCTGCTTGCCGATTATCCGTTGTACCCGGATCTCCAAGCCGCCTGGCTGCGCTCACAAGTAGGCAAGATCGCCGATTCCGAGATCGACGAGTTTGTCTCCAATCACAGCGGTTCGTCGGCTGTTCGGGATTTACGTTATCGCTGGGCCAAGTCTCTGGCGGCGCGTGGCCAATGGAGCAAGTACCTCGCGGTTTACGACACCGAGTACGCGCAAAGCGACGATGAAATCCTCGCGTGCCTGGCACTGACAGCACGGCTTCGTACAGGCCCCGACAGTCGGTTTGCGCCAGATGCGCTGGCCTACTGGATGAGTGGGAAAAGCCGGGCAACAGAATGCGATCCGGTATTCGATGCGCTTGAGCAACAAGGACTGATTGACGACGAGCATCGACGCGAACGCATCATGCTTGCTCTGAAAAAACGAAAATTCGAGTTGGCTGCCTGGCTGGCCAAGCCCATGCAAGACGAGGACCAGGAACTGGTGCAAAAATGGCGACGCATGCGTCACCGACCTGCAACCGCTTTGTCGAAAACAGACAGTCTTGCCGACACGGACAACAATAAAGAGCTCTTGATATACGGCGTGAAGCGCCTGGCGCGTTCCGACTTTGATGCTGCCAGTGCGGCCTGGTCCAGAATCGAAACCGCGTTCAATTTTGATGCTTCCGAACGCCGTTCGGTTATTCGCAGTCTCGCGCTCACCTCGGCACGTAATCACTTGCCACAGGCGCAGGAGCGAATTTTTGGGCTTGAACGCCACATGATCGACGACACGTTGCTGGAGTGGGGCGTACGCATTGCTTTGCGCAACGGTGACTGGCTCGGTCTACTGCAGGCGATCGCGGCCATGAGCAACGACAACAAAGGCGAATCCAAGTGGCAATACTGGCAGGCGCGGGCGTTGGAGGCGAGTGGACGCAGCGATGAGGCCGCCAGCGTTTACGCGTCGCTATCCCAATCACGTGGCTACTACCAGTTCCTGGCCGCCGACCGACTGGCCACACCGTACGAATACAATCATGTGCCCGCTTTGCCTGACGAAGCCTTGTTGCTACGACTCGAGACAATTGATGGTCTCGTGCGCGCGAGAGAAATGTTTTTCGTCGAATTGCATGGCAAGGGACGATCCGAGTGGGACCAATCAGTTAAGGCGCTAAACCGCCAGGAGAAAGCGCAGTCGGCAATACTGGCGAGCCGATGGGGTTGGCACTCGCGTGCTATTTCAACTGCTGCCAGGGCGGGCATACGCGATGACCTATCGCTAAGCTACCCGATGGCGTTTCGGGAGTTGTTCGAGACACACACAACAGAACTTGGCCTGCCCACTACCTGGGCATTTGGCATTGCCCGCAGCGAAAGCCTGTTCATGCCAGATGTAACTTCTACGGCCGGTGCCCTCGGCGTGATGCAGGTAACACCCGACACGGGCCGGATGACGGCACGCCAGGCCAAGATGCGCTACCGCGGCCGCTACACACTGCTAAATCCAAAAGACAATATCGCGTTGGGTACATTTTATCTCGATCGCATGTATGCGCGATTCGACGACCACCAGGTTCTGGCCACCGCAGCTTACAATGCTGGCCCACATCGCGTCGCCCGCTGGCTGCCTAAGGACGAGGCAATGGCGGCTGATATTTGGGTTGAGTTGGTGCCATACACCGAAACACGTGGTTATCTGCGTCGTGTGCTCGCGGCAGACGTCATTTTCCACTGGCGGCTGACTGGCGAGACGCAACGTCTGGCCGCAATCATGCCGCCTGTACCGACCAGCGCGAACTAGGCGATTCGGGCCTGATCAACATGAATATACGTAACATCTGCCTTTTTGGCGGAACCGGTTTTGTCGGTGGTCATCTGACTACACGACTGGCAAATGAAGGCTGGCGTGTTCGCCTGGTGACCCGCAATGCGGAACGTCATCGCGCACTAAAAGTTCTACCGACAGTAAGCATAGTGCAGGGCGACGTCTACAACTCAGAGTTCATACGCGACCAGGTCAGCGGCTGCGACGTGGTAGTGAATCTGGTGGGAATCCTGAATGAGCGCGGACGCGACGGTAAGGGATTTGAACGCGCACACGTGGAGCTAACGGGCAAGATAGTCGCGGCCTGTCAGCAAACCGGTGTGCGCAGACTGCTGTATATGAGCTCACTAAAAGCCGATGCAAAAGAAGGACCCAGTCATTATCTGAGAACCAAAGGCGAAGCCGAGTCGATCGTGCGTCGAGCACAGGATATCGACGGGACTATCTTCCAGCCCTCGGTGATTTTTGGTCCGGACGATTCTTTCGTGAATCGTTTTGCGGCACTCCTGCGAATGCCGTTGTATCTGTTCCCACTACCGCGTGCCAATGCCCGAGTACAGCCTGTTTATGTTGGCGATGTGGTTGTGGCCTACGCCCGCTCGGTAGACGACCCGGGAACCTATGGCAAGACTTTTCAGCTCGGCGGCCCGGAAGTGTATTCCTTGAGAGAGGTTATTGCGTTGATATCCGATTCGCTCGGATTGCGACGACGCGTAGTAGGCATTCCCGATGGCTTGGCCAGAATACAGGCCTTCATTATGGATTTTATCCCAGGCAAGCCTTTCTCCACGGACAACTTCCGCTCGCTGACAATCAACAGCATTTGCGACACCAACGGGTTTGAAAAGCTGGGCATAAAACCGGTCTCCAGCGCGCTACTTATTCCGCGGTTACTCGGCCGCACTTCGAGCCGTAGCCGTCTCGATGAATACCGTCGCACAACAGTCTAATGCCCGGAACGGGCACCTAGTTTCTGCAGGATCTGCTCGCGCTCTTCTACAGGCAAGGCACCGATTTCCTGCACACGTTGATAGAAAATCGCCAGGTCATTAGCCGATTGAGATAACAACACCCGTAGTGCTGGAACCAGCAAGGTATAGGTGGCCACCGAACTGAGTTGTGCGTTGTTCAGCGGACCGGCAAACCAGCCTTCATAGCTGGAATGACCGCCCCACTGGGTACGCAGACGCTCGTGCGATTTTTTTAGCTGCGCCATTACAAGCTGTTTTTCTGCCCGCATCTGCGCCGGATCAATGTCCGTCGCATACAAAGCCATCAGGTTTTCCCGCGCCAGCGAAACGATTTGGTTGAATTGCTCGGCGCGCACGCGGCGCGCCAGCCAGCCATCCCATGCCTGTTCGTTTTCATTATGCACAAGCCAACGTCGAACGCCTTCCTCTTCAATCAGCATCGCAAAGCTCTCATTGAATTCTGTCGCGTCTTTGATATAGAACAGTTGATGCGAGAGTTCATGAAAAATCAGACCGGCGAGATAAAGATCGTCACCTGAGAGCATGGTGTTTAACACCGGGTCGGCGAAACGACCCAATGTGCTATACGCCGCGATACCGGCCACATAAACATCCAGACCGTCCGCTGCCAGTTGGGCTGCGAACTTCTGCGCGCTGTGCTCTTTGAAATAGCCTCGATAGGTAACGCAACCGACTATGGGAAAACACCAGCTCTCCGGCTCGACGGAGAATTCCGGCGCCGCAAAGACGTTCCAGACCACATAGGCACGCTCCAGGTCCGCATAACCACGATAACTGCGGTTGTCTGGCAGTCCCAGCTCGGCAGAAGCGAATTCACGGATCGCGTTGACCGTCACCAACCTGTCGCGTAACTCGTTGGACGTCTCCGGATCTTCGATCAGCTTTTCGATTGCGACCCGCCGAGAAAGCAAGTCGAGTTGACCGCGTGCAGACTGCAGATAGTAGCCAGCACGCGTACAACCGCCCAGTGGCACAGCCAGTACGACCGCCAGTGCGAGTACGCCAATTCGCATGTCACGCAAGATATCACGTTGGCAGCACGCAACCATTGCTAGAATGCCGTCATGAAGATCTATCGCGTGGGTGGCGCCGTCCGTGACCGCTTGCTGGGTGAACCAGCTGGTGACGACGACTGGGTGGTTGTTGGCGCCATGCCGCAGGAAATGCTGGACCGCGGTTTTCGCCAGGTGGGCGCCGACTTCCCCGTATTTTTGCATCCCGAAACAAACGAGGAGTACGCGCTGGCGCGAACCGAACGCAAGACCGGGCGTGGATACCACGGCTTCGTTTTACACGCCGCGCCTGATGTCACGCTGGAACAGGACCTTGCGCGTCGTGACCTGACAATAAACGCCATTGCCGAGGACGAGAACGGTCAGCCCATTGATCCGCATGGCGGAGCTGACGACATTAGCGCCCGGAAACTGCGTCATGTTTCGGAGGCATTCGTCGAAGACCCGGTGCGCGTGCTGCGCACCGCGCGTTTTGCAGCACGCTTCAAGCATCTGGGTTTTGAAGTCGCCACCGAAACCATGGCGCTGATGACACAGATGACAAAAGACGGTGAAGTCGATGCGCTGGTACCCGAGCGAGTCTGGCAGGAAACGCTCAAGGCATTGAGCACCGCTCACCCGGCGACTTTCTTCCAGGTGCTGCGCGATTGTGGCGCGTTAGCCGTGATCTATCCCGAGCTTGATGCATTGTTTGGCGTGCCACAGCCAGCACGCTGGCATCCGGAGATCGACACTGGGCGTCATGTACTGATGGTTCTGGAGCAGGCAGCACAATTAAGCGCCAACACACGCGTTCGCTTCGCTGCGCTCACCCATGACCTCGGCAAAGGCTCGACGCCAAAAGCGGAATGGCCCAGCCACCGGGGTCATGAGCAACGTTCAATAGATTTATTGAATAAGCTGTGCGACCGGTTGCGTGTTCCCAATGAACACCGCGAACTGGCGCAAATCGTTGCGCTTGATCATGGTCGCTGTCATCGCGCAATGGAGATGCGTGCGAACACTGTCATTCGCCTGCTTGAACAATGCGATGCTTTCCGTCGTCCCGAGCGGTTTGAATTATTTTTGCTTGCATGCGAGGCGGATGCACGTGGGCGCCTGGGGATGGAGAATCGCGGCTATCCACAGGCCGAGTTGTTACGCAAGGCGCTGGCCACCGCCAGCCGCATCAGCGCCAACGACATCGACACCGAGGGCCTGCAAGGCGAGGCAATCGGTACCCGACTGCATCAAGCGCGCGTGGCTGCGATCCGTAAATCGCCCGATTAGGATACTGCCGCTGCTATTAATCGGTTTAGCTCGTCGTCACCCCGCGCCCGGCGAGCGGGACCCCTTCATTCCATGTACCATGCGCGCCGATGGAATGGCTTGAATCCTTTGTCTTAGGTCTCGTCCAGGGGCTCACCGAATTTTTTCCGGTTTCGAGCTCCGGTCATCTGGTGATGATGCAGGAGCTGCTGGGTTTTGAACCCGGTGGTGGCATCGTATTTGAAGTAGCCGTACACGTGGCGACCCTGGTTGCCATTCTTATTTTTTATAAAAAATCGGTCGTGCGGCTGACGGTTGGCACATTCACCGGCCAAGCCGATGCCTGGCGCTATGTTGGCAAACTCGCCGTCGGGACCTTGCCTGCCATCGCGGTTGCGCTACTGGCCCGGGAACTTATAGAAACCCTGTTCGAATCACCCATCGTTGCGGGATTAATGCTGTTGATTACAGGATTTATTGTCTGGAGCACTCGCTATACGATCGCCGGGGGGCAAGCCACCGAACCCACCTGGCGCAACGCTCTTTTAATTGGTTGCGCACAAGCGTTTGCCATTCTTCCGGGTATTTCCCGCAGCGGTTCTACGGTGGCTGCCGCACTGGCCTTGGGAATGGCACCGGCGGCGGCCGCAGAGTTTTCATTCTTGTTGGGTGTAGTCGCTATTTCCGGGGCTGCCGTTTTGTTGTTGCCTGAACTGGGCAATGCCGACGAGGCACTGATCACCTATATCGCCGTCGGCGGGATCAGTGCGTTGATCAGCGGTCTTGCCGCATTGGCAGCTTTTGTCTGGTTCCTCAAGACAAAGCGCTTTTATGCGTTTGCCTGGTATTGCTGGATCGTCGGCGGTGGATTTATCGCGTGGCTGATATTGCGGTGAAGAAAAAGAAAAGGGGTCTACCATCGTAATTTATTAATTTAATTACAGGGTCGCCGACAGATCGCGAAAAGAAAACCCGATGAGATCGTGATCCAGACCGCTCGTCAATGCCATGACGCGAAAGCGTTCGCCCATCTCTCCGGGCATCATGAGTCGCCGCAGTTGTTCATTTAGCTCAAGCACCCGGGACTCATCTTCTGCCTCACGTCGCATAGCGTCGTAACGTTGATCGATTCCGCAACCCAACAGAAAGTGCGCTTGCGTAGCGTAGCCGCTCAATGTAAGACCGGCACTGGTACCGGCCTGCGCGAGGGCGCTAAAGTCGACCCAGGCCGTAATATCCTGCAAACCGGGATACATAAAGGGATCGTCGTGTGCCCGATGACGGTAATGACACATTAACGTGCCCTGATCGCGGTCGGATGCATAGTATTCGGCACGACTGCAGCCGTAGTCGATCCATATCATCGCACCGCGTTGCAGTTTGCTGGCCCATTCGGCAATAAACGCCGCCAGTTGTGGACGTATTTCGGAACAGTAGCCTGGCGGCAGCGATCTGCCCATTTGCTCCTCCACCTCACGGACCGCAGCAATCAACGTCTCCTCGGCCGGTCGCGTGATGCTCGAAAAGGCTGCGCCGTTCCACACGACCCCGACTGCATCGACACCATTCGCGGTAATCCGAAATCGCTCGACCGGCAACGCATCGATTACTTCGTTGCCAATAATCACACCGTTAAAGGCATCGATTTCCTCCGGGCCATTCAACCAGTCCACATCTGCCGCCACGTCTTCTGGTTTTATCCGGGATTGTTGACGCGCCCGCAGATCGGCAGAGACTTCGACGATGCGGTATTTCTTCGGCGGAAACTCGCTAATAATGTCGGCTGCCAGCGCCCCACTGCCTGCACCGGCTTCTACTATCGTGTCACCGCCAACATGCTCCAGGATGCCGGCACATTGAGCAGCCACACAATGACCAAACAACGACGAAATTTCCGGTGCGGTAATGAAATCGCCAGCTTCGCCAAACTTATCCGCGCCGGCACTGTAGTAACCCAGACCTGGCGCATACAGCGTCTCCCGCATAAAGTCTGCAAAACTCATCCAACCATCCGCCGCATCGATCTGTAGACGCAGATGCGCAATCAGCCGTTCGCTATGTTTTTGAGCGTCACGGTCAGGTTTGGGCCAGCTGGATTCGACGATTACACTCCCGTTGTGCAGAATGAACGGCCCCGGATCTGGCACACGGCCGTGAGTGGGACAAATTATGCAGACAAAAGTTGTATTGGTCACTGGCGCCGCACGACGGATCGGCGCCGAAATCGCCCGTCACCTGCATGCGGCGGGCGCAAATGTGGCCGTGCACTATCACAGCTCGGTCAATGATGCCGCCGAACTTACAATGGAACTAAACCGGCAACGACCCGACTCAGCACTGGCGTTGCAGGCTGACCTTCGTGACCTTGATGAATTGCCTGGCATGATCGATGCGGTAGTAGAACAGTTTGGCCGCCTGGATGGTTTGGTTAACAACGCGTCTACCTTTTACCCGACGCCGGTAGGGGCCATAAACCGAGATCAATGGGACGATCTCATCACTACCAATCTGGGCGCACCGCTGTTTCTTTCTCAGGCCGCTGCGCCAGCCTTGCGTAAGGCCAACGGGGCAATCGTGAATATTGTCGATATCCATGCCAAACGCCCGCTGCGTCACCATCCTGTCTATTGTGCCGCCAAAGCAGGTCTGGATATGTTGACCCGTTCGCTGGCGAGAGAACTGGGACCCGACATTCGGGTCAACGGCGTCGCACCCGGACCCATAATGTGGCCCGAACAGGGCTCGGATGAAGCGCTACGCGAACAAATCATTGCCGGCACCGCTCTGAAACGTCGTGGTGAGCCGCGGGACGTGGCTGAGACGGTGTTGTTCTTGCTACGCGATGGCGGATACATCACCGGCCAGATCATCGCCGTGGATGGTGGCCGCAGTATTTAGAGCTGTCTGTCGCTTCGACAGGCGCGACGCCGTCGGGCCATAAGTGCCAGCAGGATCAACGCGGCAGGCGAGATCGAACCACTGCCACCAGAGATCGCATTCGGAATATCCGGCGCGGGGATCTCTGTGATCAACGTTGTGTTGCCGGGGTCGAAGCTCAGATCATTAATATATTCGTCGCCAAAATCCACACTAAGCAACGGGGTTTGCGTCACGATATTGTTTGAGTTTTGAATACGTCCTGTGCCATCGGCGTTCAATTCCAGTAGCGCCGGATGAAACCGCCCGTTGTCAATTTCCCGGCCATTGAACGTCAGAATAACTGCGCTTCCAACCAACTCGGCTGCCTGAACACCATCACTAAGTACCGCCGCCTGACTAACTTCAAAACTCAGCGAACTGCCCTGCGCATAAAACTCCGCGCCGGTGACGCTCCGTTGTAGATCAAAGGCTGGAAAGTCTGACGGGGTACCGGCGGTCAAGTTCCCCGTCACCTGATAAGTGACGTTGACTATGGCTGGGTCAACATAAACACCGGGTGCGAGAGGCGCATCAATTTCGATATTTATGCTGAAAAAATCGACATCACTAAAAATGTTAGTGACGACATAGTCAGCACTGGCGGTCGACAGCATCATGGTTTGTGCGTTTGTTGCGCAGCAAACAAGACACCCTGTGGCAGTCAATAATGCGGATCTAAACACTTCGCGTCGCATTAATGAAGACCCCGAAACAGGTCGTAACTTTGGGGACGCCGCTGTTTTTCTGCCACGCGGGTTTGTTTAAGTGATTGCGCCGCTGCGGAGCAGGTGTTGTTTTCAACGACGTATAGGGCTTCGGCCAGCGATGCCTCCAGCGGATCGCCCAGTGCATGCTCAAGATCATCCTCGGCCGGGCAATCGACACCGAAACCCGCAAAGAAATCTGTGTTACCGACTGCATTTTCGTTGGCGAAGGAAATAGGCCGCAAAACACTGCTGCAAAAACTGAAGCCATAGGAACCCACAGGCTTGCCAAATGTGTCGTCACCGACCAGCAACACGTCCAGAAACGGCTCCAGACCGTTGATAATCATTTCACTGGCTGAGGCGGTCGAGCCGGTCGTGATGATAACTACACGAGTCAGATCTAACGCATCGGTTTCGTCGACAAACCTCGTCTGAAGATTACGAAAGCTATTTTGTGTGTTGTGTATCCGATTTGCGAAAATCTCGCCGGCAGTAGTCTGTCCGCCTAACAATCCGGATAGGAACTCTGCAACGGATATCAGACCACCACCGTTATAACGCAGATCCAGTACCAGCTCTTCCACGCCCTGCGCCGCAAGGTCAGTAAACGCGACTGCCAGAGCATCGAAGGACGGTTCGACGAAATTGCGAAATTTGAGATAACCGGTTTGCCTGCCGCCTACACTAAACACCGCCGATGCCGAGACGGTATCAATCGTAACGACCGCCTTAGATATCGTGACCTCCATTTCGGTACCGGCCAGATCCGTGAAGCGCAAATCAACCGGCGCTCCGACTTCGTCAGGCCCGAAAGCCGCGGAAACACCATCGCCCGCCAAAACTTCGGCAATAGTCTGGCCGTTGATTTCCAGTATAAAAAAGCCGCGCTCCAAACCCGCCGCACGCGCTGGTCCATCCGTAAAAGTCTGCGTCACCCGGAGCTGATCTTCACCGACTACCAATGTTCCAATACCGACACCGATAAACTGGCTTTCTGAAAAGAACGCGTCTTCCGTCGCCGCGTCGGCGATCGCACTAAAACGATCGAGATCATCAAATAAAAGAAAATTAAGCAGGGCATCCGGAGATTCAAACGCTGTTGGATCGGCAGCGGGCATTTCGTCAACCCAATAATAGATATCCCGCATAACATCATTGACGAAGCGATTTTTCTCGGCCGTCGTACACCCGTCCGGCAAAACGGCGTTAACGCCGCCACCACCCCCGCCGCCACCGCAGGCAGCGGCAAAGACAAAAAGCAACGCGAATAGCGGGCGGGTGTTCATTCGAAACTGATATCCACCTGTGTCATTTCGTGATCGGCCAAACCGCTGTCGCGCCACAGCTCAGCAAGACTGCGTTTTTCCACCGGATGCATCATGGGACCGGCGAGTTCGGCCAGCGGCCGCAAGATATAGGCATGACGCAAAAGCTCCGGTCGCGGTAAAACAAACTCCGGGCCGGCATGGACCTGTTGACCGCACATCAACAGATCCAGATCCATGGTGCGTGGAGCAAAACGCATTCCGCTGCGTTCGCGACCACATTCCTGTTCAATGCGTCCCAGAGCGGCCGATATCGCCACTACATCTTCGGACGACTCAAATCCAATCACCATATTCAGAAAATCATCTCCCTCAAAACCAATCGCGGCATTGCGATACACAGCAGAGCGCCGCAACGGGCCAAAACGTTTTGCCAACGCCGATATGGCCATTGGCAGGTATCGCTCGGCCTGTACATTGCTGCCGAGACCCACGTATATCTCATTTTTTTCGGCGATTACCGACCCGGTGAGATCGCCTCGCAAAATCGTAATGCCAACGTCCTTTGCTCCACGGATCGCGCCAGGCTTATGGACGCTCACGCGAATCCAGCGCAGCTCAAACTCTTGGAGTACGATTTCAGCAATACGTTCCGCCAGTGTCTCGACCAGCTGGAACTCTGACTCCGACACATAAGCCAACAAACGCTTGGCAACTGCCTTGTAATTGACAGTGTCGGCAATATCGTCGGTACGCGCAGCCCGACGTGCATCTGCGGGCATCAGTAAATCCACCGATACGGTTTGACGCACCCGCCGTTCCCAGTCGTTGATACCAATGATCGCGCGTACCCGCAGATCAGTCAGAAAAATTGTGTCGCCAAAGTCTGATGTGTGCATAGTCTTACCCGGTCATACTGAGTTCATCGAGAGACCAGCGAGGTCGCGCCCAAAAAACCGGTGGATCACCGGCGCCGGCACGCAAACGCTGTAGTCCTGCATAAGCAATCATTGCGCCATTGTCCGTACAAAATTCCTGCCGCGGATAGCACACACGGACGCCAGAGCATTCGCACTCACGTTGCAGTCTTTCCCGCAAACGCACATTCGCACCGACGCCTCCGGCAACAACCAGTGTGCCCAGGCCTGTTTGTTCAATTGCCCGTGCGCACTTGATCGCCAGTGTGTCAATCACTGCATCTTCAAAACCACGGGCGATGTCCGCTCTTGCTTGTTCCTCGTCACCGGCACGCTCGACTGCTCTGAGCACGGCGGTTTTTAGTCCGCTAAAACTAAACTCCAGCCCCGGACGTCGGGTCATGGGGCGCGGAAATTCAACGGCCCCCGGTTTGCCTAAAAGTGCCAATGCGGCGACGGCCGGTCCGCCGGGATAACCCAGGCCGAGCATTTTTGCCGTCTTGTCGAATGCCTCGCCCACCGCGTCGTCGCGGGTTTCTCCCAAGATCTCGTATCGCCCCAAATCATGCACATGCACCAACAGGGTGTGCCCGCCCGACACCAACAAGGCCAAAAACGGAAAACCGGGCGCGTCACGCTCAAGCATCGGTGCAAGTAAATGACCCTCCATATGATGGACGCCGATGGCCGGGATGCCCCAGGCCCAGGCGAGACTTCGGGCAAATGCGGCGCCGGTCAGCAAGGCCCCGACCAACCCGGGCCCGGCGGTATAGGCGACGCCATCAACTGGGGGTCCCCCCCTCCCCCCGCCGGGAGGAGGGCCGGGGTGGGGGGCCTTACCCGGACCAGGCCAGGAAGAAAAAACCTCCCGCAACAGTGGAATCAGTCGAATCACATGGTCTCTGGACGCCAGCTCCGGCACGACCCCGCCCCATTCGGCATGCAACCCCGCCTGGCTGTGCAGGGCATGACCCAGCAGCCCGGCCTGGTCGTCATACACTGCCAGGCCTGTCTCGTCACAGGATGTTTCGATCCCCAGGACCCTCATTCCCTTTACTCTCCGATTTTCCGGCCTTAGAATACCGCGTTCGGCCGGAGACGGCCTTTTTTGTGCTTCACTGAGGTGATCGAATGCCCAGCGTCCGGGTCAAGGAAAACGAGTATTTTGATGCTGCCATGCGGCGGTTCAAGCGCGCCTGCGAGAAGGCAGGCATCCTGACGGAGCTACGTCGGCGCGAGCATTACGAGAAACCGACTCAGGAAAGAAAGCGGCGGAAAGCCGCGGCAGTGAAGCGCCACGCAAAACGCCTGTCCCGCGACAACCAGCGGCGAACGCGTCTGTACTGATCCCGTTTTTCCAACCAGTGTCCTCCCTGAAAACCAGACTGTCCGACGACGTCAAGCAGGCCTTGCGCGCCGGGGATAAACCGCGCCTGAGCACCTTGCGCATGCTGCTTGCGGCCATCAAGCAACGGGAAGTTGACGAACGAATCGAACTCGACGATCCGGCAATACTTTCAGTGTTGGAAAAGATGGTGAAACAGCGGAAGGAATCAATCCGTCAATTCGAGGCAGGCGACCGACCGGATCTGGCCAAAATCGAGGCCGCCGAAATCACTGTCCTGCAGTCCTATCTGCCCGAGCCGCTGGACGAAGCCGCGCTGAGCCAACTCGTGGCCGACGTCATTGCTGGAACCGGCGCCGGCGGCATGCAAGATATGGGCCGGGTCATGGCTGAAATCAAAAAACGTGCCGCAGGACGCGCGGATATGGGCGATGTCAGCACCCTGGTGAAGAAGGCACTCGGTTCATAGCTTTACACGGCGTCACACAGCCCGTGTTTTTTTCGACTAAGCTAGAAATATCTTGTGATCAGCAAAACATGACCCAGCATGATGAGCGGGCGAATCCCCCAACATTTTATTGACGAACTTATTTCCCGGACGGACATAGCCGAAGTCATCGGCTCGCGTGTCCGTTTACAAAAAGCCGGTCGCGAGTTCAAGGCATGTTGCCCCTTCCACGAAGAGAAGACGCCGTCATTTACAGTCAGTCCAACCAAGCAGTTCTATCACTGCTTTGGATGCGGTATGCACGGCACCGCGCTGGGCTTTGTTATGGAATTCGAAGGATTGGGTTTTATCGAAGCAGTCGAGGACCTGGCCGGCCAGATTGGCATGGAGATCCCGCGGGAAGGTGGTGAGACTCGCGTTCGCCCACGCGCCGAATCCTATGCCACGCTGGGAGAGGCTGCGGCGTTTTACGCCCAAAACCTCAAGAAAAGCACGGTTGCGGTCGACTACCTGAAGGACAGGGGTTTGAGCGGCGATACGGTCAGGGAGTTCGGAATTGGTTACGCGCCGGATCGCTGGGACGGTCTGGTCTGTTCGGTCGGCGCCGAAGCGGCGGCACGCAGGCATTTGCTGGATACCGGGATGATCAAACCGCGCCAGGGTGGCGACGGTTGCTATGACATGTTTCGCGATCGCGTGATGTTTCCGATCCGCGACACCCGCGGACGGGTGATTGCATTTGGTGGTCGTATCCTGGGGGACGGCGAACCCAAATATCTCAATTCGCCTGAATCACCGCTTTTTCATAAGGGTCGGGAGCTGTACGGACTGCATGAAGCACGCCAGGCGTTGCGGGATATTTCCACGCTACTGGTTGTCGAAGGATACATGGATGTCGTGGGGCTGGCCCAGCATGGCATCCGCAATGCCGTAGCAACACTGGGCACTGCGTGTACCGAAGCGCATTTGGATCGATTGTTCAGAATTTCCGAAAATGTCGTGTTTTGTTTCGACGGTGACCGAGCCGGCCGGAAAGCCGCCTGGCGTGCGATGGAGAATTCTCTGACCAGCATGCGTGAAGGCCGCAGGATCGACTTTCTGTTCCTGCCCGATGGACAGGATCCGGACTCGCTGGTTCGGGCAGAAGGTGCGGAACGTTTTCGGGAGCGTATGGCTGAGGCGCTACCACTGTCGGAATATCTGATTCGTCAGCTATCCGATCAGACTGATCTGGACAATGTCGATGGTCGGGCACGGTTTGTCGAACTGGCGCGGCCGTTGATCGATCGTTTGCCCGACGGCGTTTATCGGGAAATGTTGATCGACCGAATCGGGCAGGCAGTTCGGATGGATGCGCCGCGTCTGCGCTCTTTGCTCGGTGGGGCAAAACGCGTGGCGCCTAAACCGCTGCGGCAGCAGCGGCATCGTATTAGTACGGGCCGTGGCAATCTGGTTCGTCAGGCGATCACGTTGCTGTTGCATTACCCTCAGATCGCCGAACAGGTAGAGGTGCCGACCGGATTGCTTGACGTCGACCAGCCGGGGATTGATGTGCTGACCCGTCTCCTGAAGGAGTTGCAGCAATCACCGGGCCTGACGACCGCGGCGGTTTTGGAACGATGGCGGGAAGATACGGTCGGACGGCATCTGGCGACCCTTGCGGCCAGCGATCTGCTGGTCGAGGAAGATGGGGCTTTGGAGGAAGTTCGTAACAGTTTGTTACATTTGGTGGCGCGGGATTCCAGCCGCCGCCGGGCAGACGAATTGTTGACCAAAGCCCACCAGAAAGGGCTGAGCTCGGACGAGAAACACGAGCTCCAGGGGTTGTTACGGGACCGTGGGGGCTCCACCGGGGCCGCAGACGGCGAAAGAGCGCTGTAGGCAGGGTCAAGTCTCCGATATACTGGTCCGTTACTTTGCACATTAGTCAAGAGGCAATTTGAGTGAGCCGCAAAACAACCGCAGCAACTGAACCATTGAGACCCGGCGTCGCCGAGGACCGCGCGTCACAGCTGAAGCTGCTCATCGCACGCGGCAAGGAACAGGGCTTCCTGACTTATTCGGAAGTCAACGATCACCTGCCTAATGAAATTGTCGATCCTGAACAGATCGAGGACGTCGTTAACATGATTAACGACATGGGTATCACTGTACACGAAAAAGCGCCTGACGATGAATCGACTGTGCTGTCCGATGCGCCGGCTGCAGACAGTGATGAAGATGCAGCCGAAGCTGCTGCTGCCCTGGCCACCGTCGACAGTGAGTTTGGTCGCACCACTGATCCGGTGCGCATGTACATGCGTGAAATGGGAACTGTCGAGCTTTTGACCCGCGAAGGTGAAATTCGCATTGCCAAGCGGATCGAACAGGGGCTCAACCAAGTCCGTTATGCGGTAGCGATGCTACCGGGTACTGCCGAAATCCTGATTGGTATTTGGGAAGAAGTACATGCTGGTGAAAAAAGACTCAATGAACTGCTGACCGGGTTTATCGATCCCAACGCGCCTGATGAAATTGCGCAACCTGTGAATACGGCGGCCTCGAATAACAAGAACGCCAAGAAAGAAGAGGAGGAAGAAGAGGAAAAGGACGTTGGACCCGACCCGGAGGAAGCCAAACGACGTTTTGCGACAATGAAGCGGGCACATACCCGTTTGATAGGCGCCATCGAGAAAAGCGGCACACGTGATCCGAAAGTCCTTAAGTCACGCGAAAAAATCGCTGATCAGATTATGGAACTCAAGCTGGCGCCGAAAACTTTTGAGTTGTTGGTAAATAGCCTGCGTCAGACTATCGGCATGATCCGCAGTCAGGAACGTCTGATCATGCGGCACTGTGTTCGTGATGCCGGAATGCCACGCAAAGATTTCATCGCCAGCTTCCCGGCAAACGAAACCGACCTCAACTGGATCGAGAAACATATACGGGCCAAAAGAAAGCATTCATCGACACTGGCCAAACTGCGCCCGGATATTCTGCGAGCACAGCGCAAGCTGATTTTGGTACAAACCATCAATCATCTGGCCGTTACCGAGCTCAAGGAAATCAATCGGCAGATGTCGATCGGCGAAGCGAAGGCACGGCGTGCCAAGAAGGAAATGGTCGAGGCCAACCTGCGACTGGTCATTTCTATCGCCAAGAAATACACCAATCGCGGTCTGCAGTTCCTGGATCTGATCCAGGAAGGCAATATCGGTTTGATGAAAGCCGTCGACAAGTTTGAATACCGGCGAGGCTACAAGTTCTCGACCTATGCCACCTGGTGGATACGGCAGGCCATAACGCGTTCCATCGCCGATCAGGCGCGAACTATTCGTATTCCGGTACATATGATCGAGACGATCAACAAGCTCAATCGCATCAGCCGGCAAATGCTGCAGGAAATCGGCCGCGAACCAACACCGGACGAGCTGGCCGAGCGCATGGAGATGCCGGAGGACAAAGTCCGCAAGGTACTGAAGATCGCTAAGGAGCCCATCTCAATGGAAACCCCGATCGGCGACGACGAGGATTCACACCTCGGCGACTTTATCGAAGACACCGCCGTCGACTCGCCTATCGACTCGGCCACAAACGAAGGCTTGCGTGAGACTACTCATGGCGTATTGGCCGGTCTGACGCCACGCGAAGCCAAAGTGCTGCGCATGCGTTTTGGTATCGACATGAACACGGACCACACACTGGAAGAAGTCGGCAAGCAGTTCGACGTAACCCGTGAGCGTATCCGGCAGATTGAAGCCAAGGCACTGCGCAAGCTGCGGCATCCCAGTCGCTCCGAACAACTGCGCAGCTTCCTGCTCGAAGACTGATAAACCTGATAGAATTCCGCGCCCGTGGGCCTGTAGCTCAGTTGGTTAGAGCAGGGGACTCATAATCCCTTGGTCGTAGGTTCGAGTCCTACCGGGCCCACCAAATTCTCCG
>JAOTXU010000041.1 GCA_029862165.1 Gammaproteobacteria bacterium
AAATACTTAGCGTCCGCTCACGACTCGTCCATTAGCAGGTCTCACCTGCGCAGCCACCGGCATGGCGCCGCCGTCGGCGCGCAACAGCAACTGCTATCAGACCGAGATTCAGCAGTGCCGCCAGGCCCGGATATTTGATCGTGTATACGATCGGTGTCAGCAGTCCTCGTGCGATGGCACGCAACCAGTCACGATCCGCAATGAAATTCGCCAATGGCGGTGAGTGGCGGTAATAGAAAGCTGCGAGGGCCCGACCAGGCCGATTGGTTATCATGAACCGATCACGAAAATCTCGCAGAACATCGAGATGCTGATGCAGCGGAGAGCCATAGGCTGCAGTGGCAATAAAACAGCCACCGCCACCGCCGCCGTCACCGCAACCGAGGAAACTGACACCACAGGGGATATCAAAAGGGTCCTCGCAACTGGAAAAGCCCCCGCCTGTACCGATCGCGCTTGGATTGTTGTTCGACGGATAGTATTCCGAATCGCTCGTTGTCGTACGCACAGAAATTGTCTGTGTAAACGAGTTATGGCTTTGATAGAGGTCCGAGGTAACATCAATCGTGACCGTTTCTTCTGGTGCAATCTCGGTGATGTTGCAACGTGAACTAGCCGGGTTGCTGCAGTCGGCATCGTCGAAACGCAAATTCGGGCCGACAACCGGGTTTTGCGAAATCGTCACGGCGACATTCCGGGCCGCGTCGGGTCCACGGTTGGTAATTCTAACGTCACCGCTAAATTTATCTTCTGAATTACAGGACGGGAAAAACTGATTCGAATCGGCAGAGATGCCGAAACTCACATTAAGATCTACACAGTGGACAGAGCCGTTCTGGTGAATGACAGCGAGCGCCACGTCGTTGGCACTATTGAGATCTCTTGGATGGCTTGCCGTTGCGGAATTTGCAATACACCCATCCGCTCGAATGCCGGTCACAACCGCCGGCACAACGAGAAGCGCATCGACGCCCACATCCAAAGCACCAATGACCCACTCTCCTGTAACCGGGTCGTAGTCGCCAACACTTGTAAATGGGGCCGTGCCAGACGGGATACTCATCTCCACCGGCAGTTGATCGACAACGACTAAATCTGAAGCGGTACCAATTCCAACATTACCTACCTCTACGGTAAACTCGACGGGCTCGTTCACCATCGGATAAGAGTTATTGACAGACTTCTGAACATTGATATCAGGCATAGCGCCAGAAACCACGGAGAAAGATAATGCCGTGATTTCAACGTCTGCGTTGTCGGGTAACGTCCTGTCACCGAAAGAGATGGAATTTCCTCCAACTGGGACAAAAGTATTGCCAGACGTCAATAAAACTCCATCCACAAAAAATTCGTAATCGCCGCCGGGAAGATACTCCCATACATAATTATGAAAAACAGTTGTATCCAAATCGTAACTTGTGCCATTGACTATTACGGCGTTGTCGGTCATTCCGAGTCGAAGCAGCGACGCAATATCATGGATTCGAAAGTAGAAGGCCCAGCCAACGTTTCCCCCGTTTCGTATCATCTCGTGGCTAAGAACTCGCGAAGTAAAAGACAGTGTCATTGGTTCGCTGGAATTAACGATATTGTCTATTCGGTAACTGGCAGTAGTGTTGCCGGAACCGACGGTTGTCTGTAACAAGCTGGAACCATTCGCGACATACGTATCGTCTTCTACCAAGGGGCTTCCGAAATACGTCCAACCTTGATTGCTTGGCAGTGAGTTGAAGTCAAGCGTAAAGGTTTCTGCTTGCGCTTCCGCTACTAATCCCAGCAAGAACACTGAGAACGCAAGGTTCAAGATCCAGATTACTTTCAGGGACATCCGTCCGGTGATCATATTCATGGTCAACCTCCTGTGCGGTGCCCAGTAGTGGCTCCGGTCGATCTTGGATCTTTCGTGGCGTCAGGACGTCGCGGAGGAAGCAAGAATCCGTGGCTTTCGGCTCTTGATTTTTGTCCGATTTGCCATTATCGACTCGAAAATTGTGGCAAGTGGGGAAGTCCAGTCAATTCTGGGATATACCTAGATATGACCGCTTTGAGTCGTGAGCTGACAACAGAGTCGATCTAAGATATAGGTCGTTTTATGTCTGAAACGACCCTAAGCTAACGGTGTTGACGAAATCCTTTCAATGCCCCCGGTCAATGATCGAACTGCGCAGTGTCGGCATCGGTCGATGACCAGTTAAGGTCACTACTGCCTCTTGTCGATTACTACAGGCGACGCATCTAATATTACGGTGGCCCCGGTGGTGTCGCATTAGCATCGGAAAAGGCGATGTACATCGGCGAACTCGTTAAGGTAATGTTGCTGCCGCTCAAGGCGCCCGGTGCCCCATACAAGGTCGTGATGGAATCGATTCGATTGGCATCAAGACCCGTTTTGAGGGTGGTGATATCGGTGGTGACACTCGCCTCAGGATAAGCCCAGGTTACCAACATGCCGTCGCCGTCGGCACCGTTAGGATCAGTGAATTCGTAACTCCAAATATTAGTTTGCGGCTTAGCGTGAGTAACAAACTCAAGACCGTCGAGTGCATCAACCATGATCGCATAAGCAACATAGGCTGGCTTGGTTGGGCCCAGTTTTTTAGCATCACCACTAGCACCCGGCACATTCATACGCAACCCGAAATGGTCTTCCGGGTTCTTTTTGCTGTTGCCACGATCGTAGTAGTTATAAACAAACAAATGTTCGACGTAATCGGTACCCATCGCTATAAGATGTGACTTCACCAAGTAGCGTGCCACGGCATCACGCGAGCCGCCCTTGGTAATAGCCCGAAAGGAATAACCAAAAAACCCCCTGGGGTTGTTGTTGCCCTGATGTGGAATGCCGTATTCGGCCATGATCAAACGGGTTGGGCCACCATTGTCTTGCATGATTTGATGCAAAGTTTCTATGTGCCGTTTCAGCCATTCATTTTCGCTTTCGGGGGTTGGGAAATCTTTCCACTTGTAGGTATCAAAGCCCAAAACATCGAAATATTGAGCTGCGTCGCTCTGCGCAAAAGCGATGAAGTTAGAATATCCAAAATTGACAAAACTATTCATTAACGCCACGCTGGTCAGGCTGCGAGCATCTAACTCTGCACGAACCCGCTGCGCCTTGGCTGCCAAATTAGCGAAATAAAATGTCTGGCGACTACCGCTGCGGCTGTTTTCCTCGATTCCCAGTTGCCAAATGGGCACGGAGGTGCCCTGAGCGATTATCTCGTCAAGATAAAGCCCAAATCGCGCGCTGAGAGCATCCAAAAACTCGCTAGTAACCGCAACAGAATCATCTGTTTTCCAGTCAGTCCCACTGAGTATTGGTAATTCCTGTAGTCCATAGACGTCTTGATATTCTTTAATGTCATGCGCAAACCAGGCCGGGGATGAAGTATTCCAGGTTTTTGTTTTTATCCAACCGGATAGGTATGGGTCTTGCGCAGCCGCATGAACCATAGCAAAAAACGAGTCGGTATTGAGCGCCCGTTCAGCCACGGTTTTCGCGGGCAGCACTGAAAACCCATAATCGATATAGAAGCCTGCGCCTTGTGGCGGAAAGCGCACCTTTGACGAGTTGGTGGTGAAGTGCAAGTCGTAGTGCCCAATAGTTGATGACGGCAATGACAATGTCGTAGCTTGGCCTAAGGGCAATGACTGCGGCGTCGATAGTTGCTCGCCCGCCGGACCAAGCCACTGCACGAAAACTTCAGCCCTTGGGACACCTGGATCGCTTACTTGCACAGAAAACGAAGTTGATGCCCCCGGATTGAACACATGATTGGAGCTTAAATCGGGGAATGTGATATTGACATCGTTGGCGCACGCGCTCATTGCCAATAGGAACAAAGCCAAAGATGTTCGTAACAGCGCCTTGGTACCTATCATGATAGGTGCTGCGTTGAATAATTCCGATAGCAATCCAGGCTTAGAACTGGCAATACAATGACGCTGGTTAACGTGTGGGAGTTCATGGATTGAGTATCCACCTATCTGGCGATGTGTGGCAATGCAACGTGTTTTGGAGCCAACTATAATTAGCCTGAGGCCGGCTGATATCTCATAAAGCGAACTAGTCTGACCTTAATCGTGGCAACGGCCGATTGTCGTTGGCTTCCGTGCATTTGTTCCGGGGCCGTCTTGCAAAGCTCCTGCTGACGGCATAATTCTGCTCATCCGGCCGGCTCTCCTTCTTCACTAAAACGCACAATTGGGGTTACGGCAGCATCGTTGGTTCTACTTTGGAAAACAATAACTTGCACAATAGTCTTTTGCCGCCAATCAACGGCTTGGTCATACTTTGTAGTTATACGGTAATCTGTAATGCCGAGCGGCCCGATGATCTGAATATAGATCGAGTAATTTATTAGTGACCGTGTTAGAGGGAAGCGAGGTTTTCAGTCATAACAGCAAAAAAACTCACGAAGACTACCGATGCCCGTGCAACCGGCAGATCTAGCGTTCGGCGGCCCGATGTAAGGTTCGCTTCTATACCGGGTCGAGACGTATGTCCGGGCAGGGAGTGCACATGGTCATTGATCTGAAAACGCTGTTTGGCGTCCTGGCACGCCCGCTGCTTTTCCTGATTTACTTTTTATCCGGTTTCTTTCCACGGAATCGCCATAAACTCGTGTTTGGCAGCTGGAGCGGTCATCGCTACACGGACAATACTGGAGCGCTGTTCGAATACTTGATCCGCGAGGGGAATCCGAAACCGAGCGTCGTATGGATTTCGCGCGAGAGCAAGATTGTTCGACAACTGCGTGAGCGTGGCCTAAGCGCGTTTCACGCCTGGTCGCCTGGCGGCCTGCTCGCGTGCCTGACGGCCGGCATCTATGTAGTCGACGGGCTTACAAAGGATATCAATCATTGGACATCGCGCGGAGCACAGCGGGTGCTCCTTCGCCACGGCGTCGGCATCAAGAATGTCGAGCGCGCCATCGATTCGCCCAGCCATCATCTGTATAAGTTGTTTCACGGCAATCTCTTCGAGAAGCTGTTCTGGCGCTTCTTGCTACCGTGGCACACGATCCAGCCTGATTTCATAATCGCGACCTCGCCGGAGCATGCGAGGCAGGCTGAGGTGTATTACGGGGTCGACTCCAGTCGTATCGAGGTTACGGGCTTTCCGCGCAACGATCAGCTGTACACAAATATGGCGGACGATATCGACGCACATGTTCTGCACTGGCTGGATGAGTCACGGCAGGCCGGACTACCGGTATTTCTGTTTCTACCGACGTTCAGAGATAATCAACCGCGGCTGCCTTTTTCTTGGATCGAGCTGAACGAGATAGCGCAGCGCGTCGGTGTTCGAATTTTGTTCAAGTTGCATTACGTCGATGATCGGCGCGGCGTTGCAAAGGGACTGCCCCGACAGTCGCATATATGCCTCGCCGATGCATCAATCGCACCGGCGAGCTTATTTCACAAAGTGGACGCCCTGATCAGCGACTACTCGAGCGTGATTTACGATTTCATGCTGACGCGCAAGCCCATCGTGTTCTTCGTCCCCGATTACGAACAATATTCCTTGAGCCGTAGTTTTTTCTACGACTACGAGACAGTAACACCTGGACCCAAGGTTACGGACATGCCTGGGCTCGAGGCCGCGCTACGAAATGTCACAGAACACGGGCACAGCAAGTGGGCCGCCGAGTACGAGCGGGTTTTAGACAAGTTTCACACCTTCAAGGACGCGGGTTCCTGTGAGCGCACTTATGCCGAAATCCTGCGACGCTGCATCGACCGGGCCGAACCCTCGGCCCACGTTGAAAAAGCGGTCCTGCCGCAAGTGCGAAGAGACTGATTCGTGAAGGTGCTGGTAACAGGAGCCCAAGGTTTTATCGGCTCGAATATTGTTTGCCGCCTGATAGACGCCGGGCACGTCGTCAGGGCGCTGGATGCTGAGCAGGGGCAGCTGGTTGGGGTCGAAGCGATCACCGGAGACGTTAGCGATCCGGATACCTGCCAATCTGCCTGCAGCGGCATCGACGCGATCATTCACGGTGCCGCGGTTCATCATGTCGAGAACGTTGTCAGCAATCCGTTGCGCGCGCTCGAAGTGAACGTCTCCGGCACTTTGAAAATGTTGCGAGCGGCCGTCGATCAACGAGTCGGAAAGTTCGTCTACCTTTCGACTGCGAAGATATACGGAGATCCCCCTTTCATTCCGTCCAAAGAAAGCGATTATCCGGAGCCCATTGACATCTACGCATTATCTAAGTTTGCTGGCGAACACTATTGTCGGCTGTTCCACGATTCAGCTGGGCTGGACGTTGCCGTCATTCGCCCGTTTTCCGTCTACGGTCCCGGCCAGCGCCTGGATACGGGCTACGTCGGAATGTTGCTGGAGTCGCTAATAACGAAGCGGCCGCTAAGGTTCCCCGGCCGCCCGGATTTCGTCCGCGACTTCGTGCACGTGGCAGACGTCGTGCGGCTCTGTATCCAGGTTGCAACCGGGTCGTTGTCTGGAATGCACGTATTTAACGCAGGCACCGGATCCATCATCAGCCTTGCCGGACTCGTCGAGCTTGCAAACAAAATCGTCGGCGTGTCGCTGTCGGCGGAATATAGTCAGCCGCGTCCGAAAACGATTGCACGCTCACACGCTGCCATGAGCACTGTCGCAGACCACCTGGGCTTCAAACCGGAAATCTCGCTTCCCGATGGACTACGGCAGACCATAGAATGGTTTAACCACCCGCATGCGGCTGGTTCAGTTGGGAAGTCCTGACCCATGATTGCCGTCGCTATTTTGGCAGCCGGGCAAGGTCAGAGGTTCGGCCGTCGGCCGTTGCCAAAGCAATTTGAGACGATCGCCGGAAAGCCGGTCTTTGTCTACTCCGTCGAACTTTATCGGGGCCTCGAGTCCGTCGGACCGCTGCTTCTCGTTGCTCACCCCGAACTCATCGACGAGACCGCCGAGTGTCTGGTCCGCTTCGGCTGTGCGGATGGTGTCACAGTCGTCGCCGGGGGCGAAACACGCCGCGCATCGATCGCTAACGCAGTACACTGGCTCATGGAGCACGGTTCCATGGCGGATGATGACAGTATCATCTTGCAAAACGCGGCGTCACCGAACACGCGTGAGGAACTAGTTCGCCGTTGTATCGAAGTCGCGCGGAATGCCGACGCTGTGCAGGCCTATATGCCAGAGCTGCGGACCGTGTTTGCGATGGAGTCCGACACTGTCAGCTCCGTGTTGCGACGAGGGCAACACGCCGTATCCTGCGATCCAACAATTTACCGGTTCCATGTGCTGCGTGAGGCGCTTGATAGCCAGAGTCGGTTTGACCTGCCCGGTGATGCGACAACGGATATCGTTAGTGCACTGGGTTACACGATTCAACTGGTCTGTTCCGACCACGACAACATAAAGATAACCACGCGTTGGGACCTTGCCGCCGTGGCTGACGCCATGCGATGAGGGGTCAGAACCGTACCCCATCTTTCGCCCGCGGCAAGCCGAAGATCTCGGACAGAGGTAGCGAAATGTGAAGAGCCGAGTTCCAGACCGGCGCAAAAAAACGTAGCTCGATCGGGTTACCGGCGGCTGGCAACATTGTATTGCCCGCGAGGTGATTTGAATGTACTACAATCACGTGTAGCTTCAACGCGTGATGACCCGGAGCGTCCATGCCGTTAGCCCAAAGTGCTTTGGTCCTTCCCCGGAACACGGGTCGCCTGGTGACATCAGAGCAAAGGACCCAGTTCCCGAGACACGTACTGATGCTGATTTGCCTTGCGGCACTCAGCCTGTCGCCGCTGGCGTCGGGCGAGCCCCCCGCAGACTACGTGCACCGCGCGCGGGTGATGCACGCGGACGAGTTGGACATCGAGCGCCCGGGTGGTCTGGCCTGGTCGCGACGGGCCGACAGCGTGCTGGTGCTGCCTGCGGCAAACTTTCGGGCGCGCACACACTCGAACTTGATCGCACTTGACAAGCGTGAGCGTCGTGGCGGTCAGCGCCGGATCGCGGCGGCGATTGGGAACCCCCGCAATCTGGACTTCGACAATAAGGCGCACCGTCTGCTGCTCTACGACACGGTCGGCGGTGATCTGATCGAGGTCGCGGCCGGCCGAGACGGCCTTCCGGATCCGGCGACCCTGACACGGACTTCGGTGCGCGGCGGCATAACGGACGCCCAGGGCCTGACGGTGGATCCGGTCACGGGCCGCGTCTTCCTACTCGACAGCGCCGGTCCCAGGCTGGTGATTCTGACGCCCGAGGCTGATGGCGGGCTGGGCCAGGCGACGGTTGAGACGATCTTGCTTGACGACTTCGCCCCGGGGCAGCTGCGCGGCATGGCCTTCGATCCCGGCCGTGGCAACCTCCACGTGCTTGCGCCCGCCGAGGGGCGTCTCTACGAGATAAGCGACACCGGCACGATCATGGTCAACCGCGATCTCGCCGGCCTGCGCGATCCCCAAGGTTTGGTGATGGCGCCGAGCAGCGACTCGACCGACAACCCGGACCAACTGAGCCTCTATGTGGCCGAAGCAGGCGTGCCGACTACCGGCCTCGCCGGCCGGATCAGCGAGTTCTCTTTCACGGCCGGGACCCAGCAGGCCATGGTCACCACGGCCACAGCTACCCTAGTCCAACATATCCATACCTCGGCCTACACGCCGCCGAGCCCGGATGCGATGGGGATCGCTTATGTCGACGCCACGGACATGCTCGTCATGAGTGACTCCGAGGTCAACGAAATCCCCTCGTTGTTCACCGGCGACAACATTTTCGAGATCGACTATATGAACGGGAGCCTGCTAGGCACCGCCTCGACCCTCGACCCGATTAGCTACTCCGCTGAGCCGGTGGGCGTGGCCTACGACCCAGGCAACGGGCTTCTCTTCATCTCGCACGACGACAACGGCGGGAAGTACTTCGTCATCGACGCCGGCACCGACGGCTTCTTTTTTACCTCCGACGATGATGTCATCGAGGTTGCGACCGGGGGCTGGGGCAATGGCGACCCGGAGGGCATTACATTCGACCGAAATCAGGGGCTGCTTTATACGGCCGACGGCGTCGACTCGGAGGTCTACGAGATCGACCCGGGGCCGAACGGGATCTTCGGGGACGGCGATGACGTGACCTCGAACAGCTTCGACACCCAGAGCCTGGGTGCCACGGACCCCGAGGCGATAACCTTCGATCCCATCAGCGGCAACCTTTACATCCTCGGCAATCCTGCGGACACGGTGTTCGAAGTTACGACGTCCGGCACCCTTGTGCGCACGATCGACATCACCGCGGCGGACCCGCCCAACCCGTCGGGGCTAGCCTATGGCCCGCGGAGTGACGATCCCTCAAGTTTCAGCCTCTACATTACGGAC
Organism: Gammaproteobacteria bacterium; assembly: GCA_029862165.1. Classification (GTDB taxonomy): domain Bacteria; phylum Pseudomonadota; class Gammaproteobacteria; order Steroidobacterales; family JABDKV01; genus JABDJB01. Next base: position 9,337 of record JAOTXU010000041.1, read on the forward strand.
CGGGGCGTCGACAACAACAGTGATCCGAACGAGAACGATGGTCAGCTGTTCGAGGTCAGCTTCGCCAGCTCGACGCCGGGGAACGTGCCGCCGGTCGTGAACGCGGGGCCGGACCTGAGCGTGACGCTACCGGCCAGCGCCAGCCTGGACGGAACGATCACGGACGACCCTCAGCAGACGCTTTCGATTCTGTGGCTCGCAGTTAGCGGGCCGGGGTCGGTGACATTTGGCACACCGACTGCCGCGGACACGACTGCCAGCTTCTCAGCGCCCGGCACCTATGTCGTGCGTCTGACGGCCAACGACGGCGAACTCTCGGGTGCCGACGAGACAACTGTAACCGTGACCGGCGTGGGCGGCTCAGACGTGCTCGACATCCAGGTGGCGGCGGCCTCCGACGACGCCGAGGAGAGGGCCTCCGGTAGTATGTATCTCACGAGTACGGACCTGGAGTTAGTCTTCGACAAAGACATCCAGACTGTGGGCATGCGCTTCACGGGCGTGACCGTTCCGCCCGGCGCCTCGATAAGCAACGCCTGGATCCAGTTCACTGTTGACGAAACCGACAGCGAAACGACCAACCTGACAATCCGCGGCCAAGCGGAGCCGAACCCCGGGACCTTTACCTCAACTGCGGGGAACATCTCGGGCCGACCGGTGACGGGAACCTCGCAGCTTTGGAGCCCGCCGCCGTGGACTAACGCCGGGGACGCGGGGGCCGCCCAGCGGACGCCGGACATCGCCCACATTATCGCCGAGATTACCGCGCTGCCCGGCTGGTCGAGCGGCAACGCGCTCGTGATCATCATCACCGGGACCGGCGTGCGGACGGCGGAGTCGTTTAACGGCAGCGCACCCGACGCACCGCGCCTGCACGTGGAGTACACCACCCAGTCCAACGATCCACCGACGGTCGTCATCGACGCGCCGTCGCCCGGCTCGAGCTTCGACGAGGGCGTCTCCGTCGCCTTCGGCGGGACGGCTAACGACACCGAGGACGGCGATCTCACCACCAGTCTCGCCTGGACGTCGGACCTCGATGGCCAGATCGGCATAGGTGGCTCGTTCAGCCGTTCTGACCTCATGCCCGGGCTCCACACGATCACGGCCACGGCTACCGACAACGCAGGCGCGAGCGGCTCGGATCAGATTACGCTAACGGTGGTACCGAACACACCGCCGACGATTGGGATCACGTCACCGGCCACCGGAACCACCATCAACGAAGGCGACGCTGTTACTCTCAGCGGTACGGCCAGTGACGCAGAGGACGGAAACCTGTCTGCCAGCATCAGCTGGAACTCGGACCGTGACGGCGGCCTCGGAACCGGCGCGAGCATAGTGGCGTCTGGCTTGTCGGCTGGCATACATATAATTACCGCCAGTGTCAGCGACAGTGGCGGTCTCGCCGCGAGCGACACGATATCGCTAACGGTGGTACCGAACACACCGCCGACGATTGGGATCACGTCACCGGCCACCGGAACCACCATCAACGAAGGCGACGCTGTTACTCTCAGCGGTACGGCCAGTGACGCAGAGGACGGAAACCTGTCTGCCAGCATCAGCTGGAACTCGGACCGTGACGGCGGCCTCGGAACCGGCGCGAGCATAGTGGCGTCTGGCTTGTCGGCTGGCATACATATAATTACCGCCAGTGTCAGCGACAGTGGCGGTCTCGCCGCGAGCGACACGATA
>JAOTXU010000024.1 GCA_029862165.1 Gammaproteobacteria bacterium
GAACTCGGACCGTGACGGCGGCCTCGGAACCGGCGCGAGCATAGTGGCGTCTGGCTTGTCGGCTGGCATACATATAATTACCGCCAGTGTCAGCGACAGTGGCGGTCTCGCCGCGAGCGACACGATAGCGATCTCAGTGAACTCGGCGCCAAGCGCCAGCATCAACTCACCCGCGAACGGCAGCGTCGTATCGCGTGCCACGTCAGTCACATTCACCGGGACCGCCATTGACGCTGAGGACGGCGACATCTCGGCCAACCTGACCTGGGTCGGGAGCAAGGATGGGCCCCTCGGTACCGGCGCCAGCATCACCGTAATGCTCCAGGGCCGCGGCAATCAGAAGATCACGGCGACAGCGACGGACTCGCGTGGACTTCAGGCGTCGGACAGCATCAGCATCCGCATGTCGAAATAAAGCTCCTTCACCCGGGCGGGTTTCGTGCAGCAATAAGAAGCGCTTGCAACGTCTTGCCCGCAGGCCACCACGCGCCAAAATTCTCGGATTCGGATCTTAAAAGCTAATTCGGCCGCGCCAGTACACCGACTACCACGTTCGAATCTGACTGCCAATGCGCAACCACCATGTCTCTTTGTTCCGATTGGATGCGGTCAATGTGGCTGTTCCGAGCCCTTTTTTCGTGTCCCACGAGAATGTCATCATCGAACGGTCTTGATCGAAACGCGTTGCTCGTTAATATGGGCAGTATGGGGAGTCGAGCTTGAGAACCCCGAGTCGCGTGTGCATTACAATCTAGACCAAAGAGCGATTCGTATTGGAATCAATTAACATCCCACTTGCTACTTCGGCGCCATCTGAACAGCGCGATATGACGGTGCACGTCGTGTCGGTCTTACTGCAGGAAATGGATCAGGCGGGAATTCGGTATTGCCATTGGAAGAGCAACTTTCACATCGAATACGCATTGGCGGGCGAGGAGGATCTTGATCTGCTGATCCTCGCTACGGACTTCAGTGAGTTCCAGCGAATCGTGTTGCAGCTCGGCTTCAAAGGAGCGGTCAGTGTCACCAGTCGTAACCAGCCCGGTGTATTCCATTTTTTGGGCAACGACTCGGAAACGGGGAAGCTGATAAACCTCCACGCCTTTACTCGCATCCTGACGGGCGATCATTTGCTGAAGAGTTGGGCGCTGCCAGCGGAGCGTCTGTTGTTGGGCGAGACGCGGACGCAGCGCGGGATTCGTCTACCATCGAAAACAGCGGAGTTGGTCCTGTTTGTGTTTCGCTACATGATTAGGCACACGTCGATATTGGATCTTTACTTGGGGAGAAAATCTCGTGGTGCGTCGCTGGAGGAATACGAATGGTTGGCAGCCGGGACCAGCGTGGAGGGCACGTTGGACAAGGTGGCCGAACATTTTCCAGAAGTGTTACCAGCAGATTTTCGCTCGGCGCTCGATTTGATTGGCGCCCCCAGTTCGCTATTGTCGCGCATCCGTTTGGGGTTCAGGTTCCGTCGGGCCCTAGGAAAATACAATCGTTATGGGAAGCTCTCGGGCGCTGTGCGAATGGTTCTCGCCGTTTCACGGATGGCATTCAATCGGCTTTCGAAGCACAAGCACATGACATTTCCAACGGGTGGCGCCCTGATCGCTCTGGTTGGGCCTCAGGGCACCGGCAAATCGACGCTCGCCCAATTGCTTCATACATGGCTGGCTGCGGAGCTAGCAGTGCGCACGATTCACGCTGGCAAACCACCGGCTACGACGTTGACATTTTTACCGACACGACTAATTCCGCTGGCGCGGCGAATGGTTCCTCGTCAGACGACGCGCGACGTGGACCGGCGTGTGGATCAGGACCGCGATTACAGCTTTCCTTATCTGTATTTGATACGCAAGATTATGGTGGCCATCGATCGCCGTAAACTGCTGCGGAGGGCTTTTCGCGATGCGCGCAACGGCCAGATTGTTATTTCGGATCGTTATCCATCCGACAATCCTGGGGCCATCGACGGCGCGAGTTTTCGCCCGGAAATGATCGAAGCGCAAACGTCGGCTCTGAAGCGAGCGCTGATGCGCTGGGATAACCGTATTTACCGGAGTGTCGGCCCACCCGATCTGGTATTACAACTAAAGGTATCGGTCGAGCGGGCGGTCGAGCGTAACTTGCAACGCGATAAAAAGGTGCCGCAGGACACCGCGTACGTGCGTCAGCGTCACGCGATGCGAATTCAAGCCCGTTTCGATCACTGTGAGGTGGTCACGATCTCAACAGAAGCCGATCTACAGGACACGTTGATTGAAGCTAAAAACGCGATTTGGAAAATTCTCTGATTAACCATCTCAACCACCATGGCGGTTACACGTGCTCCGTCAAGTGAGCACTTCCGCTCCGACGCGGGCGTCAAACAGTAGCTGCAAGCCCAATCTACTGCGGTCGGGAAGTGAATATTTCCTGACACCGCCGAGTCCTGGTAGCCAGCCGATCCGCTTGAAGACCGGTCGGGTGGAGCAGCGCAATTGGTCCCGTGTGGGCTCGGCGGTGATGTCCAACGCGGTGGGTGATCGGAAGGGGAAGCGCGTTTTTGTCAAGCAGTATGTTGACAGCTTGGGTTCCTGGCATGACGCGATATGGTCCAACGAATGGGCAGCGGCCGAGATCGCCACGCAGTTGCTGTACGGTATCGTCCACGTTCCCGAGAATCTCTGCTCCGATCAATCCATGCGCGTCAACGTGTTTGAATATCTCGATGTGATTACCCCGGACAAGCTTCTGCGTCGTGATTCGGAGTGTTTTGAACGGATGTTTCCCACTCTGCTTTTGGGCGCACAGCGGCTGCTTGGTCGTTTACAAGATGGTTCCGCGAAATCTTTCCTTCCCAGGGAACTGGCCGCCAAGCGGCGCGATTTTGGAGGGCCCAGCGTCGCGGTCAATTTTAAGGGGCTGGAAGTTCGCAACGTCGGGTTCCGCCTGGATGACAAGGGCGAGGTCGGCCCCGCGCTTGTCGTTTTTGATTTTGGCTCGGCTTATCTGGCCCCGATCGAGGAGGCGGCGGCAAAGCTCTACATATCCGTGGGGCTCTTGAATTGGGGCAAACCGCTACAACGCTTTGCGAAGGGTCCCGATTTGTCGCTGCTTGCCCGTTGCCGCGAGTCGTTGGATGACTATCTGGACAGCGACGCGTTGCAGGCGGAGTTGCACCTGCAGAAATCGTTTCGCATGGCCGAAGTGCATGGACGTAACCGTGTTGAACGCACCATGAAGCGTTTCGTAATTCATCATCTCGGGGCCGACTATCTTCAGAAACTCGAGGGTTGGTGCCTTGCGGAATTCAGTTCGCGATAAAGCGCGATGTGTTGACGTTTTCACTGTCGCCCACTCGAGAAGGAGCGCCAGATGGCCCAATTCCAAAAAACCGGCATCATGCCCAGCGATTTCTAGCTTTGCATGCGCGTGCGATGTTTCGATGAATATCAGCGACTGCCGGTAGCCGGCATGACGCGTTTATTGTCCGCCAGTATTACCCCCCACAGCATACCCAGCAACAGGAAGAAATGTCGCCAGTGCAGGGTATCGATCAACAGGCCCTGGACGACTATGCCGAAGATTGAGGCATAAACGACGATGGCCATACGCTGGTGCGGACCGCGCGCCAGACAGAACCAGAAACCACGCCAAACGGTAAGCAATGTGAAAGCGGTAAAGGTAATACCGCCAAGCCAGCCGTTCTCGGCTGCCACCTTCAGGTATACATTGTGGGGTACGCGCCCCAGTTCAATCTGCGTCCGGTTGGGGCCGATGCCGATAGGTACTTCCAGGATCGTCTGGAGAGCGGCACGTTGTGTACTGAAACGCCCACCTACCTCGACGTCATAGGGTTGAAGTAACGCGGCCCGCTTCACGAACATTTCATTGATCTGGGGCATCGAAACGGCGCCGATTATAGCTACCACAGTTACCAGCGCGATGAGGGAACCGGCCGACATGAAGTTGAGATACCGCTGTAGTGTGCCGGCGGTCGCAAGTGATAAGACGACGAACACGCCAAGCGAAACGGCAAAGTTGCCCCACGCGCCGCGCGAAAAACCGAGCAGCAACCCGATAATAATTACCAAAAACAGCCCGATACGGATCAGCCGTTTGCCCCAGCCCGGCGTCCCCATCGCCGCGAGCAGGTACAGCGCAACCGGGATCAGGAAAGAAGCGAAGACATTCGGGTCTTTGAATGTGCTCCTCGCGCGCCCGTGCTCCATGAGTAAGTCGGTGGCGGGAACCAGCCGGAAGTATCCCGCCAGCCCGAGTGCTACTGCGATAATTGCGGCCACAAGATAGCCGCTCCAGATGAGTTCGGGCACGCGCCTGGGGTTGGCCGCCACTAGACTGGTGAAGAACACCCAGGTAACGATCAGGTAGACCGTCAACCCAGCGTAAAACGCCAGGTACGCCGCAGGTTGTTCGAGGCTCGGCTTCGCAAAAAGTATCGATAAGATGTTCGCTACCACGAACAGGGCCATCAGCAACAACGGCAGCCCCAGTCGTGACGGCACCTTCAGGCCTAGTGTAAAGAAAGTCACGCACAAGACCACCGCGATGATATCGTAGGGAGCGGGCTCAATGAATACAAAGGAACTGACCGCGATCAGCAGCCACAGACTCGCGAGACCGGGGCCGATCCTCTTCTCACGGAGTACCTGTCCAACTCTGTCAGTCATTTGTTTATGCTGATTTACGGACAGACTCCGCGCATCGCGGGTGCGAGGGGTTCGTGGCGAAATCTCACCGTCCGTAATATTGTAGGTACCTGACCGGACCGCATCAAGATACTTGCACCCAATCAGAGCCGATCGTTATTATCCCGAATAACTTTCTGCTTGCCGGACGGGTATCTGTCGCCGACACACTGCGAATTCTTCTGATCCTGGAAAATGCTGGCGCAGGCTCCGGCAGACACGTTATCGACCTGGCGCGGGGTCTGCTGGAGCGCGGTAACGACGTCCACCTCATCTATTCCCGTTCTCGAGTGGAGCAATGGTTTGCCAATGCGGCGCGCGATTCTGTCGGGTTGCGCAGTCATTGCATCGAGATGGTGCGCGGGCCGCGTCCACGCGATCTCAAAGCGCTGGCACAGATTCATCACTACATTCGCGCGCAGGGCACCTTCGACGTTATTCACGGACACAGCTCCAAAGGTGGAGCGCTGGCACGAATAGCGGGCGTGTTAACCGAAGCGGCACGCGTGTACACTCCACATGCGTTTTTCACATTGGAGCCCGAGTTGAGTACCTCGGCACGCTGGTTTTATGCGCGTGTTGAGCGTCTGCTGTCCACGTTGGCCCACGGCATCATCTGTGTCTCCGAGACGGAACGCCGCCATGCATTATCACTGGGCATACCGGCGCACAAACTGACCGTCGTGCAGAACGGCCTCTCACCGCTGCCCGATCCAGACCGTGACGCTGCGCGCAGGCAACTCGGTTTATGCGACCGGCAAATCTGCATCGGTTTTGTCGGGCGGCTGGCACCGCAGAAATCGGTTGGGAGGCTGTTAGCCGCATTTGCGCACATCGCCGGAAACAATCCACTTGTGCGACTGGCCATCGTCGGCGCGGGGCAAGAAAGAGCACAACTGCGCCAATCCGCGCGGCAACTCGACGTCAAAGACAAAGTGATCTGGACGGGTGAGGCGGACGGCCCGGCCCTCATGGCTGGATTTGATATTTTTGTTTTGCCGAGTCGATACGAGGCTTTTCCCTACGTTTTGCTCGAAGCTGCGGCCCGCGGCTTGCCGCTGGTCGCCACCCGTGTCGGCGGAGCCGAAGAAGTCATCCAAGACGACGTCAATGGCTATATCGTGGACGACGAGGAGCAGTTGTCCAGCCGCCTGCTGCAACTGATACGCGATCCGGACCGACGACACGCCATGGGGCACGCTTCGCTGGACCGAGCCACAGCGTTCAGTGTGGATAGAATGGTCGCAGAGACCGTGACGCTGTACCGAACCCTCGTCGAACAGGCCCGCTGACGACGCGCCGTTCGGTAGATGTCAGTATGCGTTTCGCCCTCGCACGACCTCACCGAACGTGAGCAGGAGGATCTTCAAGTCGAACAACACCCCCCAGTTCTCGATGTAATACAGATCGTGCTCGACGCGCCGTATGAGTTTATCGTCGGTGTCGGTTTCGCCACGCCAGCCATTGACCTGCGCCCAGCCCGTTATACCGGGTTTGACATTGTGCCTGGCAGCGTACTCCGCCACGACATCTGAGTAGAGCTTGTCGCCGGCCTTCGCCTGCAGCGCGTGCGGGCGCGGCCCAACCATCGACATCTCGCCCTTTATAACGTTCCACAGCTGCGGCAACTCATCAAGGCTTGTGCGTCGCAGAATCGATCCGACGCGCGTAATGCGTGTGTCATTGCGGCACGCGAGCTTCGTGGCGTCTACGTCAATACAGTCGGCATGCATCGTGCGGAATTTAAGCACGGTGATAAGCTGATTGTTGAAGCCATAACGTTGCTGTTGGAACAACACGGGTCCCCGGCTGTCCAGCTTGATCAGGAGGGCAGTCACCAGCATCAGCGGCAACGCCAACAGAAATAACAGGCCACCGAATACCCAGTCCTCGATCAGCTTAATGAAGTAACGCCAGCCCGAGAGCGGTTCTCTAAGGATCTCGAGCAGGGTTACGACCCCACATCTGTGCATCTTCGATGGCAGGAAATTTAGTGCGGCCAGATCCGGCCCCAGACTGACCCGTACGGGCAGCACGGTCAGCCTGTTGAGTACCTCGCGGATACGGGTATCGGCGGACCACGGCAGCGCGATAATCACTTCGTTGCTATGGTTTTGCCTCACATGGGCGATCAGATCATCCAGGTCTCCCAGTACCGGATGGTCGAGGTCGGGCGACCTTCGACCGGTACGGTCATCGAAAACGCCATCTATCTCGACCCACCTATCGCCGGTCAACAGTAAATGACGCAGGAGTCTCTCGCCCTGCTTGCCGGCGCCCACCATAACTACCTTGTGGCGGATCTTGCCGGCGCTAATCAGCAGGGAGGCTAGGACAATCCTCGTCAACCCGAGTAAACCAGTGCTCGTCAGAAACCATGAGAAAAACCAAACACGTGACAGCTGTTCTGAATGCTTTAGAGCAAACAGGAAAGTTACCAGGCACATGAAAACGATGGAGCAGATCAGCACGATCTTCTTGGCTTGGGAAAACGGACTGGCAATAACGTCCAAACGGTAGAGCTGAGCTACGTAAAACGACTGTACAATCAACACAGCGGCAACGGTGCTGGTCGCGCAGTACGCGAGAAACTTGTCCGGACGCCAGCCGAGGTAGAACCAGAATATAATCAGTCCGGTCGCGACGATGATCAGAAAATCCAGCAAACCGATCAATGCCGGCACAGTTTCCGGCGTCAATAACTGACTGCGTTTTTGAACAACACGACCCATGCCTCGCGCCATTGATTCATGGGAAGTACTCATGTGCCCTCTCACCTAAATGTTTGTTTTATCGATTGTTTATTGTTGAGCTTGGATGCCACCTCAGCTCAGTTGTCTCACAGCGATTATACACAGCGCGGGCAATGAGCGTCAGTGATTCTAGACTAGAAGACGCAAATGTTGACACTCATGGAGTGTTGCCTACAGTGGTTAGCACTATACTGGTATTGAACAGAAAAATGAGACCGCCCATGCATAATTTCGCAGTTCTTGTTGTAGTGGCGGCAATCGGACTGCCTGTGCCCGCCATTGCAGACAACCCGCTGGACACTCCGGTCGCGGACCGGAAAAGAGCGGAATACGAGCCGTCTGGATTGCGAGCCGGCGCATTTGTAGTGTATCCGTCGGTCGCTGTCAGGTATGTGCACGACGATAATCTATTTGCAGATGCTGTCGGTAAAATCGATGACTCCATAATAGAATACAAGCCCGCCATTGCTCTTGAATCGGACTGGACCAGCCATTGGATGCGCGTGGGTGTCGATGCGACTTTCGGCCGGTATGCGGACCAGAGCGCCGAGGACTACGATGATCTGGCCATCCTTGCGGAGGGCCGCCTCGATATCACGCGAAGCAGTAGGCTCAAGCTAACCGCGCGGCGCGACTCGCTTCACCAACACCGATATTCTCCGGACGATGCCAACGGTCTGACCCCCACGGAATTCAACCAAGACTCATTAGCCGCCTCCTACGAGCGGTCGGCGGGCCGCTTACCGGTGCAGCTGACCGGCAAGTTGCTCAGCCTGGACTACCAGGATACCCCCGTGCTGTCGGGCCAGATTAACAACGACGATCGGGATCGCGAGGAGATACTGGGGACCGCGCGCATCGGCCTGGCACGGGGAGGTGACAGTGTGTGGTTCGTGCAGGGTCAGATCGATTCGCGCAACTACGATGAGCAGCGGGACGATGAAGGATTGACGCGCAATTCGCAAGGGTACGCAATTGCATTAGGCGCCGCTCTGGACTTCGTCGGCCCTTTCGCCCTGGAAGGATTCGTGGGCAACATACGGCGCGACTACGACGATCCGCAGTTTGACACGATCGACTCGATCTGGTTCGGCGGTAAACTGATCTGGCATCTCACAGCTATCACGTCTCTGACGGCGCTGGCGGAGAGTTCCATCGAAGAAACAACAGTGGCCGGCGCATCAGGAATATACCTTAGGAAATTCGGTGTCGCGGTGGATCACGAACTCAGGCGGAATCTCATCCTGCATGTCGATACCGACGTCTGGCAGGAAGACTTTAAAGATTCCAACCGCGAGGACGATCTGCTGCGGGCATCCTTTGGTGCCAATTATTTGATCAACCGACACCTGCGGCTTATGTTGCGCTATGACTGGCGGAAACGGAGTTCTGCACAAACACCCGCCCGACCCGATGATTACGAAATCAACGAAGTATCCCTGCAGGTCACGGCGCAATACTGAATGGAGGATGAAACATGCGGCTGTACCACTCGCTAATACGATCGACCACGGAATACAAAGCGACTCGAAGTGCGATCGTCATTGCAGCCCTAAGCTGCCTTACAGCCATCGCCGGCGCGGTGGGCGTCACGGCACGCGCCGAGAATGGCGTCGATAGCTACCGGCTGAAGACGAATGATCGCGTCCGTGTGGTTGTCTTCGGACACGAGGACCTCTCGGGTGAGTTTGCGGTCGACGAGTCCGGACGCCTGTCGTTGCCGCTCATCCAATATGTGGAGGCGCTCTCGCTCACCACCGACGAACTTGAGCGCGCGATTTCCGACAAGCTCAAGCCAGATTACCTGAAGAACCCGCGCGTCAGCGTGGACATATTGAGCTTGCAACCCGTGTATGTCATCGGCGAAGTGCGCCAGCCAGGGAGCTATCAATACTCAAGCGGAATGACAGTGCTAAACGCAGTGGCGCTCGCGGGCGGTTATACTTATCGTGCATCCAAGAAGAAGACGACAGTTTTGCAAGCAAATGGCCCGGCCAAGAAAAAGGTGCGCGTGGATGAGGACAGTACCGTGCAACCGGGCGACGTTATCGAGATTGCAGAGCGATTTTTCTGAGAAAATGTAGCTGGCAGCGCCAGCCTTACTAAGGCGATGTTAGCTTTCGGCCGACAATCTGGGCACTGATTACAAGAGACACGCAATGCATAAGAAAAAGGTAGTTCCAATCACGGGGAATCCAATATCGGCCCCTCAGCCGTTAACGCCGGAGCCTAAGGAAGTTGGCCTGAAGGAACTGATGGGTATCGCGCGCCGGCGTGCTTGGGTGATCGGCGGGATTACGGTATTTTTGACTGCGCTAGCGGCGTTGATCCTAATCAATATCACGCCGCGTTACTCCACGCACGCGCTGATCATGGTGGACCCCCGCACCGTCAACCTGGATTCTGTCATTGCGGGTCTTGTCGGTGACCCCGAAACTGTGGCCAGCGAGATCGAGGTTATTCGCTCCAGACGGCTCGCGCACAAGACCATCGCGCGACTGCAGCTGGACACCGTACCCGAATTCAACCCCGCTTTGCGCCCGCCGGGCTTGCTTGGCAGGTGGCTGGGCACGCGCGGTGCTGACGAGGGCGCCGCAGGAACCGAAATCGGCGAGCTAGTCTATTCAGGCCAGCGAGTCGAAGTTGTCAATGAATTCCAGAAACGTCTGAGAGTCGAGCCCAAGAAACAATCGCGGGCCATCTCCATCAGCTTCTCGTCGATCGACCGGCTCACCACAGCTCAAGTGGTCAACACGGTGGCTGATCTGTATTTACTCGACCAGCTGGAGAGCAAGTACGAAGCAATACAACAGGCAACCGGCTGGCTGAACACGCAGGTGTCGGAACTACGAGATAAAGTGGAGATCTCGGAGAACGCCGTCGAGCGGTATCGACGCGACTCTGGTTTGCTAGAAGGCAAAGGGGTGACTTTGGGCGACCAGCAGTTCACCGAGTTGAGTACACAGCTAATTCTCGCGCAGGCGAACCTGACAGAAACCCGGGCGCGGCAGCGACAAATCCGGCAGCTTCTGGAATCGTCTGACGGTGTCGAGTCCGCCGGCGAAGTATTAGGGTCGGCACTGATACAGCGTCTGCGGGAGCAGCAGGCTACGGTCCAGGGCCAAGTCGCCGAATTGTCTGTGGAATATGGCGACCGGCACCCCACTATGATAAAGCTGCGCGCAGAGGCCGACGATCTGAATTCGAAGATTGCGACCGAGATCGACAAGATCGTCAAGGGATTGGATCACGAGGTGGAGATAGCCCGCACCCGCGTGAGATCACTGAGCGGCAGCCTGAATAGGATTAAGGGGCAGGTTGCGGAGGCCAATGCGGCCGGTGTCACGCTGCGCGCGCTTGAGCGCGATGCGCAGGCCAACCGGATGCTGCTCGAAACGATGTTGACGCAGTTCATGCAGACAAGTTCGCAGAGCGACATGTCCAGTCAGCAGGCCGACGCCAGGATTATCTCCAGAGCAGACGTTCCGGATTCCCCGACTTACCCACCAACGAAACCTATCCTGGCGCTCACGGCTATTGGGGCCCTGTTCGTCGGTTTCATATGGGCCTTCGCAAGCGAGATCCTAGACAAAGGCTTTCGGGGTCGTGAGGAGATCGAAGAGTTTACTGGTGTGCCCGCGCTCGGAATCGTGCCGCGAGTCAAGAGCCTGGCGAGCGGCAAGAAATCGGCGGTCGCTTACATCAAGGACAATCCGCAATCGGCATATGCCGAGTCGATTCGAACGCTGCACTCGGGCATCTTGATCGCAGCCGGTCAAATAATTCCAAGAACGATCTTGGTCACATCCAGTCAGTCCGGAGAAGGCAAGACAACCACCGCAGTGAGCCTTGCTGAGATTCTGGCGCTCGACAATCGCCGCGTGGCAATAGTCGATGCAGACAATCGACGACCAGCAGTTCACAGCGCGTACGAAGTGCCGGTCGAACCGGGGCTCACCGGGCTGTTGAGCGGGGCTATACGCCTTAGCGATTTGGTGTCCACAGATCGGGCAGAACCCGGTCCTGTTGTCATCCCGGCTGGTAAGACCGTCGCCAATGCGCAGAGTCTGTTCGCCTCCGCCGAAATGCGTAATCTACTCAAAAAAATGGAGAAAGAGTTCGATCACATTATTATCGACTCGCCACCGATCATGGCGGTGTCTGACGCGCTGATCCTGGCCAGTCGCGTCGAATCATCGGTATTTGTAGCAAGGTGGGGTTACACGAGCCGCGAAGCTGTCAAGCATGGTCTGCAGCAACTCCACAAGGCGGGCGGCAAGCTGGCCGGCGTCCTCCTGTCGATGGTCGACGTGAAACAATACGCGCGCTACGCCTATGGGGACTCCGGCAGCTACGTTGGCCGCCTCGCACATTACTATGCACATGACACATCGGAAAGCCCGAGGCGCTCCGCTTCGACGGCTTCCCAACAGCCTCCGGGTTAGCCCACCGCGCAGTCGATCGTGCCGCTGGGGCCGAGCGGATCCAGGAAGCTGCTGCTGATGATCGAAGGCAGCATGGTTCGCGGCTCCACGCCGATCTTCATCTGGCGGATCAGCGGCGCCGGTATTGTGTTTGTCACTCATGTCATGTTGGCGCGCTGGATGGGGGCGGCGGAGCTTGGCGTATATGTGCTGACGTTTTCGTGGTTCCTGCTGCTTGCGACGCTGGCCGGTGCTGGTCTGCGCCAGGCGGCCATTCGTTTTGTCGGCTATGGACTGGCTAACGAGGATTACGGCTACATTCAGCGCTTCGTCAACACCAGTACCGGTGTTGTGCTTGTCGTCAGCCTCGTTATTGCCGCTATTGGCGTATTGGTTGTCAGCGTCGGAGGGGGTGTCGGGCCCGATGCGTTAACCAAGCCCTTTCTGATCGCGATGCTGGCCATCCCGTTGTATGCAGTGATGTCGTTCCATTTGGGCGTTGCCAATGCGTGCGCGTGGTTTTCGCTGAGCTTTTTCCCGAACATGTTTTTGCGCCCGCTGCTTTTTCTGATGGCATTGATTGTAGCCTCGGTGCTTGCGCCTCGGCTCACGGCAACGTTAGCGATGGGCTTGCATGGGCTGGTTATCACGGCAGTGGCCATTATCGCAATCTACGTCGTAAGGTCCCGTCTGGCGCTGCATCGCTTCGGTCCAGCGTCGCAGACCGAGTTGCGTCTTTGGATACGTACCGGCGTGCCGCTGCTGATCATTACACTGTTCAGCGCCTATTCGCTCGAACTGAACCTTATCCTGCTAGGCGCATTCTTACCCAGCAGCGACATTGCTATTTTCAACGCGTGTTATCGATTGGCGTTACTGCTCGCGTTCGGACTATTTGCCGTCGACGCGTACATCTCACCGCAAATCGCCACACTCAATGCTCGCGACGATCGGCAGAACCTGCAGCGCGTCATCACGCACGCGACGCTGCTGCGGGTCGGCGGCGCGGTCGCTGCAACGGTGCTTTTTGCTGTCTTCGGCAAGTCACTACTTGGGTTGTTCGGCGCGGAGTTCGTCGGGGGCTATTCTGCACTCATGATGTTGACGTTCGGACAGGTTGTTCATGCGGCTTCTGGGCCCAGTACAAAACTGTTGAGTATTGGTGGTCACCAGGACCAGTGTCTATATGTATTTGCCGTGTCGTTCGCGTTGCTGGCCGGGCTCACAGCCTTGCTGGCACCGGCCTACGGTATTTTTGGCGCCGCAGTGGCCGCCTTCTGCGGGGTCGCTCTTTGGTCGGTCTGGCTTGCAGTGCTGGTCACCCGCCACATGCAGATCCGGCCTACGATTCTGTCGGCGTACACGCCGGCGCATAGATGACATCTAGGGTTCGCGCCGGCCAACGGCGCACCGCCTACGTATCAACCCTAGGAATAGACACCAAACCAACCACAACGGATCTATGGCGCCAGCACCACCTGCACCCGGCGTGTCGTTAGCGTCCTTCGGATCAGTGCCCGCATCCACTTCGACACCGTCCGTGACACTGTCATCGTCGGTGTCAGCGTCGGCAGGATCGGTGGACAAAGAGAATTCTTCTGCATTGGTAAGACCATCGTTGTCGCTATCGCCCGCCCCTGTTTCATCTAAATCGCCAAAGTGCTCGAGTTCCCAGGCATCGGGCAAACTATCGCTGTCAGAATCTACGATAACCAGGATGGTAATATCGTCAGTCACGCTACCAGTGTCAGCAATACAGGTCAGTGTGAAACTGCTGTCCGCAGTGAGCGGTCCGACAAAATCCGCGCCCGCTGTCGCGCGCGTTCCGGACCAGGCGCCCGAGGCTAAGCAACTGTCGGCGCCGGAACTGGTCCAACTCAGGGTGACTTTGCTGCCGTAAGCCGCCGTCGGAGGTCCACTCAACGTGAGCATTGGCGCCGGAGGCGCTGAACTGACAGTGATGTTAACGTTATCACTGACGAGGCCGCCTGCACCGGTGCAAGTCAGGGTAAAGGTACTGGTAACCCCCAGCGGTCCCATCGTCTCGCTGCCGGCGGTGGCTTTGGCACCAGACCAATCACCGGAAGCGACACAGCTGTCGGCATCGGTTGATGACCAGTTAAGGTCGCTACTGCCACCCTCGTCGACGACCACAGGCGACGCATCTAACACTACAGTCGGCCCCGGTGGGGTCGCGTTAGCATCGGAAAAGGCGACGTACATCGGCGAACCCGTTAAGGTAATGTTGCTGCCGCTCAGGGCGTCCAGTGCCCCATACAAAGTCTTGATTGTATCGATTCGATTGGCATCAAGACCGGTTTTGAGAGTAGCGATATCGGTGGTGACACGGGCCTCAGGATATACCCAGGCCACCAACATGCCGTCGCCGTCGGCACCGTCAGGATCAGTGAATTCGTAACTCCAAATATTGGTTTGCGGCTTGGAGTGAGCTGCAAACTCAAGACCATCGAGTGCATCGACCATAATCGCATAAGCGACATAGGCCGGCTTCGTTGGCCCCAAGCGCTTTGCGTCACCGCTCGCACCCGGCACATTCATACGAAACCCGAAGTGATTTTCAGGGTACTCAATATCATCTTCACGATCATAATAGTTGTACCAGAATAACTGACTGACTTTCTTGGTTGCCAGTGCAACTAGATGCGCCTTAATGGCATACACTGCGTGGTCGTGGCGCGTAAAGCCTAGCGTGGGTGTAGTGTCAGGAGAGCCTTGCGGATAGCCAAATCCTCCATCCGGGTTGTTGTTCCCATGTTGGGGCGCACCCATTTCTGCCACTATTAATTTTTGAGGTCCACCATTTGTCACCATAATTTCGTGGATGCCGTTTATGTGATCTTTCAGCCACTGGCCATTTTCTCTAAACGCCTTTGTTCCTGTGCCATCACTTTCTGGTGAAGGAAAAACCTCTGATCCAGACGCCCACGGATATACATCAAATCCAAGCGCATCAAAGAACTGGGCAGCCTCGCTTTGGGCAAATGAAAGGAAATCAGTATGGCTATAATTGTTTTTAAAACTATTCATTAATTCTACATTCGCTAAACCACGAGCATCTAATTCAGCACGAACCCGTTGGGCCTTGGCTGCTAAATTGAAATAGTAAAAGGGGAGATCATTTTGACCCCCGCCGTTTTCCTCAATTCCCAGTTGCCAGATGGGCACGGAGGTGCCCTGAGCGATTATCTCGTCAAGATAAAGCCCAAATCGCGCGCTGAGAGCATCTAAGAACTCGCTAGTAACCGCAACAGAATCATCTGTTTCCCAGTCAGTCCCGTTGAGTATTGGTAAGTCCTGCAGCCCGTAGATGTCTTGATATTCTTTAATGTCATGCGCAAACCAGGCCGGGGATGAAGTATTCCAGGTTTTTCTTTTTATCCAACCGGACAAGTATGGGTCTTGCGTAGCAGCATGAACCATAGCGAAAAATGAGTCGGTATTAAGTGTCCGTTCGGCCACGGTTTTGGCAGGCAGCACTGAAAACCCATAATCGATATAGAAACCTGCGTCTTGTGGCGGAAACCGCACCTTTGACGAATTGGTGGTGAAGTGCAGGTCATAGTGGCCAACAGTTGATGACGGCAATGACAATGTCGTAGCTTGGCCTAAGGGTAATGACTGCGGCGTCGATAGTTGCTCGCCCGCGGGGCCAAGCCACTGCACGAACACTTCAGCACCGGGGACACCCGGATCGCTTACTTGCACAGAAAACGAAGTTGATGCCCCCGGATTGAACACATGATCGGAGCTTAAATCGGGGAATGTGATATCGGCATCGTTTGCAAAAGAAATTGTAGACCATAGGCACAAAACCCAAGTCGTCCGTAACAGCGCCTTTGCACCTATCATGATAGGTGCCACGTTGAATAATTCGGACAGGAATCCAGACTTAGAACCGCAAACGAATGTCGGATGCTGTAGGAGGGGAGGCGATTGGTGCGTTCCAACTGCAGATTAAGTAAGTTCCCGGAACTAAGGGACCATGGTTGGAGCATTGCGAGTAGTGCTATTTTTTGCTCGGTTACCGTCATGCAGGGCCTTATTTCTCAAGCCCCCGTCAAAACAGTGAGCGTCATACTGCGCTCTCTTTGGCAACCCCCCTTAGCAATCCAATTAACGCTCGGAGAGGGAACCCTTGCGTTACTATCTTAAGATGAGTGTTCCTTTTCGAAGGATTTATCGTAGTTGTTCACAGTGAAAGGTCGTGTGATGCAAGTCACAGTAGGAGTCGTCGATTAGCTTATGTCGAAGAAAAAACTTATGACAAACATTGCTTTTTTGTCGCCAGCCATAGCTACCATCTAGACTTTTTCGCTATCAAGAATGAGTTCTAAGAGTCCAAAAGCCAAACCAAGGCAACTGAAGCTGATTTTGCCTTGCGGATGATGCTCTGGCCCGGTTTCTTAAAAAGGGGTTATCATTGCTTGCGACCAACTCGACCCCGGGAGAAGATTTTGGGCGATCAAGAAACAATTGGCGAACAACGCTTGCTGGCACTGATCAGCTATATCCTTCATTTGGTCGGATCCATCACGGCGCTGCCGAGCCTCATCGCGTTGGTCATCAATTACGTGAAACGCAAACCGCGCCTGGACCTAAGTAGCCATCATCGCTGGATGATTCGCACATTTTGGTGGACGATCCTGTGGATGGTGCTCGGGTGGATTCTGTTCGTTACGGTGATTCTGATACCGCTGGCCTGGATCATTTTCGCAGTGGCGTGGTTGTGGTGGATTTATCGGCACGTCCGCGGTCTCATTGTGCTCCTGGATGGCCGGGATATGCCGTCTTGATTCCCGGGTGTACGCAACTGCGTTGAATTTGCGGTGATCAGTTATGCACAGGCAGGTGGAGAGCAAATGCTCGAATACGTGTCTGAACTAGAATTTATTTTGGCTTTCCATCTTGGCATGCCGGTACGCGCGAAAATGATCAACTCCAATCTCGTGCGCCAGCAACAGACCCCTTTAGGCAAAGATCGCGCGTGGGACATTCTTTGAACTCGACGAGAACCTCCTCATCGCTCCTGATCCGGCCCCAAACACACGTAGACTTGACTCCTAATCACCGGTATCTTCCGTCGCTCAAAGAGGAGCCTGCGTGCAGACAGCCGTCTATCAACTGACAATAAAAAACGACGCCACACGGCGCATAACCACAGCCTGGCTCACGCTGGCACTGGTCTCGCTCGTGGCCGCGGGCATTTACTCGTTATTGCTGGTGTTGGCGAGAACACCCGGCCTGCAGAAGTTGCTCCCGCTGGTCGAGTTTTTTCGAGTGGCGCTTGTCGTGCACGTTAATTTGTCGATTTTGATATGGATGCTGTCGATTGCCGCAGTTATGTGGAGTCTGAGTTCCAGCCGCGACCTGCGTCGCTGGGACGGGTTCTCTTTTTTTCTCGCTATGGTCGGAACCGCGATCGTTATAGTTTCACCCTTCGCCGGTGCCGGCCATCCGTTGTTGAACAACTACGTGCCGGTCCTGCAGCATCCGATATTTTATTTGGGGCTGGGTTTGTTCACTGCAGGAATTAGCAGTCATTTGTTGCGTTCAACGATTACGCGTCAGGGCATCGGACTCACGCTGGATGGCACCGGCGCCTTGAGAGTAGGTATTACGCTATCGGCGATTATCACCGGCGTCGCCATTGCTGCCTTTCTTGCCTCATTCGCCGGCATGCCTGCCGATGTTTCCGGACAGGTGTATTTCGAATTCCTGTTCTGGGGTGGCGGCCATGTGCTGCAATTCACTCATACGTTACTAATGCTGGTTGCCTGGATCGTTCTGGCTCACGGCAGCGGATGCCGATTCGTGTTGTCGCCGCGGCTTACCGTAATGTTTCTGATTATTCTGGCGTTGCCGGTCATTACCGTGCCGTTTCTTTATATCGCTCACGATGTCGTATCTTCAGGTCACAGGCTTGCCTTCACGGAACTGATGAAATACGGCGGATTGTCCTGCTTGCCTCTGGGTCTGGCCGTCTTTGCCAGCATTTGGACAGGCAAAACGCCAGAAGGCGAGGGCCGCTATCTGCGGGCCGCACTCGAAAGTTCGATTGTGTTGTTTACTGTCGGTGGTGTGCTGGGATTCATGATTTCGGGATTAGACATCGTTATACCGGCGCATTACCACGGTTCTACGGTCGGTGTGACCATCGCTTATATGGGGCTGACCTATTACCTGCTGCCGATGTTGGGATTCGGGCCGATTCCGCCGAGGCTGGCGTTGTGGCAACCCTATATCTACGGCGGCGGCCAGTTTATGCATATCATCGGGCTGGCCTGGACCGGTGGCTATGGCGTGCAGCGCAAAACCGCCGGGACAGCCGAGGCTGTAGATCGGCTCGGTGAAGTTGTCGGCATGGGTCTGATGGGACTGGGTGGACTAATCTCCGTTATTGGCGGACTGTTGTTTTTGATTGTCGCCTACAAATCAATGCGAGCCACCCGATAGCGAGAACCGATGGAAATTGTACTTTTCACGCTCAATGCGATCGTCATCTACCTCGTCTCGGATTGGTTCATCCGTCTTATCGAGCGTCGTCGCGGTGAGATACTGCCGCAAAGACAGGTCGTGTTTTTTGTGATCTTTCTGTTTTTGGCACTGGTATCATTTCAGATGCTCCGACGGCTGTTCGCATAGGCGTCCAGTGCTTAAACGTCCAGTTTTTGGTGCAGCCGGGCATCGAAAGTAGCGAAGTGGTTGCTGAACCATTCGGATAGCCGGTCCTGAAGTGATTTCAGACCCGACTGCGGATCCGCCATGAATTCATCCATGAGTTCACGGATCTCATTCAGCAGTTTTTCGTGGTCCTCCTTGTGCGCTGTGTATTCATAATATTGAGCTTCGCGCATCATGCGCTCCTCCAGGGCAAAATGTGCGGCGATATTCGTACAGATTTCGCCCAGACAGTAATCGATGCTGGCCACATTCACGTGGCCACGCATGCGCTCATAGGTTTCGTTGATCAGCGCAATCATCTCCTTGTGTTCTTGATCTATGGCTGCAACGCCTACCGAGTACTCATTTTTCCATTCAATCACTGCCATGGCATTTACCTGAAAAGAAACATCTTCTGCTCTTGATCGAATTCGATCAAGAGGTGCTGACTGGGCTCAAACGCAACGCGAGTCTCTTGCTGATAGTCGAAACCGGCTTGTCGATCCGAGTCACGCATGCCGATAAATAGCCGGTGCGGCCCCGCAAGCACCTGGAATCGCTGATAGACGTTGGATTCCCCGTCCGCCCAGATACCGCTCGGTTGCAGTGTTTCGCTGTATAGCAAGTCACCATCTATCTGAAACTCTACCAATATCGGTCGCCGTCCGCGTGGGCAATCTGTCGCCGAACGCATGTTGGGAGGCAATTCCGCCAGTTCCTCAGGCGTAAGCGTGTGGCACGGCTCAAGTCGTTGCCCGGCGTGGGTAAAACTGAGTGACACGACGGCTTTGTCGGCATCCAGCAGCCGATATTCGGGAGAACTGGCCAGCCAGCCGACCATCAGCGAGAACAACCCAAAGCTAAGCGCGAGAGTCGCGACTCTGATCAAAGGACTGGACGGTCTTGCAATCACCGTTTCCCCTTTCTCATCGCCCCAAGGCAGTGTTTGGGTGAACGCGGCGAGCGCTGCCGCCGGGCTGTCATAGTCCGACCAGGGTCGTTGCCAGCCTAGCGCAATACGCTGCGTGTCGACGCGTTTGCGCAACTGTGGATCGCGCTCACGATTCATACGTTGTTCAGTCCATAGTGCACCCAACCGGTACTGGCAATCGCCACCGGCACACCCGGCCATGAACACACCGTCCGCCAGATCACGGCTCAGAATGTAGTCGACATACGCCGGTGGCAGATGCGCCATGCAATTGACCTGAACGACACCGCCGGGATCTGTCTCAAGTTGCCGTGCAGTCACACCAGTCTCACAGCAAACAGTCAGCACTCTCCGTGCACCGGTGAGCCCCTCTGCAGCGACATGCAATGCATCACGCAGCCGTTCGGCGGACAGATCCGGCAAATCGATGCCGGGGATCAACGCGCTGCGAGTACGAAACGGCATCGCGGTCGGACAGGAGCCAACACAGATACCACAGCTGACGCACAAATCTGGATCGACCACGGCTTCGGCTGCGTAGGCTTTCCCGTCAGTACGTGGCGTCATGATCACTGCTGAAAACGGACAATCATCGACACATCGCTGACATCCGTTGCAATTATTCAGATCCACCACCGCTATTGCGCGCGCTTTTGATGGTGGCAGCCACGGGGCTGCGCACAAAAGCAGACTGATGCCCACCAGCAACACCCAGACCCAACCGGGGGACCACATCTGGATCAGCGGGTACACCGTGAGGTAATACCAATCCAAGCCGACACTTTGGGGTACCCGGGTCAGGTCTGCCGGTCCCTGGCTCAGTGCCGGATACACTAGCGACAAGACGAGCATCGCCAGCAGCGTCCCCACGATTAGTGTTCGTGGCGGATTGATAACGGGCCGGTTAATCCGGATCACATGCAGCCAGATACCCAGAACCAGAAACAGCGGCAGACCGATGAGATGCAGGAAAGCCATAAGCGTAAAGAATCGATCGCTCAAACTCTCGACGCTAAGAAAATTTCTCGCCATAGAGTCTGTGAAGATCGGAATCCCGTCGATCAGTTCCGCAGAGCTCAACGCAACGTATTGAGCCAAGCCGTCCCATACCAGCCAGTAGCCGGTTACACCTAGCGGTATCAACAACCAAACCAGCGGTACGCCGGTAATCCAGGTGAACCAGCGTTTACTTCTGTAACGATCGTAGAAAAACTCTTTGATGATGTGTAGTGCCAGCGTAATGATCGCGCCATCGGATGCATAACGATGCAGACTGCGCATGACGCCACCCAGGTACCATTGCTCATGTGTGAGGTACTCGACGGATTCGTAGGCGCCGGTCAGGCTGGTACGGAAGAATATGAATACCCAGATGCCGCTGACCAGCACGATCCAGAGAAAGAAGCACGTCAATGAGCCAAGGTGACGTAGCGGGTTGGCGGTAGATTCAAACGCCGGATTCAGCAGACGCCGCATCGTTTCGAGAACGATCTGACCTGATTTGTATAGAAATCCTTGCACGATTGCTTAGGCTATTGGCGACGTCGTGCGCGGCGTGTTTCGGTCAGCAGGTAGGTACCGACCGTCAGGACAATAATGAGCCCGATAGCGATCTGGATGAAAAGCGAGTAGTCGATTCGGTAGCGGCCAGTATTTGGGTCGTAAACGGTACAAAAGATCCGGATTCGATCCAGCAGGCCGGATATCGGGTGACCGGCGGACTGTGGGCGATTCAGTACCAGCTCTTTGAGCGGTTCGACCAGCCAGGGCAACTCGAAGGCCTCGCCGTAGACCTGTGCGTATACTGTGCTGTCTCGGTCAATAACCGAAACTTGCACAATGTGGTCGTATCCACGCGGCGACGGAAAATAGATAAACCCCAGGTCGTCGACCAGTTTCTTGATGGTCTCGCCTGAGCCGCTGAGAAACTGCCAGCCGGGCATGACTACGTCTTGCTCGCGTGCAAACACACGCATGCTTTGGGGTGTGTCATGAGCGCTATCGAAACCTATCGTCGCCACTGCGAAGCTATCTTTACCAAGCGTCTTTTTCGCCTTAGCGACTGCTTTGGCGAGATAACGCGTGGTTACCGGGCAGGTGTGATAGCAAGAGGTGTAGACCAGGCTAATCAATAGCGGCTTGCCGGCGTAGTCAGTCAATCGAACAGTCTTGCCGTGTCTGTCGGTCAGCCTGTAGTCACCCAGCGGATTGCCTATTGCCGCCTGTGAGTGCTGTAGCGCCGCATCGCGCTCGTAGCTGCCAGCATCAGTCGGTTCCGGTGATTGTCCGGAAACAATCTGCGGTATCCACACAGACATCAACAACGCCACGGGAACAATCGTTGGTGTCCTTGCTGTCATTAACAGTGCTCCTGGAGAACCCGAAAAAAAGGGCCGGGCAGACGGGTATCCCGCTGCTCGGCCCCAGTTCTTGTTTGTTCTACTGCATGGGCCAGACCGATGCGAGATATTTCCAGTTAACTGCATAGTAGACCACGAAAATGGCCAGGAAAAAGATGGCAAATACAAAGGTGCCCGGTGCGGCAAAACCCCACTTGCCCAATGCGGCATGACCACCTTCCGGTTCAATTGTCGGCTCTGCCTTAGGCAGGACCGTGGCTGAGACGCCGTACGGTGACGCGGATGCGACGGGTTTGCCAAAGAACACTGACAGGACGGTAACCAATATGAAAATAGCTCCGCCGACAATGGACAGAATGCCGCTGATACCCACGAGGCCCATCAGCGTGTACGCGCTGGCCGGATAGTCGAACCCGAGGGCAGAATCAGTGAACGCCATATCCCAGTGCCGTCGAGCGACGCCCAGTGTGCCCGCACCCATCATCACGGTCGTGAACACACCCATCCCGATGCCAAACAAATAGGGTTGCCAACTGGCCAGCCAGGGCATTACCAGCTGCCGGCGGAACAACACGGGGATCAGAAAATACGTTAGGGACATGAACGCCAGCGTCGTGCCGATCACGACCGTCGCGTGGAAATGCCCCGGCACATAGATGGTGTTGTGGATGATGATATTGATCTGCTCCGTGCCCATTACCACGCCCGATATCCCGCCGAGAAAACCAAAACCGAGCAGCGAGATGAACATGCCGGAAAATACCGGGTTACCCCACGGCGCCTTGCGCAGCCACTGGAACAGGCCCTGCGTGAAACCCTTGGCACGCTGTGCCACTTCGATCGAGCCTGGCACGGTTAGGCCGTGGACCATGCTCGCGAGCACCGCCAGGTACATGGCATAACTGGTGTTAAAAATCTTCCACGTGGAGCTGATACCCGGGTCGACAAGCAAGTGATGGGCTGAAGCGAGTTGCAGAAACGCGATATAGAGCAAGAAAGCAGTTCGACTGACTTTCTCCGATAATGGTTTGGCGCCAAAAACGATCGCCGCAATGGCGTACCACACGGCAACATGAGCAGCCACATTGATTTGCTGCGATGAGTGACCCAGCGCCCACCAGATCAAACGGTACATCACAGGATCGATATGGTCGATCCAGCCCATTGACCACATGTATGTCGGAATGAGAATGATCGCGCCGCTTGCAATCGTAAATACAGCAATTATGCAGGCAGTTAGCGCCCCAAAAGTAACCAGCGGGATAGACCCCTTATATGTCTTCTCCTCCTTTGCGATGACCAGTGTGCCCAGAAATACAAAACACCCCAGCAATGCACCGACCGCAAACAGGATCAGCCCGAGATAAAAATTCGGGTTAGCGGGCATCGGCACGTAGGAGGTCATCATGACCGAGGCGTCGCCCTTGAGGACCGCCGCGTTGTTTACGACGACGCCGATGACCATCAGGGCGAAGCCCAGCCAGGCGATTCGGGGAGTCGCCAGTCGGCAGCGCAGCAGCGTTGACGAACAAAAATAGAGTATCGCTATTTCGAAAGAGATGATCCAGAAGATCAACATGTTGACGCCGTGTAGCGTCAGCATTTGATAAAAACGATCAGGTGGAAGCAGGTGCACCGCGGGCCAACGCGTGAGCGTCACCAGTAGAGCAGTGATGCCACCAAATAGCAAAATGACAATCGCCGTCACGGCCAGGGTCCGCATCAACCGCTCGGCGGGCTTGTGAAACTGTAATCCGGACTCCGGACAGATTCTGAATTGTTCAGTATTCACGATCCACCATCCGTTATATAGATTTTGCCAACCATTGTGTGGTGATTAATCCCGCAATACTCGTTACAGATAATGGTCTGATCACCCGACGTATCCGGCGTTATCGTCAGGACCATTTCGTAACCGGGAATGATTTGGGTATTGATGTTGACCGGCTGCAGCGAAAAACCGTGTTGCCAGTCCATCGATGATATGTGCAGCCTGTATGTCTGACCCTTCTCCAGCTCAAGCAGTGGCCACCACTGCCACAGTCGGCCGATTAAATAAACATCACTGCCCGGTGGTGGGTGCACGACCGGTAGCTGCAGATCAGTCTCGGTACGCACCGTGTACTCCGACACCATGGCCTGTGTTTTGGCCATGAAAGCAGCCGGCGTCGTGCGATATGCTTCGTTGGAGAGGTTTTGTTTTCCGTAGATGTGCCAGAAGGGCATCATGAAAAACATGATCAGCGACCACACAAATGCGATGCCGATCCAGGTTCCTTCGACTCGATCCAGCGGTTGTTTCCACCAGATGGTTTCTGCGGGCGGTTGTATCGCGCTCACACTGGTACCCCTTATGTTGTGGTTAGGGAGCGTTCGGAATAGTAATGATCTCCATAATGCCCCATACGATGTAGAACACGGTTGGCACGACGATGCCAATGAGTAGCAGCAAGAACGGATTGTCCAGGATTCGCTGCATCACCGGCACGCGTTCGTTATCGTGTGAACTGGATTTTTGGTTCATTGATTTCAGTCCGTGTTAAGAGTGAGTGTTGGGCGCTGAAATGGGTAAAGACCCAATCTGGCGTAGTATAGTCTGGGCGCGGGGAGGACACGACTTCGGATAATACGTAGTTCATGTCTCGACAAGTAGTGCTGGAATGGCTCGATGGGGAACGAGACGCCGTCAGGAGACATGATGCCAAGGGTTCTATCAACATTAATGTTCGCAGTGATATCCCTGCTTTTGGCAGGGTGCAGCAAAGACTCCGGACCGGGGCTGGAGATTCACGACACGAAATATACCGCAATTGGCGTCGATGGCAATCAAATCCCCACCGACACCGGTTCCTGGCCCTGCGCGTTGGACCAATACACGGGTCTCATGTGGGAAGTCAAAACGGATGAGCCCGGTTTGCACGACTGGCGTAACACATACACCTGGTATAACCCCGAAGAATCGAACGAGCCAGGCGGTCTGGACTATCGCGGCGCCGTTGACGGCGGCGAGTGTACCGGCAGTGGCTGCGACACCTGGTCTTATGTCTCGGCGGTAAACGCAACCGGGCACTGTGGACACCACGATTGGCGTATTCCCTTGCGTGATGAGCTGGCGTCAATTAGCGATCTGCGCAAAACTGATGCACCGCCCACTACTAACATGCAGTATTTTCCGAACACGCAGGCCGGCGAATACTGGACTAGCAACGATTATCACTTTCAGTTTGATGCCGCGTGGGCCTGGAATTTCGGCTATGGACATGACCGCGTGGATTGGAAAAAAATACCCAAGCCGGTACGACTGGTTCGAGGCAAGGCGCTGCATCTTTCACGGACGAAAGACTGATCAGGCAATGCGATGACTACAGCAAAGTACGCCTTGCTTCTTGTTATCGTTCTGGTGTCGTTGAGCGCCTATTTGCGTCTGTCGCATTCGGGAATCGGGTGTTCTGACTGGCCGTCTTGTTACGGGCAGATCGGGTCAATGCCTGTTGTTACTCAAGAAACCAATACACAGGGTGCATACGAACGACTCGGCGATCAGGCAAACGAACCACTCGCCTGGGCCACGCCGTTGCATCGACTTGTTGCCAGTGTTCTGGGTCTGCTCATCCTGTTTCTGAACATTACGGCTTTTCGACAAAAGCGGGATCGTCTGCTTTCGCTGGCACTGCTCGGGCTCACGGTTTTTCTGGCCGTACTGGGTATCAGAAGCGGCAGCCTGCACAGTCCGGCTGTAGTTATGGGCAACCTCGCCGGCGGCTTTCTGATGCTCGCTTTGCTTGGGTGGGTGGTCTTCAAGTCCGGTCGATCAAGTGGCGCAGGGGGCTCTCTGCGCGGCTGGGCCGTGGCGGCATTGGTACTGCTCGGTCTACAGGTAATGCTTGGCGGTCTGACCAGCGCCAATTTTGGCGCAACCGCCTGCATGACTTTGCCAGACTGCAATGGCTCCTGGTTGCCGGGGGCCGAACTGATTACTGCTTTCGATCTGTCGCGGGTCCACGAGGTCAACAAGCAGGGGATCGCGATAGGCGGTGCCGAGCGCGCGGCGATTCACATGACACACCGTTTGAGTGCAATACTGACACTGGCGGTTTTGTTGGCGACCGGTTTCAGCGCGCTGCGTGCCGATCGAAGACTTCGTATTGTGGCGATTACTATTATCGTTCTTGCAGTCGCCGAGTTTTCCATTGGTGTGACGGCAATTGTTGCGAGTCTGCCGATCGGTCTGGCGGTAGCGCATAACTGGCTCGCGGCACTGCTGGTGTTGGCTCTGTTGGCTCTGCTGGCCCCGCCACGAACCGGGCAGACCACTGTTGAGCACAACCCATGAGACAAAAAGCATTCGTCGTCGTTTTGGCCGCACTGATCATGGGACTGTCCATTATCTGGTATCAAAGCGTCCGGCCAGGCACCCAGACCGGCCCACACACATTATTGATGGGCACGGTGTGGCCGGATCCCCGGCCTCTACCCGAATTTCAGCTTCTGGACCACGACGGAGAGACGTTTAGCCGTGATCAGTTACGAGGGCAATGGACACTGATGTTTTTTGGCTATACGTCCTGTCCGGACATTTGTCCGACTACGATGCTGACTCTGAGTCGGGTGAAATTCGAGATGGAGGAGTCCGGCGTCGATAGTCCACACGTAGTGTTGGTTACCGTTGATCCAAATCGAGATGACCCAGAGACACTGGCCCGCTATGTGAGTCATTTTGATGAGGCCTTTGTCGGGGTCCGCGGCGAAGATGATGAGTTGCGCACACTATCCCTACAGATCGGTGCAATGTATGAGCGCGATGCACCGGATGAAGATGGCAACTATGACGTCGCCCACAGCGCTTCGCTTTTTCTGGTTGATCCTCAGGTGCGAATGCACGCAGTGTTTTCGCCGCCTCACAAACCAGTAGACATCGCGGAAAAATTGGGCTTGATTCGCCTGCAATACGAAAAATCTTGAGACGTTTTTGGCAAGGGAAAATAAAAAAGAGCTGAGTGGTGCAGAGCAGAAACGGCTTTTGATCGAGGCGGTACATTCGCAAGACCTAGGGCACAAAGCACTGCTCCGAGTTATCATTAGGCTTTGCAATTCCTTAGAGAAAGGCGTAATTCTGGAGGCGTTTGAGACTGGCCTCGGGAAATCACCGGAACCGAGGGATGACTGCGTCCTTTTTGATGATCTCGCGCTTCGGTTTACAGTTAATGGAAGACTTGCGGATATTTTTAGAGTCATTGAAGGCACGACAACGCCTGCAAATATCGTGATTCGAAGCGAGTCAGATGGGGGTGGTAACAAACAATAAAAGACATGAATGAGGCTGGAAAATTGCGTCTTGACCCTTCCTTCTCTTCGACTTCGCTCTGGGCACGGGCTATCCTTCACCGTTCATGAGCGTCAACGATCTCATCGCCGCCGCCGCACAACACCCTCTGGCCATTTTGCTTGCTCTTGGTCCTTTGCCGGTACTGGCTTGGCTCGTTGGCCGTTTCTCGGCTGATGAAGGCGAACGGTCGCCGTGGAAGTATTTATATTCTGTCCTCGTCTATGCGGCGTGCATACCGGGCATCCTGGCCGCCGTTTTGACCGGATACAGCCTTTTTTTCATTCGCGCGAACCTGTTGCAGGTCAACATCCTGATCTACGGTCTGCCGATTGTGATTATGATCTTGACGTTAGTGGTGATCGGCAGGTACGTGGACTTTGCGCGAGTGCCTGGTTTCGATCGACTGAGCGGTCTGATGCTGATTATCGGCATTAGCTTTGCGATCGCATTGTTTATCGTAAAGACCCGGATCTGGATCTTCTTTGGCAGTTCGATCGCTACCTTGTTCGTTATCGCGATTCTGGCCTTCATCTTGCTGAAGTGGGGCAGCAAGAAGTTGTTCCGCTGATCAAACAAATTGAATAATCGAGGGCAGGCAACGGATCTTCACAGAAAACCCTAATGTAATGGTCTGACCCCAGATCGAATTCGCTTGCACGGCTATCGCGGTCACAAAATAATAAACCACGAACAAGGCCGGCATAATGCGAGTTCGCCTGTTTTAGATCAGCGCTAGCCAGCTACCCCGAACTCGTATCAAAGTCATTTTGGAGTCTAAGTACTCAGCTAGGGTGTGTTTTCTCCGGGTTGTCCGTTAGCAGTTCCCTGGAAGAAATCGACCGGCAAATCATGACTGTTGGCATAGCCCGAATTGAGAAAGCGCCGGTATTGCAGCTCGTTCGCAACATAGCGTTTCAGAAACGCCACCACGTAAAGCCTGCTTAGGCGATGAGCTTCTTCGAACGCAATCAGCTCGGGCGCGCAACCTTCATCCACGTTACCGAGCAGAAAATCTATGACATCCGGCGGGATGCCGGTGCTGAGCAATGCATCCGCGATTACGCAGATATCCGAGAACGACTGGTGGCCGCCGTCGAGAATATCGACACGAAATCGCGGATGTGCCGGTAGCAGTGACCAGGGTCGCGTGCTCTCCGGATCGATAGGGGTCGTGATATCCGCAGTCCCGCCGAGGATCAAGGTCGGAATGCCGATGGATGCCAGCTCGATGTCACCGAGGACGCCGGACGCAGGCGCGAACGGAGCGATGGCTGCAACCCGACGGTCGGGCGGTATCGCCTGGTACCCGCTGGCCATTGCAAGGCTGGTAAATCCGCCGAAGGAATGGCCCGTAACGCCGATTCTTGTCGAGTCGATCGTGCCGGCGAAAGCGTCGTCGGGATCGGCGTTTTTAGCCAACATTTGCGTGATGACAAAGGAAATGTCCTGCGGCCGGTCGAGAGCGGACTGCTGGAGCGGAACAGCCGTGCCAAATACAAGGTCGGCAGCCGTATTGCCGGTATGATCCGGCGCCACGACGATGAACCCGTGACTGGCAAGAGCCTCCGTCAGGAAAAACGATTGATAGCGGATCCCGCCGCTGCCATGTGAAAAGACGATCAGCGGCCGCACCGTCTCGGTCGACACGGGTGGCTCATGGAGCGCGATCGCCGACTGCAGGGTCGCGAATACGAGATCATATTCGGAAAGCGAAACGCCGCCGGTGTCGTTGGCGTCTACCGGATACCAGACGTCGACGAGCAGGGGCCGATCATTGCGTGCCGGGTCGACAATTCCAAATGTCGTGCGCCCAACAGCCCATGGCCCAATCTCCTGTGGCGATTCGATGCCGCCATTGCCGGCGGTAGCAACCGGCGTCTGCAAGGCAGCAAAGAGGAGCAGTATTCCGAGCCCGACCGAGTGTTTAATCATTGTTATCCCTCCCGTCCTCTCATTATAGAAGAATCAGCCCATAATGTGGCTCTCGAGCCGGGAGATACCTCAGTTGCCAGCACTTGTTGCGCCGCCGGCGTGTGCGGAGATAAGCATTATGTTCGTACTATGTTCTTGCCGATAGCGTAGATTCCGGTTCGCTATCAAGAATGAGTTCTAAGCCCTCAAAAAGGAATCCAATACATTGGGACAAAGCGGTTTAATCGAAGGTCGGATCCTCTTTTGTTGTGCGTAGACTTTGTGCATGTGGTGAGCAAGTGCATCGGCGAGACCGAGAAAAATCTGGAACGGATGCCCGTTGCCGTCGACGACGTCAACGCCATACTGTCGTTCGAAGAGGGCGCTTATTTGGCAGTGCGTCGCAATAGAAGACGCTCACGACCGCTACGACCATAGGCCGCCGGTTCACGGAGAGCCATAGCCGCCGCCGAAACAACGACTTAGCGTCCGTCCCAAAATATCGAACAACGACGGATCTTGAGTGGGTAAATACCTATTGCGGGTTGAAACGGTCTGGCTAGCATAAGTTTATGCTTTCACGTCAGGACCAGTCACAGCTTGCGGATTTTCTCGACTATTTGCGTGACGCCGCCAGGGTAGAGTTGGGTTACCCGGTCGCGTTCGATATCGATTATCAGGAGCTGGCGCCGTTTTTGAGTCATGGCCTGAATAATATCGGCGATCCCTTTAAACACGGCAGTTACAAACTCAACTCACACAGGTTCGAGCGTGAAGTCGTGCAGTTTTTTGCCGAGATGACACGGGCGCCGCAGGACGACTGGTGGGGCTATGTCACCAATGGCAGTACCGAGGGAAATCTCTACGGACTTTACCTGGCAAGGGAAACGTTGGCCAACGGGATTGTTTATTTCTCACAGGACAGTCACTACAGCGTCCGCAAAAATCTGCACTTCCTCAACATGCCGAACATCATGATCCGCTCGCATGCCAACGGACAAATGGATTACGATGACCTGCGTGAGTCGTTGAAGGTTCGTCGCGATGTGCCACCCATTATATTTGCGAACATCGGCACGACGATGAAAGAGGCCCGCGATGATGTCGGCGTCATCCGCGGCATACTGGACGAACTGGCGTTGGAAAGGCATTACATCCACAGCGACGCGGCGCTTTGTGGTGGCTATGCGGCATACCTTGAGCCGCGGCCATCCTGGGATTTTGCCGATGGTGCCGATAGCATCGCGATATCCGGTCACAAGTTCTTTGGTACGCCTATGCCCTGCGGCGTCGTGCTCGCCAGGGCTAAAAATGTCGAACGCATCGCGCGTTCAGTCGCCTACATCGGCAGTTTTGATACAACAGTTACGGGTTCCCGCAATGGTCTCAGCCCGCTGGCGTTGTGGTGTGCGATACACAAACTGGGCGAGCAGGGAATCAGGGACCGCATCCGGCGGTCACTCGAAGTCGCCGAGTATGCGGAAGTTCAGTTCAACAAAGCCGGGATTTCCGCGTGGCGCAATCCACAGTCGATTACGGTTGTCTTCCAGACTCCGGCGGCGCCGGTGCGCGACAAGTGGCAACTGGCCAGTAGCGACGGTATAAGTCATGTGATTTGTATGCCGCACATCAGCCACGAACAGATCGACGCGCTATTGGCAGATATCCGCCACGCGGGAGGAGAGGCAGCATGAAAACCATGCTTATCATCCAGCCTACTTATCTGGGATTGCTGGCAGAGATTACTGACATGTTGGCCTGCAATGATATCAACCTGATCGATTTTAGCGGGCACGTTGTGGGGCGCATGTCGGTGATCAGCCTGCAACCGGAGCCGTACGAGCTTGCGTTTCGCATTCTGTCCGAGGCCGGGTACCACGTTTATGCGAGCGAGACATTACTCGTGCGTCTGGAGCAGGGCTCCGGAGCGCTGGCACAGTTGTCCCGACGGCTGGCGGATGCGGGTATCACCATCCGTGGTTTGCATATCGTCAACAAGGACGCGGGTGCCGGGATTGTCGCGTTGGAAACGGCCGACCAGGACAAGGCGCGGGTGGTGCTGAAAGACCAGTTGGTCAGCTAAATTGGAATGGTGGGTTGGTCCTTGCTAAGTCCAGTTATAAGCACCATTTAAACCAAACCCGTCACAGCCGCATCCAACCTCTAGCGGCTTCTTGAGCGGTATTAGGGGCTGGATTCTCAGACTCTGTTCCGTGGCCCTTTGGCGCGTTTATCACCTATAATCAGCACACATGCGTAATCTTGTCTCCGAACTCCAGCGTCGCAATGTTCCGCGTGTTGCGGCCGCTTATGCCCTGGTCGCCTGGATCATAATTGAGGCTGGTTCTGTTCTTTTGCCCACGTTTGGCGCAGACGAAGTCACATTTCAGATTTACGTCATTGTTGTCCTGCTGGGGTTCATAGCATGTCTAATATTCGCCTGGGTATTTGAGATCACACCAGAAGGCGTCCGTCTTGACCGCAACGTAGTTCGTAAGCCAAACCAATCCAAGAAATCAGGGCGGGTCATGAACTACACGATCATGGGTCTGCTGATCATTGCGTTGGCGGTATCGATGACCTTCAACGTTGCCGAATTGCAAGACGACGTTCCGTTAACCGCTTTCGGCCAGCCCGCAATACACGATTCGATCGCGGTTCTACCGTTTACCAGCCGTAGCACCGATGAGGAAAATGCGTTGTTCGCTGACGGCATCCATGATGATTTGTTAACCAAGCTTGCCAACACCGGTGTGCTAAAGGTTATTTCCAGAACATCGGTTATGGAGTATCGCGATACCACCAAGAATTTGCGGCAGATTGGAGAGGAACTCGGCGTCGATACAGTGCTTGAAGGAGCGGTCCAAAAAGTCGGTGACAATGTAAGAATCAACGTACAGCTCATCGACGCGAAGACCGACGAGCATTTGTGGGCGCAAAGCTACGATCGACAATTTACTATGGAGAATGTCTTTTCTATCCAGAGTGAAATATCGGCAGCGATAACGACCGCGTTACAAACAGCGCTTGTGCCCGGCGAACAGAATGCTGTCGCGCGCATTCCGACCAAAGACATACGCGCATACAGTCTTTATGTTTCCGGTCGTGAGAACCTGTACCTGCGCAGACTGGAAACGACTCAGGAGGCACGCAAGCAATTCGAGCAGGCAATTAGTCTCGATTCTGAGTACGCCGAGGCCTACGTTGGTCTTGCCGAAAGCATATTGCTGTTACAAATCAATCATGCCGCACTGCCACGTGATGATGCGCTCCTTCTGGCGCAGGACAATCTGGATATCGCACTGTCTCTTGATCCGGAACTTGCCGATGCCTACGCGACGCTCGGTCTAATGAAAATCAATATTTGGGCGCAAACCCGGGCGGGGCAGGAGAATGTCGAAGCGGAAGCGGCGTTTGAGCGCGCGATTTCTTTGAATCCGAATCACGCCCGCGCATATATGTGGTTTGCTTCCCTCAGAGGCGAGGAGCAACGCTACGAGGACGCAATAGCGTTTTATCATCGATCATTGCAACTCGATCCATTGGGCCGCATTCCATCTTCAAACCTGCCTACGCTTTACGCCCGGCTGGGACAAAACGACGTCGCACTAAAGTTGTGGCTCGACGCGATCGAAATTCACCCGGAATGGCCAACCCCATATCAATACATTGCTGTGCATTTGTTGGGCATGGGCCGATTGGATGAAGCCATTGCCTGGAACAGGAAGGCACAGACCCTAAGCACCGACCCGACGCTTGGCGTTAACATTACTCTGGGGATTTATGTGCAATTTGGCGAGCTCGACAAAGTGCGTGCTCTGCTGAATGACGTGCCCGCCAATCATCCGATCGCGGCGTCTGTAGAGGGGTTTCAGCTGCTATTCGACGGCGAGTTCGAAAAATCTCTCGATGCTTTCTCCGATCGCATCGACAACGATCAAATACAGCCATTCATGCTGGTTATTGCAGCAGATGCGGCCTTATTGGCGGGTGATCTGTCCAAGGCGCGAGAATACATAGTGCGTCGGGCGCCGCAACTGGAGGGCGACGGAGAGTTGCCCGTAGATCGACTTACCGTTCGCAATGTTGTGAAACTCGCCTACATACACCGGCAAAACGGCGATACAAAACGTGCCGATGAATTACTCAAAGCGTCTCTTGCCGTGGTTCAGGGCATGCCGCGACACGGTATGTTTGGTCATGGAATCCTTGACGTGCAAATTTATGCATTGCTGGATCGTAGAGAAGAAGCCTTCGTTGCGCTAAAAGAAGCTGTTGAGGGCGGTTATCGTAGCTCCGTTCTTTTCGACAATTGGCTGTTGGATATTGACCCATTTTTGCAATCAATTCGCCCCGACCGGCGTTTCGAGGAAACGCTCGATAAGTTGGCAGGTTTTAACGCAGCGATGCACCAGCGCATAATTGAGGCCGAGGAATCCGGGGATTGGGATCAGCTCATGGCGCTGGTTGAGACATTCTAATCAGCAAAGCCTGGTGTTCACTCAGTGCAGCGCTGCGCGCCATGGCAGAGTCTGCACGATCCGTGCTTCTTCTTGCATCAATTCTTCGCAGCGCGGGTACACCAGTTCCTCCGGGCATTCCCTTAATAACAAATGCACGAACAGGTGGCCGTGTTTTTTTTCCGCCTTGTGCAGTTCTGTATAAAACGCTTTCAAGCCGGGATCGGTGAGCGCTGCGGCGATCAGACCGAACCGCTCGGCGCCGCGACACTCGATAATCGAAGCGACGAGCAGTTGATCGATGAACCGTTCGTCGCGTGTATGTCGCATCAGCTTCACAAGCTTCTTAACGTACGGATCCGGTACGTCGCTTGCCAATGTGAGCCCGCGCGCCTGCATTAGCTCGTAGACCTGGCGAAAATGCTCGAGCTCCTCAAGGGCAAGGTCTATCAGTCCGGGAATGATTGCCTGGCGGTCGGCATATTTCATTACCAGGCTCATTGCCAACGCCGAGGCTTTGCGCTCGCAGTTGGCGTGGTCCATCATGAATTTATCGAAGTCGCCCAGCGGCGCCTCGACCCAGGACGGAGCGGTCGCTACTAAAAGGTCTATGGATTTACGTGTCATCGCCAGTCTCACAAGCTACAACTAACCAGGCCATTTTCGCACAGCATTACGCAGGTGACGCCAGGCGTTACCTCGATCGTCATGCCTATTTGAGCCTGCCTGAGCTGCCGGCACCGGATCCGGGTCTTGGTCTGGTCGTTGTCGTCCCGGCACTGGGTGAATCCGATGTGATTACAACGCTGGACACGGTGGCGGCTGCATCACGTCCGGATTGCGCCGTGGAGCTGTTGTTGGTCGTCAACGCACCGGATGATGCCAGCGCGGAAATGCAGCGACTGAGCACACAGTGCCTTCATGACGCCACCGCCTGGGCTAGCCGGCGACACGATAATCAGCTGCGATGTCACGTACTCGATTATCGTGGCTTGCCAGCGGACCACGCCGGCGTTGGTCTGGCACGAAAACTGGGCATGGATACGGCATTGTCGCGACTCGCAGCATCGCGTAATGGTCGTGGCGTAATTGTGTCGTTGGATGCCGATTGCAGTGTGGCCCCGACCTATCTGACTGCCATCGACAACTATTTTCGCAACGAGTCAGTCGCGCTGGGTGCGACAATTTATTTCGAGCATCCGATAGACGACACACCGGCTGACGCCCGCGCGGCAATTATCGATTACGAACTGCACTTGCGTTGCTATAAACGGGGTCTGCAGGCGGCCGGGTCGCCATACGCCAGTTACACCGTCGGTTCGGCACTCGCGGCGCGCTCAGAGATCTATGCCCAGGAAGGCGGAATGAATCGACGGCCTGCCGGCGAGGATTTTTATTTTATTAACAAGTTACTTAAACGCGGTAGCGTCGGTGAGATAAACACCACCACTGTTTTTCCGTCGGCACGTATTTCAAGGCGCGTGCCATTCGGCACTGGGGCGGCGATGTGGCGTGCCAAAAAACAATCTCAGACGACCTATGCGCCAGCGGTTTATCGTGAACTACCGATCTTTGGCAACGCGCTCGAAGAATGCGCGGTGGCTGACGGCCCGGTGCCATCCACCTATGCGCCGTTTCTGGATTCGATGGGTTTTGACCGGTGGCTGGACAAGACGCGTGCCAACGTCGCAAGCGTGCAATCTTTGCAAGCGCAGTTCACCCGTTGGCTGGACGGTTTTCGAACGATGAAATTTGTTAACTGGCTGACGGAATCCCGCTATCCACGAGTGCCGGTGGCAGCCGCGGCACACGAAATCCTCGTTTGGGCAGGCGAAAGCCCGGCGGACAGGCCGCAGGAAATGCTTAAACAACTCCGAGCACTCGACCGGCGGTGATGTTTCCAGCGTAGAGTTGCCTGCTAATCGTGAGGGCGATGATGCAGCGAAAGCGCGCCGAAAGGTGCCGTATCGAGACTCCCGGAAACTAGCCGTCCGTCACCCGCCCGCGTGGACAGGCTGCGGTTGAAGCTGATGCCCAGTGTGCCTTCGATTTCCCAGCGCCGCCCCAGTCGGCGACGCAGCATGCCGCTAAGACGCATGTCACGCGCACTTGCTTCGAATTCACGCCCGGAATTCCCATCCAGAACAAACCAACGCGAACCCGCGGGTTGCAGATAGATCTGGCCGGACCAGCGGGACTGACCACGCCAACGCGCGTACGGCGCGGGCAGTACCAGCCCCAACTGCCATTGGGAATTCAAGCTGGTTTCAAGACCTGCCAATGGATAGGTATGCGCGCCGCCAAAGAGCTGGTCGTGAGCAACACCCAGGACCAGGCGCTGCCGCGGACCGAGCGGCTGGCGGGTGACCAGCGTTA
The DNA here is from genome assembly GCA_029862165.1 of Gammaproteobacteria bacterium. GTDB lineage: Bacteria > Pseudomonadota > Gammaproteobacteria > Steroidobacterales > JABDKV01 > JABDJB01. The sequence continues at coordinate 35,914 of JAOTXU010000024.1, forward strand.
TTGCCGCGAACAGCTCATCGGCTTTGACATCGGCGTGCGTGTTACGGTTTGACGAGGTTGCTCTGGACAGGCCCAGTCTGAGCAGCCATTCGCGCTTGTCGCCTTGTACGACCCATTGCGGCTCAAGGGTGAGGGTGTAGAGATCCAGGTTGGGACCGAACGGCTCGTCGGGATCGTAATTGCGGTAACCGTAGTCGAGACCGAGGAGAAATTGTCGGTTGTGGCCATGACGTTCGAAGAACGCACCACTGAAACGACGTTCGGCCATAAAAAATTCGTTTGGCATGCCAGTTCCGGAGTAGTCCGCATCGGCGTTTCCGGCCAAGCCGAAGCACCATCCGCGTTCGCGCGGCATATGCGGTAATGGCGCCTCGCAGGCCGACCATGCCAGCGTGGGAAACCAGGCAAGACACAAAAACGTCAGTAACGCATCGCGAAAGTGCGGCGACAGATATGTAATGGCGTTAAATTGCATTGTGTAACGATAACTTACATCGCCAAGCCGGGGAGAAGGAAATCGGCGGGACGCAAGATCCTATCCGGGCAGGTGAAAAGCGCGTCGCATATGCCGCTGTGGTGCGATATGCTGGACCACTAAACATTAATCGGCCTGGGGGCTGTGAAATGAAGAAGTTATGCATCACTTTGACGCTCGTTGGGCTGTTCGCCGGATCCGTGGGCGCGGGTGTGGTCTACGAAATTGACGCTACCGATCATGAGCAGTCGCCGCCAAAATCAGAATCGATTCAGTCGGCGGTCGAGGGACGTGCCCTCAAAATGAGTTTCGCCACCGGCGCTGATCGCCGACAGGGCGACTGGATTTATCATGCTGATCGTCGCGAGATGATCGTAGTCGATCACGAAAACCGTTCCTACCATGTGATGGATAAGAGTACTTCACAACAGATCAACGAGCAGGTCAGCAGCGCTATGGCGCAGATGCAGGAAGCGCTCAAGAATGTGCCGGCGGACCAACGGGCAATGGTCGAGCAAATGATGAAGCAGCGCATGCCGAAAGCTAAGGCGCCGGCTCAAGCGTCAAAGAGCGAACTCAAGAGAACCGGCGAACGCGCCGACAAGAATGGCTACCCTTGCGTTAAGTACGAAGTGTATCGGGACGGTGACAAGGTTCGTGAGATGTGGGTGACAGACTGGGACAATATTGAGGGCGGTAGCGACGTTGTTGATGTATTCGAGGAAATGTCTGGTTTTTTTCGCGAGATGCTAGACGCATTGCCAGACTTCGCTAAGGGCTCGGCAGCCGGTGAACCGGCCTTTGCATACATGAAGGAGCTTAAAGGGTTTCCTGTGGCGACTGAAGAGTTCGAAAACGGCCGGAAAACAGGCGAGAGCAACTTACGCTCGGCCAAGCGTCTGAAGCTGGACCCGGACGCTTTTGAGCCGCCTTCGGGCTACAAACGCCAATCGATGTTTCCGCAGTAACAAAGATGACGTGCCGCGGCGTGCGGCGTGCCGGATAAATTAATGCCGACTGATATTTCTGAGCTGATTCAGACCGGATTGGAACATCATCAATCCGGACGATTACAACAAGCCGAAACTATTTATCGAACAATTCTAAGGGATCAACCTCAACATCCTGATGCATTGCATTTGCTGGGCGTAGTTGCTCTGCAGGTGGGCAAAAGTGAGGATGCTGCGACGTTGATTGAGAGTGCAATAAAAGCACGTCCGGATGAACCGGAATTCTATAATATGTGCGGCGAAGCATATCGGGCGTTGCAAAAATATGATGTCGCCATTGCCCGTTATCAACAGGCGCTCGCCATCAAGCCTGATTTCGCAGGCGCACACAACAACCTGGGAAACGCATTCAAGGAAACGGGCCGTCTGGAGGAAGCAATCGCCTGTTACAAACAGGCCATTGCGATTAGTCCTGACTTTCCTTTGTCGCACAATAACCTCGGGATCGCGCTTAAAGATCTGGGTCGAGCGGAAGAGGCCATTGGCCACTATCGGCAGGCCCTTGCTATTGCGCCTGACTACGCTGAGGCGCATACCAATTTAGGCAATGCTTTCGTAGAACTGGGGCGACTGGAAGAGGGCATTGCCTGCCATGAAAAGGCTCTTGCGATTAGACCCGACTATGCGGAGGCGCATAGCAATCTGGGCAATGCCGTCAAAGAACATGCAGGACCGAAGGAAGCGCTTGATCATTACAAACAGGCCATAGCCATCCGGCCTGATTTTGCAACGGCCCATTACAACCTCGGGATTGCCCTTGATGAGCTGAGCCGCCCGGACGAGGCGATTAGCCACTACGAACAGGCCCTGGCCATCAAATCTGATTATGCCGAGGCGCACCATAATCTGGGAAACGCACTTAACGAAGTCGGCCGTCGGGAGGACGCGGTAGGCCATTATGAGCAGGCTCTTGGTATCAAGCCTGATTACGCCGAGGCATATCGAAACTTGAGCAGAATAAAGCCGGAGCAAGAGCAGGTCTCCTTAATCGAACACCAATTGCAGGCGCCTGCACTATCAGAAACGGATGCTATGCACTACCAATTTGCGCTTGGAAATATATTTCACGATGCAAAAATCTACGATAAAGCATTTCAGCATTACACCGAGGCCAACTCCCTTAAACGCAAAGCCATAACGTATGATGCAAAAACGTTTACGGTTTACGTAGATAGATTGATTGCGGCTTATTCAAAGGAATACTTTGAGGGAATCGGGGCGAGCGGATCTGATGCCGAATTGCCCGTATTTGTGGTTGGGATGCCCCGTTCCGGGACCACGCTGGTCGAACAGATAATCGCAAGTCATCCCCAAGTGCATGGAGCTGGCGAACTGGCTTCATTTGGACGATACGAGAAAGCCATACACGAGCAGTACAAAGCTTCAAAATCTTATCCGGAGTGTATGCCTTTATGCTACGAGGCTATTGCGCCGGAACTCTCCAAACAGTATCTCGAAGAGTTACGTAGTTACTCGCACGAAGCGAAACGCATAACCGATAAGATGCCTGACAATTTTATGAGAGTCGGTCTTATCAAGACGCTCTTTCCTAACGCACGGATTATTCATTGCCAGCGTAATGCATTGGATACTTGCACGTCCAATTATTTGCACTATTTTGCCACCGGCAATGAATACTCTTTCGATCTGAGGGAATTGGGGCAATTTTATCTGGATTACGAAAGATTGATGGGGCATTGGGCGAGTCTGTTCGGGGCTGAGATCTTCGCAGTGCAATATGAAGAGTTGGTAATGGCCCAGGAGAAAGTCAGCAGACAATTAATCGAGCGTATGGGATTGGAGTGGGACGATCGTTGCCTGGAATTCCACAAAAACAAACGGGCCATAAACCCGTTCAGCAGCATGCAGGTGCGTCAGCCAATATACACTGAGTCCGCAAACCGATGGAAACACTACGAGAAAGAGCTGGCCCCACTGATCGCAATTCTTCCCCACGCTACCGGTGGTTTGTCCTCTTAGCGCACAAAATGGCAGGCGCTATAGAGATTTGGTGACGACAGCTGGCGACTACGACTATTCTGTTACGACGACCCGCTCATGCACCATGGTGGACAGTGTGTCCTGTAAGCGCTGGTCGGAACTGAGCAGGTGCGTGACTTGTTCGGCGGGTACCGGACGACTGAACAGATAACCCTGCAATTCGTCGCAATCTAAATCGCTTAGCAAGTTGAGCTGATCGGTGGTTTCGACCCCTTCCGCGATGACTCGCAGACCCATGCTGTGCGACATCGCAATAATGCCTTCGACCAGCGCTCTATCGGTCTCTTGGGTTGTAATACCGACCAGGAAAGACCGGTCGATCTTGACGGAATTGATTGGAAAGCGTTTCAGATAACCCAGTGACGAATGACCGGTGCCAAAGTCGTCGATGGTGATATGGGAACCAAGTTTACTCAGGGCTCGCATTGTCGTGATAGCGCCTTCGACATCGTCCATGATCATGGTTTCGGTAAGCTCGAATTCCACTCGATTCGCATCCAGACCCGCCTCTAAAAGAAGTTTGCCGACTAATCCAGCCAGATCGGATTTCCGGAACTGCATCGCCGACAAATTGACCGCAACGTGGGCGTTTTGCAGACCATCATCCAGCCACTTGCGGACATTGCCGAATGCCGTTTTCATGACCCATTCGCCGATCGGAATTATCTGGCCGGTGTGTTCGGCAAGCGGAATAAACTCGCTCGGTGGTATGTTGCCGAGCACCGGGTGCTCCCAGCGCAGCAATGCTTCCATACCAGTGATTTTTCCGCTGGCGATATCGACCTTGGGCTGATACGCAAGCGTAAATTCGTCTCTTTCCAACGCGCGTGGCAAATAGGTTTCCAGCTGGATCTGACGGGAAGAGGCTACATTCATCTCTTCGGCGTAGAACTGGACGTGATAATAGCGGCCATGTCTCTTGGCATGATTGCGGGCCGTACGGGCGTTTTGAATCAAACGTTCCGCGTCGTCTCCATCGTGTGGGAAAACGCTGATGCCGACTGCGCTGGTGAGGTAAATTTCGTCACCCTCGACCTCCAACGGCGGGGCCAGGGCTTCGAACATGCGTTTCACTACAAGCGTAACGCTTTCGAGATCGCTTAGCTCGGTTAGCAAAATTCCGAATTCTTCCCGATTCATCCGGAACAGACCGGGCGCGGCGCCAGGTTCGAGCAGACCTACGGAATCGCTGCTGCGTAATATAGATTGCAATCTTTCGGCCGCCGCCCGTAACAGGCGATCGCTGTAAACATTACTCAGCTGATCATCAGTTCGACGGAACATATTGATATCAACCACCAACACGCCAACCATTTGTTTATGGCGCTTGGCCAGTGCGATGGCGTCGATTACACGTTGCGTAAAAGAGGCATAGTTCGGCAAGTCCGTAATGGGATCGTGCCCACTGGAATTGTCGGATTGAGACTCCTGTAACGTCTTGAGCTTCTGGCGCAGACGAGTGATTTCAATCGCCCGCGTGTCGTTGTCGTCTGCACTGGCGGGTATCGGCATCCCGGTTATCACATCGATAGGATTCTTGGCATCGGCCCAGCGGATCAAGCGGTCACGACCGCATTCTTTTGCGACATAGAGTGCTTTGTCAGCAAAATCCAGCAGAGCATCGGCATTTTCAGCACCGCTATCCAATGAGGCGAGACCCAGACTTGTCGTGACCTTGTGGTCCTTGCCGAGTTCGCAACCGGCCTCGCTTGCAACCGCCAGACGAATGCGTTCACCTACGTGCGCGGCGGCATCTATATCCAGACCCGGCAGCACTACTGCAAATTCTTCACCACCATATCGGCAAATCAAATCATTAGGCCTGACGTTCTCGGTCAGGATATCGCCGACGTTTTTGATTACTTTATCGCCGGCAGAGTGGCCAAAGCGATCATTGATGCTTTTGAAGTAGTCGATATCGACCATCAGCGCACAAAGGGGCGTTTCGTTCTCGCCGGCATGCCTGAAAAGTTTACGAAATTGATCGTAGAAAGCGCGGCGATTGAGGCAACCGGTTAGTGAATCCCGCGTTGCCAGAATCTTCAGTTCCTGGTTTTGCCTGCTGATCTCTTCTTGTGACTGACGCAACTCTTGGAGCGTGATGTGCAGCTCGTTATTCTTGCTTTCGAGCATCGTGACATCATCGAAAGTAATCATGGCGCCCTTGCTCTTTTCTTTGCCATCGAAAATTGGTGCGACATTGACCATCAGTGTGCGTCGATCCTCCGACGGCGTATCAAGCAGCACGCCAACTCCCTTGACGCCCTCTTTAGGCGCATCGACCCAGGGCATTACCTGGTCTGGGTGATCCGTGGGCCAGCGCGACCAGCCAAATTCCGAGGCATTTCGGCCTATGAGCGATTCAGGCGTCGACTCGATTTTTGAGGCAAACGACTGATTTGCCAATACAATTCTTTCTTTTTCATCCAGGATCAGAACGCCTTCGGCCAGGACATTTAATGCTGCCTGGACGCGTTGTGGAATAACGGCCGAAGGATTAAGTATCTGCAGAGTACGACGCATGAATACTGCAAAAACTACAAAGCCAGACACGGCAACGAACAACAGCAAGTGAAACAGGGTGCTGCCAAAAAATGCAGACATGCCTGACTGTCGTATCGGCGAGAATAGTAGTTCTACGGTGCCCCAACGCTCAGCGCCCTTGAAAATCGGCACTTGCACATTATCCGGCGTAGACTTGTTACCGGTTGGTGTTACCCAGTTTTCGGCATGCGGTCCTGCCACAGCCAGTGTTGTGCCGTCGACGCGCCGCATTGCCGCGGAAAGTACACTGTCATTTCTGTTAACGATAGATTTGAGTGTCCCCTCGATCTGGTTCATATCGGCTGCGCTGGCTGCATGCGACAATTGTATTGCCAACGCTTCGGTCAGAGTCTGCCGATTGTCCATTTGCAGGTCGAGCCGGTTGGGTATCAGACCAAACAGATCGCCCATCAACAATACTGACACTGTCAGCAGGGCAAGACTGAGACTGATGCGGAAAGTGGGCCCTAGGGATTTCATGCGTCTGCACCAAACAGGGCTCTGACAGCGTCCCGATCTTCGTCCTCGTCCTCGTCTTCGTCGCGTCGGCCGGCAAGTACGGGTAGCGGATCGAATCGTTGCCACAGCGGCGTGGTCGACAACAGGCTGGTCAACAGGGCGCCCGCACGCATCATCCAGCTGACAAAGCCGGCCGATAGTGTCAGTGTAAGACCGGTAGCAAGCTGAACCAGGAATTCATGCTGCTGGTCACTTGCATTGTCCAGGCCGCCCATTTCATCTTTCATTGCGTCCAATGCGTCCATGACCGCATCACTGATAATAAAGGCCGGCAACTTTCCGTCGATGCCCAGCTCCATCAACATGCGGGTCATCGCCGACACAACCTCACGCGTATTCGCAAAATCGCTGTCCGGCAGTGCCGGTTCTACGACCTCCGGCAATTCAATATTAGCCACGCTGAAGTCGCTAAACCCTGAGAGCCCGGCCGCGTACTCGGGTTCGGCAGCGATTTGGTCCTCGGTTTCATCCGTTGAGGATTCTTCCAAGTCAGGCTCCGAATCATCAGAGTCATTCGGCGCGGGCGTAGCCTGGTTATCGACCGGGCCGGGTAAAACTGATTCGGTCGTCACGACCGCATCGAGTATCATTACATTGACAACATCTGTGCGTATTGGCGCACGATCGGCCGGTGGCAAATCCGGTGACCACGTTGCAATTTCTAAAGACACAATACCGCCAAAGGACACAAGCGGCTGGAACAAGAGGCCATCCAATGCGGCGTTGACATCGGCTATCGATCCGGTGAATGTCATTTGTGAATCGGAGATTCCGTCGCCTGCGCTAAAGACCAGGCCTGTAATGCTGCCAAGGGTCAAAAAACCGGCCGGGATCGACAATGAGACGGTGACATTTGTGCTATCCACATCAGATACAGAGATGCTGTTTCCATTTGCCGATGAGAACAACAGGAACTGCCCGTCTGCGACAGTTTGTGCGGCCGGCGCCAGGTTGACCACCGGGTCGTCAACCGGGTCGACAGTTACTGTGAAGGTTGTATCAACAAAAGCGCCCGATGGATCGGTCGCACGGAGTGTCAACGTCGCAACGCCGCTCAAGTCCGCAGCCTGTGTCATGGTTAACGTACCCGTGGCATTGTCAATGCTGGCGGTGGTCAGCACCGTGTTGTCATTCGATACGATGCTAAAGGTCAGAGATGTCAGCGGATCATCGGTATCGCCAAATAATGTGTAAAGGTCATAGGTTGTCGTCGGCCCGTCTTCGACGGTAGAGATCGATACAGGGCCCGTCGTAAAGGGAGCGGTATTGACTGTGTTAACTATGATGTCGGCGGTATCAGTAGCAGTTGAAAACGCAGTCGTACCGCCGTTCGGGCTGGTATTGACCTGAGTGCCAAACAGGCCAGTGCTTTGATCCCAGGCACGGAAGTCAAAGCTGGCCGCATCGGCATTGGCGCCATCGGGTACAAAACGAATGTGGTCACTGTCACGCAACAGCAGGGCACTGGCGTCAGTTACTGTTCCGACCGCAATCCAGCTAACACCACCGTCGGTGGAGTATTCCCATGTGCCGTTGCCACTGGACAGATCGGTGACTGCAATACCGAGCAGCGAACCGCTGTCGATATCGCTGACCGAAGCACCGAGCAGGGTGGAGATCAGGATACCGCTGTTGTTAATGTCATCTTCGTTGATCGTCGGCAGACTCGGTGTTGCCGGTGTCAATACCGGGGC
>JAOTXU010000016.1 GCA_029862165.1 Gammaproteobacteria bacterium
GCAGCGAACCGCTGTCGATATCGCTGACCGAAGCACCGAGCAGGGTGGAGATCAGGATACCGCTGTTGTTAATGTCATCTTCGTTGATCGTCGGCAGACTCGGTGTTGCCGGTGTCAATACCGGGGCATCGTTTGCCGCGTTAACTGTGATACTGCTACTGGTGGTACTTGCGCTAAAGGCGGTAGCCCCTCCGGTTGCCCCGGAGCTGTCGTAGGAGACTTCAACATTATCAAAGGCCACATGCTGACCTGGCCCGGCCAGACCCGACGTAATCTCGAAGCGGATGACCATGTCTGAGGTTAGGCTCAGGTAGCTGGCCAAATCGAAGCTGCGACTCCCGGAAAAGTTTGTTCCCGGGTCGTCTACAAAGACAATTTCCTCGAGTTGTAGCCAGGTCGTGCCGCCATCGTTGGAAACCGCTATCGCGAAACTATCGGTTCCCGAGAACGCATATCCACTGTAGTCGAATGAAAAAGTTGCCGACGTTGCACCGGACAGGTCGAGTTGCCGAGAAACACTCTCGAGGCTGCCGCCATCCTGATTATCGAGATACAGACCACCACCTGTGATGCTGATATTCCCGGTAGCCGGTGATCCATCGTCGCTGAACTCGGCCCAGTTGGAAGTCCAGTTCTGCGTGCCATTGTTGTTGCCGTAGTTGACGACGTTGAACTCATCGCGTACGGACTCGAGGCCCGTCAGATTGGCGGTTCCGCCGGCTGTTCCGGTTGTCTGATCCCAGGCATAGAAGCTAATTCCATTGACTACCGTACCGTTCCAGTCGGGATCCGGTACGAAACGTGCGTAGGTATTAGCGTCCGCTGCCAGTAATCGGGCCGAGCTGGTATCAACTGCGCCGAAATCCAACCAGCTGCTGCCACCATCGGTGGAGTACTGCCAGGTACCGTTTGTGTTATCGACTGCGAACACGGCAATACCTGAAACTCCGCCGTCGACATCGCTGAAGTGCCCCGCCAAAAGGTCCGAGACGAGCGTCCCGCTATTGCTGATTGGGTCCTCGCCGATTGCTGTCAAGTTGTTGGCACCACCCAGCACTGGGGCATCGTTCACCGCGCTAATAGTCAATGTCGTGGTGGCGAGGTTGCTGGAGCTGCCGCCGTCATTGGCGATGAATTCGATAATCCGGGTCGTGAGAGTTGGATCGTCAGAAGAATTGTTGTAAGTGACTGTACGCAGCACCTGCTGATAATGTGCAGCGGTGTCTGCGCCCGACAAATTCAGTATGCCGGTGAGTGGATCATAGACCGCAACGATATTGGTACCTGTTATATCCGCAGCCAATAATTCAGAAACACCGTCAAGCGGGTTTGTGATGGTAACGGTCATCCACTGCAGTGTGTCGGGATCGGTCAGCGTGCCGTCGTCGTCGGCAATCAGTACAGGACCGCCATCCTCGATAAACCCGGTGGTGAAATCGGCACCGGTCTCGCCGGAGCTGTTGTCCAAATCAAGGTCGATTACCGGTGGGAGGGAGATCGCAACGATATTCCCGGCGAATTCGGTCGTGTTATCCAACGGAGCGGTCGCCGTTGCGGAAATCATGTAACCTGGTGGAACGACGGCAGCCAACGGCACGCTGAACGTGGCATTACCCGAGACATCGGTTACGACATCAACGAAACCAAGGTAAATCTCGCCTTCGCCGCTGCCGCTGGGATCGCCCGCAACATTTGCAAATAATTCGACTCTGTAAGTGGTGCTGGCCGGGGCGCCGGTGACAGTGCCTCCGATCGTGATTGTGCTCGCACCGTCTGTTACTGCCGAGCTCAGCGCGATGATATTGGCGTCGACGCCCCAGGGCATGACCTCGATACCGAGCCCGCTGTTTGTGTGGATTGAGTTACCCAGAATTGAATTGCCGCTGCCAGAGTCGGTCGTAATCTGCACGCCGCTGCTACTGTTATAGGCAATTACGTTGCCCTCGCCAGCCAGCGTGCCGCCGATAGTGTTGCCATTGGCACCGGTCTGAATGGTTACGCCCACGCCAGTGTTGGCCAACGCAGCCGTCCCCGTCCAATCGGTGCCGATCAGGTTACCCTGTACGAAATTATCGAACGCATTGGTAAAAATCTGCACGCCCCAGCTGTTGCCGGAGATCAGATTGCCCGCGCCGGCCGCGGCTCCGCCAATGGTATTGTCCGTCGCAAAATCAGAGACACGGACGCCACCGCTACTGTTGCCGATGGCGGCATCGCCGGCCGCATTCGTGCCAATATAATTGCCCTGAACCAGGTTGCCGGACGTACCGGCATTCTGAATATATACGCCGGTCGACAGGTTGCCCGAGATCACATTGCGCGCGCCAGGCGCTGTGCCGCCTACTATGTTACCCGTCGCAGCCTGGTTGATCAGCACACCCTGGAAGCCGTTAGCGATGGCGGCGTCGCCTGCCGCATTGGTCCCGATGTAGTTGCCTTCGACGGTGTTACCGGTCGTGCCGGCATTCGCAATTGCGACGCCATGGCTGGTGTTGCCGGAAATCACGTTGCCTGCGCCGGCAACAGTACCGCCAATCTGGTTATTCGTAGCCCCTAGTTGAATTCTGATTCCGACGCCGTTACCGAGGGCTGCGGAGCCACTAGAATCGGTACCGATGTAATTGCCGTGCACCAAGTTAGCCATTGTGCCCGCGCCCCTTATGGAGACTCCATCGCCATCGTTACCTGAGATGACGTTACGGGCGCCGACGGCGGTTCCGCCAATCAAGTTGCCGGATGCACCATTGATGATCTCGATACCATCGTCACTGTTGCCGACATCTATCGTGCCACCGGCATCGGTACCAATCGCGTTGCCCTGTACGGTGTTGCCGGTGGTACCGGCATCGGAAATATAAATGCCGTCTGTATTTCCCGAGACGACATTGCCGGCTCCGCCGGCAGTACCACCAACCGTGTTGTTATTCGCCCCGGTCGTAATGTATACACCCAAGTTGTTACCAAGAGCATTAGTACCGGTGACATCCAGTCCAATAAAGTTGCCTTGCACGACATTTGCGGAGGCGCTGTTTGTAATCGAAATGCCGCTTGAGTTCCCGGAGACGATATTGCCCGCACCTGGCGTCGTGCCACCCACGGTGTTCCCGGAGGCGTTGTTACTGATCGAAATTCCGGCCTGGCCGTTGCCCAGGGCTACGGTGCCGCTGAGATCAGTACCGATAAAGTTACCGAGTATAGTATTGCCGGTAGTGCCTGCGTCATGGACCCGAATTCCGTCGTTTGTGTTGCCTGAGACGACATTGCGCTGAGAAGCATTAGTGCCGCCAATCATCGTGTTGGTCACGCCGTTTTGCAGCCAGATTCCGACAGCGTTTGCGAGTATTAACGTACCGGTCGCATCAGTTCCGATCAGGTTGCCGATGATCGTGTTTGAATCAGGTGCTGAGATATTGCCGTCGAGGAGAATACCGGTGGTGTTGCCGGAAATTACGTTATCCTGAATGGTGTTGTTATGTGTGCCACCGGTAAGCACGATACCGCTAGACGCGTTCGCCATCGCGGCGTCGCCCAGCGCATTCGTGCCGATATAATTGCCGCGGATTGTGTTGCCCTGAGTCGTCGGGCTGAGAATCCAGACTGCATTGGATGTTGTGCCGGAAATCACGTTGCGATCCGCAGCCGTGGCGCCACCGATAATGTTATCGAATGCCCCGGTGCTAATGTACAGACCGATGTCCAGATTGGTGCCTGCCTGTGTGCCAGTGATGTCGGTGCCGATATAATTTCCCGAGACATTGACATCGCTCGCGTTAACGGCGATGGCGATATTGAAGTCACCGTTTATCACCAGACCACGCAGTTCGGTGCTGGAGGCGTTAACGACAAAAGCGTTGGTGTTACCCGATAGATCGCCGTTAATCTCAATTTTCAGTATTGCATCGGTTCCGATGCCGAGAGTGTTGGGTGTCGCACCGGATTGCGTGTAACCATCGATGATTACTGTGTCGGTGATAGTTAGCGGAGATGTCGGCTGAATCCGGTACCAGCTGTGCGCCATAACGGGATAATCCGGATCGAAGTCGAGAATATCAGCATCATCGGCAGTCGTATTGGTCACCAGCGATAGCGATCCGGCGGTGAAGTCGTTCTGATAATAGAAATGATTCGGATCATCCAGTTGCAGGTTGAAGTGAATCTCATCCGGTCCGCCGGTGTTTGCCGTTACATTGGTCGCAAGTATTGCTTCGCGTAGCGAGATACGTTCGTCGATGCCACGGTCTGCCAGCAATGCGGCAATGGAAGAGACATCGCCATTGACATCATCGCTGCTGATGTCGACCACTAGTTTGCCCATGTCCAGCGAAACCACATCGGCTGAGAATTCTGAGGTGCTGCCGTCCGGTGCGGTCGCCGTTGTCGTGATAAACGACCCGGCGGCTACCGTCGCACCGAATACCGTAGAGAAGCTGACGCTGCCCGTGCCATCGGTCGTGACATCGACAAAGCCGAGGTATGTTTCGCCTTCGCCGTGACCGCTGCCATCCTGTGCGGTGTTGGCAAAGAATTCGACGCGATAGGCCGTTCCGGCTGCCGCGTGCATGGCACCCGCGATATAGACATTGCCAATTTCATCGGTGTTGGCCGATATCAGCAAGGGATAGTTCTGCAGGTCGTTGGCACCCGCTGTGTCGGCATCCAGCGGATCGTTGGGCGTCACGCCGAAGACCGGACCGTTTTCAGTCAGTTCTATACCGAGCAAGCCATTGGAATGGATTGAGTTGCCCAGTATTGAATTACCGGTACCGACGGTTTCTCTCATGGATACGCCGTAGTCGTCGTTGTAAGCAATGACATTGCCCTGACCAGCTACGGTGCCACCAATCATGGTACTAAGGGCAACACTCCACAGTTCGATTCCATCCTGGGAATTACCGAGAGCAACAGTCCCGCTTTGATCGGTTCCGATCCAGTTCGCCTGGATCTGGGTCAGGACGGCAGAACCTGCCTGGATACCGGAGTGACCATTAGCCGCGATGACATTGCCAGCGCCGGGATCGCCGATATTGACGAAATCCGAATTGCCGATCCAGATGCCATCACGGCCGTTGCCCAGTGCGGACACGCCGTCGGCTGCTGTACCGATAAAATTACCGAGGATATTAAGGTTGTCGGCAAAGCTCATCGCGATTCCGGCAAAAGCGTTGCCCGAGATGACGTTGCCCTCGCCGGGTGCGGCTCCACCGATGGTGTTGTCGATGGCGTTTTGATGCAACCAAATACCGTTTTCAGCGTTGCCCAATGCGTTGGCGCCACCCGCATCGGTACCGATAAAATTACCGACTATGACATTGTTGACCGTAGTCACGCCCCAGTTACCATCGATGACGATGCCGTCATCGCCGTTTGCGGAAATAACATTTCCGGCACCGGCTAGCGAACCACCAATTGTGGTGTTATTCGCACCGTCGTAGATCACTACACCATGACGGCCGTTGCCAAGCGGGGCAGCGCCGGTGACGTCAGTACCGATATAGTTGCCAATAACGGCGTTATTGGAGGTCCCGGCCAACAGAATCTCGATGCCGTCGTCGAGATTACCGGAGATGATGTTGCCTTCGCCCGGGCCGGTGCCGCCAAAGACGTTGTTTGATGCGCCGCCACCGATATGTATGCCATCACGGATGTTACCAACGGCGACGGTGCCGGTGTAATCGGTGCCTATGTAATTGCCAATAACAATGTTCAGGGTCGTGGTCGCGCCCCACAGGTCCACGCCGTTTTGGGCATTGCCGGAAATTACATTGCCGGCACCGGCGCCACCGACGCGGTTGCTGCTCGCACCAGCAAAAATGTTGATGCCGTGTTCCTGGTTGCCAATTGCCGTGACACCGTCCGACCCGACACCGATGTAGTTGGCCTCAACGATGTTGTTATCCGAACCGACATTGCGGAACACGATACCGGAACCTAGGTTGCCGGCAACGACGTTCCCATCGTTTAGCCCGGTACCACCGATCTGGTTGCCGGCCGCAGCAAACGCCACAATAATTCCGTCATCGGCATTGCCCGCCGCCACACCCGTGGCGTCGATACCGACCCAGTTGTTCTGAACGGTGTTGTTGGCACCGAATCCCGTGTTGCCAACTATCTCGATACCGTCATCGGGGAAGCTGTGAACGATAAATCCCCGGATCGTGCTGTCGTTGGTACGCAATACCAGTCCGGCCGTCGATCCACTCGCGTTGGTGCCGTCGAGCTCGATCAGCGGGTCGCCGCTGTAGCCTTCCTGAGTAGTCGCATTGAGAATAACGGTGTCGGTAAACGCAGCATAACCGCCGGCACCGACCTGGATGGTGTATTCACCGTTGCCCGTCAGGTTGTAGTTCGAGTCGGTCGTAGATATGGAGAAATCACTCGTCTGGATACCGACCAGCGCATTTGAGTTCTGAATAAACTGACGCAACGAACCCTGCATCGAGCGGTTGGCGCCCAGATCGTCATCACCATCACCGGTGCGGGTGATTGCGTTGAAACTAAACGCCGAATCGACATTGGTGACATCGACACCGGCAAGGACTACGCGTGTAACGTGTTCGGCTGAAGTCAGCGCCGATGCGTCGTCAGAGACCTCACCCTGCATGCCGCCATAAAATGCGCCCGAAACACCGAGATAATTGTAAGCGCCGTCAAAGGACACCGCACCGGCTGAGCCCCAGGTCTGTTCGGCCCACACATCTCCGATGTTGAAGCCGCCGTTGAAACCGTCTGTAGGAGCGATACTGGTGGAGTCAACGACTACCCAGTAGGTAGCGTCGGAAAGTCCCGTGAAATCGTACAGTCCGGCACCATTTGTCAAAGTCGACGTTACCAACGAATCGCCGGCATCGATGATGCCGTCACCGTCGTCCAGGTAAAGAATCATGCTGACATTGGCGACGCCGACCGCATCACCGAGATTCGCATTTCCATCGACATCTTCGAATATAGTGCCGCTGATATTGGATAGCACACCACGCCAGGCTTTCTGGGTGACGCTGTCCGCGACGATACTAGACTCGACAGCACCGGACTGGTATTCGAGAACCCAATCGCCACCCAGTTCGGTATGACCGGTGAGATCGTTACTGGCAGCAATATCGGCACCGGTCAACGTCGCCAGTTCTGCAATCAGATCCTGACCATCGGTGCCGGCGGCCAGATCGCAACCGTAAAAAAGCAGATCCGCGTCGGCGTCCAGCGCATCGCCCCAACCGGCGATCAGGTCTGCGTAACGAGCCAGACTGCCGCCGTCAAGCCAGGCATTGCCCAGTTGCACACCACCGTCGGCACCGTGCGAGATAACATGGATTGCGTCAAGACTATCGTAGCCAATCAGCACCTGACTAATCTGCGTAATTCCGTCGCTGCCGGAATCAATGATTATCACATCGAAGTCGCGCCCATCGCCCGCACCGGCAATCAATTGTTGGACAAGTTGTTGGTATTCGGGAGTCGCGGCGTCGACAAAGATCAGTTCCTGACGAACCGAGCTCGTGTCGGAAATATTCTGTTGTTCGACACTGACGAGCGAGTTTTGGAGATCGAACTGCGAATGATCCACGGCCACGGCGCTGGCCAATGCATCACCCAGGAGCGCGCTCTCAATACCTGCTGACAACAGGATGCGAGGCTCCAGTTCTTCGACAACGGGCGCATTTTGTGCCGGTTTCTTCCTGGTTTTATCAAATACGCCGATGGCGAATACCTCTCCCTACGGAATGACGCGATCAGCCTGTCGCAGGCATCTGGACTGCGGGCAACACGAGTCCGGACCTGCACGGCAAGATCCAGACAATCCTATTAAAAAGCAAGGTTTTGCGCGTTCGATTGCGTCTCACTGCGCGGTGTTCGCCGTTTGTTTTAGTTAGATTTTCGGGAACCCGCTATTACATAATCAGACGTCGAGCAGTCTGCTATGTCGGCTTGTGGTGCAAGCTGTTTCCAAAGACTCCGTTCCAGCGCGTTGGCTGACAGTTTCAGGTCAACCCAGAATTGACGGGTCCGGATGATTCTAGGCAGCACCTCGGTATTGATTCTGAGTGCGGCCATCTTGAGTTGATGAGCTTGTGCATTGGCGCGGGTTTTAAACAAGCCCAGAGACAAACGGCCCTTGTGTGGTGGGCGAGTCAATACTGCCAGATCATTGACGCCTCGTTCTTTGAGGGACACGCCGTAAGATTTCGCCTCATCGATCGAGTTCTTTGTTTCTGTCAGGACAAAAAACCCCTTTTCTAATACGCGTGAGTCGACACGGCGTTGAACCTCACTGGAGTCATCGCCGAGTGCTGTCAATAGTGCATCAAGCTGTTTCTCATCAACGAACGGGCCGAGGGTCTGGCAAGAATTGGTATTTTCACTAACACTTGCTGCTGCTTTTTGTGTGCGTGCCGGTTTCGCGGCAACCGCTTTTGCTGGCGCTGGTTTTTTTGCGGCAGTTTTTGCAGCAGCAGCTTTTGGAGTTGCCGGTTTTACTGCTGCAGTTTTGGGCGTGGAAACGGCACTCACGCGTGTCCGCTGATCAATTTGCAGACGGCAATTGAGACCGCTTGGAATAGTGTAGTCAGAGTTAGGCAGTTCAAGTCGAATACCAAACGTACCGCTGGCCGCGTCGATCAGGCGGTCGACTACGGCAACTTCTGCAACATAGCCATTTCCATCATGCGTTTCGGCCGTTACTTTTGCACGCATTCCAGGAGCAATCTTGCCAAACATCGTGGCAGGCGCGATGGCCTCGATACGTAGCGGATGCATCTGAGCCACTCGTAGTAATGGTTTTTCATTCACGTATTCGCCCGGTGCAACAAAGCGTTCGACGATAATCCCGGATATCGGGCTGCGAATGGTGCGTCTGGCGAGGTCGCCCTGGGCACGCTCAAGTTCAATACGGGCCAGGTCACGGGAATCTTTTGCCTGGCGTAGTTGCATCTGCGCCATCTTGAGTTCGGTTTCAACTTCGTCACGCTGGTGCGAGGAGATTGCCTCACTCGCGTACAGGTCGCGCATGCGCTGCTGTTTGCGTTCGGCAAAGCCCAGCGCAGCCTCGCGAGCCTTTATGTCCGCTTGCATATTCGCGCGGGCACGAGCTTTGCGTACCGCTGCAGTCTGCTCACCGGCTTCCAGTTTTACGAGAATGTCGTTCTTAGACACGGTGTCGCTTCGATCGACCTCAATCGCCTTGACGATACCGTGTTCGGGGCTGCCCACGTCAACAATGACGTATGGCTCTATCATGCAGTCGAGTTCCGGCAACGTCTCGGCGACAACCGCTAACGGCACGGTCAACATCAAGGCCGTCGCCAAGATCAGTTTCGTTTGCGTACTAATCGAACTCTCCCTTAGTTCTGGCCGCCACATCACTCCGATCGTCCAGAGAACGACAGCAGGCGGTCCATTTGGTCCTGCATTATGGCCAAATCACGTCTCTCGTTTCGGTGACGCCGTTCACAACGTTTCTGCGAGAAAACGATTGCACGGATTAACATAATTCGTGCAAGCCAGCTATTCTTTGCCGACTGCAGCAGCCGACGTAGTTTTGATGGCCAGTACCGCACAAGGACCTCGTCGTCTAGGCAATGAAAAAATTCATAGCTGCCAGGCTCGCCATGGCGGCCACAGCGGCCGTATAACTGCCGATCGAGGCGACGCGCGTCGTTGTGTTCGGTTGCAATGACGTGCAGCCCACCCAGTTTGATCACCTCTGCACCGAGAGAAATGTCCGTACCACGTCCGGCCATATTAGTTGCGACCGTAATCTGGCCAGCACGACCGGCCTCGGCAACGATTCTTGCTTCAGCCGCATCCTGACGGGCATTGAGCAGTTTGTGTTGTAGTCCTGCCTCATTCAGGAGC
The DNA here is from genome assembly GCA_029862165.1 of Gammaproteobacteria bacterium. Taxonomy (GTDB): domain Bacteria; phylum Pseudomonadota; class Gammaproteobacteria; order Steroidobacterales; family JABDKV01; genus JABDJB01. The sequence goes on from JAOTXU010000016.1 coordinate 9,850, forward strand.
GCACTGATATGTTCGGATTCGGCGACCGAACGTGTACCGATCAGAACGGGACGGCCGATGGCATGAATTTCTCCGGCCCGCGCAACGATGGCGTGCCGTTTTTCTTCTGCGCCGGCGGAAAACAAATCTGGTAGCCGTTGTCGACGACTGGACTTATGTGTGGGCAATGGTACGACCGGCAGACGGTAGGTTGACCACAACTCATCCTGTACTTCGCGCGCCGTGCCAGTCATGCCTGACATCCGCAGATAACGACGGAAAAAACGCTGAAAAGTCAGCCGGGCGAGGGTGTCGCGAGGTGCCGTGAGTGGGCAGCCCTCCTTGAGTTCGATCATCTGGTGCAGGCCGAGATTCCAACTTCGATCTTCCATGACCCGTCCGCTGTTGGGATCAATGATCTGGATGCGATCATCACGCACCAGATAGTCACGGTCACGGTGGAACAGGTGCAAGGCACTCAGTGCTTGCTCAACCAGCGCCTCGCGCGTGCGCGCGTTGGCGGTCACTTCGTGTGCCACTTTTGCAACCACTGACTGACCCGATGTAGTCAGCTCCACTCGGCCATGCGAAATGTCCACCGTGTAATCACGCGTTTCATCCAGCAATTTCGCTGCCCGCAGTGCCTGGCTGCACTGTTCCTCGAGCTGTTTGCTGTCGCGCTCGTTGGCGATAATAAATGGTGTACGGGCTTCGTCGATTAGCACGCTATCCGCCTCGTCGATGATGGCGAAACATAGTCCACGCATCATCAGACGATCGACCGAAGCATTTTCATTGTAGAGACGTTCAACACGCAAATGCACTGAGCCGCGTCGTTTACCCATGGCGATGCGGTCGCGCAAATAATCGAACGCCAGTTGCTTGCTGGTGTTGTAGGTAATACTGCGCGCATAAGCTGTGCGTCGTCTGTCTGGCGTGCTTTTTTCGGTAATTGCACCGACTGTCAAGCCGAGGGCGCGGTAGACCGGTCCCATCGCAGCAGCATCGCGTGTCACCAGATAGTCATTCGCCGTGACCACATGCACCGGAATGCCCGCTAGCGCAGCAGTGCATGCCGGCAACGTGGCAGCCAGTGTTTTGCCTTCGCCGGTTTCCATCTCGGCAAGTGCGCCTTCCAGCAGAATGCGTCCAGCCATCAGTTGAGTGTCATAGTGGCGCAGCCCCAGTTTTTCTTCAGCCACCGCGCGAACGAGAGCAAAACTTCGGGCCACTAACTTATCGCGCAGACCGCTCCGCGCAAGGTCCTGGCGCAGCTCATCTGCCAGTTCATTAAATGTGTGTTCTCTGAGTTGAAGAACAGCACCCTCTGAATCAACCAATTCCACGAACGCACGCAGCTGGGCGGGGCGGAGATTCTTGCGCAAAGGTCGCCAGCGCCTGACCAAGCGTTCTGCCATGCGGTCCAGTTGACCGGCATCACGCGGAACATTTTCTGGGTATGCACCGAGCGCTATGCCAGGACGCAAGACTGCGACCGGTGAGTCCGCTGACATCAGACTGCGAGTTGTCGCAAGAGCAGTTGGCGGATGTCGCGGTACCACTGTACCGCCAACGGTGTGGGCGTGTGATCAAAACGCACAAAAACGCGACTGCCGCTGATACGATGCGGGGCGTCTATGCCGAACTCCAGATCAAGTAAGAACACGGGTTCCAACACGGTGTGGCCGGTGTCATCTGCCGGATCTGCAATTAACTTGCCACCGCCTGCCGATCCCAAAGCTGCACTGGGCAATGCCCGGGTGGCGCCGGGATGCAGGCGCTTTACGGTTGCGTCGAAGCTGGTTCCCGTTTTACCGGCCAAACGAACCTCGACGGCCTGCGTATCGGCTCGTATCAGACCGACATCCTGTTGGCTGACAGCAACGCGAACACCCAATCGGTCGTTGTCGATCACGTAGGCCAGCAATTCACCTTGCTCGACATAACGGCCCGGTAGGTTTCTCGGAGACGGCATAACAAAAACGCCATTTGTGGGACTCCGCACGAACAACTGCGCAGTCCGGTGGCGGACGTCATCCAACCGTGTTTCGATCGCTGACATTTCGTCTTCGACCAACTGTGCCTTGGCAACATCGCGACTACGTTCCATAGTCAATCGCGCTTGTAACTCACGAAGCTGTGCTGTTACGACTTTCAGTCGTGAATCCAGAAAGGGGTCGGAACACTCAACCAGCGGTGTCCCTGCGGTTACCATTGTGTCGGTTTCTGTAAGCAAGCGTTCGACGAAACAATCAGTTCCCGTACGTACTTGGGCATCTTCGTCCATCCACACGGTGCCCTCGGCCATCGATCGATGTGGCATCGGTGTCAACAAGATAGCTGCAATAACCAGAAAAACCGTGAGGCTGACGGCGACGGCACGAACACGCCGTTCTCGTACTTGCGGATCCTGCAGCATACGGTTCATTTTCTGAACCGTCGGAATCACAATCTGACCTGTGATGCCCCACGCGCCGAGTACGACAGCGAGCGTTAGTGAAATACCTGCGACAAAGAACAAAATGGCGATTAGTATGAAGGTGCGGTATACAAACGATGCGAAGCCGTACACCAGCAACCAATTGCGCTCGCCAGTGCCTACTACCGGTTTGCGTGTATTGTGCAATCCCAGCAGGTAGCGTTTGAACAGATAGCCGTAGAACTGGGAAGAGCGCGATCCAAGATTCGGGATCTCGATCAAGTCGGACAACACATAGTAACCATCGAACTTGAGCAACGGATTGCCGTTGAATAGCAGTGTCGATATACCACCGATGGTCATGACGTCGAGCGCGATTGTGCGAACGACACCTGGTTCTACTGCCAGCCACACAAGCATTGCCAGTGCTGCCAACGTCATTTCGACGGCGATACCGGCCCCTGAAACAACGATACGCGACCACTTGTCGTCGAATGCATTGGCGGTGGAAGCGTCGACATAGGGTACGGGCATAAATACCAGAAGCATTACGCCGGTATCGTGTACTTCTCCGCCCCAATGTTTGACTGCCAACGCATGCCCAAGCTCATGCAGCGCCTTTACGACGGGATAGACCAGCCACAGTAGTAAAAGATTTATCGGTGACAACAGACTGGTACGCGCATCGGCGACCAATGATTGCCAATTCATCGCAGCGGCAATCCCGCCGGACAGTACCAGCAGGAGCCCCAGGGCCAGGCCCCAGCGACTGAAGAAGGGGCGGGCGTAGGGAATCCATTTGCCCAGCAGTGTTTCGGGATCCAATAACGGGATCCGCTGAAAAAAAGGCGAACGAAAGGCCTGCAACAATCGACTGCGGTTTTGCTTCTCGTATCGCGAAAACAACTCCTGCGTGTCCGGTGGAACATCACAATGCAATACATCGGCAGCGTGTAGTTGACCGAGCAATTGAATACTCTGGTCCTGTGTTGGTGCACGGTCACCGAGTTTTTCGCCGGCCATGAGCCACACACTGTCCATGTTGTGCTCACCGTTCATGTAGGAAATAATCTGATAGGCGTATTGATCCAGCCGATGGATGCGGCCGCTTGATGGATCCTCCAGAACGTACCAACGCTGCTTGCGATAGTGATGCCGATGGACGCGGATATGATGGCGCAGTCGTGGTTTGAGATCGCAGACGCGATACCATACGTGGCTGTCCAGAGGGCTGGTCATCAGGGCAAGCTCTTCCACAGCCGCAGTCGTAGCCAATCAGCCAGACGATGGGTCCAGATCCAGATTAGTCTGCGCTGGCCGGCGTCGACTTTGGCAATACCGGCCATGCCGGGCCGCAGTAAATCTATGTTGGATTCAACACGTGCCTCCACGCGAAAGAAGTTTCTGCCGTCGCGCGCAGTTGCAACCGGTGTAATATTATCAACTACGATTGCAAGCCTTTCCGCCGGCAGGCCTTCGAGTGCCAGTCGCCCTGTTTGTCCCGGAGAAAGCCGCGAGACATCCCGCTCATCGACTTCGAGTACGACACGATAGTCATCGAGTGGCGCGACTTCGAACAAGATGTCACCGCGTTGTATGGGTGAACCCAGCAACTGGCTAAGGTCGCCAGCAACAACAATTCCGTCAAACGGCGCGCGCAGCTCGGTTCGCGCCAACTGCGCACTCAAAAGCTCGAGTTGTGCTTCGGCCCGTGCGATCCTGGCGCTAAGGATTGTCGTTTCCGCCCGGTCATGTGATGCCAACGCGCCACGATATTGCTTGCGCAGCTGTTCGGATTCGCTTTGCCACTTTGACAGCTCAAGTTTGAGATCGCTGTCATCGAGTTGACTCAATAAATCTCCGGCAGAGACGGTGTCGCCCGCACGCACTTCAGCGCTGGCTATAAAACCATCCAGAGGCGCTACCACAGCCCGGTGAATGCTGCCCTCCAGCTGGGCAGGTGCAGTGACCCGGTGAGTGCCGGTGGCCAGCACCAGCCATGTCATGAGTATTGCGAATGATACGGCGGCCAATTTTAGTCCTGTGTGACGCGGCCCGATCAACGCTTTCAGAAATCCTTGTACGGAATCCGCAATCTTCCCAAAGATACGCTGATCATCGCGATGCTTGAGTTCGAGTATCGGTCCCGCGACTACAGCCAGGGTCTCGCATAACGCCGTTATGCCTGCGCCAAATGGAGTTGATCCGTGGCGTTCCAGTGTGAGTGCACCGGTGATTCTGTTCTCGTGCGCAAGCGGCACACTTAACACCTGTGAATCACCCTGCATGCGGCTAAGCGCGACATGCTCGCGATCGGACATCAACATATCGCCTTGCCGGGGGAAGAGCACCAATGTGCCCTGATCGATGGTTTCATTCATCGCCGCCTCAATTGCGCGAACCAGGTTGCTGCGTTCGGCAACCCGGGCGCTGTTTGAGATCGCGACAACGCGCACTTGACCTGTTCTATTGACACGACCGTAGCTCACCCGGTCACAGCCTGTTCGCGTAGCAAGCTCCGTGACAAAAGCCATCGCTGTCGATTGCGCTCGCTCGGTATCGAGACATGTGGCGAGCAGATCGAGCACGATGCTCATGCGGTGTCCTGCCGCTTCTTCCGGCGAGGTTTTCTGTGGCTCACTACCATTAATTTTGGCCAGCAACCTCTTGTGATTTGGATAGTCCAATCCATCGGCTTCCACTATCAGGGCGCCCAAAAACTTGCCCTGATGGAAAATCGGCATGGTCAGCCGATCGACCGGGCCCGATTCGGTCTTGATACGCCTCGCAGCACTACGTCCTGTGAATGCGATTTCGGCCATCGCCATCATTTCCGTTGTCTCTTTGGTCCCCTCTGGCCATCTCGCGATGACGCGGTGATTGTGTGTGTCCTTGTCTGCGATAACTGCGATACCGCGAGATACACCGGGAAGTGACTGACAATGTCCAGGTAGCCAGCTACGGATCGATTGCACGACGGTATTTTGAGTCGGCGTTGGCGCAGAACCGGCAGGCTGGGTCGGCGTGGGTGCTGAATCGGCAGGTTGATTCGGCGTGGGTGCTGAATCGGCAGGCTGAGTCGGCGTTGGCGCAGAACCGGCAGGTTGAGTCGGCGTGGGTGCTGAATCGGCAGGTTCGTTCTGCGCGGTTGTGGGCTCTGATTTTTCTGATGTTGTCGTCACGTAGTTGGCAACCCTAAAGTCCAAAACAGGGCGCACGCGCGCCCATCACCGGCTTGCGGAGATTCGCGTCTGAAAGCGTATGGGCTTGAGTGGTAGGCCGCCGTGACACCGTTCACATTATGTTTTGTGCCGACGCCGGCACTCTCTTATTCCCTCCACCCTTCGGGGGGAGGGTTAGGGTGGGGGGGATGATCCGCATAATGTCCGCAAAGCGCTTTCTCAATAATTTGAAAAACGCCTCTAAGATTTTCCAGGAGGTCATTATTCCAAAATCTCAAAGCTCGAAAGCCCTTCGATTCGAGATGCTCTATGAATGTAGGCGTCGGCTGTAAGTGTCCTGCTCGTCAAGCTCGGGTGGATATAGCCGATATCAGGTCGTATGCTGCGTGTCTGATGCCCGCTTCTCTCGTTACGGCGCGGCTCCACATGATCAAAAAGGCTGACTGGATATGAGTATTTTCGAGATCGGCGCTTTTCTTATTGGTCTTTCAGCGCTATTCGGCTACATCAATCATCAGGTGTTGCGTCTGCCACATACCATCGGTCTGGTAATGATCGCGCTGGCGGCATCGTTGGTCGTTATCGTAATTGAGTTGCTGAGTCCGTCAGCACATCTCCTGGACACAGTGACCGGTGTTCTACATCAAATCGATTTTCATGAAACAGTGATGCGCGGTATGTTGAGCTTTCTGCTTTTTGCCGGTGCAATGCATGTCGATTTCTCGGTTTTCAAATCCAGATCAAAAGCCATTGCGCTAATGGCAACCATGGGAATTCTGATTTCCACTTTTCTGATCGGTGGCGCGATCTGGGCGTTGCTACATCTGTTTGGTAGCGACATGCCGTTTATTTGGGCCCTGGTATTTGGCGCGTTAATCAGCCCGACCGATCCGGTAGCGGTTTTGGGTTTGTTCAAGACGGTCGACGTTCCTGACACTCTGGAAGCAAAAATGGCCGGTGAGTCGCTCTTTAATGACGGTGTCGGTGTCGTTGTATTTACCGTTGTTGTCGCAATCGCGGCTGGCGGTGGCGCAGATGGTGGTGAGACAGGCGTATTCGAAATCGCACAGCTGTTCGTAACAGAGGCTATCGGGGGGGCTGTGTTGGGACTGATAGCAGGCTACGTCGGATATCGTGCGATGTATTACATCGACGAGCACAATTTGGAAGTATTGGTCACTCTGGCCGTAGTTATGGTGACCTATGCTATCGCGTTGCGGCTTCACATGAGTGGGCCTATCGCGATGGTCATAGCGGGTTTGTTTATCGGCAATAAAGGCATGGCTGCGGCGGTCAGTGAAAACACGCGCGATTACGTACAAAAATTCTGGTCACTACTAGACGAAATACTGAACTCGATATTGTTCCTGCTGATTGGCCTGGAAGTTCTCGTGATAGCCAAAGGTGTAGATCACATCGAAGTGGCGTTGTTGGCTATACCAATTACGTTGGCGGCGCGCTTTATCAGTGTATTCATTCCCATATCCATTTTGTCTCGACGAAACACGTTCACAAAGGGCGCTGTACCGATACTGACCTGGGGTGGTCTGCGTGGTGGTATTGCCGTAGCGCTTGCTTTGTCATTGCCAATGAATGAGTACAAGCCGACAATATTGACAATTACCTATGCGGTCGTGTTGTTTTCGATCATTGTGCAGGGATTGACTATCAAGCCCCTGGTCCAGCGATTGGTCACCGATGGTCGCATTCAAGATACTGAAGAGCCCGGCGCCGCCTAGCCGCAAACGAGTTCTGTCCCAAAACTCAGCCTTCTCGCAGGGCTTCGAGCGGTTCCAGACGGGCCGCTCGTCGCGCCGGCATCACACCGGCAATCAGCCCGATCACTATCGCGACAGCTTCGGCAATCACGACGAATTCAACTGGCGTGTGGACCGGCAGTGCTGGCAATACGACGTGTAGCAGGAATGCGCCGCCGGCACCGAGCACCAGCCCGGCGACACCGCCGATTGCCGACAGGAGTACTGCCTCGCCGAGAAATAATCCTAAGACCTGGCCGCGTCGCGCACCCAGTGAGCGTAGCAGTCCGATTTCAGGTGTTCGCTCACGCACCGCGATCGTCATGATGGTGAGTATGCCTACGCCACCAACCAGCAGCGAGATACCACCGAGTGCACCGACGGCAAACGTCAACACATCCAGCACGCCACCCAGTACATCCATCATTTGTTGTTGTGTTGTGATCGTAAAGTCTTCACCGCCGTGGCGTGCAATCAGTGTGCGCTCGACTGCGGCGACGACTTCTTCGACCGGTGCGCCTTCCTGGTAGAGCACGTCAATTTCCATCAGACTTTCCCGGTTGAACAATTGCAGTGCGCGATTGACCGGAATATACACAGTGTCATCCAAATCAAAACCCAGGACTTGTCCCTTTGCTTCCATTACACCAACGACCCGATAACGTTCGCCTCCGACCCGGATGCGTTGACCCAGGGGATTGAAGCTCCCGAACAGTTCATCTTTGAGCTTTGAGCCAAGTACGGCGAAAGCACGTGGTGCCCGCGGGTCGTCGTCGGGCAAGAAAGTACCGGCGCCAATGTTGAAACTAAAAGTTTCGGGGAATGCGGGACCAACGCCATAGACCGTAGTACGTCGTGTCCGTTCATGGCCTTCTATTTCTGCATTGCCCTGAGTCAACGCAACGACGCTGCGCACATAGGGCGCACGTTCCAGCGCAGTGGCATCCTCAATCGACAGCGGGCGAACGGTGCCAAATACACCAACTGAGCCACCAAAAGTCGTGGCTTTGCCGGGATTAATCGCGACTATGGTTGTGCCGAACTGGGTGAATTCCTCCAGCACAAAGCGATGCACGCCTTCGCCGATCGACGTCAGCAACACTACGGCACCGATGCCAATAGCAATACCCAGTGTGGTCAGCATCGAACGCAGACGGTGTGCAAACACCGAACCGCCGGTAAGCTTGATGAAGTCGCGCGCGATCATCGGCCGGCCAATGCGATAACCGGATCAAGTTGGGCAGCGCGTCGCGCCGGCAGGCTACCAAACACCAAACCCGATATTACGGCTACCAAAACTGCCGCTACGACTGCCCAACCGGGCGCGCCGACCGGTAAGGACGGATAGAGCCGCCCAATTAGCGCACTGCCGCCGTAACCCATTAACAAACCGAGTGCCGCGCCCAGCAGCGATAGCAACACGGCTTCTGTCAGAAACAAACGCACTATCTGGCCGCCAGGCGCTCCGATTGCCTTGAGCAAGCCGATTTCTGCGGTACGTTGACTTACCGCGACCAGCATCACGTTCATGATCAGCACGCCAGCGACGATCAGACTGATGCCCGCTATGCCGGCAAGTGTCATCGTCAATGCGCCAAAAATGCGGTCGAAAGTTGCCAGTACAGCATCTTGGGTAATGACAGTGATGTCCTCTTCCCCCTGGTGGCGCCCGGCTACTGTTGTGCGTATGTATCTGGAGGCAGACGTCATTGCATCGCGACTTGAGGCTTCGACCAGGATACGAAACAGGGAGGGTGCATCGAACAACACCATCGCTGAGGTCACCGGCAGGATGACGATATCTTGCACATCGATGCCGATGGAGCGGCCCTCGGAACCCAGCACGCCAATTACGCGGAAGCGGCGGTCGCCGACGCGCAACCACTCACCGATAGGAGAAGTATTGCCAAAGATTTCCTGACGAAGTTTTTCACCGATTACGCACACCGATTGAGGTCGATCCCAGTCACTCTCGGGAATAAACACACCCTGACCCATTTCCCAGTGCCGAATAGGCAACATCTCGGCCGTTGCGCCGAAGACAGCGACTTCACGCTCCAGTCCTCCCCAGGACACGGCCGCCGAACCGACGACCACCGGCGCGACGCGTTCCACGGCATAACTACGACGCAAGGCACGGGCGTCATCGAGCGTGAGATCACGTGGCGTCTGACCGACAATAATCGCGGCTGCTCCACCGGTCGTTTCCGAACGCCCGGGGATAACAATCAATAAATTTGTGCCCAATGATGCGAATTCGCCCGTGACAAAACGACGCGCACCTTCGCCGAGCGATGTAAGCACGACCACGGCGGCTACACCGATAGCCATCGCCAACAGCATCAATGCAGTTCGTCCTCGGGCGCGAGTCAACGCCAGATAGGATTGATGCAACATATCGGTGGTTCTCATGTGGCCACCGCCTCATTCACGATGTCTTCAACGATCCGCCCGTCGACCATGTGTATGCGTCGACGCGCGCGTTTCCCCAGATCCGGGTCATGCGTAACAATCAACAGCGTGAGTCCGTCGGCGTTGAGTTCTTCGAGGACTTCCACGACTTCTTCGCCAGAACGCGTATCGAGGTTACCGGTCGGTTCGTCGGCCAGCAGCATCGCCGGGCCCATCACTGTTGCGCGTGCAATGGCAACACGTTGACGTTGTCCACCAGACAACTGATCGGGGCGGTGCCGGGCACGATCGCTAAGTCCCATGGCGTCGAGTGTGTGAGCTACGCGCTCTTTGCGTTGTGCCGGCGGAATATCGGCCAGGATCATAGGCAGCTCGACATTCTCAGCAGCAGACAGTCGCGGTACGAGATGAAATGCCTGAAAGACAAAGCCGATTTTTTCGCCGCGGGTTACAGCCTGTTCCTTGTCACCGAACTCAGTCGTATCGCGGCCGTCGAGCAAATAATGGCCAGCTGTCGGGCGATCCAGCAGTCCGAGCAAATTCAGTAGTGTGGACTTGCCAGATCCCGAGGGCCCCATAATTGAAAGATATTCGCCCGAGGCTATACGCAGATCGACCTTATCCAGCGCATGCACCTGCTCGTCGCCGACCTCAAAGATCCGGTCAACGGATTGCAGCTCAATCATCGTCATGACAACTGGCTCATTCCGGGGCGACGTGCGCCCCTGCCTCGACCCCGGCACGATCTACTGAAATCACTACCCGATCGCCATCTTGCAGGCCGCTGACTATTTCGGTGTATTCCCAATTGGATAGACCGGTTTCTATTTCGCGTTCCTCAAGTAGACTCTCCGCGGCGTCATAGACAAGCACTTTATTGCCGCTGAGTATTGCCTGCGTTGGTATGCGTACTACAGAGTCACGAGTTTCGATCAACACTTCGATGTCGGCGCTATAGCCCGGCAGGAGATTGTTCTGTGGTGTATCAATTACCGCTTCGATCTCGACGGTGCGGGCTTGTTTTTCCAGATCGAGCACGTATGGGGCCACACGACGCACGGTCCCGGCGAAATCATGTGATGGAAAAGCATCGAGCGTAATACGCGCAGGCATACCGGCGCGGATGGCTGGTGCATCAACTTCATCGATTGGTGCAGCGATGTACAGGCATGAATTGTCAATCAAATCAATTGCGGGCGGTGTGACGATTCCTAACGGTGAAGGCGTGACAAATTCGCCCACTTCACCATTGATTTCTGCGACCGTGCCGGAAAATGGTGCACGCAAAACTGTACGGTCCAACGCGGCATTCGCATGGTCGATACGTGCCTGACTCACAGCGGTTTGCGCGCGCGCTGCTTTGCAGGCCGCTTTTGTGGCCTGCGCCTGACCGTCCGCTGCGTCTGCAGTCTCGGCCGACGATAGTCCTTTCTGACGCAGCCGTTTGATGCGGTTGGCCTCGCGTTGGGCGACGCTAGAGGTCACGCAGGCTTCTTCGGCGCGTGCGCCGGCTGCGTTGGCATCCCGCTGAGCCAGCAACAGATCGGCCGCAAGATCTTCGTTCCATAACTCCAACAGGTCTTGCCCGGCTTCAACCTGATCGCCCTCGTGAACATGCAGGGCCGCGATCTGGCCGCCAATGGGTGGAGACAGCCGCGCCCGATTGCAAGCCTTGACAGTGCCGGCTCGCGTATTGGCTACGACGGAACGCACCTCAGCTGTTTCCACGTCAGCTAAAGCTACGGGAATCGGCTTTGACCGTGTCAGATAAGCAAATAACAGGCCCACTACGACGACGATTCCAATCAACCAGGCGATACGTCTGATAATCTTTGGCATCAGGTCAGTTTAAACGTTAGAACAAGACGGCGGTATATGTACAAGCCCGGATAGGCAATCGGCACTTAACTCAGCGGCGGGGCTCAGACCGCAGCTGCGCGCAGATTTGTTACCGGCGTGCCCATCAATTTTGCCAACTCGATCGATGGCGGGTCGTTACTGAGTAGCTGGCAGGATCGCTGTATCAGGGCCGCACGAAAAGACAAGTCAGATGTTGGAATAAGAAAGGCCTTGCCAACCAGGGCACCGATAAACTCGATTTCATCGCCGGCCGGCAACAGTATGACCGGCAACGTCGAATCATACCGAATCGACTTTGATGACCAACTCGAGAGAGCGGACTCTGTTCCTGTTTGTGGCGCGAGCATTTGTGGTTGTTGTTCCTTGTCGAAACCGAAACCGCGTAAGGTTTCGTCAGCGATATTTTGTGTCCGTGTGGACAGGGTTAACGTTGAGTTTCTATTAGGAGCAGCAACGCCCAAACGAGCAAATATGACCGCCAGAACGGCGTCGATTTCGGACGGCAGGGTCGGTGGACCGATCTGTGTTTGTATCCGCTTTTCAGCTATGCACACGGTCGCGAGTATGCGACACGCCAGTTTGTTGTTGAGGCAAAGCACCCGGTCGAAATCGCGGTCCTTCAATTGTAGACGGGTTCGGAAGAGGTCCAGCGGGTTAGCCGTAATCGGGTGATAGCAAGTAGGCTCAGGTAGCGCGCCGAGAATCTCCGAGTATTCGATACGGCCGACGATTTCGATGTCGGCCGTGGGCCGCAGCGCCTCGATCCAGCCAACGGTCATCGCGCATTCCAGCTCCCCGCCCAGCTGAATCACCAAGACCCGCGGCCTGTCAGCCGGTACACTGTCAGGCTGTCGTGGATACATCGCCTTCTGTCGAATGCTATGGGACAAGGGCACCAATACGGGTCTATACGGTCATTTGACGGTGCAATCGCCTCAAATCAATCGCGCCAACGCGATTGTTTTTTGTTTCCCAGGCTGTCTAAGTATGTGCAATCGGATCACAGGACCCGCCAGTGGCTGTAATTCACGCTGACAAACTACTGACCCAACGGATGCTGCGAGGCGAGAAGGCGGCATTCGACGAGTTTTTTGATAGCAATTTTCCGCGGCTGTACCGGTTTACGTTGAGCCGAATCGGCAACGACGAAGATGCTGTCAAGGAGATTGTGCAGAAGACGCTTTGCCGGGCGATATCCCGGGTGCACACGTATCGCGGTGAAGCCGCGTTGTTTACCTGGCTTTGCAGACTGTGTCGCAACGAGATCAGCGATCACCTCAAGCGTCTCAATCGTGATGCATCGCGGGAACTGCCGTTTGACGATGCCGAAGTACGCGCGGTGCTCGAATCACTGGACAGTGGTGACGGCGACGATCCGACGAAGCTGGTTGAGCGTGATCAACTCGGCCAACTCATTCAGACAATTTTGGATTATCTGCCGGTGCGTCAGGGCAACGTGCTTGAGTGGAAATACGTTCAGGGTCTGACGGTGGCGGAAATCGCGACACGCATGGATCTTAGTCAACAAGCCGCACAATCGTTATTGGCGCGAGCCCGTCAGTCATTTCGCGACGGATTTTCCGAAATCGCACACACCGAACTCGATGTCCTACTCCGTAACTGACAGAGTGAGCAGATGAAAGATTTACATGCAGACAAACCGCCAAACGATGAGGTCCTCGCGCGGTTGTTGAAACTGGCCGGGCCCCGTCCCGAGCCTACGGCTGCAGCAAGAGAGGCAGTGTATAAGGAAGTGCATGATGTTTGGCAGGCGAGGGTACGGCGCGGATCGGTAATACGCCGTTTGGTGCCGGTTGCGGTCGCGGCCTCAGCAATCGGAGTTGCGCTCGTATTCTGGCCACAGTCCCCGCAGATACCGGTTTTCGCCGGGCCGGTCGGTCATTTCGATCGAGGTGGTCTGGAGTTTGAATCCGATGGACTCTGGCATGCCGCAAAACCGGGTGAAACGTTGACAGGCGACATGCATGTGCGAACCGGGAATCAGGTACGGGCAGGCATCATATTGAGCAACGGAATTTCATTGCGCCTGGATCATGGCGTGCAATTGCGTCTGAAAACGCCACGGCTGCTCGCTTTGCATCAGGGGCGAATTTATGTCGATACTGTGGGGCACCGCGGTCAGAGCATTGAGGTAGTTACCGCTGGCGGTGTGGTTCGTGACATCGGCACGCAGTTTGAAGTCCAGGTCGATGCGTCGCATACAGTCGTACGTGTGCGGGATGGCGAAGTTATGCTGGACACGGCTTTTGAGGATTTCCACGCCGGGCGTGGGGAATCACTGCTCATGAGTGCTGATGGTCAGGTCGAGCGATCGGCTGTAGCCAGTTACGATGACAGTTGGGACTGGATGCATGACATAGCACCATATTTCGATACTGATGGGCGACAGGTGTCTGAGTTAATTGCCTGGGTGGGGCGCGAAACGGGTCGCGAAATAAGATACGCCGACGACCGCACCCGTAACACCGCGGCAAGCACGCGTATACGCGGTTCTTTGTCGGGGCACACGCCGGAGGAAACACTGGATTTGGCGTTGGCGACCACGCGTTTCAAGTACCATATCAATGACACGGTGTTGGCTATCGAAAAGCACAATTAGTAGCAGGAGAAATACGGGCTAGCGTGAAAGCGATCCAATGTCTGTTGGTTCTGCTCGCTGGCATGGCCGCGATTGGCAGTCATGCACAGGAGCCTGCGCGTTATTCCGGACGATACTTGCTTGAAGTACTGGAGTCGTTTCGTGACGACGGCCTATCGATTGTCTACAGCACCGATCTGGTCAAACCGGAGATGCAGGTCACAATAGAGCCGGCGCCTGCAGATCCCGAGGAATTACTACGCGAAATCCTGGCCTCCCATGGACTTGAGTTGCGCCGTCGCGGCAACGACTTACTGGTGGTCCAGGGCGCGAAAACGACGGATTTCCCTCGTGCTCTGCCCGCCTCCGAGCCACCCGTCCTGGCGCGCCCAAGTCTCGAAAACGTTGTAGTACATGCCAGTCGTTACGCGGTGCACGAGCGCAGTCCGAGTGCATTGAACGCCCTCGATGGGGATGATATCGATCAGTTGGTTGCCGCGGGTCGTGAACCATTGCGTGTCATCGGTCGTTTGCCCGGCGCCGCTGCCAGCGGTCTATCTAGCAAGCAGAATATTCGCGGTGGCGAAGAGGACGAAGTGCTGGTTGTCTTCGATGGCGTGCCCTTGTTTGAACCGTTTCATTTGAAAGATTTCCAGAATATTTTCAGCACTCTCGATCCACGTGTCGTCGGTGATATGGAAGTCTACACCGGTAGTTTTCCTGCTCAGTATGGTGATCGACTGAGTGCTGTTATCGATGTAGTGCCACAATCGGCGCCAGCCAGACCGCATCACGAAATCGGACTAGATTTTTTCAATGTTGGTGCGATGAGTGCAGGCTCTTATTCAGATGGTCGTGGAGAGTGGTTGGTATCCGCCAGACGCGGTAACCTGGATTTGCTGTTCGATGCTTTCAACAACGACATTGGCAGCCCATCGTATTTTGACCTTTTCGTACAAACCCGGCGTCAGATCGGCAACTCGCTGAGCTTGTCCGGCAATGTCATGCTCGCCGATGACGCCATTACGGTGAACGAACTGGATCGCGAAACTCAGGCCGCTGCCGATTACCGCACATTGCATGCGTGGTCCGTACTCAATCACGATCTAAGCGATTCGCTGTCTTACCGTACCGTGCTGGCCTGGGTGGAGGCCGACAATTTTCGCACGGGCACGGTCGAGCGCCCGGGGGAATCCAGTGGCGACGTCATGGATCACCGTCGCTATCAGGCGCTGCACCTGAAACAGGACTGGAGCTTTGCTCCGTCTGAAGAGTTTCTTGCGCGGTGGGGCGTAGACCTGCGGCGGGTCGAAGCGCGTTATCAGTATCGCAGTGATCTGGCATTTTTTGACGACGATCAGATTGCCGCATTGACCGGCCGCAGTGGGCGTAATCTGGATATTTTGACCGCTCCTGACGGGGCCCAGGTTGGCGTTTATCTCACGAACCGTTGGCGCTTCTCGCCCAAATGGACCGCCGAGATCGGATTGCGATGGGACAAGCAGAGTTACGTCGCTTCTACAGAGAATGAGCAGACCAGTCCGCGTCTGAGCCTGATGTATACAGTCGCTGACAACACGGTATTGCGTGCGGGCTGGGGACGGTTCTCGCAGGCCCAAGGCGTGCACGAATTGCAAATCGAAGACGGTGTAACTGAGTTTTTCCCGGCACAACGCAGCGCGCATACGGTTTTTGGTTTGGACCACAAATTCAGTAACGACCTGAAGTTGAGATTCGAGGTTTATCACAAGCACATGGATCGACTGCGCCCACGGTTTGAAAATTTGTTCAATCAACTGGAGTTGTTGCCCGAGCTCGGCTCGGATCGAACAGCACTAGCACCGGACGAGGCCACGGCGCGTGGTGCTGAATTGTTGCTCCAGATGGATCGTGCGGACAGCGCTTTGGGATGGTGGGCAGGCGCCAGCGTGTCGTCAGTAGAAGACTCGTTTGGTGATAGAGACGTGCCGCGTAGCTGGGATCAGAAAAGGGCACTCAATGTCGGGCTTAATTGGAACAGAGGGCTCTGGCGTGCCGATGCGGTTGCTCATTACCATGCCGGCTGGCCAACGACAGATGTCTTGGTCGTCGGCAGTGGCAGCGATGCCGCGGCAGTCCTGGGGCCGCGCAATGCCGCGAATTTGCCGGATTTTTTCAGTATCGACTTGCGAATCTCCCGGCGTAAGCCTCTGCAAGAAAACAAGGCCTGGACCATGTTTTTTGAACTCACCAATGCAACCGCGCGTGACAATCGTTGTTGTGTGGATTACTCAGTGGAAGCGAATCCGGATGGATCGATTTTTGTAATCCAGGAATTTGATAACTGGCTGCCGATTATTCCTTCTCTCGGGGTGATCTGGGAGTTCTAGAAAGAAAAAAGATAAGGTGCCATAAAAAAGGGTGCCAGGTTTATTTTTCCTTCGAAAAAACAAACCTGACACCTATTTAACCTTTTTCGCCACAAAAAAACGGCCGGGGGTTGGGGCCCCGGCCGTTGATCGGTTGCTTAGTAACGCCGCTGCTAGACGACGCCGTAGGCGAGCATGGCATCGGCCACCTTGACGAAGCCGGCGACATTGGCACCCCTGAGGTAGTTGACATAGGTGTCGCTTTCCCGACCGTACTCGACGCAGCTCTCGTGAATACCGGTCATGGTGTCTTTGAGCAGCTTCTCGAGATCTTCCTCCGACCAGGAGATACGGGCGCTGTTCTGGCTCATCTCGAGGCCAGAGACGGCGACGCCGCCGGCGTTGGCCATCTTACTCGGCGCGAACATGATCTTGGCGTCGATGTAATGGTCGACGCCTTCCTTGACGGTCGGCATGTTGGCGCCTTCCGAAACGCCGGTGCAGCCGTTGGCGATCAATGTCTTGGCATCGTCGAGGTCGATCTCGTTCTGCGTCGCGCAGGGTAGCGCGATATCGCAGGGCACGCCCCACGGCCGTTTGCCCTCATGAAAGGTTGCACTGGAGTACTCTTTCGCATACTCGCTGATGCGTCCGCGGCGGACCTGCTTGAGATCGTGGATGTAATCGAGCTTCGACGCATCGATGCCCTCGGGGTCATGAATGAAACCGCTCGAATCTGACAGCGTGACGACCTTGCCGCCGAGATGGTTGACCTTCTGGACCGCATAATGGGCGACGTTGCCGGAGCCCGAAACCAGACAGGTCTTACCCTCCATGGTTTCGCCTCTTATGGCGAGCATGTTTTCCATCGTGTAGACCGTGCCGTAACCGGTCGCCTCGGTGCGGATCTTGCTGCCGCCAAACTCCATGCCCTTGCCGGTCAGCACGCCAACAAAGTGATTGGTGATGCGTTTGTACTGGCCGAACATATAGCCGATCTCACGCGCCCCTACGCCGATGTCGCCGGCCGGCACGTCGGTGTCTTCGCCGATATGGCGATAGAGCTCGGTGATGAATGACTGACAGAAGCGCATAACTTCATGGTCCGATTTGCCCTTGGGGTTGAAATCGGCGCCGCCCTTGCCGCCACCCATGGGCAAACCGGTCAGGCTGTTCTTGAAGGTCTGCTCGAAGGCGAGGAATTTGAGTACGCTTTG
The DNA here is from genome assembly GCA_029862165.1 of Gammaproteobacteria bacterium. Taxonomy (GTDB): domain Bacteria; phylum Pseudomonadota; class Gammaproteobacteria; order Steroidobacterales; family JABDKV01; genus JABDJB01. The sequence continues at coordinate 27,623 of JAOTXU010000016.1, forward strand.
GGTCACGCTTGGATGGAAGCGGATACCGCCTTTGTAGGGTCCGATAGCGTTGTTGTTCTGGACGCGATAGCCGCGCTGGGTGCGGATTTTATTCTCGTCGTCTTCCCAACAAACGCGGAAGCTGACCACCCGATCAGGCTCGGCCATGCGCTCTAGAATCTGGTACTCGGTATAGATCGGCCGGTCGATTGTATAGGGAATGACCGTAGCGGCGACTTCCTCGACCGCCTGATGAAATTCCGGCTCGCCAGGATTGCGTCTTTTGACGCCGTTCATGAAGTTTTCGAGTTGATGTTCGACGGTGCTGCCTCTCATGATGAGTCTCCTAAAAATTTGTAACAAAGACGAACGACGCCGGTGAATACGGTTTCCCCAGATGCCTGTCCCCCAACAGTCCGCGCATACGCACGGTCGATCTCCACAGTATAGCTGGCCGGGCGAGGCTTGGTGGCGAGAACTGCATGGTTGGGGGAGTTTGTCGATTGGACGATGAGCCGCATCGCCGACGGCGCCCTCCCTGCACGGCGTAGCGGACCCCGCGCCCCGCCCACACTCGCCGACACCTTCGGCATGGTTCGCGTCCCAGCGACAGGGATGGCAACCGCCGGGTGATGCAGCCCAGCCCTTGCTGACTGCCGTCCAGTACGCAAATCAGGGTGCGAGACAGAGAAAAGGAAGCGAGCCGCGCTAAATGGTGAAGGACGACTTGGAGTTGCGGACTTAACTGGCCCAGGCCACAGTTATCGACTCTATTGCGCCAGCGGAGCTGGTTCGGGTGCCGGCCTTTCGGCTTTGAACAGGTTCAGGAAAGCAACAAAGTCCAGCGAATTGCCCACCGGGAAATCGAAATCGAGCATCATCGACACCAATGGCTGACTGGTTCCGGCTAGCAGTTTTTTGAATGCCAGTGAATCGGTTCGTACATGGATATTGAGATCGTCCAGTAACACGGGACGAACTTCCGCAACCCCACGACGTAACCAGACAGTCCATTGTTCGGGTGAATCAGTAAAACTAAAGCCCACGCGTTGTTCTTTGTCGAGAATCTTTTCGGCGCGCAGATTGACCGGCAGTGCCTCGAACATATTGGACAAAGGTATCGCAGCCAGCATTTCGTCTGTCGGCCGGTTAAGCGGATCAAAACGCAAGTTGTCACGGTATTCCAGGGCACTGCTAAGGTAGTAATGACGCGCATTCGGGTTCGACGCCGCACCCCCCAACGATTCCAGTGCGGCAACCCGCAGGTCGATCGCCTGCGTGTCATTCGGATCCAGCGTGAGCAGATAGTCGGTAAGTTCCAGTGTCCACTGCGTATCGCCGTTATCGAGTGCGGTTTGTGCGGTATTGCGTAACGCATCGACACCGCCGGCCAGACTTGCGATGTGGGCGGCTCGCGCGCTCGCCGGCAACGGTTGCAGCGTAGTGGGATTACCATCGAACCAACCGAGATTGCCTGCCATCACCGATCGTGCCGACCAGGCGACATTGCCATAAAACTCCTGCAGAAACGGAGATTGTTCCAGATGCGCGGGCAGTTTGAGTTGTTCAGCGATTTGATCGGGTGTCTGTCCCTGATTGATCCGGCGAATCGTCTGGTCGTGCACAAAGCTAATCGCGTCGCGATAGTTGGTCAATGTATTGTTAATTTCGGTCGTGCCTACGACGGGCCGTGTATGACTAGGTATCAAAAACTCAACTGGCAATTCGCGCATGCGATCCAGGCTTGCAACCCAGCTACGCAGTGACCGATATGGTGTGCCACGTATGGTGTAGAGATTGGGGAACGCTTTGTATAAATTGTCGCCTGGCGCCAGCACACCCAAATCCGGAAGCCATGCAAATATTTGATCATCGGTTTCGCCCGGCGCATGAATCAGTTGAAAAGCAATACCGGCGATCTCAGTTTGCAACTCATGCTCGAACGTGCGTGTCGGTGGCACAAAACCAAATTCACTGTCGCTGTGGACTTCCAGTTTTTTACCGATTCCTGCATTGATCAGGCCTTGTTCGTCCAGGTGTGTGCCAAACATACGGAACGAACGCGCCGTCAGTATCGGTCTGAATACATTGACTACGCGATAAACCAGCGCTTCGGTTGTTTCATGCGCAAATATCTCGACCGGAATATCGTCAACAGCAAGTGCTTCTATGAAGGCTTGAGCACCGAAGACGTGGTCGGCGTGATTGTGTGTGTAAATGATCGCGTGCAGCGGTTTGTCGGACAGTGAGCGAAATTCCTGCGCGACACGGCGACCGGTCTGGAGGCTCGCCATGGTATCTATGACAATCAAACCATCGGTGCCTTCGATCAGGATAGAGTTCGCCAGTCCATAACCAATGGCGACCCATACACCGGGTGCGACCGCCTCAATGCCTTGTCTGAACTCGTTACTATGCGCTGCGAGGGACTCAGGTGTGGCAATTTCAGCAGTCGGCAGGGGCGCTTCCCTTGAGCAGGCAATGATTAGCAGCGTGGGCAACAGAGACGCGTACCGCACGGGCTTGGGCGTATTTCTGTTCGTTCTAGGTGGACTACGACTGAGCAAGACTCAACTCGTACTGATAAAAATCCTTTTCTCTAACCCAACCGAGTTTTTCATACAGTTGCTGAGCCGTGTGATTGTCTACGGCGGTCGACAAAACCATCGCTTTCGCGCCAGTCATTTCCGCGTATTCCTGAGCTGCATGCATCAATGCGGCACCCACACCCCGTCTGCGCGCATCCGCGGAGACGTACAGATCGTTTAGAATCCATAGCCGTGCGAGTCCCACCGACGTGTAGCTGGGATAAAGCTGGGTAAACCCGATCAGCACGTCGTGCACGATGGCGCCGATGAACGCCGAATCCTCACGTGTCAGGCGCTGGCGCAGGAAAGCCTTTACGGCTGCGCGGTCTGACGGTCGTTCATAAAAAACCCGATACTGATCGAACAGTTCCGTCAATTGCGGCAGATCGCCTTTCCCCAGCGCTCTGATTTCCATTGTTAGTCTCCCGTGTGTACGTGACGATTGTACGGGAAGTGCGCAACTTTCTCTTGCGCAAAAAAAAACGGCCGCCCGAAGGCGGCCGTGTTTGGGGAAAAGAGGAAATCAACCCTCGCGTAGCACCTCGAGCACTGTTATCGCTCGTCCCGTCTCCGGATCGGCAACTAACAGGCCATTAGCGCGCCACTCGGCTACAAAACGCATACTCTCGCCCGCGCTGCTGCCCGCAAGCATGCGTAAGGTCAGTGTTTCGGTACTGAAACTGTTGTCTGAGTGCAGACTAATGACGATAGCGCCGCGCTCGTCCAGCGACCAGTCAAAAACGCTGTCGAGCACACCATCGACCATGTACTGGCCGGTGAAGTCGCTAGACAATTCGACAAACTCACTGTGAAGTGAGCCGTTTTCATCGACGATGTAGTAAGCACCTGGTACGTCAGCAGCTTCTACTGGTACGATCCGGGTGGCCAGGCGTTCAGTTCCCGCGGCGATGTCTTCTGGTGTCTGCACCAGCATTTGATCGGTCCCAAGCCCGGAAATCACATGCGCGTCCTCAGCTTGGTCCTGACCTTCCAGCCAGATACGAATGGTCTGATCGTCGACCATGCTCCATTCACCACCGCGATCAACCAGTTCCACGCCGTTTGCGCCAGTGTGTTGCCCAATTTGGCGAACTGCCCCATCAGCGCGAAAGTGGAATACATCAATCTGATCGGCATCAATGAAGGCGTAAGCATTGCCGGCGAGTGTCAGATCCGGTGCATCTACGTCGTCAGGCGTATCGGCGATTACATCGGTTCGTCGTACCGTTATGACATTCATGTGGTCGGCCAGGCCATCGGCACCAATTTCGGTGACCAGCAAGTGCATGCCGCCATCGTCGGCGCCACCCAGTACGCGGGCCTGGCTCGTATTTCCGTCAGTCGGACTGGTGATATACAGAGTGCCGTCAGAACTGACTTCCCAGAAGAACATATCGCTCTGAACGCCTGTGACCAGATCCAGGTCGTAGCCGGTGTGATCAGTCAGCATCACTTTCAGGTGGCCAGGCTCGCCGATAGTCGTGTAGCTGCCTGGAACATTGTCATTGGTGAATCCATCAGCATAAGGAAAGCGCAAAACGGTCGCCGTGTCCTCGTGTACGATTTCGTCGCCAGGTCCGATTTCCTCAACCATGATGCTCAGAACGTTTCCGGTGTGACTTAGTAATGTCACGACGTCGTGTTCGCTGCTACCTGTCAGATAGACTACGAGCAGTTTGCCGTCGTCATTTACCGACCACTGAAAGCCAATCACTGCATCGCGATCGTAGGAGCTTGCCAGGCCGGTGCCATCGGCAGAAAACGCGTAGATTTCGGTACCTTCACGATGCAGGTAAACGCCCGGAACACGATCCTGTACCCATTCGATAGTGGCGTTGCCGTCATTGACGACCAAATCAATTGCCTGGTCAAGTGCCCCGGGCGCGCTGGTCGCAACGTCGTCAAGGAACGTGGTCGTGCCATCGACGATCGCCTCGGCCAGTTCCTGCGTATCGGCGAATTCGGGCGGCAGCGTAACGCCGTCGATATTCTCCACAACGAGTTTGATCGCTGCAGACAGTTCGAGCATTGCAGTAGAGTCGACCAGAGCGGCTGTGTCGCCGAGCTCGTCCATATTGTCGATAGACCCGTCGCTGGCCGCACGGGTTGCAAGTACGTATTGCGCCGTCGTGATGTTGGTTATGTCCATGTCGGCGACACGCCCGCTGACATCAGCTTCAGCCTGCAAGCCGGCAAAATTGTCCAGCAAGGCGCTAAAGCGTGCTATGCCATTGGGGTCAAAGGCTTCCATCAGCACCATTGCATCTGGGTTGCTGGATTCGATGTCAACTTCGTAGTTGCCGTTGGCATCGGTAGCTAAAGGGGCCTGGAAGGTCTGCCCATCGACAGTAAGCATAACTGTGGCGTTCGGTATGGGTGCATCCGTGACCGTGCCACTGATAGTGAGTGATTCGCCCTGGGCCGGCGGGGGGGTTTGCTCTTCGTTGCTGTTGCCGTTGCTGTCGCTGCTTTCGCTGCCGCAACCGGCCAGTCCAAGTAAAGCGCCCAAAACCATGAGCGAACCAATAGATCTCTTTCTGTACATTACAATGCCTCGTGTCGATTCCATACCTCTGCCTTGCGGCAGTTCCTAAAACAGTTTCCGTCCGGCGCACAATCACACGATCAGCGCTGACGCTGGTCGTGAAAATCTCTGCACCGGAGTTGGCCGTTAACCGGAAATGGTCGTCGACTTTTACCTGGCGGCTCCGCTGCCCGTTATGGGGGCCGGTGGCTTTGCGTCCTCACCTTACGATGAGTTTGCCCTGTTTCAGGTACCGAGATTGTGGAGTCCGTATTGGACGGGAACATCCTGGACGCTATTTAACACGAAGCTATTTCTTTTTGCTGTTAAACACATCACGATTCATGCATTTCCCATAATGCAAAAACACAGCTGGAAAGGGGCAACGATGTGTCGTCTCGCTGCGGCGACATGCTCGAGCGCCGCCGTATCACCAGACCTTAGCGCTCTCGTAGGAGCGGCATCCTTGCCGCGAACTTCTTTTCCCTTGATGGGCGAGACGATTATTCGTCTAGGAAACGCGATTCCGAATCAGGTCATCAACGACCGACGGATCGGCAAGGGTTGATGTATCGCCCAGATCGCCGTAGTCGTTTTCTGCAATTTTTCGCAGGATACGCCGCATGATTTTACCCGAGCGTGTTTTTGGCAGCCCGGGTGCAAACTGAATCAAATCGGGCTTGGCGATCGGCCCGATATCCTTGCGTACCCATTTACGCAATTCATCAGCAAGCTCGGTGCCGGCCTCCACTCCTTGTTGCACGGTCACATAGGCATAAATGCCCTGGCCCTTGATCTCATGCGGATAGCCCACGACAGCGGCTTCGGCAACGGTCGGATGAGCCACCAGGGACGACTCGAGTTCGGCAGTTCCCATGCGATGACCCGATACGTTGAGCACATCGTCGACGCGTCCAGTGATCCAGTAATACCCATCTTCATCCCTGCTGGCACCATCACCGGCGAAATAACGTCCGGGGAACGTCGTGAAATAGGTTTCCACGAAACGATCATGATCGCCATAGAGTGTCCGCATCTGACCAGGCCAGCTGTCAAGTATGGCCAACACCCCTTCAGCTGCACCGGAAAGTTCGTTGCCGTCGCTATCCAGAATGGCAGGCTTTATGCCAAAAAAGGGACGCGAAGCCGAACCCGGTTTGAGTGCGGTTGCACCGGGTAGCGGCGTGATGAGAATGCCACCGGTTTCTGTTTGCCACCACGTGTCGACGATTGGACAACTGGAGTTGCCTATCACGCGGTGATACCACTCCCAGGCTTCCGGGTTTATTGGTTCGCCGACCGAGCCCAGCAGTTTCAGGCTATCCCGGCGCGTATTGCCCATGACGCCGTCACCGAGCTGCATGAGCGCGCGAATGGCAGTAGGTGCCGTATAAAACTGCGTAATACGATGTTTGTCGATGACCTGACCAAAACGCGAGGCGTCCGGATAATTCGGCACACCTTCGAACATTACCGTGGTGGCACCGTTAGCCAATGGTCCGTATACGATATAGCTGTGGCCAGTTACCCAACCAACATCGGCCGTACACCAGTAGACATCACCGTCGTGATAATCGAATACATATTTGTGGGTCATGGCAGCGTAGACCATGTAGCCACCTGTCGTATGCAGCACGCCCTTGGGTTTTCCAGTTGAACCAGAGGTGTAAAGAATGAACAACGGATCTTCGGCATCCATTTCCTCGGGAGCGCAGTGTTCTGCGGCGGTTTCAACTATGTCGTGATACCAAAGGTCGCGACCATTGTGCCAATCGATATTTTCGCCGGTGCGTTTAACGACGATGACATTCTCAACCGTTGTGACATCGGGCCGGCTAAGCGCTTCGTCAACGTTTTTCTTGAGCGGTATCGTTTTTCCACCCCGTATGCCCTCGTCCGCCGTGATAACCAGTTTTGAATGGCAATCCGCGATGCGCCCGGCCAGGGCATCCGGTGAAAAGCCGCCAAAAACCACCGAGTGTGGCGCGCCGATGCGGGCACAGGCCAGCATGGCTACCGTGGCTTCGGGAATCATCGGCATGTAGATGGTAACGGTGTCGCCTTTGCCAATGCCGGCATCTTTTATTGCGTTCGCCAGCCGGCAGACGCGGCCATAGAGGTCACGATAGCTGATGTATTCGTCATCTGCCGGATCATCGCCTTCCCAGATGATGGCTGTCTGATCGCCACGTTCTTCAAGGTGCCGGTCCAGACAATTGACCGACGCGTTTAATGTGCCGTCGTAATACCAGCGTATTGAGACGTTGTTTGGCGCATAGGAAACAGACTTGATCTTTGTGTACGGCTGCATCCAGTCGACACACTTGCCATGTGTGGCCCAGAAAGATTCTGGATCTTCGATGGAATGACGGTACATGCTCTGATAACTGTCACTATCGATGTGTGCCTGTCGGGCGAAAGCGGAATCAACCGGGTATGTTTTCTTTTCCGTCATGATGGGCATCCTGATTCTGGCAAGTCAGAGGCGCATAGTATAGCGGCGGGCAGGCGGCTGCGCGCCTGCCGGTTTGGGGCGGGATCGGCCTAGTCGCTTTGAGCGAGGTGCTCAAGCTGTTCTGGCACGAAACGCTCCATAACAGCTTTTTCCAGCAAGTCCGGGGGCAACAATCCCTGCGTCAGTACAAAGTCATGAAAAGCACCGACGTTGAATTTTTCTTTTAGCGCCAGTTCGGTGCGTGTTCGCAACGATTGCATATTCATGTAGCCATAGTAATACGCAGTCGCCTGACCTGGGATGCGATAAGTGTACCGCTCAATCCTGATGGACAGGTTCACTCGTGCAGCCTATCCAAGAAAGGCAAAACGCTCCGAAAGCTTTTTATCCAAACCAAAGGCCTTGCCGGCCGGTACCAGTGCCAATACGAGAAATATTGCCACCCAGATGGCGTCATGATTTTGGCCGCTAAAAATACTCTGGCCCTTGGCGAACCAGAAATTGGCCAACATGAAGGCGCCGGCGAAACTGGCATACCGCGTAGCTACGCCCAAGATTAATGCGATTCCGATGGCCAGCTCGCCCCAGGCGACCAGGGCGGAAAACAAACCGGCGTTGGGGATAAAGACAGAATCGATCAACGGCTGGTAAAAACCAAAGCTGCCAGCTTTAACATTTTCCAGAAATCCTGCAACGTTAAACGGGTTGTCGCCTGTGAGTTTGTTAAATCCGTGGAAGGCGAAGAAAACGCCCGTATAAATGCGTAGTGCCTCAATGGGCCATCTGCGGATCGTAATCTGGCTGCCGTTCATCCCAATCCCCCTGTCTTGATCTGATCAGCCCAGCATTCTACCCGATGTTCCGCCGGTCGGTTCGGTATTGCGGCGGCATTGAGCGCTTTTTTGCGAGTTGATATAAGGCTGCGAGGTACGGAACGGCACTGCAGACAGTTGCTCGCCCGGTGACGGGCTTCAGGTAAACCTAGTAATCGTCGATTTGTCGCGCCGCGATTCCACGCTCGACCAACAATACTGGAATGTCATTATCGATTCGATAAATGATCGTTCCATTGTCGGTTATCAGCGCTGCTTCGATGATTTGCTCAATTTTCTCGCCATCGACGTACCTGGCTCGACCGGACTTGATTAGTTCATTGAGAGTGTCGAGTTTGTTCGGCGGTATTGGTCTTAGTGGCCGGTGACTCGTTGGGCAGGCGAGTATGTCGATAATATCGCGATCTATCATGCGGATCTCAGTCGAACGCGTTCACTTTCGAGGCTCTGCATCAGCGCATCAAATGAATTTGAGAACTTCTCCAATCCCTCATCCTCCAAACTCTTTGCGATCGCATGCAGGTCTATGCCCAGTTTCGCCAGCTTCGTTAATGACTGGTTGTATAGTTCCACTTCACTGCCAATTCGCGGTTGTGGTTGCCCATGATCGCGGTAAGCATCGAGTGTTTTGGGCGGCAGCGTATTAACTGTCTGCTGCCCAATCAGGTTCTCCACGTACATTACATCACTGTACTGCGGGTTTTTGGTGCTTGTGCTGGCCCACAACAGTCTTTGAGGTTGAGCGCCGGTTTTGCTGAGCTTTGTCCAGCGTTCGCTGGCGCCGACCTCTGAAAATACCTGATAGGCAGATTTTGCACTGGCAATTGCCGTACGCCCACACAGATCCGGATCGAGCTCGCTAAGCTTTTTATCTACCGCCGAGTCAATGCGGCTCAAAAAGAAACTAGCCACCGAGGCTACACGGTCCAGCGGCAATTGCGCCCGGTTGCGACTTTCAAGACCGCTCAGATAGGCGTCGATCACGTCTTTGTAGCGATCGACGCTGAACAATAATGTGACGTTGACGTTGATGCCTTCGAAAATGAGCCGCTCTATCGCCGCCAGACCTGCACGTGTCCCGGGAATCTTGATCATAAGGTTGGACCGGCCAACCTGGCGCCATAACCATCTTCCCTGTTCGATACTCGCAACGGCGTCATGTGCAAGATGTGGCGATACCTCAAGACTGACGTAACCGTCGGAGCCATCGGTGGCATCGTACACTGGTCTCAGCACATCGGCGGCAGTCCGGATATCGTCAACCACCAGGTTAAGATAAATCTGATCCGCATCCGCGCCCTGGTTGGCTAGCATCGAAATTGTTTCGTCGTACTGACCGGTTTGAGTTATTGCCTTGTGGAAAATAGAGGGGTTCGAAGTAACTCCGCTGACACCGTCATTTTTTATCAGCGACGCCAAACCACCGCCATCGAGCAAATCACGTTCGATGTAATCCAGCCAGATACTCTGACCCAGTGCCTTGAGCGCCAGCAGTGGGTTGCTACTCATTCCAAGTCCAACAACGGAGCTGCCGGCCAAAAGGCCGGCAGCTCGATGTATTTATCCTTTTCTCTTTTTGAGCTTGCGATAGCCGAACAACAGCAGCAAAGCGCCACCGATAGCGATCACCATACTGCCCAGATTGAATCCGGTGACAGTGCCCAGACCTACTGCCGAAGCGATGAATCCGCCGACGAAGGCGCCGGCAATGCCGATCAGAATCGTAATAAAAATACCGCCGGGATCATCTCCGGGCATGATGAACTTTGCCAGTGCCCCAACAATGAGTCCCATTAATATCCAACTAAGAATCCCCATAACTATCCCCTTAAAGTGAGTTATCCAATTCCCAAAAGCTCAACTTCGAATATCAGTGTCGCTGCGGGTGGAATTGTGGGTGGCTTCCCGTGATCGCCGTAAGCGATATCTGATGGGCAAACCAACCGCGATTTTCCGCCGACTTTGATCTGTTGTACGCCTTCGGTCCAGCAGGCGATAACGCGATTCAGCGGGAATTTGGTCGGTGTGCCTCGTTCAACTGAACTGTCGAACACAGTTCCGTCGGGTAGTGTGCCGTGATAATGGACCTCAACAGTGTCAGTTGCTGCAGGCTGTGGCCCGTCACCGGCAACAAGTTCGAACATGATCAATCCGGAGTCGAAGGTTTGGGCCCCGGATTCAGCGGCCATTTTGGCATGGTATTCTGTCGCGGCGCTTTTATTTCTTTCCATCGCTGCCTGTGCGCGACCCCGCCCAAATTCAGAAAGTTTTTCCCTGTACTCCTGCAGATCGACCGCCGTCTCGTGGCCGCTAACGCCGTCGGTCAGACCGGATTTGAGCAGCGCCAGTTCGTTAGCACTCAGATCGTATTGCTCCAGGCTCTGGGCGATGGCCAGCCCCAGCGCATAGACGGTCTTGTCTTCATCCGTAGCAAGTTCTGGCGCCGGACTCTCGGCCGGGATCTTGGCGCACGCCGCCATCGACGCTGTGGCAATAATAATGAGGCAAAGCCTGATCATCTCTGAATCCCCGACCATAAATGAAGCGCACACCCTACCGGAAATGAGTCTGGGCCGGCAAGCCATTCCAGTGGCGGAATTTGCAACGCCTTGTTACGGCGTAGGAACAGAACATGACAGGATATACTAGCCGGCAAGAGCTACCCCGAAACAGCGTTTCCGCGCAATCGAACCGGCGCGCCGTGGGTGGCTGATGCGATGAAAAAGTAAGCCCTTACATTCCAAGCAAGCACAGGTGTCGCAGTGAGCCACATGAATCCTGACCGACTTGAATTAAACGACGTAATCCAGGCCGTAAGTGAGGCGGCGCGAGTCTATATGGAGACGGTGGATGAACGACCGGTAATTAGTCCACGTGCCGACGAGGCAAGTCGGAGCTTCGAACGAGCTTTGCCGGAAGATGGTGATGGTGCTGTAGTCGCGTTGAACGAGCTAATTCGTGAAGCGCCGGATGCGGCAGCGACGACGTCAGGGCCTCGCTACTTTCACTTTGTAACCGGTGGTACGACTCCCGCGGCCCTTGGGGCCGACTGGCTTGCCACGGCCATGGATCAGATCGCTTATACATGGGTGTCGTCGCCACTGGGTGTGCAACTCGAGTTGCTGAGTCTGGCTTGGTTGCGTCAATTATTCGATTTGCCCGATCGGCTTACCGGGATCATGACAACCGGTGCGACCATGGCCAACTATGTCTGTTTGGCCGGTGCCCGCCAATGGTGGGGGCAGGAGCACGGTGTCGATGTGTCAGAGGCTGGCATGCAAACGATGCCCCAGGTGCCAGTGTTTAGCAGTGGCTATGTTCACGCCAGTTCATTGAAAGTAGCGTCGATGCTGGGCATCGGTCGCTCGGCGATTCAGCGCTTTAGTCGCGATGATGCCGGCCGTCTCGATGCGGATGCAATGGAGACCGCATTAAAGTCGTTAAACGGCAAACCGGCGATCATCATTGCCAATGCCGGCGAAGTTAACATGGGTGATTTCGATCCTGTCTCGCAAATGGCGGATCTCGCGCAACGTTACAACGCCTGGTTACACGTCGATGGCGCATTTGGTTTATTCGCTCGCGTGTCGCCACGAACCGCACACCTTTGTGCCGGCGTTGAACGGGCTGACTCGATAACCACCGACGGCCACAAGTGGCTCAACGTGCCCTACGACTGCGGTTTTGCTTTTGTGCGTGACGCGGATTTACTGGCCCGCACATTTACGTATCGTGCCGACTATTTGCCCAAGCCTGACGATCCCCGGCCTACCTTTGGAGCTATCGGACCTGAAAGTTCGCGACGTGCACGGGCGTTATCTGTATGGGCGACTTTACGCGCATACGGTCGCCGCGGTGTGCGGGAAATGGTTGAAAGACACCTGGATCTGGCGCAGCAGATGGCGCAACGGGTAGATGCCGCACCCGAACTGGAACGTCTGGCTGAGGTGCCGTTAAATATCGTTTGTTTTCGTTTCAATCCGGGCGAGCGGGGCGAGGGAGAATTGGATGAACTCAATCGTCGTCTCGGTGCGGCGATCGTCGCCGATGGTCGCGCGTTAGCGGGCACGACATTGTTCGAGGGCCGTGTTGCCCTCCGACCGGCTCTGGTCAATTGGCGCACCACACCGGCCGATGTAGATTTTTTTATTGACGTCGTCCGACAACTCGCTGCGCAGCTCTGACCGGCGGTTTAACTCACTCCCAACCCCCTGGCAGCCAGTTCTTTTTTGACTATTTATATCAATAGTTTAAAGGCTATTTCTCAAGTTTTCTAACGCATCGTTCAGTCTAAGCTGAACACGATTCACGCGGCATTCAGGTTCAGTTCAGCGATTCGCGCATACCTTCCAATGCAGTGTCGGTGCATTAGTTTTTGTGCCGTTTTAAAAAGAACCGCCGGAAGGAGAATCTCATGACAAACGCATCGTCCTTTCGCGGCCGACCGCGTAGTCTACTGAGCCTGGGTCTGATCCTGCTGGGTTCAGTCGCCGCGACTACTGTGTCAGCCAGCGCGACAGGCCCAACCATACGATTATTTCCCACCACAGTTCTGGAAGACATCCGCCACACCGGCCAGGTTGCCGAAGAAATGGAAAGCGGATTACAAAGCATCATCGGCAAGCTGGACCAGCAGCAGCAGCTTTTCCTGGAAGCAAAATGCGACGGCGCTGAAGGCGACCCCGGTTGCGAACAAATAGCTAAACAGCTTGGTGCAACCTATCTGGATATGCTCAATGTCATGAACGAACGGCTGCCGGATATGGAACGTGCCGTATCGAGTACGCGTAACAGCCTTGAAAAACGATTGCGCACTGAAGTGGGCAAAAAAATGACCCCATGGGCGTTACAGGAAAATCTGCTCGGAACCACGCCCCAGGCGGCAGCCAAAGCACAGCCTGCAATGCGCGGGCGCTCCGGTTTGCGTCTTAGTGAGCGATTTCGTCAGTACTACAATCTCGTGGCGAGTAATGGCGGCGCCGGCGCCGAGCAATCGTTGACTGTCGTCGCTGCGGATATCTATCTGGACATGGATGAAGCAGCCGACCTGATTGCCCGTACGCAGGAAGAAATCGGTCGTGCCACGCTGCTGGAACAACTCAACCAGTCTTTCGGCGTCATTACACCGGAAATGCAGGAAGTTGTGCAGGGCGTGAAATCGATACTGTTTGGTGATTTCGAGGGCGCCGCACCAGTTTCGGGCCCGCCACCGAGCGATGTGAAGCAGGCCTATAGCAGCCCCCTCGAGATGTAACGGAGTTAAATGATGAAGATATTTAAACTTGCGGCGCTGCCCCTGTGCATGGCTGTTTTGGCAAGCTCCGGCTGCGCAACTACGCCACAACCCGATTGCTCGCTACCCGGCGGCCACAACTTCCGTACAGCGATGGAGACCAGCAAGGCGCAACTCAGTAATGGCTGTGTGGCCTTGTTCGATGCCTATTTTGACCGTTTGCTGACAATAGCCGAAGGCGATCCCAAACCGAGGCACAAACAGGCCTTCAGTGAGTTTCTTGAATGGTCTACCGACACCGGGTTGCTCAGTCGCAGGCAGGCGCAGGCGTATTACAACCGCTACTTCAACGTGAAGTTCATGTCGCTGGCCGGTGACTACAACAATTGTTCGTACACCTGTCCGCGCCAGGCAGAACTATTGACCCGTATGGAAGAAGAGCTCAGCGACAAAGAGCAGGGGCTACTGCGTGTCTCACTCGATCCCGATAGTTATTATCGTGCGGACCAGTTGTTGAAAGAAACCGAGTTGGTCCTGGCAGCAACCTGTACTGCCTGCACGGCAGACTAGCGTCCGTTCATGCGGGCGCAAAACGGAAATCAGTTCCTGAACGGCGTCGCTAGTGGCGCCGCCAGTGCGGCTTTGGGTGGTCTGATGCTGTTGTACATAGCAGCACGCGGCGATCTGATCTCATCAGGTATCAATGCAGGGACTGAAGCACCAGGGTGGTTCCGATGGGTGGATCATAACCTCGGGCTTTCCCTGCCGGTGTTCGTCATTCTTCTGATTTTGTTTATCCAAACCCTGAGCGAGCTGCGTCGTCGAGTCGCGGCGCATGACCGGGCCGACCGCATCGCGCAAATGGATCACATGGCCGATATTTGGACCAGCTTGTTTTTTGGCGTCGGCGTGATCTGGACCGCCATCGGCATGCGTACTGCGTTGTTGCACGCATTGGGCGATCCATCCTCAACGTTGGAGGAGGGCGCTTTTGCGGTGCTACAAAGAATGGTTGACGGTGGCATTCTGATAGCGCTGTCCACCACTATTGTAGGTGGCATAGGCGGTTACCTGATGCGCGTGGTTAAGACGATTTCTGTCGGGGCCGAACTCAAGCGCAGTTACACCAAGCACGGCCGTGAGGATGCGCAAGCCATACGCGACAGTCTTGCGTCGATGAATCGTCATCTCGAAGGGATGTCCGCAGACCCATCCGGAGAGCCAGAGGCGTGAATGCGATGCCCTGGCAACTGTCATACGCGGCGTCCGCTGAGCTCGAAAACTCTGAGTTACAGACCGATGTCATGCGCTTCATGGCCATACTGGCGTTTTGTCTGGTCGCAATCTTTGCCATCGTGCAGAGCATTCCGCTCGAACCAAGGCAGAGCCAGACACCGGCAGTCGAAACAAAACGCGTTGTTGAAATTCCCCAACCGGCACCTATTCCGCGGCCCGCACCGGCAAAGGCAAAACCGACACCTGGCCCAAAGCCGCTGACCAAAGTCGCACAACCGCAACCCAAAACAGTCGCCAAACCAGTCAGGTCCCAGCGGCCAGAACCGGTAAACTTGCCCACTCCCGCGGCGGCTCCCAAACCGGTTCCGCGTGAAATACGAGCACCAGTCGTTGAACGGACCACATTAGCCGTACCAACTCCGGTGCCCGTCCAAACAGCACCGCCGGCTCGGCAGGGCCTTTCTCTTAGTTTTGAATCTGACGCGGTTTTGCGTAGTTTGGTCGAGCAACAAAGGGTGAGTCTGTTTGCCATCGACGGAGAAACGTTTTATCGGATGTCCGTTATGGGCAGCCGCATCGACTTTGCTTCCGGTGCCACCCCGGCGCAGTACCATGAAATGGTTTTCGAAACGGTACCGGTCGAAGTCGCACAATCGTTTGAACTGCAGCACGCCGGCCGGGCACGGGATGTGATTTGGGGTGTGACGTTGCCCGCCGGGACGACACTTCAGTTGCAGCGCTTCGTACAGACCAATTTCAGCGGCAGTCTGATCATTACAGCTGACGCGAAGCTGGCACTGGCCGGGAGCAAATAGATATGTGGCGCACGACATTGTTTATCTGTTTGTTTCTTACTGCGGGTTGTGCCGCTACTGCAGGCCACGAGTGGACCAGGTTTTCCGACGGTAGTCTGAGCGAATGGTTGGATCGTGAAGCGGTTCCCGGTCTGACCAAAACATTCAGCGAACATCCGCGATTCAAGCGTGAGACGATCCGCATCGCGGCGCTGGACGGCGAGCAGGTTGCCGGACGCACCGACGGCCTGACAACGGCTGTAGCTGATGCATTGCATTCCGCACTGATGCAAACCGCAGGGCTGAATATTGTTCGTGTGACCGGGCCGGAGAGCTGTGCCACGACGCCGACTGGCGGTTATTACCTGGCCATTGAAACGAAGCCGTCCGGCACTCGCCGTGCTGAAATACAACTGAGAGTCTTTGATATTGTCGAGCGGCAATGGATTAGTGGCTTTGGACACCAATGGCGTGGCGAGCTGTCGTCTACACAACGCGATGCGTTACGCCAGCCAATTGTTGCCGACAGTTCCCGTGGTCACCGCGTGGCGCCTTTTACTGCCGATCAATCGGATTTACTGGCTGAACGTCTGGCGGCAGACCTGGCCTGTCATCTCATACGAAATGGCGACGATGAACTGATAGTGCAGCCAGCGAGAGACCGGGCAGCGGCATTAATCGCCGGTAATCTTGCAGGCAAACACGAAATCCCCGTCGGCGCCGAAGGCGCGATGGTATTAGAAACACGGGTACACAGAGTTGACGACAGCTTGTACCAGGTTTGGGCGATACTGACGCCTGTCGCCACTTCGGCTGATTTGGCGGCAATAGCGGCCAGTGCATACGCTTCCGCCCCGTTGCTCAAAGCAGAGGTCGCGCGTGAACCTGGTCACACGGAAATTGTTGTTGCAAAAGCGGCAGAAAGCCATAGAACACTGCCCCAACCACCGGTCAAGACTGCGAAGCGACTGTTGTCGCCCATAAGAGTAATTGCGACCGCAGATCCGATCGACTGCGATAAGCGTAACGCATTAAGTAGGCCAACCAGGGACCTGGGCGAGGATCCGGTTATCCAGCCCGGTACTTGTTTTGCCCTGGAGTTTGAGCGTCAACCAAAAACACACGTGTATGTAATCAGTCATCACGCAGATGCCGGTCCGGTGCGAATCTACCCGACACGATGCGATCGTGATCGTCTGGATTTCGGTGATGCACTCGTGCGATTGCCTGCAGCCCCTTTTACATGGGATTCCCGAGCGGGCGTTGAGACCTTCCACGTGTTTGCTGCGGGCAGTCAGAGTGCAACAGGACGTCTTGACAGGCTGATGGCCCAACTTCCCGATAATTGCCGGTCACGTCGCCGACACAACGTGCCGGCGCCAGCCTGGTTGAAAATCATGGACGCGACGATGCGCAGAATGGGCGACGCAGTTGCCTGGCAGTCCGTGCGTGTCTATCACCAGCCGCGCGCCGCAGCGCGACGGCTGAGCGACTTAGGAGCAATACGATGAACAGAACACTAGGATTCTTTCTTGGGAGCGCTGCTGTATTTGCAATGCTGGTCTACATACTGGGCCAACCCGTGCCGTTGGCGCAGCCTGTGAATCGCGATGCCGGTCTGAGAAAGGAGATTTTGGGGACCGAGCCCATTCAGATTCCTGCGCCGATTACCAAACCGGTCGCAGCGGCACCACAACCCGCAAAACCTGTATTGCCGACGATACCCGACAAGCAGGAGCCTGAACCTGTACCCGTAACACCGGCGCCGGCCACGGTCGATGAACCAGACGAAAATGCGCTGGCCGAAATATTCCTGGCCCAAACCAAGGCGCCGCAACCAGAACAAAGTAGCGTGCCCGCTGTGCCGGATACTGCCGCTGCCATCGACAATAGTGCAATAGCAGCCGGACCCGTGGACGAGCTTGAGTGGTATCCCGTCTGGGACCCGTTCCACAGCGAGCTATCGGCCAATGCCTTCGCGCGACGATTGGAACGTGTAACAGGTCTGGACTATCGCGTTATCAAGACCAGTGCTACCAATTATCGCGTTGCTGTGGGCTATACCTCGGAAGAACAACGTGCAGTTAACGTTACCATGATCGAGGAAGCCACAGGCCTGACTATTTCCGGTGGCAGTCATTGAATAACTCAGGCACGGTTGTAACAGTCCTGCTATTGCTGGCGGGCGCAACACAGGCGTCGGATACTGCCTGGAAGCATTATTCCATTGCCGAGGCCAGTTTGGCGCCGGCCTTAAGTTTTCCACATCAGCCTTGTTTCAAAAGTGCGGCGATTGCATATGATGTGCCCCTGACCTTGTTACTGGCAGTGGCACGTGGAGAAAGCGATTTCGACGTGAAGGCTCGTTCCCATGCGAATGCACACGGTCTTATGCAGATATTATGGCCGACGACCGCAAATCACCTGGGTATTTACCGGCTCTCACAACTCTACGAGCCCTGTACCAACATAGATGCCGGAGCCCGATATCTGAGAGAAATGCTCAATCGTTATGACGGTAACGTGCATTTGGCTTTGGCCGCCTACAACTACGGGCCACATCGCATCAGCCAGAATCGCCGGATCCCGGATGGTGCCGCCTGGTATAGCGCCTACATCCACCGGCACCTTGATTATGTGTTGGGCCGAGGACCCTCGGCGTTGCCCTCTGATGCACCACGCGACTACAGGGTTGAGGCGAAGATGGCACTGATTACTTTTTCGGCACCATATCGCGCGCAGGCCTTTGTCGATCAGATTCAGGCCGCGGAACCGACGTTGCGACTGGAATGGTTTCGCGAAGAAGCAGGACGCTTTCGCGTAATGCTGCTTTACAATGGCCGTGATGAGCTAAGACGCAGCCAGGCAATGTTGCGTAATGCAGGATTCCGCAGCAAAAGAAAAGGCTGATCCTTGGGTGAAATGACCCGATGCTGTCGCTAGGGCGCCAGTCCGCCTGGTCCTGGCTATTCCGTTGAGGGATGTCCTAGTGGACGCTCTGAACGGCGCTTTCTATGGCAGGTATTTCGTCGAGTGATTGTAGTCTACGCGCGTCTTCCAGCAATGCGCGATGATCTTCCGGCGATACATTGGTGCTCAGCAGCCAGCCACCGTCAGGTCGGCGGATTGCCCACACATGCTGATGTTCGCAATAAAACTCATCTTTGCCGGACAGCTGCGCCTTGCGCTGGTTTTGGAAACATTCCCCACATATCAGCGCTCTTGGCGGCGCATTTGTTTCGTTCTTCATCACCGCTCCACGTATTTGTTCTTAGTCGGGCGAACACAATATATATTGGTGCGAGCCTAATTATTAGGCGCTAGTGTAGAGCATCTGCGCAAAATCGCAATGGGAACTTAACAAGTGCCCGAATTACCTGACATAACCCTGTACATCGAGGCGCTTCACAAACGGATACGTGGCGCATCTTTGACCAACGTGAACCTGCGCAGCCCATTCTTTTTGCGCTCCGTGAAGCCGGATTTGAGCGAATTAACCGGTAGCGTGGTTGATGACATAAAACGAATGGGTAAACGCATCGCCATTGGAATGGATACCGGCCAGTGGCTGGTTATCCATCTGATGATTGCGGGGCGTTTGCAGTGGTACAGCGAGAGACCGGGTCGCGGTGGACGCAATGTCCTCGCCGACTTTGTATTTGACACAGGTTGTTTGCGCGTGACAGAAGCTGGCACAAAAAAGCGCGCTTCTTTGCACGTAGTTGCGGCGGCAAATCTTGCCGATCATAACCCGGGTGGTCTGGAAATAATCGAGGCTGACCTGGACCAGTTTCGATCACGGTTGCAGTTGCGCAACCACACATTGAGGCGCGCGTTGACAGACCCACGCCTTTTTAGCGGTATTGGAAATGCTTATTCCGATGAGATTCTGCATGCTGCCGGGTTGTCGCCATTGGCAATGACGCAAGGCCTGGATGAACAGTCGATCCAACGCTTGTTCGACGCCGTCCGTAACGTGCTGACTTCCTGGACTGATCGCTTGCGAATCAAAACTGGGACTGGATTTCCCACACGGGTCACGGCATTCAGAGAAGGAATGGCGGTGCACGGCCGGTTTGGTCAACCCTGTCCGGTCTGTCAAACCAGCGTGCAACGTATTCGTTATGTCAGTAACGAGACTAACTATTGTCCGCGGTGTCAGACGGGCGGGAAAATTCTTGCGGACCGTTCTTTGTCGCGGCTCCTGAAAAAAGATTGGCCTCGCACGATTGAGGAATTGGAGGGCCTTTGATCGGATTAAGTCCGATGCGGCGAACACTTCCAGCCCGATGGGGCACTTATGGTCAAACGCCGCATTGACGGGCTCGGGTGATGCTAAAATTGGAACACAAGAGATTACAATAAAAAGAGTGGGCAATGAGAGATACACCAGGCCTTCGCATTTCCATATTGATCATGTTTTTGTGGTCAACCGTCGCCGTATCGCAGGATGTATTTGACTCCGATGGAGACGGTTACGACGACAATTCCGACAATTGCACGCTGGTCGCAAATGACGCCCAACGCGATACTGATAGCGACTTTAAAGGGAATATGTGTGACGCCGATTTCAACAACGATGGGGCGATCAATTTTGCCGACCTGAGGGTCATGGCCGAAAACTTTTTTACCACAAATGAGCACGCTGACCTCGATGGCAGCGGTCTGGTAAATTTCGTCGACTTGCGCCTTATGGCGGACATGTTCTTTCTTGCCCCGGGTCCGACCGGGGCTGACCCCGACCAGCCACCTTGCGATTGTTATTTTTCCAATGACTGCAACGACGGTAATCCCGGTACGCAGTTGTTTTGTGATTTCGGCCCTGGTTCGTTCTTCACGGAGGACGTCTGCGCCTGGCGTGATATAAAACCAAACGGTGTCTTTGGCGCGGGTTGTTCGATCGAGTCCGATCTAACCACCGGTGCCTGGGTGCCGAGTATCTGTGATGGCATTTGCACGCCAGAGGGCGGTGGCTCGTCCGTTGGGCTGGAAGATACTGCGCTGATTGCCCAGACGATTGAGTATTGGGGCGCAGCCATGATCGATCCATCGGCAGGCGGTGGTGGTCCTGTCGACGCAAAGATTGCAGCGCAGGCGACGGCGGTGCAGTTCAATGCAGCCAACGCTCCCATGGTGCTGGGGCGTCACGCCGCTGATGCGTTGGCGATGGCGGCAGGTGAATCATTTCACGACTATTTCTGTCATTGGGAAGGTCATCCCGAAGATGGCAATCCGCCGGTAGTCGATCTGGCAGGCGACACGTGCCGCATCACCTCGGGTCGGTTGACCATTCAGGCACTGGTGAGTGAAATTCAGACTCCGGGCAGCGCGGCGGCAATCATGGCGGGTATCGTAGATGCCTGTCCGAATTGGCGGAGAATGTTTAGCACCCAATGTACTGCGGGCCCGGGCGCATTGAATTGCGCTATCGAATTCATTGAGGCACAGGCATATTTTCTGCGTACGCCGCGGATCTCGCCAGCGACGGTCCCGAGTCTGATCGACGAGTTACTAGGCAACTAATTTGCGCTGACCGGCGCACGCATTGACTAAATAGGCCGGCGTATTGCCGGCCTTTTTTTGCGTGGACGGCGTTGGGGCTCGGTCAAAGCCGGTTTCGGCACGAGCACGAGTGTATCGGTTAGACTGACGCTGACGTGCTGAAAGTTCTGCAGAGCAATCGACTGGAAACCCTCGCCTCGCATCTCAGCAGGGCGGTGTCTACTGCAGACCCCCTCGAAGCCGAAACAGTTATCGTTCCGAATCCAGGTGTAGCGCGCTGGCTTTGGCTCTACCTCGCAAAAGAACACGGTATCAGCGCCAATCTCGACTGCGTGTTGCCGGGCAGTTTTATCTGGCGTGTCTTTCACCGCCTGTTACCAGGCGTACCGGAGCATTCTCCGCACGAACCAGCCGTCATGACCTGGCGTCTGCACCGGCTCTTGCGTTCGGTACGCGGCGATCCTGCGTTTTGTCAGCTTTTGAACTGGCGCGACACGAAAGATGACCGTCGACGTTTTGAATTGGCACAGCGGCTGGCGACATTATTCGATCAATACATTGTCTATAGACCGGACTGGATTGAACAATGGCGCGACGATGGTCAACCGGGCTGGCAACAAGAACTCTGGCGTCGTCTTGCACAGGAAACGCCGGAACCAGACTGGATGAGTTTGCGCCGCCGACTGGACGGACTGGATTCGGAAGCGGTAACTGCCGTCATGCCGGACAGAGTGAGTCTGCTCGGGATCCCGTTGCTGTCGCCGGGCTATCTGGAAGTGATGACCTGGCTTAGCTCGCATATCGACGTTCAACTTTTCTTATCAAATCCCTGTCGTGAGCATTGGGCGCATATCGTTCCGGAACGGGCATTTGGACGCGTTGCCGGCATTGCAGACGAAAAGGCACTTTATATAGAGAGTGGTAACGCGTTGTTGGCTTCCTGGGGTGGTCAGGGAAGGGATCTACTCGATCTCGTTGAGGAAATTGAATCCGGTGTCACTCAGACCTCGTTTGAATCCCCCGGCGAGGACACGTTACTGCACGCGGTACAAACACAGATTCTGGAGTTACGTAACCCGGGCGTGGACGGCCAGGCCACAGCAAGCCTCCAGCCTGGTGATCGCTCGATTCAGATTCACGTCTGTCACGGCATAACGCGTGAGCTGGAAGTGTTGCACGACCAGTTGCTGGCGCTATTTGATAATAACGATACGCTCAGTGCCTCCGACGTTATTGTTATGACACCGGATATTGATGCTTACTCGCCGTTCATCGATGCGGTGTTCGCGACGCCCAATCAGATTCCATTTCACATCGCCGACATCAGTTCACGGCGTGGCATGCCCTTGATCGAGACTTTCATGGGTCTGTTCGATCTGCCACAGGCTCGCTTTGATGCAACTCACGTATTCTCGGTTTTGGAGTTGCCGGCAGTACATCGACGTTTCGGTATCGCCGAGAGCGATCTGCCCCAGGTTCAAGACTGGGTGCGAGAGACGGGTGTTCGTTGGGGGTTGGACGCAGGCAGTCGCGCCGAGTATGGGCGCGACGATGCGGGGTTACATAGCTGGCGCCGTGGGCTGGATCGTCTGTTACTCGGTTTTGCGTTGCCGGGCGAAAACATCGGGACTTTTGCAGGTGTGTTGCCACACGACAACATAGAGGGGTCGGCAGCACTGAATCTCGGCGGGTTGGCGGAGTTTGTGTCACGGCTGAAAATGTTTTCGTCGGCGTTGCAGGAGTTACGCACCGCAAGTGAGTGGGCTGATTGGTTGCACGAGCAACTCGATGTGTTTTTTCATGTGTTGGAGGAACAGGAGGGCGAGGCGCAAACACTGCG
The DNA here is from genome assembly GCA_029862165.1 of Gammaproteobacteria bacterium. Classification (GTDB taxonomy): domain Bacteria; phylum Pseudomonadota; class Gammaproteobacteria; order Steroidobacterales; family JABDKV01; genus JABDJB01. The sequence goes on from JAOTXU010000016.1 coordinate 50,607, forward strand.
TGACGCGATCAGCTCGCTCGCGGAGTACGCCGAACTGGGCGGCCACACCGAGGCGATTGATATCAAGCTCGTGGTTGACTGGGTGACTACACGACTGGATTCCCGTGCCTCGACACGCGGATTTCTGGGCCATGGCGTGACATTCTGTGGGATTGTGCCCATGCGCAGCGTTCCGTTTCCTGTCGTCTGTTTGATCGGACTCAATGACGATACGTTTCCACGTATCGAGCGACCAGCGGGTTTTGATTTGATCGCGAAGAAACCTCGGCGCGGCGATCGATCACGCCGTGACGACGACCGGCAGGCTTTCTTGGAATGCCTGCTCAATGCGCGCGACGTCTTTTACATGAGCTATGTGGGTCGTGGAATCAGAGATGATGCTTCGATACCACCATCGGTAGTTGTCAGCGAAATGGTGGACTACTGCAATCGTTCATTTGTTTCGGTTGATCGGAAACCGGTCGGTGACGGATTGATCACGTTGCACCGCGTGCAGGCTTTTAGCCCAGTTTATTTCGATGGCAGTGATCCGTCGCTTTTTACCTATTCGGACATCGTCGCAACACCATCCGATCGGCAAACGCGGCCAAGCAACTTTCTCAGCGACATCCTGGAATGCGACGATGTTGACTTGTGGCCTGTCAGCCTCGATGCACTGATTCGCTTCTTCAAAAATCCTGCGAAGAGTCTAATGTCAGATCGACTGGGGATTTCCTATGCCGGCGACGCTGATCCCGTCGACACACACGATCCTGTTTTTCTCAATAAGCTCGAGCAATGGAATCTGGGCGAGTGGATGTTGCGATTGCGTGAGGCCGGTCGTGGTCGTGATGAAGTACTGGAAATGGCGCGCAACAGTCGTTATGCGCCCAGCGGACCGGCCGGCGCTTTGACGTTGGGCAAGCTAATGGAGCGAGTCAATATTATCCACGCCGGCTTGTCCGCTTTTCGACCGCAAGACGAACCGCATGCGGTCACTATTGACTTTCGCAAGGAGAACATACCGTTGACTGGCCGTTTGGGTGAGTTGCATGAGTCGGGACAGTACTTGTGGCGGTTTGGCAAGACGCGTGCACATGACCGCGTGGCATTGTGGATCAGGCACCTTGTGTTAAACGTCGCTCAACCAACCCGGATCGACCGGACATCTTATTGGTACGCAGAGGATGGCACATTGAAACTGCCTCCATTACGCGATGCTGGTAGTTACCTGACCGATCTCGTGCAACTGTACGAACGCGGCATGAAAGAGGGTCTGCCATTTTTTTCGGAATCGTCATGGGTGTATGTCAGTGAATTGGCAGAGAAGGCCGATGCAATAAAGGCGTTGGAGGAAGCAAAAAAGAAATATCACAGTACACGTCACATTTATAGTCACGGCGATAATTCCAACCCATACATCAACCGGGTTTTTTCCAATGGTGTCGACTGGGATCATTTTGGCGAACTCGCTATGCGCGTCTATGGACCGCTGAACGAACACCTCCAGTCATGAACGATCATCGCGACTATCGGCAATTAGACGCACTCACGGTGCCACTGCGTGGAGTCAACCTGGTTGAGGCAAACGCAGGTACAGGTAAAACCTACAATATCGTTTCGCTTTACTTACGGTTGTTGTTGGAAAGTGCGATTACCGTCGATCAAATTCTCGTCGTCAGTTTTACGGACGCGGCAACGGCCGAACTAAAGGAACGAGTGCGTGGTCGTCTGCGCCGCATGCAGACAGTATTTGAGACAGGTGAGGGTGAAGCAGAAGAACTGGAATTGTATGCTTCCTGCCCAAACCGGGAAACTGCTTTGCGCCAGATAGTGCGGGCACTCCAGTCATTCGATCAGGCCGCGATTTATACGATTCACGGATTTTGCCAACGGCTGCTGTCGGATGCTGCGTTTGAGGCTGGGTTATCTTCAAAAACCGACCTCATTACAGACGATGATGCGATTCGTCGTCAGCTGGTCGACGATTTCTGGCATGCAGAAACCACCCAAGGCTCGCCGATTTGGCTAAGCTACCTGTTGCGTAATACCAGTCCGGAACGACTATACAAGCAGCTCGCACCGTATTTCAGTCGCCCGTTGCTACATAGGATTGCTGCGTCCGAAGCGGGCATCGGGGTCGATGCCGAGACTTCTTTTGCTGTGCTCTATCAACAAGCACAAAAGGATTGGCCGGGTTATCGCGACGAGCTATACGAGCTGTTGCATAACAAAAGCCTGAAAAAAAATATATACAGCGACAAGTTGATCAAAGAAGACTTTCGCGCTGCCGATGAGTGGTCGGCGTCAGGCGAGATTCGCTTGGACCAGCTGCAGAAATTGGCAAGACTGGGCTCAAGAAAAGTTGAGAGCAGCGTCAAAAAAGGATTTGACCCAGTCACTCATCGATACCTCGATCAATTTCAGGAACTGTTGACTTTGGCTCAACAACTCTCGTCGGAGTTTTCACGCCGTTTGGCGGCGATGCGTGAACGCCTGCTTGCCTATGCCGACAAGGAATTGCCACGTCGAAAACGTGAAATGAGGGTCCGGCATTTTGACGATCTTTTGCGTGAGCTTTATGTGGTATTGCAGACCGGGCAGGCCAAAGCTTTGCGTCAGGCGGTAAGAGAGCAGTATTCCGCCGCTCTAATCGACGAGTTTCAGGATACCGATCCGCTGCAGTTTTCGATTTTTGATTATCTTTTTTGCCAAGACGATGTGCCTGTGTTCTTTGTTGGCGACCCCAAGCAAGCTATTTATGCTTTCCGTGGTGCTGATGTCTACGCTTATCTGGACGCGCGACGTCACGCCACACGGGGGCATCGACTTGAGCTGAATTATCGTTCGACGCCGGCTTTGGTTGAAAGCATTAACCATTTGTTTGAGCGTCCGGTCAATCCATTCGTTATTGACGCGATCGACTTTCATCAGTCGGCGGCGGCAAAAGACCTGTCCGGTTTGCACATAGACGACAAAGTCCAGCCAGCGATGCAATGGTGGCAGGTCTCGTCACATGAAGGCAAAGCACCAAACAGACGCGATGTCGAGAGCAGCGTTGCCGAATCGGTGGCGACAGAAATTACAGCGTTGCTGCAATTGATACAAGAAGACCGAGTCACGAAGTCTGGCGGCGACACGCTGCAGGCGAAGGATATAGCCGTTTTGGTGAATTATCACAATCAGGGACGGCTGGTGAAGGATGCGCTGGAAAAACGCGGTATCGGCTGCATGCAGTGGACAGATGAAAACGTTTTTCAAAGTTTCGAGGCGGAGGAACTCTATCAGGTTTTGAGCGCGGTTATCGAACCGGCCAATCACCGGATGGTGCGTGGGGCTTTAACAACTGAAGTGCTTGGTTATGACGCCCAAGGCATCGATGTTCTCGGCCGTGACGACAATCTGTGGCAGGAATTGTTAGACCGTTTTGCCAGCTACCTTGAGTTATGGCGTCACCACGGTTTTGCCCGCATGTTGCGCCGCCTGATGAGGGACTTTGGCGTGGAACACAGATTGCTGGGTCTTGTGCGCGGACAGCGACGCCTCAGCAATATCTTACACCTGGCGGACCTGTTACAGCGTGAATCCAGTCGCCGCCACGGGCGGCCCCACGAAGTTCTCATCTGGATGCGTGAACAGCACAAGATTGACCGCCCTACCGATCAGGCGATGTTGTTGCGACTGGAAAGCGACGAAAACCTCGTGACCATCATGACTGTGCATGTGAGCAAAGGCTTGCAGTTTCCGGTCGTATTTTGCCCCTATTTGTGGTCAGCATTTTCTGCCCGAGAACTCGACGTAGCCACATTTCATGACGAGCACAATCGACCTTGTCTCGATCTGGGCAGCGAGAGAATAAACGCTCACTTGCAGCAGGAGAAAGTAGAGCGTCTGGCGGAGCAAGTGCGTCTGACCTATGTTGCCCTAACGCGCGCACAACTGGCTTGTTACGGTGTGTGGGGGTTGTTGCCTGGTTCCGATCGCTCCGGTCTCAACTGGTTGTTGCATCGGGCCGGGCCGCCACCGGTGGACGTCGCTCGCTTGAAGCGACCCACAGATGACCATGAGATAGCGTCTAGTCTTGCCACATTGGCCAGTGATAGCGTCACGGTAAAAGACATGCCAGCGTCATCGCCGCGGATGTTGATAAAAGCAGACAGTGGCCGCAGCAAGCTTGAGCCGAGGGCGTTGCAACACGAAATACCACGAGGCTGGCGGGTTTCCAGCTTCAGTGCCTTAACCCGTCATGTAGTTGAGGAACCGCGGGATTACGATGCCGGAAAGGGTGTCGATGTGTCAGCTGACGTGGAGCCCGAAGGAATCTTCGCCTTTCCGCGCGGCGCGCGAGCCGGCAGATGTATGCATGCCTTGTTCGAAAACATCGCATTTGACGCGACACAATCTGAGATCCTGCCGGTTGCGCAGCAGGTTCTAAGAGAACATGGCTATGATGCAGCGCTTGCCGACGTGCTTGCCACGATGGCAGTCAACGTGTTGTCCACCAATCTGGACAAGAATAAAACGCGGCTTTGCGACGTCGCGGTCGATCAACGCGTATGCGAAATGGAATTCTATTTCCCGACAGCGCGACTCAATGCTGATGCGTTACGCACGACGCTGGGAAATTTCGGCAGAGATACACCTATCGAACAACGTCTGAACACCCTGGATTTCATCGTAGACGACGGGTTCGTGCATGGCTTCATAGATCTTGTATTCGAAACGCACGGGCGTTACTACCTGACCGACTACAAATCGAATTGGTTGGGCGGCGCGATGGAGGACTATCGTATCGATCGTCTCATCCGGGAAATCTCGAGACACGATTATTATTTGCAATACCTTATTTACAGTGTTGCTTTGCACCGCCACCTTGCAAAGCGCTTGGCGGACTATGACTATGATCGTCATTTTGGTGGTGCTTACTATTTGTTTGTGCGTGGCATGCAGCCGGACAACGGTAGTGGTTATGGCGTTTTTTACGATCGGCCCGATGCAGAACTAATGCGCCGGCTCGAACTTTTGTTCTTTGGCCAGAGGCCTGGCAAGTGAACACCACCGATCGTACAGACCTGTTGGTCAGACACATGTCGCAGTTTCTGCGACAAATAGCCACGCAGATCAGTCCCGCAATGGATAGTGTCGTCGAGCGACTGCTTCGTCGGACGGCCGAGGGACACATTGCTCTGGACTTGCGCCGACAGGAGAGCGGCGCTGACCAGGCTGGGGCACCACTGGCCGAGCTGCGCGAGTCCGTGCTCATCAGTGGACTTGCCGGCGCGCCGGGGGAATACAAGCCACTAATCCTCGATGCGCATGATCGACTCTATCTGTATCGTTATTGGGACTATGAAAACCGTGTAGCGGATGCGCTCCGCCGGCGGGCGCAATGGGTGGAGGAAAATCCGGATACTGCAGCTATTGCTCGGTTAATCGGCGACCTGTTTGAGGGCCCACACGTAACGGGGCAAAAAACGGCCGCGGCAATCGCTGCATTGAGACGACTGACCGTAGTGTCTGGCGGGCCAGGAACCGGAAAGACAACAGCTGTGGTGCGGATACTCTCGTTGTTGCTTGAGTTGAATCCGAAACTTAACGTCGCGCTGGCAGCACCGACCGGAAAAGCGGCTGCCCGCGCCGGCGATGCCGTGCGGCGCGCGGAAATACCGGTGCAAATGAGTACGAAAACTCGTGAGCGCATCCCGCGAGAGGCCTACACATTGCACCGATTATTGGGTTTGCGTCCTGGCTATAGTCGATATCACGCAGATAACCCTTTGCCTTACGACGTAGTAGTAGTGGATGAGGCATCGATGGTCGGCGTGTCGCTAATGGCACGACTGCTCGATGCTTTGGCTGATGACTGCCGTTTGATCCTCCTGGGCGATAAAGATCAGCTCTCATCGGTCGAACCCGGGTCCGTACTGGGTGATATCTGTAGCTTTGAAGCAGATTACTCGCCGAAGTTCGTGGCTGGTGTGGAAAATTTGAACGCCGAGACAAACACCGCACCGATGACACATGCGTTGCAGGACTGTGTTGCTCGACTGACACATAGTTTCCGCTTCGGGGCCGATAGCGGTATTGGCACTCTGGCCGGCGCAATACGATGCGGCGACGCCGATGCTGCACTGGATATTTTGCGGGATCCCAAGTTACCAGATGTGACTCTGCACGAAGCAGCGACGATCGCCGAGTTATACGAACAATTGTCACAACAGTTGCTGGCTGGTTTGCGAAAGTATCTGACGAGTATTCGCGATGGTGCTGATCCCGCGACGGTGCTGTCTGGTTTTGAATCGTTCAGGCTGCTTTGTGCGTTTCGCCACGGCCAGACTGGCGTTGCGGGACTGAACAAACTGACCGAGCAGCTGCTCTTTGATAATGGACTGATTGATATCCGGGAAAACTGGTATTCCGGCAGACCCGTTATGGTGACCAGTAACGACTACATGCTGCAGTTGTTTAATGGCGACATCGGGGTCACGATCCGAGACGAGGACGATGATGCGCCACGCGTCGTGTTCGAAACCCAGGGTGGGATACGTAGCCTGCACACGCCGCGTTTACCGGGGCACGTAACCGTCTTTGCCATGACAGTACATAAGTCTCAGGGATCAGAATTTGACGACGTCGCGTTGGTTCTTCCGGAAAAAACGAGTGACCTGCTGGGGCGCGAGTTGATATACACAGCCGTTACGCGCGCGCGTCATCGTGTGGCCATCTATGGCGGGGCAGAGCAGCTCAAAGAGGCGATAAATCGGGTGCAGCGCCGCGGATCGGGCCTGGCCGACAAGCTTCGTGTTGCGGGCTCCCCGGGCGTGCCTGAGCAGGGGTCCTTGTTCTAATTGTGCGTTGGTTGAAAAAAACCCTTAGGATGACGCGATTCACATTCTTTTTGAGGTCCAGTAATGAGCACAGCGAGCGCACGTCATATCCTTGTTGCGGATGAAGACGCCTGTAACGAACTCAAGACGCAGATCAAAAGCGGAGCCGACTTTGCCGACATTGCGAAAGAGCACTCACAATGCCCGTCTGGTGGGCGTGGTGGCGATCTAGGTCAGTTCAGCCCTGGACAAATGGTGCCGGAGTTTGATCAGGTTGTGTTTAGCGCAGATCTCGGCGCAGTGCACGGGCCGGTCAAGACGCAATTTGGTTACCACCTCATCGAGATTACTCAACGCGACGACTGATCGTTAGTTTTGCCGAGCAGAGTACCGAAAAGACTGAGTGTTTTTTGAATTGTGTCCTGGATGCGAAAGTCTTTACCGATTCTTTCCCGGGCCTTGCCACCTAATTGGCTGCGTAACTCAGTATCGTCACATAGAAGTTGCAGCGCTTTAGTCAACGCCGAAATTGAGCCCGGCTCTACGACTAGACCGCACTGACCATCAATGACCAGTTCTGCGTTGCCGCCGGTGTCTGTTACGATCGGCGCCACGCTACAGGCCATCGCCTCTATGATGGTCTTTGGCAAACCCTCCCGCCGCAGTGCCGGCAGTACAGCAATGTCAGCGGCAGCCGTAACGGCCAGCGCGTCATCGCGGAATCCCAGCGCGTGATAACGCGATGCATCCATATGTTTTAGGGCGCGCCGGGCCAGTTTGGCATGGTCTGTGCCGGTACCAACAAGTATCAGGTGAGCACTGGATTGCAGTTGCGCGAAAGCATCTATCAGGGTTTCGATACCTTTCCTCGGCCTATAATTGCTCACGCAGATCACTCTTGGCGCAGTATCGTCAATACCGATAGCTGACAGATTTGCGGCTTCAACGTCATACCACGCAAGATCATGTCCTTTGTATATAGTGATCGCCTTGTTGGGGTCGGTTAACTGCGCAGAAACAGAACGTCGCACAGCGTCGGCCACACACACGATCGCGTCGACGTGAGGATTCAGGTGTGTGAGATAGCAACTTGGGTCCCAGCGACTGATGTTGCCGGTCTGACCGCGGTAGCTCACTAGTTTTGCGTTGCTGCCACGCACTGCAAACGCAGCATTGGCAATAGTCTTGTTGGTCATTGCAAAGACTATGTCGGTTTGCGGCAGTTGATCACGAATTTGCGTAATCGCCCGCCTGTCTAATTTTCCGTTGCTTTGAAAATCGACAATGCGGAGACCTGCGTCGCGAGCGAGCTGCGCATACTCGGTGTCAGCTTCTGTCATCAGTGTTACTGTCGCGCCACCGCGTTGCAAACCGATAAACCACTCCGCCTCCGGTCTGACGTTGGTAATACTGGCGCGCATCGAGGTGAGGCAGAGTATTCGCATGAATCCCGCTAAAGCCACGGCTGAAAGAGGGTAGGGTTTGGATTCTAATGGGGTCTGGCCCGGCAGGCCATGTCGGACGTCGCGGTTGACTAGGTTGTGCAGTCGGGACCCGTTGCAACCGCTCGTTCAGGATCTCGCGACCATTCGCTCCACGAGCCAGGGTAAAGACGTGCGCCGGGTAATCCCGCGATTTCCATGGCGAGCAAGTTGTGACAGGCCGTGACGCCGGAACCGCACATGCAGATTACATGATCGGCTGTTTCATCTTGTATGGCGGCATCAAAGTACACGCGCAATTCCGACGCCGGCAAAAACTGCCCGTCGCGATCCAGGTTAGCCGCGAATGGATAATTGTGTGCGCCGGGGATGTGTCCAGCTCGTTTGTCCAGGGGTTCGGTATCTCCAAGAAAGCGTGGTGCCGCTCTGGCGTCGAGTACCACATGTCCGAGTTCCAGGCTGCGAGACAGCTCGTCTGCATCAACCAGCATCTGATTTTGCAAGCGCATCTCAAAGTGCGCTGGTTTGCGATCGGTAGTACTGTTGACCGTCGGCAAACCGTATCGGCGCCAGGCCCGCAGACCGCCATTGAGTACGGCTACCTTGTCATGACCCAGCCACTTTAAGAGCCACCAACCGCGTGCAGCAATTGTGCTATTACTGTCGTCGTAGACAATGACCTGCGTGTTGACGCCGATCCCCCATTGCGAAAAACATTCCGCCAAATCGATCGGATCCGGCAGGGGATGACGTCCGCTGGACTCTGTAACCGGTGACGATAAGTGGCGTTCGAGATCAGCGTATACAGACCCCGGAATATGAGCCTGTTGCCATTGCAGGTATCCCGCTTCCGAATCTGCCAGGTCAAAGCGGCAATCGAGAATGACCCAATCAGGGTCCTTGCTATGCTCGGCCAACGTTGCCGGCGAGACGAGATTGCGATTTGGCACTTTTGTGGCTTGTTCAGAAAATATGTACCAAGCTTAGTACAGGATTCCGGCTCGTGTTGCGGATCGGAAAGCGTCAAATCTGTGCTTCAGAATGTATTAGTTTTTCATCATAATCTACTGTTCTGAAAGTGTATTTCATCGCCGGAGTTTTGGTTAATGGTCTGCCAATTGCGTAATTGTGAATAGGATGCATTTGCGGCCGTGACAGACCGGCCATCTTTCTGCGTTTGCAACGAATGTGATACGTTGCTGCGGCATGGATGAACACCGTGTCATGCAGGGGCTTCCCGACACTGCACCCGTCGTAGTCGCTCACCGTGGCGATGCGACGCATTTCCCGGAAAATACGATCTCCGCACTGCGGGGTGCGGTCGCCTGTGGTGTGCAGCATTTGGAATTTGATGTACAGCTGACTGCCGACCGGGTTCCGGTGCTGTTGCACGATGAGTCCTTGCTACGCACGGCGGGCATCGACCAAATTATTACGGCCAGCATTGCGGCGGAACTCAGTCGGGTTGGTGTTGGTCAGGCAGATCGCTTTGGCGATAGTTTTCACCGCGAGTATTTGCCCTCTTTATCCGACGCACTTGCGGCGCTTTCGGGACAGAGTCTTACGCTGTTTGTTGAACTGAAGCGTCATAGTCTCCGTGCCTTTGGGCGACGCCGCATGCTGGATGCAGTCTTGCCAATACTGCACGGTGGACAACACAACTTCGTCATCGTGTCGTTTGATTGGCGCGTCTTGCAATACGTCCGTGAGTGCAGCGATTTTCCGATCGGCTTTGTACTGGATGCTCATGATGCACGCGCAATTACACAAATCGTGCAATTGTCGCCGCAATATGTGTTTTGCAATGAACGTCGCCTGCCACCGGCGGACGTGCCGCTGTGGTGGGGTAACTGGGACTGGGTAATCTATGAAATTACCCGCGCTGACCAGGCCCGGCAACTGGCACGACGTGGCGCAACATATGTGGAGAGTATGGAAGCCTGCCGACTCGAGCGCGAGTTGCGTCCGTGACTGGTTGTCGTTATGACATAGTCGTAATTGGTGGTGGCATACATGGGGTGGGGATCACGCAGGCGGCGGCGGCGGCGGGCTACTCGGTGCTACTGCTGGAAAAGAGCGCGTTGGCGGCCGGAACCTCGAGTAAATCGAGCAAGCTCATACACGGTGGCTTGCGTTATTTGGAAACCTACCAGTTCGGACTGGTTGCGGAGAGCCTGCGCGAACGTGCGCTATTGCTGAAGCTGGCGCCGGGCCTGGTGAAGCTGCGGCCGTTTATTATCCCTGTGTATAAGAAGACCCGCCGCGCGCCGTGGTTAGTGCGCCTCGGTCTCAGTCTGTATGCCGTACTGGGGCGTTTCCGCGAGGGTGCCTCTTTCCACACTATACCGAGCAGTGATTGGCAATCACTCGACGGTTTACGGACGGATGATTTGAAAGCGGTTTTCAGCTACTCGGATGCGCAGACTGACGACCGTTTGTTGACTCGCGCAGTTATGAATTCGGCTTTGGAACTGGGTGCTCAATATGAGATGCCGGCGGAGTTTGTGGGAGCGCAACTCGATGAGGCAGGTAATATCGTGCGTTACCGCGTCGATCACACAGAAAAGCAATGCGTCGCCGGCATATTGATCAATACGGCCGGACCCTGGGTTAATGAAGTTCTTGCCCGGGTTACGCCCGCACAAGTGGCGCCCGCGATATCGCTGGTACAGGGCAGTCATATTGTTATCGGTCAGCAATTCAAACGTGGGATTTATTACGTAGAAAGCCCGCGTGACGGGCGCGCCGTGTTTGTCATGCCACGGCAGAACGATACTCTGGTCGGCACGACCGAGATACGCTTTCGCGGTCATCCGGATACGGTTACGACATTTCCGCGGGAACGTTCATACCTCTGTTCTGTTGTTGAGTACTACTTCCCGGCGTTGCGCGGCACAATAGCCAACAGCATCATTGGCGCATTTGCCGGCTTGCGTGTATTGCCCGAAGGGAAAGGTCACGCGTTTCATCGCCCACGCGAAACTATATTGCGATCGGATAACGAAACTCATCCTCATATTTTGAGCGTCTACGGTGGCAAACTTACCGGGTACCGCGCGACAGCCGAGAAAGTCATCAACCACCTGAGGCCATTTCTGCCGGAGCGGTCGGCGATCGCCAGCACACGGGAACTTCCTCTCACACCGCCAAGAGACGATGTCTGACGAACTGGTTCTTGCTATAGACCAGGGCGGCCAGTCCACTCGGGCAATCGCCTTTGACCGACAGGGACAGGTGTATGCATCACACAGCGTCCCGGTCACGACCCGCCGCACCGGCGAGAATCATGTAGAGCATGATCCTGACCAATTGTTGTCGTCTGTTAATGAGGCGATCGCGGCGGTGGCTGCCGAGACCCTGGGCAAACGCCGTATTGTGGCGGCCGGATTGGCGACACAACGATCCACGGTAGTCTGCTGGGATCGTGAAAATGGTGCCGCGTTGTCGCCCGTCATTTCCTGGCAGGATCGCCGGGCGATAGAGATATTGCGGCGATTTGCGCCGTCAGAGAAAGTCGTACAACAAATCACCGGATTGGTACGTTCGCCGCACTATGGCGCAAGCAAGCTGCGGTGGTGTTTGGACAATATTGACTCTGTTGCACGGGCCCGACAGGCGGGAACATTGGCCATGGGGCCGTTGTCGAGTTTCCTGTTGTTTCATCTTGTGTCAGATCAGCCATTTCTCGCTGATCCGGTCAATGCGTCGCGAACGCTCTTGTGGGATGTCAACACATTGGATTGGTCTGACGAGATGCTCGGTGCATTTGGGATCCCAGGTGAATGCTTGCCGACCTGTGTCAGCAGCAAGCATGGATTTGGCATCCTGAGGGGTGTTGAGATACCGCTTACGGTGTGCACCGGCGATCAGGGTGCCGCTATCTTCGCCGGTGGTGCTGTGCGTGCCGGAACGGCTTACATCAATATTGGAACCGGTGCTTTTGTACTTGCGCCGGTGGCACAGGCACCCGCCAATACGCGACTGTTGCGCAGCGTCGTGTGGGACGACGAAAGCACGGTGATGCGGGTAATGGAGGGTACGGTAAACGGTGCAGGCAGTGCAGTAGCCGCGCGCCAAGCATCGCCGGCGGACGTTGTCCGTGCGGCCAGTGCTATTGCGACGCCCGGAATACCGCTATTCCTCAACGGCGAGTCAGGTTTGGGTTCGCCGTACTGGCGTGAAGACTTTGCCAGTCGTTTTGTCGGTAAAGGCGACGATCACAGTTGCTTGACTGCTGTGTTGGAAAGCGTGTTGTTCTTGCTGCAGGTCAACCTGGAGCAGATCGCTTGGGCCACGAATCTTAGAACCATCGTTGTGAGTGGGGGACTGAGTCACAATGACGGGCTCTGTCAGGGTCTGGCAGACTTATCGGGTCTGGTGGTGCGACGACCCGATGAAGCCGAAGCGACAGCGCGGGGGCTGGCTTTTCTGACCGCCAGGCTGCCAACTGAGTGGCAGCCGGCGCCGGAACAAGCTTTCGAACCCGGGGCCGACAGGAACATACTGCGGCAGCGTTTTTCTTTGTGGCTCGATGAAATGAATACTACTGTCGAGCCGAGTCGATACAATGAACGCCAGTAAACGGGAGTGTCGATGAAGGGATCACTTGAAGATCTGATCGAATTGTTGCGATTGGAGCGACTGGAGAAAAATCTTTTCCGCGGGCAAAGTCGTGATATCGGCAGTCCACGCGTATTCGGTGGTCAGGTACTGGGGCAGGCACTGTCTGCTGCACAGCAAACGGTTGAGGATCGCGCGGCACACTCTTTGCACGCATATTTTTTGCGTGCGGGCGATGTAAATGCGCCTATCGTTTACGACGTCGACCGGAGCCGGGACGGTCGCTCATTTACCAGTCGCCGCGTTGTCGCAATCCAGCACGGCCAGCAAATATTTCATCTGGCGGCTTCTTTTCAGCGGCCGGAGCAGGGTGTGGAACACCAGGATGAGATTCCGGACGTGCCGAGTCCGGAAGATCTGCCCGACGCCAGTGAGTATCATCGGTCCGGCAAAGTGCCCGACAAGCTCAGCCGCTTTGTGTCGCGTCAGCGCCCATTCGAGTTCCGGCCGGTGCAGACGCCGGCCTTTCTTAGCGAAGAAAAACTACCTCCGCGACAGCAGATCTGGTTTCGCACCGTGGCCAAATTGCCGGATGAAGAAACACTACACAAGACTTTGTTGGCATACGTTTCCGATTATGGTCTGGTTGGCACGGCAACCATGCCACACGGTATTTCCTTCATTGAAGGCAATGTTCAGGTCGCGAGTCTCGATCATGCAATGTGGTTTCATCGTGACGCCCGTGTTGACGACTGGTTGCTTTATGACTGCGACAGTCCCAGCGCATCGGCTGCACGTGGGCTGGCCCGTGGTGCGATCTTTAGCCGCGATGGGCGGTTGATCGCGTCGACTGCACAGGAAGGGCTGGTACGCGTCTGGTCGGGGCCTCGCAAATAATCACGCCGAGTCGATCAAAAGCGAACATTGGGCAGTTCAACCCAGCGGGAGCTTATGTCAACTTGATACGCAGCGGGCACGGTAGTAATTTGATTGGTGCTGACAGCCGATAGGCAGGTCTACAAAAAAGGGGGGTCTCGACTATGTTTACCCAAGAACATTGGTATGTGTCTGACAATCCGGTGCGATACGCATCGGCGATGCAGAAATTAGCCCTATTTTGTGTTCTTTTCGTAACCGTCAATGCGCATGCTGCTACAGTTACAGTAAGCCCGCCGGACATATTCTTGAATGTAGGCGAAGAAACGCTTGCCCAAGTATTCGTAAGCGGCGTCGAATCCCCGGGACTGACGTTCTTTCAGTTCGATCTCGTCTACGACCCGACAGTAATCAATTTGTTCGATCCCAATGATCTTCCTGGTAGCAGTTTTTTCAACTTCGAACCCTTCCAGCCGCTTGGAGGCCAGTTGTCTTGCGAGACCTTTCGAGGGGCGCCATGCTTGGACGCTGAGTGGTTCTTGACCTCAACAGGTCGCGGTCCTACATTCTTTGGGAAAGGGATACCGGCGTCGACTCCAGGGCCGACTATCGACAATACGCTTGGAAGAGTCAGCATTACGTACTTGACCGAGGGGGACCAACCGCCGGCTCCCACCGGGACCGGGGCGTTGGCAATATTTGGTGTCCGCGCTGTTGGCTCGGGCGACACGACGATAAATTTTGAGAACGTGTTACTCGAGGGTACAACGTTTGAACTCGTGAACGTTCTGACCCCGTTAATCGAGACGAACCCCGTTGTTTTCGACACAACGTCTGTACCCGGAATGGTGACTGTTGCTCCTATTCCTGTTCCCGCCGCTTTTTGGCTTTTCGGTTCCACGCTCGGTTTGCTCGGTTGGCTGAAACGCCGGGAGTAGGCTCAACCCACATCAAATCAATAAGCCCGGCCTGGTTCTGGGCTTTTCCTTCTCGGCGAATGACCGCTTATGGCCGTTCTGCGCCTGGACCGCAACACCTGGCGAGCCAACCGACCGACCGCCATTGATCGAAGCAGGTAGTGCGCGCTAATCAACCAAGGCACTTCTAAGATCGCACTCCACTATGTAGCTACGCATTCTTTGCTTCGTCCGCCGAACGCAGTCCTGTTTCAGTTGCCACAATTGCGCACAATCTGTCGCCGCACGGCCACAGTCAGTCTCTGTATTGCCTCTTTGCCCGGTTGAAATAGATTCCGTAGACAATAGTCGGAAGACAGAGGTACGACATGAAGAAACTAATAGTTATTGTATTGATTGGCATGGCGATGACCGTTGCCCGGGCCGATGATGAAAAGGCGCTAAATATTGGCATGGGCAGTGGTGCGTTGGTCGGTGCTATTGCCGGTGGACCTGTTGGAGCCATTTTTGGTGCAGCGCTCGGCGGTCATTATTTTGACCAGGCAGCGCGATCTGCAAAAGTCCCTGGTCTGGAAAAAGATTTGCGTTCAACACGTACCGAGCTTGGCGAGTCAGAGAACCGTGTCGCACGGCTCAATCGCAGTCTGTTCGAAACCCGCGGCGAACTGGATAAATTGGGTGCCGAAATGGCAGGACTTTTGCTGGAGCGTGCAGCATTTGATGGTTTGCAGATGGAAGTGCTGTACCAAACCGGAGACAGCGAGCTTGACCACAGCGCCACCAAGCGTCTCAACAGACTCGGCGATCTATTGACCAAGTTGCCGGACATGACTGTACGTCTTGATGGCTATGCCGATCCTCGTGGCGATGAATCTTACAATGATGGCCTTTCCCGGCAACGCGCTGAATCAGTACGCGACGTGCTTATTGCGGCAGGTGTGGAACGGGACCGCATTGCAGTACATGCGCACGGTGAATCCGGCTCGGTGTCAACTGATGCCGATCTCGATGCCTACGCGCTGGACCGTAAGGTACGTGTGCGGTTGTTTGGGACTACCGACGGCACCAAGGTGGCTCTCGAGACAGATTAGTCTCTCTGGCAGTGTTCCCCGCTGTCTTTGCGACACCGGGTCGGCTTGGGCCGGCCCCGTGTCGTTCTTTTTGTTATGGGGTGCCAGTTCAGGTCAAAGTAGAGGCTACGCGCTCGGCCAGGAAAAAAGCGCTGATTGCCAAACGCGAAGTCGGCGCGTTCGGCATAACGGGTATCGCCCAGGTTCATAACACGGACATGTAACGCCCAATTCCGCGTCAGGGGCTGGATATAACGCAGATTGATGAGGTCATGGCCGGGGTAACGCACAGAGTTGGCAGCATCCATGGCGTAGCTTCCGGTGTGTAACCACTCAAGCTCGACTTCGGAATCTATTTGCGTGTGCCATCGCAGACGACTGTTGGACAGGTGAGCTGGCGCTGTGTCGATCTCGGCGCCATCGGAGATAACTTCGCCGCCTGAAGCATTGCGGTCAAAATCGTAGCGATGCAGAGCCTGACTGGCGTCTATTTCGATAGTGATGGCTTCTATCGGTTGCCAGCGCAGCGATATTTCCACGCCATGATGAGAAGTGCGGCCGTCGCTGACGTTGAGACCATTTGCATCGCGAAAAATAAAGTGTTTTTTCTGCATTGCAAACGCCACTGCCTCGAGTGTCAGTCGATCCCTGAAATAACGCAGTCCCGTTTCGCCACTAACCAGTCGTTCGCTGGCCAGTTGAGCAGTGTCCTGACCGCGTTGCAGCCGGTACAGCTCGGTGGCCTGTGGCGGACGAAAGCCACTGGCAGCCTGAGCCCACCAGCGTATAGCCGGAATCGGCTGACCTACCAGGGCGACACGAGGCGCAAAGTTGCTGAAACTATCATTGCGATCGGCTGGCCGGTTATAGAGGCATCCACCAAAGCCACATTGCGTTCCGTCATCGCGGAGATTTCCGGTTGTCGCACGATTGTCGTAATCGTAGTGGAGTGTTTCGACACGACCGGCCAGTTGTAGCGACAGCCGGTCGTTGATTTTACGTAGACCGCTCCACCAAACACCCAACATGCCCGTATCAGCCTGATAATCGTAATGAACGCCCTGTGGTCGTGTTTCGCGCAGAAAATCAGAACCCATAGTTGGGCCGCTTTGGATTTCTGTGAGACGACCGCGAGCGAGTTCGGCATCTACGCCCCAATGCATAGTCCATTCGCTGAAGACACGCGACGTGCTGGCGTTGACCCCCAGGCTGTGTTGACCATTTTGTTCCAGCGGCTGCCCGGGTAGAAAGTGTTGCAGGAAACGCATCCGTGAATGGCGGGCATATGCTGTTAAGTCCCAATCACCGGCCCAATTAACGCTTAGCCGCTGGGCGTCGGCATCGCGGAAGGCTTCGGGATTTGGATTGCCCGTACGCAGGGCTTCGTTCCGGTAGGCGTTATCACCGACAACAAAACCAGCCGTCTCCTGCTGTAAGCGTGTTGCTGCAAAACGGATTCTTGGCAGGCCGTGGCCGCCAAACAACAAATTGAACTTACCCTGATCGTAGCCCGAGTTCGCACGGAATCCGCCGTCGTGGTCGATGTTGAGTAACAGACTTCCGCCGGCCGCTAATGGAGCAATTGCACGAGCCCGATAGAAGTCATCAGGGCCGGTCCCAACCAACAATGTGCGGTCGCGCGGTTTGTCTTGTAATACATTGATTGCGCCATGCAAGGCATTCGCACCCCAGGCTGCACTGACCGGTCCGCGCGCAATTTCGACGGTCGCGGCCTGCGCTGTGTTGATTTCGAACAGTTCATTGACGTTGCAGAATCCCGCCGGTCTAATCGGAATGCCATCTTCCAGAATCAGGAATGCACCGCACGAGCCGGCTCCCGTCAACACAGGCGAACGAATTGCTGTTAGATTTTCCTGGCCACTCCCACGGCTGACCCACGTACCCGGCGAGCGGCTGGCCAGCTCATTGAAATGCGTGTGCGCACTTGCCGAAATGACCGACGCGTCGAGTTGGCTAGCTGCCACGCTCTGGCTGTGTGCAGCGACCGGCGCACGTTGACCGGTTACGATTATTGTATCCAGGCGTCCGTCCTGGCCGTACGCCTGAGCGGACACCAGCAAGACAGCAGTAAACAAGGCCTGCTTTGAATGCATCATGAATCGCGTCATGATGCCTGTCGGGAGGCCGAAGATGAAGACAGAGCAGCGTAAGGTCACGCGGATCGCGATGTGGTCCGGGCCCAGAAATATTTCCACGGCACTCATGCGCGCGTGGGAGAATCGATCTGACACCGTCGTAATTGACGAGCCGTTCTATGCCTACTTTCTCCGCCGCTCAGGGCGTCAACATCCCGGGCGCGAGGAAGTCCTTGCCGCTCAGCCTGCCGACTGGCGCACTGTGGTAGAGCGACTGCAGGCGCCATTGCCTGCCGGGCGTGCTATTCATTATCAGAAACAGATGACACATCACTTGGATGAATCTGTTTCATTGGACTGGCTGGCTGGAGTGCGCAACTGTTTCCTGATTCGCAAGCCCTTAAATATGCTCGCTTCACTGCTTAAGGTGCTGCCGAATGCAGAGTTGGCCGATACCGGTTTGCCACAACAACTGCGCCTGTTCGAACATGTACGCAGCTCGCAAACCGAGATACCGCCAGTAATCGATACGGCAGATGTATTACAACATCCTGGCGCAATGCTTCGAGCATTGTGTGCGGCGCTGGATGTGCCATTTAGCGAAAACATGCTGCGTTGGCCGGCCGGGCGGCGTGATAGCGACGGCGTTTGGGCGCCTTATTGGTATGCGGCAGTTGAGAAATCGACCGGTTTTGCACCTTGGCGTCCAGCTACACCGGAAATTCCCCCGCAAAAAATCGCTGTGCTCGAACAGTGCCAGTTATTGTATGACCGCATCGCGGAGTATCGTCTGCAGGCGATAGAAGGAGACAGTTGAGGTGTTGCAAAAATATGATCAGCGAAATAACGATATCCACGTCAACATCAACGGCAAACTTGTTCCGCGAGCCGAGGCGGCGATCAGCCCCTTCGATTCATCCGTGCAAAATGGCGATGGTGTATGGGAGGGTTTGCGTCTGTATAACGGCCGCATATTTAGGCTGGAACAGCACCTGGATCGCCTGGCCGCATCGGCTCGGTCATTGGCCTACGAGGGCTTTCCATCGCGCGAAAAAATAATACGTGAAATTCGGAGCACCCTGCAAGCGAATGAGATGCACGATGGCGTACACATTCGTGTCACGGTGACGCGTGGCGTGAAGTACACCAGCGGTCTGGATCCGCGTTTGAACAATGCCGGCACGACGCTGATCATTCTGGCCGAGCACAAACCACCGGTTTATGACCGAACGGGCCTATATTTCAAGACGTCGAGCATCCGTCGAATTCCGCCGCAATGCCTCGATCAAAAAATTCATTCCTGTAACCAGCTAAACTCGATTTTGGCAAAAATCGAAGCAAATCGGGCCGAGGCAGACGATGCACTGATGTTGGACGTGCGTGGCTACCTCGCGGAGACAAATGCGACCAACGTTTTCATTGTGAGTGACGATACCGTGCTCACTTCTCTTACTGACTCCTGTCCGGAAGGCGTGACGCGGACAGCCGTGCTGGAGTTGTGCGCTAAGCACAATATAGCAGCACAGGTGCGCGATATATCAGTTGCTGAAATTCATGCGGCACAAGAGGTTTTTTGCACCGGAACGATGGGTGAAATAATCGGTGTAGCATGTATCGACGATACTGAATACTTAAACGGTCGGATCGGACCGATGACCCAGCGTATTGCTGCGCTTTATTCCGAGCTAACGGCTAGCGAGGGATTTGAAATCTGTTAACGCCGGGCAGGCGTTTACGGGAAAATCGCCAGCGCGCCCTGGTCGAGTTCCAGCAGGTCAGAATCCGACCACGGCTTTTTCTCACAAAAATCTATTGCCGATTTGATTTCACGGTCGCGGAATGTCGCCAAGCTGATTAGGGCTGTCTGCATTTCCCGGCCCAGGTCAAGAATTCGAAACCAGGCCTCCGCGCCAATGCTACTTGCATAGATCGGATTAGTTGAATTGTTTCGTTTGACTTTGCCGCCAATCCAGCCCTTGCCTTGGACACTGTCGAGGGAGGCGCAGGTGACGTCCACTTCCAAATCCAGGGTGCCCGCTGGACCCAAAGCACTCTGCGCAAATACCCCGTCGGCGCTGCCATTTTCGTAACGAGTTACGTTGTGCATGAAAGTAACGGTCATGCCATTACCTTTGGCTATTCCACGTCCGAAGCTTGCGGCAACGACTTCTGGTTCGGTTTTTTTTACTGGCCCGGTATCCACGCGCGCCTCTGGTGTGTCACTGGTCGCGTCTGGGTTTGATTGTATGGCTATCTCTTTGTCGACTACTTTTCCGGTCACGGTGCCGGAGCCGGTTGCGCACCCGAAGCTTAGGACGATCAGTGATGCCATGAATGCGTAGAGACTATTTCTTGTCATCGCCCTGACACTTGGAAAAGTGCTGCAAATTTTGCTTGCGCCAGACCGCCCGGTCAATTGCATTGTTAGAGAATACCGATTTGCAGCTCCACGATGCTATTGGATCGATTAGTACCGCGGTGTAGGACTATTTGTCTTGCTTCCAGTGTAGGCTGCAGACCCGCAGCCAGCGTCTGGGCATACAAGTCGCGCCAAGCCTGTTCCAGTCCTTCCCTGGGTCCTTCATAGCGTTGCCAGGCGCAGCGAAAGCTGTCGAGACTGCCAGAGCGGAACTGACCTCGCGATGGCGTCGTGCGGCGAATAGGCGCGGCCACACGCACATCAATGTCCTGTATCGGATCCGAGATGTCGCCGTTGACGACGATGTGTAGCGGGCCGGTCCACTCCAGACGTTCACGCCGGCTTGTTCGGATAAGTTTGCTGGCCAAATCGATCGCCGTCTCAGTCAGGTTCGCCGCCTCGGTGGCACGACTGGCTGTGAAAACGCGCAGCAACGGCACCGTCTTGATGGCGACCGGTTCGACCGCAGACACGTCGCTGACCGGCAATATTGCCAGATCGTCGGCACCGTCCAGCGCTGCAACGGTTTCTGATGGTTGTACGCGTCCCGTGGATTGCTGCAGGAAATCCAACCACTCAGTAGCCGCGCGATAGACACCCCCGTATTCCACTGCCTGCTTGAAAGCGCGCCGTGCCGCACCTGTTCTGCCGCGTTCCAGTTCTACCTGTCCCAGTAACAACAGCGCGCGGCCACGCACCGCGCCTGCCGCATTGGCCACAGTTGCACGGCGCAGCGCGGTGACAGCGACTTCACGATTGGTGAGACTGGCAGCCAATTGACCCACCTCCAGCCATGCGGCGGGCCTCGCATCCAGCTCGGCCCAGCGATTCAATGCCGACAATGCAGCGACTTCGTCGCCGGATTGCAACAAGACTTGTCCCAGCCACTGCCAGCGTTGTGCATCGGGCCGAGCATCGACCAACGGGCGCAGCCATTGCGCGGCCATATCAGGTGTCCCATATTCCAGGTGCATCTGAATGAGGCGCAGCCAGTCTTCGTCTGAATAAAGGAGGCCACTCAAAGCGGCAGTTTGTAAAGTAGCCAGCGCACGTGCCGACAAACCGGCTGCCCGGTACAGCGCCGCGAGCTGTATCCATTGTTCGGGGTCATCGGGCGTAGCATTGAGCAACTGCAGTTGCCAATTTGCAGCCTCGGCCCATTCCCCGGATTTCCAGAACGAGTGGACGGTAAATTCGAGCCACTCCTGCGGCGGGGTCGCAGTGGAAGCGTCAATGGCTTTCACGGCCTGTCTGGCGGCGTCCCCGGGCTGATTGTTTTGCAGATACGCGCTAGCCAGTGACATGATCAGAGGCGGGTCAGAAAAACCATCGGTTGCCATGGCGGCGGCAAGAAACTCAACGGCTTCCCGGGGTCGACCAGTCAGTGCGTAGAGCTGCCCCAGATTGACTTGCATTTGCGCAGTTGCCAGCGGTGACAGGCTATCGAGCGATAACGCCTGTTCGAAATTACTGATCGCAGCGGCGGTATCACCGGTTGCAATACCGCGCTGTGCCAACTGTCTGAGGATGAGCGCGCGTCCGTAAGCATCGAACTCCGAACTTTGCAGCAGCTCTGCGTCAGTAAGTTCTGCGGCCGGTTTGTCCTCATCCAGCAACCGTACTTTGGATTGGTACGGCCCCTCCGGTGAGACTCGCCCACTCGTGGTGCGTGACGTTTGAGCTGTCGCGTCGAGGCTTAGTACAAGCATCAGCAGCAGCAGCAGTAATTTTTTCGCCCGACTAGTCATCCCACAGATAGATATCCTGAATATCGTCCAGCCGGAAACGGAACATTTGCGTTGCCTCACGTGCTACGGCCTCATCTTTTACGTAGTAGGGCGCATACAACCAACGTGACATAGCATGTACGGCGGCGTCTTCAAATACGCCGCGCGGGCTGGCATCGAGTACGCGCACATTGCGCACACGCCCGTCACCTGAGACTACGAATATCACTTCGACCCAGCCTTCGATTTCGCGTGCGGCGGCAGTCCGCGGATAACGCGGTTTCGCACTGCTGATAGGAACGAGATCCTTGCCCTCAAACCCCTGTTCGCCCTGAGTGAACGCCGCCAGTGCATCGCCTGCGGCAATGCCGGTAAGTAATCCTTCAGACTGCAGCCGGCCCGACACTCGTACCGGCAGATCCAGCTCCGGCACCGTCACTGCTTGTGCGGGAAACCGTATCGGCGCTATCGACAAAGTTGCCGCTTGGGGACGCGGCGTCATCCGTTGTGGCGCGGTTTTCTGTTCCAGAGATGGTGGTGGTGGTGGTGGTGGCTCTTCCGCCACACGTATTCTTTCCAGTGTAGTAATCGTCGTGGGCGCGCTGGCCTCATAATCGCCAGCGTGTATAAGCCCCTGCATCAACCAGAACAGAGCGCCACTCACAATCACGGCAGCCATGAAGGCAACAATGAGGCGTTTGCGCATCATGTGGCTCCACGTGATTCGGAAAGCAATGCCACTGCCTGGGCATCCAAACGACGTACATGTCGATTCGCCCAAGTGAGTAGCCAGCGCTGACCGATCAGCAATGGAATTGCAACGGTCAGTCCGAGCAATGTCGTGCTGAGTGCCTGTGCGATGCCGTCGGCCATTAGTATCGGATCACCGCCGCCATACAGGCGGAGCGCGTGAAAAGTCACGATCATCCCGGTCACAGTGCCTAGCAAACCCAACAACGGTGCTACACCGATAATCACGCTCAGCACGGTATGTCCCCATTGAGCTTTACGTGCTTCACGTCGCACTAAAGCATTGAGCCATCCAGCCAGGCTCTCGCTGCGCTCGCTCTGATGGCTGTCTCGTTGTGCGCGTAGCCGTCCACCGGCGCTGTCTGAACCTGTCAGTTTTTCGGAACGTAACATTCGGTAGATAAGCAGGGCACGTACCGTCAGCACTACGATACCGATGCCACCGAGTACGACAATGAGCACGCCGATCGGACCCGATCCACGCACCGATTCTGCAACTGCATCACGTCCAACGTGTTTGATCGGGCCGGGTACAAACGGCGCTGTGCTAATACCTGACTGATTTTTAGACAGCGCCAGCGTCAGTCTCCGATGCTCACGGTCACCGGGAGGTAGAGCACGGTATACACCGGCGATGCGGTCGTAGACCACAGCGCGATCGCCAGCAACGGCCAAGACCGTGCCGATACGCGTAACTTCCTCTTGCGCCAGTTCGCCGGGTGCGATTTGCACGGGAACCACACGCCGCGACCCGGTGGCGGTGTCAGTTAGCGTCAGATGCATGGCCTCCCACAACCCGGCAAGTGCATTCAGATCCAGAGCACGTTTGCTGGCCGCGAGTTTAGCCAGCTCCTGTTCCAGGTTGTCCGCTGGCGGCCCGGTTGTAGTGTTACGCAGGATAGTAATCAGATCACCGGCTGTCTGACGCGATGTCGTGTAAAGATCGTGGACGGCGCGACGTTGCATGACCAGGCTGTCCAGCCGTCGCAGCCGTGTTGCCTGGAGCTCTTCGAGTTCTCGCTGCAGACTGCGAAAGCGTGTGTCGTCGCTACTGACACGGCTACGAACGGTTGCCAATCGCCGTTGAGCCGCCGCGAGGCGGTCGCGTTGTTGCATCTCACGATCCGTGTCTCTGGCCTGTTGCGCGGTTGCCAGGCTTTGGTGGTCCGGCGCAGTCCATGCCAACGCAAGCTGGCAAGCCAGAGTGAGTATCAGCAAAAACAATGCACGCATCACGGGATTTCAATTTGTACAGGTAACGCGACCAGGGCCGACGAGCTGGTCTCTCGTACAACTCGAATTCCAGATCTAACTTCGCGTGGATCTGTATCAGCATCGATCCAGCGCCTGGTGTGGGTATCCCAGCGACCTGCTTGTGTGCCATCTTGTGTGACAAACCACAGTCCGGCCCGACCAAGTCGCAGTACGTCAACCACGCGACTACCCATTGGTGTTTCGATGCGTTCCTGCGAAACAGAATTGCTGTGCCCAAACCGCACTTCGTTGAGATAGGCAGATACCACCGCCTGATATTTTTGCGTAACGCTGATATCGGCACCTACGAGATCAGCGCGCAGTTTGGCAACGATGGCACGCCTGTTTTCAAGCTCGAAGGGTAGGTCTAGTTCGATAAAATTCTCCAGCGCGTCGATCATCCCTCGCAGGAGTTTGATAATTCCGGTCTGGGTTCCGGTTACTGCCTGCCTGTCAGCGTCGATCTCTGCCAGACTTTGGTTTACTTCGGCGATTGTTGTCTCGAGCTCACGATTGCGCAGCGCAAAGGTAGAGCCCTCTTGTTCGATCGTATTGATATCGGCGAGTATTTGTTCGCGTTGGCGATAGAGTTGGTCGATACGTTTTTGAGCGGCTAGTGCGTTGCTATTGAGTTCGTATACAGCATCAATAGCGGCCGCCGGTGTTTGTGCCATCGTGGAGCCGGCAAATAGCGCCATCAATATGAATAGCAAGCAACGCATCAGTCCATTTTGGGACGAAATAGTGGGATGTGGCGATATTTGACAATTGGAATGAGCAAAACGCCGGCAATGAACCCGCCCAGGTGTGCGCGGAACGCAACGCCCGCTGATCCGGCAGGCGTCATCAACTCGCTAAGAAGCTGCAAGCCGAACCACAATCCCAAAACCCAGCCCGCACGCAGTTTCATCGTGTGCAGGTAAAATCCCAGTGGGATCCCCACCAGGACTCTGGCATGCGGATAGAGCAATAAGTAGGCGCCGAGTACACCGGAGATCGCTCCGCTGGCACCGATCATCGGGATTGTCGAACCCGGGTCAGGAATGGCCTGGGCAAGTGCTGCGGCGACGCCGCAAACTAGATAGAACAGCACAAAGCGAACATGGCCCATGCTGTCTTCCACATTGTCTCCAAATACCCACAGGTAAAGCATGTTGCCGATAAAGTGCATCCAGCCGCCATGCAAAAACATCGATGTCATTACAGTCAGCTCGGCTGGGATCGCCGCCATGCCGGGAACCGGCTCCGCTCCCTGGAGCAAAATGGCGGGCGTAACTCCATAAGCAAATATTGCGGCTTGCCCGTCGGGACCCAGTGAGAGTTGCCACAGAAATGCAGCCGCGCAAGCGCCAATCAGTGCGAAATTGACGTGCGGCCTGATCGATGATGGGTTGTCGTCTTGTAATGGAATCATGTGATCGGATGGCGTGGTGTTGTGCGTATAATGACACAGACCGACGCTGGCAGCTGCCAGCGCAAACGACCGTAAAGGTCGCCCGATTAGAGGATGGATATGAAGAAAGCGTTGATCACAGGCGTCACCGGGCAGGATGGAGCCTATCTGGCTGAGTTCCTGCTGGCTAAGGGTTACGAAGTTCATGGCATCAAGCGGCGGGCGTCGTCGTTCAACACAGAGCGTATCGACCATCTTTATCAGGATCCGCATGTGCAGGATCGGCGATTCATCCTGCATTACGGTGACATGACGGATTCCAGCAGTCTGACGCGTGTTATCAAACAGGTACAACCGGACGAAATTTACAATCTCGCGGCCCAGAGTCATGTCGCCGTGTCGTTCGAGGAGCCGGAATATACGGCCGACTCCGATGGCATGGGCGCACTGCGAATACTTGAAGCAATACGAATCCTGGGAATGGGTGAGCGCATCAGGTTTTATCAAGCGTCGACCTCAGAGCTTTACGGCAAGGTCCTCGAGACCCCACAAAGCGAGACAACACCATTCTATCCGCGCAGTCCTTATGCAGTCGCGAAATTATATGCGTACTGGATCACGGTAAATTATCGTGAGGCTTACGGCTTATATGCTTGCAATGGAATTCTTTTTAACCATGAATCGCCAAAAAGGGGCGAGACTTTTGTGACACGCAAAATCACACGCGGTCTGGCACGTATCGCACACGGACTTGATGAGTGTCTTTGGCTTGGCAATCTGGATGCAAAGCGAGATTGGGGTCATGCGCGTGATTACATAGAAGTCATGTGGCTGATGCTGCAACAGGATAAGGCCGAGGACTATGTGATTGCCACCGGGCACCAGTACAGCGTTCGGGATTTCGTGAATGCGGCAGCTCAGGAACTAAACTTGCAGCTGGAGTGGCGGGGTAGCGGCATTGATGAGCATGCCGTGGTTGCTGCGCAAAATGAATACGTTGGCTTCAAGGCTGGTGAAACGATTGTGCGCGTAGAGCCACGATACTTTCGTCCCACTGAGGTCGATAGCTTGCTGGGTGATGCTACAAAGGCCAGGGAAAAACTGGGTTGGAAGCCCCGGATTAGTTTCGACGAACTCGTCACCGACATGGTTCGCGGCGACCTGGAGCTGGCCCGTCGCGATCGCATGTTGTCCGACGAGGGCATAACCGTTTTTAACTATCACGAGTAAACACCCGGATGAGCGATCAGAAGATATACGTTGCCGGGCATCGCGGCCTGGTCGGTTCGGCGCTGGTGCGTCGGCTGGCGGCGGGCGGCTATCAAAATGTCCTGACCCGGCGACGTACCGAGCTCGATCTCTTGGATCAGGCGGCCGTAAATTTATTTATGGCAACAGAGCAACCTGACTATGTTTTCCTAGGTGCAGCAAAAGTCGGCGGCATACTTGCCAACAACACTGCGCGAGCAGATTTTATTTACGAGAACCTGGTTATTGCCACAAACATTGTGCATGCGGCCCATGCGGCCGGGGTCAGGAGAATGTTGTTCCTGGGCTCCAGCTGTATCTATCCGCGTGATTGCCCACAGCCGATGCGTGAAGAACATTTGTTGACCGGCCCTCTGGAGCCGACCAACGAGCCTTATGCCATTGCAAAGATAGCCGGTATCAAACTGTGTGAGGCTTTGAATCAGCAATACGGCACTGAATACGTTTCAGCGATGCCGACGAATCTGTACGGGCCAAACGACAATTTTGATCTCGAAAGCAGTCATGTGTTGCCGGCGTTGATACACAAGATCGATGCAGCAAAGCAAGACGGTTCCGCAGAGGTCGTGATTTGGGGCACCGGTCAACCCCGGCGCGAATTTCTATATGTGGATGATCTTGCCGATGCCTGTGTATTTCTGATGGAATCCGGGGTTACCAGCGGTATCTACAACATCGGTGTGGGTGAGGATGTGACAATTTCCGAGCTGGCCGGAATCATCGCTGAAGTTGTCGGTTATCAGGGCAAATTTGTGTTTGACACGGAAAAACCCGACGGGACACCTCGCAAATTGCTTGATGTTGATCGCATGACTAAGTTGGGTTGGCGGGCAAAGACTTCATTACGGACAGGAATTGCACAAACCTACGACTGGTTTCGACAGTCACAAACTAAGATCTAGAGCCTGTGTAGTCAGCATCTGATCGTACAGGCAGTGTCACCGGGTTGTGCCTTGATAGTCTGCGTTCGCCCAATGTGGACATTCATTTCGATCGGATTCGGGTCAAATCTCGGGCAGCAATCGGCCAGAAGGAGCCATCTGAGTCATCCGCAACAAGCGCTAATCGCGTCCTACAAATATGTCCAAAGGCAGTACCGCAGTCACGCCGACGTTCGGAACGTCAACCAACTGACCAATCCGCATGTCGACAGCAATGCTTGCAATCATGTACGCCTGCGTGCGGTCGTAGCCATACTCAGACATAATGTAATCAATCATGGCAGTCAGAGCGTTTCTTGCTGCGAGATTGATGTCGCCCGATAAATTGCTCAAGCCCTCAACTTTCGGAGAATCGAGGTACGCAAGGTCGGCAGGAATACTGCCTTCTTCTTTCAGTGGAAATCCAGTGACTGCGTAAAAGCGCTTAGACGGTATTCTCAGCACCGACGACGGACCCTCGTAGTGAGGACCGCGGGACAGATTCGGCGGGTCCTCGACTACGCGAGCGGTGACTGTCATTCTGCCGCCCATTTCGATAGCCGTGCCTGCCACCTCTCCGTCGCCTTGTGCGTAGTGGAAGTCGCCAACCGCGAGCCCGCAACCGTCGACGAAGCACGGAAGATAGACGGTGGTGCCAGTTGTGATGTAGCGGATGTCCATGTTGCCACCGTGCTCACGTGGCGGAATCGTTCGCAGGCACTCCGACGCGTTCGTTCCCTCCGGCCCGCAAAGTGCTGCCGGTTCTGCCTCATCTGGGTCAGGGTTCATAACTGCGCCACCCGACTCGAGCAGCTGCGTTTCTCGCGCCAGTACCTCGGCGAGCAACTTATTGCTTGGTAAAGTTGTCACGACTCCGGGGAAACTCGCGTCTGGAATACGCACACCTGGCAGCGCATCGCTGACCGCAAAGTCGCCTTTGATGCGCCATACAATAAATCGCTCTTCGGTTCCGAACTGATCGCCGGCGAACCCAAACGGTCCTGCTTTGGTCCAGCCGACATCAGCGGGAACTAGAGCCTCGATGGTCACAGCCAAGACATCACCCGCTTTGGCGCCGTTGATAAAGACTGGACCGGTCAGTGCATGGACAATGCCGACACCCTCCCGAGGTATCGTCTTTGCAATTGAGAACTTGTCTGGGTCGAGAGTCAGGTCGAAAGCATCCCGGCCGTGGAATACGATGCGCTCACCGGGGTCCGCTTCGGCAACCATTGGAATGTCGGGGTGGAGGCGGTTGATACAGGCCGGATCCTCGGCGCAGCTTACACTGAGGTCGCCCACCACGACCTCGGCGGCAGCACCCTCGACCATGACTATCGTTAACAGCAGTCCGTAGAAAAGAAAAGTGGAAATACCGGGTTTCATGCGCGCACTCCTGAACTGATGAAAAGAACCAATGTCGCCTTTGGGTCGTTCCGTGCCTGTCAAGAGCTTATCATTTCGCCGGCAGGATCCAAATGTAAAGCGGTCAACGAATGATCTTTGTCGGAGATCAAAAGCTATTGGGCCGCTTACTGCGGTAAAGCCGTCTGTCCATTGGCATGAGAATCAACTCCGTCACAGGCGCGAGTCGGCCATAACCGGCCGGTTCGTTCTGTCTGCATACGCAATAAGCGCTTACCTGGATGGCAGCCCGCTGACATGACGTCAAACTATTGACGCTTCCCGTGGTGACTTTTGTGATCCAAGGCTGATTCTAGCCACGGCTTTGGCATTAATCTTATGTAATCTGCGGGTTGCTGTGGCAGCCCGTGCTCGAGTGTGTGCGAACAGAAGATGATGGGCCGAATCAGTATCAGCTGGAGTGTCGCAACAGGCAGACCGACCGTGTCAGCCCTGTTGAGTGTGGTTGCCATGTTGGTATCCATTTGCCTGGCTCCGCCTGCAGGTGCCGCTGTCTTCAGCGTAAACGACACCGGTGATGCGGATGACGCTTCCCCGGGGAACGGTGTCTGTGCCACGCCCGGAGGGGTCTGCACGCTTCGCGCCGCGGTTCGCGAGGCCAACGCCCTGGGGGGCGCGGATACGATAAACATTCCTCCGGGGACGTTTCTTCTCACAATTGACGGTGACGACGAGTCCAACGCGGTGACGGGAGACCTCGACATCGAGGCGGACCTGACGATCGTGGGAAGCGGCATCTCGGCGACGATTCTGGATGCCAACGGTCTGGAGCGCATGTTCGAAGTGACTAACGGCACCGTCTCGATCTCGGACCTGACCATCCAAGGCGGAGATGTAAGATTCCCTATTGGCTCTGGCGGCGGCATCAAGGCGCTTTCCGGAACAAACCTGACGATGACCGACGTGGTCGTGCAGAACAACCTGGCCAATACCGGTGGCGGCCTGGCTGTCGACGGGACGATTACGATGGTGGACGTCACGATCGACAACAACACCGCGGATGAATCGGCCGGTGGGGTGCGAATCTCGACGTCCGGCAACGGCACTCTGACGGCGGTAACGATCAGCAATAACGACGCCCTGAGCTCCAACGGGGGCGGAATCCTGCAAGAGGGAACGTCCCTGATCGCCACCAATGTCACGATCAGCGGGAACACGAGCGCCAACCGGGGCGGAGGCCTTTACGACACCTCATCGGCGACCCTGCAGAACGTGACCATCCGCAACAATTCAGCGTCCGGTCGGGGGGGCGGATTCGAGGTCTTCGGGGGATCGTTGACGCTGCGCAACACGCTGGTCGCCGGAAACACGGCTCCGCAGAGTCCCGATGTGCGGGGGACGGTGACGAGTCTCGGGAACAACTTGATCGGTAACAGCTCAGGCGGCGCCGGGTTCGTGGCAAGCGACATTCTCGACGTCGCGCCCAGTCTGGGGGGATTGGCCGATAACGGCGGCCCCACGCAAACACACGCATTGCTTGCCGGCAGCCGTGGTATCGACGAGGGCACCGGGACGGGAGGGCCCCCGACCGATCAGCGCGGCGTCTCGAGGCCGCTGGACGGGGATGGCGACACGATCGCGACCTACGACATCGGCGCGTATGAATACGAGGGACCTATAATTCTGCAGAAGAGGGCTTTTCAGTACGACGGCACACCGATACCCGAAGGCGCCACCATACCTGATGGATTGCTGTTCCATTTCCTCCTGTATATCAACAATTTCGGCCCTGCGCGCACTGACATTAGCATCCAGGATGTGCTCGACCCGGCCTTCGCCTACCAGACCGGCACGCTGCGCGTGGACAATTCCGTGTCGAGTTGCGCGGCGGCTTGCACGCCCGTCGAGGAGGCCGCCGTATTCGCCGCAGTCTCAGGCACTGCGCCGCTCACAGATTCTGTGGATGGCGATGTCATCAGCTATACAGTCGCCTCCTCGACCGTTGACGCTGGAAACGAGTCAGTCGCCAATGGACAGCTAGACATCGCCACCGGCCGTGTCTGGGCCTTGTTGTTTTCCGCCAAGTTGCAGTAGCGAACTTGAGTCGGGCAACTTAGTAAACCACCATCGCAAACGAAAAAACTGCGGTTCGCCGGCCCGGACCCAGGCGGATACGACGTCGTTTAACTCAGTCTTAGGGCTCTCCTAGCCAAAAAGAGATTTATTCCGAACGGCAGCAACGGGTCGTTCCGTGCCTGTCAAGAGCTTATCATTTCGCCGGCAGGTTCCAAATGTAAAGCGGTCAACGAATGATCTTTGTCGGAGATCAAGTGCTATTGGGCCGCTTACTGCGGTAAAGCC
>JAOTXU010000044.1 GCA_029862165.1 Gammaproteobacteria bacterium
GGGGCCCAATGACCTAAAGGTGCTCCTAACATTACGCGAATCATCCCCCCACCCTAACCCTCCCCCCGAAGGGGGGAGGGAATAAGAGAGAAAAGAAAACTGGGTGGGTGCCGAGTTTCTCGAAACACTATTTTTCAAATCCGCGGCTAGGGGTGAGGAACTATGCATATAGGGGGCTGTCCCCTCTAGGTACAAGCCCCGATTCCCACGAAGTTGTGGCAAACTCTATTATTCAAGACTCTGGTCACAGGACTTAACGCATGAAAACTTCAAGACTGATCCTCACAGGGATCGCTGTAATGCTCTGCCTTTCAGCCAACGCCAAGAGCCACAAGCTCAATCTCGATGCGCTGGAATTGGAGCGTAGTTGCGGCAATTGTCACGACGTTTCAAGTCCGGGTGGTTTAAACGGAGACGACTGGCTTGCCCGCATGAAAGCCATGGGACCGCTTGAAGACCTGAGCAACAAACAACGCTCGGAAGTAGTGGGTTTCCTGAACCACCATGGTTGGGAGGTCAACCAGATACTGTCGCGAACCAAAGAACGTTATCTGTTTGAAGAAAAATGCGGGCTGTGTCATGCAGTCGAACGCGCTTTCATCAAGCAGACCACTGAAGAAGACTTTCGCGCCATGGTAGTACGCATGCGCGAGCGCGCACCACAATGGATATCCGAAGATGACGTTGACACCATAGTCAACTACGTGGCCTCCGGGGCGCGTGGTGTGAGCCGCCCCGAGCACAACGAAATCACCGGTGGACCAGCCGAAGTTTTCCGCGGTCGTTGTGCGGGATGTCATCCCCTGGAGCGCACCTATCTCTACCTCGAGACAACTCTGGACCCGGCGTGGCCATTGCTGGTCAAGCGAATGCAGCTCAAAGCACCCGAATGGATCAGCGATGAAGAAGCCGAACAGGTCGTCGAGTACCTGGTGTCGCTGAAGCCGCTCTTGCGTTAGACACTCATCCTGAGACGCAATCCCGGTTTACTGCGTTTACCGGCGGGTACAATTGCGGCATGCTGCGATGTACCGCATTAGTGATACTGATAGCCGGTCTGGGCGTTGTTGCCGGTTGTGCCACTTCGCTGCCGACGGTTGATCGCAGTAGCTCGACGCGTGAACGGTCTGTTACATCCGAAACCGGCGCCTTGATCGCGCGTGCTGCACTGGATGTACTGGGAACGCCTTATCGTTATGGCGGGAGCGACAAGAACGGTTTCGACTGCAGCGGCCTCGTGCAATACGCGCATTCCCGCGCCGGGATTAGACTGCCACGTACGACTAGTACGCAATTCAGCGCAGCGAAAAATCACCCCGTCAATATGGAAGTTGGCGACGTGCTGTTTTACAGGATCGGTGGCCGCGTTTCGCACAACGGAATTTACTTAGGTAACGGTCGTTTCATTCATGCGCCATCGACCGGCAAGAACGTCAGTATTATTCGTACCGACAACCCCTACTTCCGCGATAAGCTCGCCGGGATCCGGCGTTTTCATTAACTCCGCGTGATAATAATTCCCCCCACCCTAACCCTCCCCCCAAAGGGGGGAGGGAATTGATATACGGGAATCCCCCGCCCTAGCCGGAATTACTATTCCCCCACGAACAGAATCATTACTCCCCCTCCCCTTTGGGGAGGAATTACTATTCCCCACGAACAGAATCATTACTCCCCCTCCCCTTTGGGGAGAAATTTTTATTCCCCCCCCCCTCGGGGGGGGGGGTTAGGGGGAGGGGGAAATTACGCGAATCATCCCCCCACCCTAACCCTCCCCCCGAAGGGGGGAGGGAATTGATTTAGCGAGGGGGAAATTACGCGAATCATCCCCCCGCCCTAACCCTCCCCCCGAAGGGGGGAGGGAATTGATTTAGCGAGGGGGAAATTACGCGAATCATCCCCCCACCCTAACCCTCCCCCCAAAGGGGGGAGGGAATTGATTTAGCGAGGGGGAAATTACGCGAATCATCCCCCCACCCTAACTCTCCCCCCGAAGGGGGGAGGGAATTAATTTAGGGGGAGGGCGTGATGTTCAGAGGTCGAAGCGGAAACCGATTATGGCGGTGCGGGGCTTGCCCGGTCGCAGACCCGCCGGACGACGCGCAACGACATATTCTTCGTCCAGCAAATTATCGATACGCCCGAATAACTCAAAGTTGTTATTGACACGATAACGGCCGGCAAGATCCAGCACCCAGTGCTGATCGGTGCTTTCGTTTTGCGGAATACTGCCCTGCCCGGCCATGGTGCGCGCCTGATCGACAAAGCTGAGGTTCACTCCGGTACTCCATCTTTGCGCCGTTAGATCTGCAGCAATCTGGAATTGATTCTCCGGGATGTACGGCAACTCATCGCCGGCGACCACTTCGCCCCATGGACCGAATCCACTATTGAAGTCGTTATCGAATTCCGCGACCCCGGTCCAGGTGTACGCAAAACGCAACGGCAAACTAATATTCGATCGCCCCAGGAGGCCGGCGTCATAACTGATCAGCGCCTCGATGCCGCCAACGGTGGCCGCACCACCATCGAACTGATCGCCAATCATGCAGTCGCCACCGGTCGAGGCCGTGCAGGTCCCCACCAGGTTGCTGTAGTCGGTATAAAAAGCGATCGCCTCCGCGCTTAGCCGGGAACCCGTGAAACGCGCTCCGAGTTCAAAGTTCTTGCTGTCTTCTTCATCGGCGTTGCTGCCCGGTGCCGGTGGATTGAATCCACGATGCACACCGCCCAGCACGCGCCAACCGTTATCGAACAAATAAGTAACGCCGAGACCCGGAATGACCACATCGACGGTATTGCTTTTAACGCCGCTCGGACCGGCATTGCGGCTTGGATCCGATGTCGAATAATCAGTACGTGTCAGCCTGATACGCTCCATTCGCAGACCCGGCGTCAACTCCCAGGCGCCGGCGGTGATGCGGTCTTCCACAAAAAGCGCGGTCACTTCCGAATCGCTGACTCTGTTGGACTGGGATCCAGGCGCGCCCGCCGAAGTCAGCGCCAGGCTGGAATCTCGAATGGCGTACAGATCGTCATGCTGAAAACGATCAGCCTCGTCTTCATGGATACGCAGTCCCAGCTGCAAATGATGATCTGTCTCGCCGTGACTTATGCGCAAACCCGCCATGCCCTGAACACCGCGGGAATAATAGCTGCGATTGTTGTTACGCAGCTTCAACGCGTCATCCGGACTGTCGGTCTCACCACGTAACCACGCCATGCGATCCGCGAAATCGTTGGGGTTACTCAAAATGCTGTTAATTCCTACACCGGTTACCGAATCGAGCTTGAACCAGTTTCGCGAAAAATTGTTGTTATAGAGCGTCAGATCAAAAGTCCACGATGCATCGACCGGCCGGAGAAAATACGTGGCCTGGTGCTGGCGATGGGTAGTACGCAATTGGTCTAGCTGGGATGCCGCGTATCGGCGATAGGGATCGGCATCAAAGTCTTGCTGGGTCAGACCGAGATAGGTTTCATCAGACACCTGGTCTGTATAACCAAATTTGAACTCGACACCATGGTTGAGGCCGCTGTCGCGCGACGTATTGATTCTTAACTTGGCCACGTAATCGCGGATGTCGAAGCCGGTGTTGCCACCGGTGTCGAGCTGCTTGAAGCCATCGCTGCGTTGTTGCACCGTCTCGACCAGCCAGCCGATGTTGTCCAACGAATTGCCATACCACAGATGTCCCTCACCGAGATTATCCTCACCGGCAAAAATCTCGGCCGTTGCAGCATGCCGGTCGGGTATTGCGGTCGACACCATATTCATGGCGCCACCGGTGGTACGCGATCCCAGACGTACCGCCGAAGGACCTTTTAATACTTCGACATTGCGCATGCGTCTTTGCGACGGAAAGTAATACGCCGCAGGCGATGCGTAAGGCGCTGGTGCAATCAGCACACCATCTTCGAGCAACGCGATGCGGCTGCTGCGATCCAGACCGGAACCGCGAATGCCGATGTTGGGCCGCAAACCCAGGCCATCTTCTTCCTGCAAATAAACACCCGGCACGCCTTGCAGGACCCGGTTGATGTCGGCCTGTTCAAAACGCGACAGGTAAGTCTCATCCAACAAATGCGCTGCACCGGCGATGGCGCTTACGCGGTCGGGGTCACCCAGGATGGACACTTCTTCCAGGCGCACGACGTCTTGTGCCAGAACAGGCACACACGTTCCGGCAAATGTGAGGGCTATTGCTAAAAACGTTTTGAACATTGTCGGTCAGTCGAGTCGCTAGGAGCCGATATCAGCGGGTTTTGCCAATTTTGGCTCCTCTAAATGAGAATGTAAATAGCAATGATTCTCAATTGCATCCGGAGATATACGTATTTCGAGGAGAAAAACACTGGATTATGTAAAAGATTGGCTTATGTAAAACTACTGGATTATGTCAAATTGCGCCTCCGCAGGGCGGGCCCGTCTTGGCCGCCCCACTCGCAATATTCCGGGCGCTTTAAGAAAAAGGATGTTTCGTCGGACGACGATGCGGGCCGGAGACAGACCCCGGGCACTATCCGCCGGTGGCGGACTCGGCGATCGGAGGATCCAATACCGTAACCTGGCGGCCATCCGTAAGGGTCTCGGCACCACGAATCACGACCTTGTCACCAGCCTGTAAATCGCCTTCAACCGCGATGAGATCACCACTGCTGTCACCGGTTTCCACTGGCACTCGCTCTGCTCTGCCGCCACTGTTGATCCGGAAAACATAGGCCCCCTCGCGGCGCAGTATCAGTGCGTCCCGTGGCATCGCGAGAGATTGTTTGCTGTTTGTCATCGGGACTGCGGCGCTGATGAGCTGACCGATGACCCAGTCGCTCGTTTCCGGCATGTCGATACGCAGTTCGAAACTCTGGGAGCGCATATCGGCCGATGGCACGACCGTACGGACGGTCCCTTGCAACTCCGATTCGAAACCGAATAATTTCAGACTGTCTCCGGCTTTGACACGGCCAGCAAATCTCAGTGGCGCAAACACGCGGACCTCAAGATTTTGCGTGTCGGTCATGCGCGCCAGCACGGTGCCACGCGAAACATCTTCACCTTCGCGACGCAGCCTTTCTACGACAATGCCGGTGAACGGAGCTCGTATCACAGCACGCGATATCTGGTCTTCGATCTGGTCGATACGCACCTGGGCGATGCGCAGATCGCTGTTTGCCACATCACGGTCAGACTGGGTCTGTTCCAGCTGATTGGCGGACAGGCTGTTGCCACGGGCGAGATTCTCTTGTCGGCCCAACTGTGCATTGAGAAAACGAAGTTGGGCGGCAGCACGTTCTGCTTGTGCTTTCTGTTCGGCGAGCTGCAAATCGAGTTGTGTCGTGTCGATAGCCGCGATCACGTCCCCGACCGCTAATACGGTTCCGGGTTCTGCAACCTGCAGCAGTTGTCCATCAACACCTGTCGTGATTTGCAATTCATTGCGGCTATACACCGTTCCGGTTACCGGAACCGTCGGTGTAATTTCCGTCAGGATCACGCTCGCGACCTGTACCGCACTGGGTGGCATCTCCGGTGCCTGCGCAGTTGCGGTCGATGTCGCGAATAGCAGCGCGGCGGCATACACGATAGCCGGTCCGGTTTCGGTTTGTCGTGTCATTTTTCCACTCCTGCCTGCACAATTCCCAATTCAACCGGTGACGAATCTGTTTCCCGTCGTTGCTCGCCCAGACGGAGCAGACTCGGCATCAATATCAATGTAAAGATCGCTGAAAAGAACATGCCACCCACGATTACGGTGGCCAGACCACGATAAATATCGGAGCCGACACCAGGTATGACAGCCAAAGGCAGCATGCCAAATACACTGGTCAACGTGCTCATGTAAACAGGCCGGGCTCGTACCCGCACGGCTTGTTCCACGGCATCGCGCCGGCTCATTCCACTTTCTTCGCCTGCACGTGTCTGGCTGACAAGAAGTATCGCATTGTTGACGACCAGACCCAGCAAAATGATAAAACCGATCATCGTGAGTATATCCAGGGACTGATAGGTCACGAGGTTCAAAGCCTTCAGCGCAATAAAACCGCCGACGATTGCAAGTGGCATGACCAGCAGAACAAGCAAGCTGTCGCGAGCCGAGCGGAAGATGGCAGCCATAACGACAAAGAGAATCGCAACAGCCAACAGAAAGTTGATCAACATGCCCTGCAGTGCAGATTCAAGTTGATCGGCGCTGCCGCGGTATTTGATGCTTGACCCTTCCGGTAGCGCGGCACTGATTGTAGGACCGGCCTCGTCTCGCAACACCGCCAATGCCTCCTCGACGGTGGTCTGGTTGGGTGGCAGTACCTGCAGGCTGATGGTGCGTTGTCCGTCGAAACGCTGCAACTGGGTCGGCCCGACTGTGCGTTTTATCTCAGCAAGCGAGCCGATGGTCTGCGGGCCAGATCGTGGTGTTGCGATCGGCATGGCCGCAAGTTCTTCCGGATTCTTCCACTTGCCACTACGCAAAATGACATCGTAGCGGTCATTACCGTCAAAATACTCACTGACAAACAAGCCACCCGTCATGGCGCGCACAGCAAGTGCGACATCCTGCCGCGTCAAACCCGCCTGTGTAATTAACCGTTCATTTGGAATGATCTGCAGTTCCGGCTCGGCCAGTGACAAACCCGGAACCGGTCGCACCGTAGCATCAGGCATCAGTTCGCGGATGCGGCCCATACCAACGACTGCGGCATCCATAAGGCCAACGATGTCTGCTCCTTGCAAATCAACGCTGATCGTTCTGCCACCATTGAAACCAAAACTCAGCAATGATGCGCGAGTGACGAAAGCCTGTGTATCAGGGATGCCTTGTAGCAGCGGACCACGCAATAACGCCAGGAAGTCCTCCGTTTGTTCAGGCTTTAATGGATATAAATAGAGAACATTAAACGAACCAAACATCGACAGGTTGTAACCACGGATGTAGGGCTCTTTTTCGTGATCCATATGCGGTCGCAAACGTTCGACGATGGCCGCACCGATCTCGTGTTCGAACAATTGATCATTGACACCCGGTGGTACATTGAAAAATACCTGGACGGCGTCCGCCTCTGCCGATGGCAGAAAGTCTGCCTTCGGTTTCAACGCGAAAGTCAGTGCTATTGGCAGCGCAATCAGCGCAGCGATCCAGAATGCGCGGGCCGCAGGCGTATCGGTCAGCTTCATCACTTTGCCAGTCACTGTGTCCCACCAATGCGCAACTGGATCTTTTTGCTCGAAGTCTGCCAACCACAATCGGCTTGTGGCCGGCACGATAGTCAATGCCGTAACCATCGATGCCAGCACGGCGACCGATAGCGTCAGTGCCAGATCCGAAAACATCTGCCCGATCTGGCCCTCCATAAAGATAATCGGCAAAAAGATTGCGACGGTGGTCATCGTCGAGGCAAACAAAGCGCCCCGCACCTGGTCCGCACCATGCTGAAAAGCTGTTTCAACGGGTTCACCCGCCTCACGGAAACGCACGATGTTTTCCTGCACGATGATAGCCGCGTCCAGGACCAACCCGACCGAAAATGCCAGCCCGGCCAGCGATATCACGTTTAACGTGAGTCCGAACAACTGGAGACTGATAAAGGCCACCATCAGCGAGACCGGGATGGCCGTTGCAATTATTAATGTGGAGCGGGTGCTGCGCAGGAAAAACCAGAGCACGCCGACAGCCAGTAAAACGCCCAGCCCGAGGTTGTTCTTAACCAAGGATATCGCGCGTCGAATATAGACCGATGCGTCAAAGCTCAGTTCGAGGATCAGACCCACCTCGCCCAGCACGGTTTCATTGAGTTCGGCAATGGCCAGATTAACTTCGTCGAGTATCTCAACAGTGTTCGAACCCGTTGCCTGTTCCAGGGCGACGTAATAGGCGTTATAGCCGTTGCGCATGTTGACGCCGAACGGATCGGTCAGACGCTTGTCGATCGTTGCCACATCAGTTAGTCGGATCGGCCGGTCGCCACTCCATGCGACGATTAACTCGCCGAGTTCATCGATGTCGCTTTGGCCCACAAAACGCACGGTGTACTGTCGTCTGCCAACGTTTGCGAAACCACCGGAGACGTCATTAGCGCGGGACACGGCGTTAACCACCGAACCGAGCGGAATACCCAATGCCGCCGTGCGATAAGGATCAAAGGTAATGCGAATCTCGAATGGCCGGCGACCGGCCATATTGGCGCGTGACACACCGGGGATTCGTGCCAAACGTGGTTCGACCGAGTCTTCGAATATCTTCTGATAGCGCGGCAGATACAGGTTCTTTTCCGGGTTGTCTTTTTTCGGGTAAATCTGCATCGTCGCAACGTTGCCACCCGCACCGCCTCCCCCGCCGCCGCTGGCGACAAAAGGCTCGCCGGCATCAACAGGCCGCGGTGGTGCCTGGTTGAGGTTCGTGATGACCTGGACCATCGCCTGTTGCATGTCTGTGCCGACAGCGAACGTCAGCGTGATCATCCCGAAACCACGACTCACATTGCTCGAAATCTCCACCACGCCGGGCGTGTTTTTCAGAACATCTTCCTGTGGCTCGATGATGTAGGACTCCATTTCTTCCGGAGCCGCCTGTCGCCAGTTATTGAATATGCTGATCTGCGGTTCATTGAGATCCGGCAGCAGCTGGATCGGCCGTGAACTGATGGCCAGCATTCCAAAAAGGAATATCAATACAGCGACGGCGATAATTGCCGCAGGATTGGCGATACTGAGACGCGTTAGATTCATTTTTTTGGCTTACTTTTGTGCACTGCGGCGTGTGCATTCCCCGGGTAGTTCGACCAAAGCCGGATAGAATGATTCCTCTTTCTGCCCTTGGTGAAGCTGGAAATCGCGATTGTCCGAATTCTCGTGAGTCATTTCCAGCCCCGGGCTCATTGGCCTTGTCAGCCCCCGGATTGTTTGATGCCGTGGAGTGCCAAAAAGGTTGCAGGGGCGGATCGAGGAGAGTGGATAAACTGAATCCAGCTCCTGCTTTGCCCTGGCCTGTGGATAACTCTGCGATGTCCTGAAATAAACCCCGCACCCAGCCGGTCTGCTATGGGTTGCAAACGGCTCGTCGGGCTCGCTTATAATAGCCCGCCTCTCGCATACCCGGAATCCAGCGCTATAAGATCGGGCCGGCTGCGTCGGCACTGATCGTTTGCACGAAATATCGATATTGAAGCAATAGATTTATTGGAGAATCTGAATCATGGCTAAGAAACTGAAGATCAACTCGCTGGCGGCGGCGGTCAGCACTGCGCTGGCAACATCGCTGGCTGCAGCTCCGGTTGCGAATGCCGACACGACTCCGTTTAGCATGACGTCACTTTCCAGCGGCTACATGGTAGCCAGTGCTGGCGAGGGCTCTTGTGGAGAAGGCAAGTGTGGCGGCGACAAGGGCAAAGAAGCTGAAGGTGCCTGTGGTGGCGATAAAGACGCCGAAGGTTCATGTGGTGGTGACAAAGCACATGAAGGCTCCTGTGGCGGTGACAAAGACGCCGAAGGTTCTTGTGGTGGCGACAAAGCACATGAAGGTTCCTGTGGTGGCGATAAAGCAGCCGAAGGTTCCTGTGGTGGCGATAAAGACGCCGAAGGTT
>JAOTXU010000009.1 GCA_029862165.1 Gammaproteobacteria bacterium
ATCAAATGAATAGAAAAGCTCGTCTTGCGGCTTATCGTTGTTGCCCATCATCGGAAATCACTCCGGTAATCAACACAAACGCATTATCGCACTTTCTTCGACGAGAGTTTTTCAACAGAATAGGCCATAAGCGGTAATTCACAAGACAAGAAAAACCCGGCACGAAGCCGGGTTCTTCCAGAGACGCGAAACGTATTTTAAGCGGTTAAGCGGCTTTCAGGTTGCTGGCCGCCAGTTTGCCGCGCTCGGTAACGACGTCGTAACTGACGCGCTGACCTTCGGTCAGTGTATCCATGCCGGCGCCTTGTACCGCGCTGACGTGCACGAAAACGTCTTTATCGCCGCTTTCCGGGTGGATAAATCCAAATCCCTTGCCGGAATCAAAAAACTTAACAGTTCCAGTAGCCATTTTTGGCCTCCATAACAAAATGCCACGCACGAATCGGGCGCGGAAACGAACAATCTGGGTATTGTGAATGACTTGAAACGACCGCCCGGGAATGGGCGGGTAGCTGAAAGGCAGGCCAAAACGAAGATCGCGCGTGCATCCTGCGCGACAATCCTGCCAAACGCAAGTAACTTATTATCAATCTACGATTAGTGAACAAAAATCCGATGAACCAACGGCTCGAATGTCCGTTTTGGGTTGTGGATTCAACTGGTCGTTGCAACACCTAAACTCTAGTCATTTGCCCTGGGCCCCAGACCCTATCCAGAATCAGTGCCGTGATTGCTGGGGGGAGGAGAATGGAAAGGAGTCTGTCCCTGGCGGGACAGACGTACTAGTAATGTGCTGCGGGTTTACTGTGGATTGCGAACGGTGTCGAGTACGCTGATTTCGCTGGTCGCGTGCATGATCAAGCCGTAGCTGACTTCATCGGCCACGCGAAAAACCATCAGCTCTCCGGCGTGATGGTCTGGCAACACGACCTTCTTGCTGCGGAACCAGTTGCGAAAGCCGCCGGCTTGTGCGTAGCGGTCCCTGATGACTTCACCCGATTGAAATACCGACAATACGTGCCCGGTTTCGATACCGTGATTGGCGCCGAGATTAAGTGACACGATCTGGTAGTTGCCGATTAACGAGACACCATCGACAACGCTGATAATTCTTCCTTCGACGGGTGTAGCCGGCGCGCGTGGATGAAAGTTCAGCGGCAATTCCGGATCTTCAGCGATTAGGCGGTCGCCAATGAGCGCTTCACGGCGGGTCTCTGTGAGAAACAAAGTCGACGGATCACCTTGTATCTCGATTCGGCCCTCACCGACAAAAAGACCTTCGTAGCCGAGCACGCGTCCGCTGTCCGGGTCGTATAACTCGTCGCCGATGTGATACAGATGAAACCGCGATCCAACCGGCGCGTCCGTTCCCCGCACATAAAGATGAAAACCGGCACCGGCAATCAGGTGACTTTCACGGATATCGAGTACATAGGGTGCATTGCGTGCGGTTTTCTTGTCGATCAGTCTTGGTTTCGACAGAAACGACGCGATGACATCGTAAGGTATGGTCTTGATTGCGCCGTCGAGTGACCCGTAACGGACTTCTGGCGACAGTCGAACGTCGGCCGACACGCGATCACGCTCCAGCCGGATCTGCGGTCGTCCATCGACCCAAACCAGGCTCAGGACATCACCGGGATAGATGAGGTGGGGATTATCGATTTGTGGGTTGACGTGCCAGATCTCCGGCCATAACCATGGGTCTTCCAGGTACAGGCCTGAGATATCCCAAAGGGTGTCGCCACGAACAACCGTGTAGCGCTCCGGAGCGCCCGGTTTGATTGGCACCGCGATCGGGCTGGAATCGTATTCGGTCGCATAGGTCCGATTGGCAGACACCGTCGTTGCTTGCGGCCTTGGTGCAGCCGACGGGAGGGCGTAATCCACTTCCTCGGTACTCGGCGGGGCTGCGCTCGCGGTTTCCGTGTCTGAGGCGGGCAAGTATGATTTGACCACTGCGCAGGCGCCAGTTAGGGCGATCAGGCTCAAAACCGCAAATCGGGCCAAGATACGATGTCGCATGGTCTGTCGCTCCGCTTGAAAAATCGGCCGCTGGTATACTGGGGACGGTCGAAAAGAGGATAATTCCAGGGAATTGTTGCAACGCAGCGTGTGATTCATCACTGACATCTTCCTGGTACGGAATCCCTATCTTCTCGACTTGTCATAACTTTATCAGCTTCTTGTGCCATTTTGCACGAAGTAGTTTCCTAAATTCGGGCACAGTTCACACATGAACAAACT
This sequence comes from Gammaproteobacteria bacterium, assembly GCA_029862165.1. Lineage (GTDB taxonomy): Bacteria > Pseudomonadota > Gammaproteobacteria > Steroidobacterales > JABDKV01 > JABDJB01. Next base: position 2,248 of record JAOTXU010000009.1, read on the forward strand.
CACAATTCTGGAATTTCCCGATCCGAGGCTGCGGACCCGGGCCAAGCCGATCGAGGAGGTCGATGCGGGCCTGCGGGCACTGATCGAGGCCATGTTCGAGACGATGTATGAGGCGCCGGGCATTGGGCTGGCGGCGACCCAGGTCGATGTCCATAAACGCCTGCTGGTGACTGATGTTTCACCGGGCCGGGACGAGCCGCTGTGCCTGATCAACCCCGAGATTACCGAACGTGACGGGGTAATTGTCACCGAAGAAGGTTGTTTGTCCGTGCCCGATATCTTCGCAAAAGTTGAAAGATCCGAGCACATTCGTGTGCGTGCTCTGGGCGGAGACGGGCAGCCTCTGGACATGGAGGCCAACGGCCTTCTGGCCGTTTGTATTCAGCACGAGATGGATCACCTCGAAGGCAAGTTGTTTGTCGACTACCTGTCAGAGTTGAAGCGTCAGCGCATCCGCAAGCAACTCGAGAAGGCGCGACGCCACCAAGACGATCTCACGCCGGTCCTAAAACCGGGCGACCGCGCGCCGGCAATTTGAATAACGCCACAACTATTTCCAACAAAACGATTCGGATTGTTTTCGCCGGCACTCCCGACTTCGCCGTTCCGTCGTTAAACGCGTTGGCCGGCCGCGTTGCTGCAGATTTTGAATTGGCTGCAGTTTACACACAGCCAGATCGTCCGGCGGGGCGCGGACGCCGTCTGCGTGAGAGCGATATTAAAAAACTCGCGCGCACTCTGGGTGTGCGAATTGAGCAGCCAACGACTTTACGGGATGTATCGGCGCAGCACATCTTGCAAGAACTAAAGCCCGATCTTTTGGTTGTAGCGGCCTATGGGTTGATTTTGCCGCAAGCTGTGTTGGATATACCAAGTCTGGGTTGTGTCAACGTGCATGCTTCTTTGTTGCCGCGGTGGCGTGGCGCGGCACCGGTGCAACGGGCGATATTGGCAGGTGATACGAGGACGGGCGTGACATTAATGCAGATGGACGCGGGTCTGGATACCGGTGCCATGCTTGCACATCGCGAGACGGTCATCGGATCGGAGGAAAGCGGTGGCGAGTTAACAGCACGTCTTGCGCAACTTGGTGGTGAGTTGTTGCTTGAGAGTCTTCCGCAACTACTCAACTGCAAACTGCGCGCGTTGAAGCAGGATGACAGTCAGGCTACATTGGCGCCAAAAATCAAAAAGCGCGAAGCGCGTATCGATTGGAATGAATCGGCCGTACAGATTGCACGCAAGGTGCGGGCCTTCAATCCCTGGCCGGTGGCGGAGACTATTCTGCAGGATCGGCAGTTGCGGTTGTGGTCAGCGCGCTGCGACGGTGCCGTGCGGGCGAAACCCGGCACGGTGTTGTCTGGCGATGGGTCAAACCTAAAAGTAGCGACCGGCGACGGTGCATTGCTGATCAATTCGCTGCAGCTTGCCGGAAAACGTGTCATGACGGCAGGGGAATTTCTGAATGCGCACTCGATCGAGGGTGTGGTGCTGGGTGGCACGGATGACAGCAGCTAGACAGGAACGTGTTGGAACGTTGACGGCTCGAATGGCGGCGGCGCAAGCGTTGGGCGAGGTAATCGGAGCAGGTCGGTCGCTGGACGCGGTGCTGCCGGACCTACAACATCGCATAGCCGATGCTCGTGATCGAGCTTTGGCTCGTGAGCTGTCTGCGGGCGTGACACGATGGTATTTCCAGCTCGTTCCTATCTTGGACAGCCTGAGCGATCGTCCGTTAAAAGATCAGTTGATCCGTGCTGTCTTGCTATGCGGGTTGTATCAATTGCGCCACACACGAATCCCGCCCCATGCGGCAATATCCGAAAGTGTGGAAACAGTGCGGAAGCTGGGCCGTGGGCGGGCAACCGGCCTGGTCAACGCGGTATTGCGGCGTTACCAGCGTGAGAGTGATAACTGCGAACGCCTGGTCGCCGGCGACCTGGACAGCCGTCTGGCCTATCCGCAATGGATGGTTACGGCGTTGCTCGCTGACTGGCCAGAAGACGGTGTAGAACTACTCGAAGCCGGCAACCAACGTGCGCCTATGTGGTTACGCGTGAATCGGCGGCGATCCGATGTTCAGTCGTGGATTTCGTCGCTGGCCGATCGTGACCCAGCGAAGTCACCGTTCGCGAAGTACGCTGTGCGTCTGGACATACCGATGGCCGTGGTCGATCTTCCGGGTTTCGATGACGGTTTGGTGTCGGTACAGGATGCCGGGGCGCAATTGGCGGTACCGCTGATGGGACTGGAGCCCGGAATGCGGGTACTCGATGCTTGTGCCGCGCCCGGTGGCAAGAGTTGTCACATGCTCGAGAGTGCGGATATTTCCCTCACTGCAGTAGATATCGATACGAACCGGCTCGAACGAGTCGAGGAGAACTTTAGGCGTCTGGGCCTCGAGGCCACGATTATCTCTGGTGACGTGGCTAACCCGGCCGATTGGTGGGAGGGCAAAGTCTTCGACCGCATTTTGTTGGATGTACCGTGTTCGGCAACTGGTGTAATACGGCGTCATCCCGACATCAAGTTGCTGCGCCGGGAGAGCGATATCGAGACGTTCGCCGCGCGACAACTCGCACTACTGCAGGCTGCCTGGTCCATGCTGGCACCCGGGGGGAGACTGCTCTATGCCAGTTGCTCGGTGCTGCGGGCTGAAAATACCGATGTGCTGCAGGCATTCCTGAACTCAGAGACTCGCGCCAGATCCGTCCCGATGAATGTCCCATGGGGCGTAAATAGCGGCTCCGGACGCCAGATTCTCACCGGAGAGGCAGGAATGGACGGGTTTTACTATTCTATTCTGGAATCAGTTTGATTGGGCAAGTTATCTAATGAGTGAGCGGTCCGGGACGTCGGGACATTTGATCGGGTTCATGCTGGCCGGTTTGGTCGTGCTGTCCGGGTTTTCTGCGCCGCCATCGTACGCAGCCAAGAATGGCGATTTTGCTATCCAGGCCGCCTACGCTGACGAAGTAGATGGCGTCTTTTATCTCAATGCCACGATTGACTACCAGCTAAATGACTTCGCGCTTGAGGCGCTGGCGCGCGGTGTTGCGCTGACGTTTGAATTAAAAATCGACTTGCGTCGGGTACAGCGCTGGCGTCCGGACAAAAACATAGCCGAGTTGCTGCAGCTCAATGAGTTGCGTTACCACGCCCTGAGTGACCGCTACCTGGTTCGCAATATCAATAGTGGCGAGCAACAGTCTTTCCAGACCCTGAGAGCTGCCCTGTTGGAGCTCGGAGACATACACGATCTGCCGGTGATCGATCGCGCGCTACTCAATCCGAAACGCAGCTATATCATGCGTCTCAAGTCGATACTCGATATACGGTCGTTTCCGGGTCCGCTAAGAGTGTTAGCCGTATTTTTTGGCGACTGGCGTCTGACCAGCGACTGGTACCGGTGGAGACTGCAGTTGTGATGCGCAGCATCTTTACTTTTTTGGGTATTGCCGGCGTGCTGCTGTTGTTCATCTCGCTGGGAATGATGATTCGAAGTACCGGTGACGCCAGCAGCTTCAACCGATTGCACGAAGTGATACTGATCATCAATGTGGCCGGTGTTGCCGTGCTGTTGTTGTTGGTGATCGGCAACATGATACGACTCGGCCGGGAGTATCGACAGCATTTGCCTGGCGCACGGCTGAAGGCGCGTATGGTTGGAATGTTTGTGGTGCTTGCCGTGGTGCCGGTAGCGGTCGTGTATTATTTTTCGCTGCAATTCATACAGCGCGGCATTGATAGTTATTTTGATGTCCAGATCGAGACGGGTCTGGATGACGCATTACGCCTGAGCCGCAGCGCGCTCGATTTGCGGATGAACGACTATCTCACACAGACACAGGACATGGTTGATTCGCTGGCCGGTCGTGACGAACAGGCATTGGTGTCCATACTCGGCTCATTGCTACGCGACAGCGGCGCCAGCGAGCTGACTGTCGTGGGACAAAACAGTCGTATTGTAGCCACCAGTTCGGTCGGCGCTTCCATCGCCTTACCGTCGTTGCCAGGTGACGACGTGCAGTTACAACTGCGTCAGGGGTATTCGTTTGTTGGGCTCGATCCGGTCGGTGGTGGTGGTTTTGTTGTGCGTACTGCTGTAACGATTCCCCGCTTCACGACCACGGATGAGCCGCGCATGTTGCAGGGCTTGTATCCGGTCACGGGACGTTTGAGTGGATTGGCGGAATCCGTGCAACAGGCCTACACGCGTTATGGCGAGGCGGCATATTTGCGCAAGCCTCTAAAGTACAGTCTTACACTGACGCTCACGTTGGTGCTGCTGGTGTCGTTGCTGGCAGCAGTGTGGGGTGCGTTCTTGTGGTCGCGGCGACTGGTTGCACCAATCCAGTCGCTGGTTGCCGGTACCCGGGCTGTTGCAGAGGGCGATTTCCATACACGTCTGCCGACGCCAACCCGCGATGAGATCGGTTTTCTGGTCAATTCATTTAACGACATGACCCGGCGTCTCGCAGACGCTCACGAAACCGCCAATCGAAGTCAGCATGCAGTAGAGAGCGAACGAGCGAATCTGGCCACCGTACTGGCAGGGCTTTCAAGTGGCGTCGTCGCGTTAGAGCCGGATTTCACGGTGCGCATAGCAAATCGGGCGGCCGGTGCAATACTTCAGGCCGACCTGCAGTCGCGCGTAGGCGCGCCATTGACAATGACCGGTCTAAACGCACAACTGCTCGATCAGTTTGCTGCAGTGGTACAGCAACGTATAGAAGAGGACGAACCGAACTGGCGCGATGAGGTCGTGCTGCGCACCGACACCGGGCGGCACGTGTTAAACACGGCCTGCACAGCGCTGCTCGGCGATAACGATATTCCGGCCGGCTATGTTGTGGTCTTTGACGACGTTACAGAGCTGTTGCAGGCACAACGCGATGCGGCCTGGGGTGAAGTTGCGCGCAGACTAGCGCATGAGATCAAGAATCCACTGACACCGATCCAATTGTCGGCTGAACGAATGCGACGTCGATACCTGGACACAATGAATGACACTGATGCAAAGGTGCTGGATCGGGCGACACATACCATCGTTCAACAAGTCGAGGCGATGAAAGCGATGGTCGACGCATTTAGTGAATATGCCCGCGCGCCTGCATTGGACATTACGCGCATTGATCTGAATCGCATTGTTTCCGAAGTCACTGAGTTATATCGCACGGGTGAGATTGGCATGGAATTATCGGTGAGCCTGGACCGGTCTGTTGCCAGTGTCGAGGCGGATGCCGGGCGTATGCGTCAAATGCTGCATAACCTGCTCCGTAACGCACGCGAAGCGTTGCCGGTTGATGGCAAAGTTGTAGTCAGCACGACCCGTCGACATGAGGGCAGCGTTGAGCTGGTCGAAATAGTCGTCGAGGACGATGGGCCTGGATTCTCTATTTCAACCGAGCAGATTTTCGAACCCTACGTGACCAACAAAACCAAGGGGACCGGATTAGGTCTGGCGATCGTCAAGAAACTGGTCGAAGAACACGGCGGGCGGATCACGGCAGAAAACAGTGAACTCGGTGGCGCCCTTGTTCGTGTCATCTTGCCGGCAGACGAGGACGGCAGGTCCCTGCTGGCCCACGGGCGCACTATGCCGGTTGTGTCTGGTGGAGGCATTGCATGAGCGCTGCCCATATTCTTGTAGTCGACGACGAAGCTGACATCAGAGAGCTGCTACAGGAAATACTTTCTGAAGAGGGTTATTCCGTGAGTATGGCCGCCGATGCAGCGGAGGCACGTGATCAGCGAGCCAATCGCGAACCGGACCTGGTGTTGCTGGATATCTGGATGCCCGATACAGACGGTATAACTTTGTTGCGCGAATGGGCCGATTCAGGTAATCCACCGGACGTAGTGATGATGTCGGGTCACGGCACTGTCGAGACCGCAATTGAAGCTACCCGACTCGGTGCATTTGAGTTCATCGAGAAGCCTGTATCGCTGGCCAAATTACTCAAGACTGTGGAGCGTGCATTAACCGAAAGGCGCAAGTCGGCCGGTCGGCGGATTGTGCCGAAGTTGATCGCTCCGATGGGTAAGAGCCAGGTGATGCAGGATTTGCGTGAGCAGATCAAACGCATCGCCGGCCACAATAGTAATGTGTTGCTGGCCGGTGAAGTGGGAACCGGACGAGAAGCCTTTGCGCAATTTTTGCACATGCTCAGTCCACGTGCAGGAGGTTCAATGATCACATTGGTCGCCGGCTCTTTGACCCCTGACAATGCTGAAGCATTACTTTTCGGCAGTGAGGAGGACGGTGAAATTCAGCCCGGATTCTTCGAACGTGCTGCGGGCGGCACGCTGTTTATTAACGAAATCGAAGATCTGCCGGCTTCCGCGCAGACTTTATTGCTCGGTGCGCTGGAAACGGGAGAATACAGACGGCAGGGCGGCAGCGCGGAGCTGGAACTGGATGTACGCGTGGTCAGCTCCGCTGTCCCGACAGTGGAACGCAGTGCAGAACGCGAGGTAGTGCGACGCGACTTGCTGGCACACCTAAACGTAATTCGATTGCGTATTCCGCCACTGCGCGAATATAACGCCGACGTCCCGGATCTGTTGCGATATTTCGTGGACAAGCTGGTTGACGAACAAGGTTTACCGTTACGACGTTTTGGCGTAGCGGCACAAAATCGCCTGCGCAACTACCCCTGGCCCGGAAACATACACGAGCTGAAGAATATTGTTCACCGCTTGCTGGCGCTCGGTGGTGACGATGACATATCACTCGCCGAAGTGGACGAAGCGCTTGCGGTCGAGACACCGGTCGATGAATCATTGGTCAAGCGGGATTTGCTTGCTTTGCCATTGCGTGAGGCACGTGAGCAGTTTGAGCGCGCGTATCTGCAGCAACAACTTCGTCTATGTGGCGGAAAGGTCGGCCGACTGGCAAAGCGGGTTGGTATGGAGCGAACCCACCTTTATCGCAAGCTGCGTTCGTTAGGCGTCGAATTTGGACAATCCAGTACGGACGACTAATTGAGATAATCGGCATCTGCTCGCACAGGCAGCATTACGCTGGATTTAGCCTTGATAGTCTGCTTATGCCGTTGGAGCACCGTCACCTACAAGCATCCCGTAGGAGCGGCATCTTGCCGCGATAGAAACCTGAGTCGCGCCTGGAAGGCGCTTCTACGCCGCATCGGCCCGGCTCGTTAGCAGACCAATAGACCAGCCAAATTCGGGTGTAGCCTAGTCGCCGACCCGCAACACCAGGACATTGAGATCCGCCTCGCGGAGCTGTCGACGTGTCTTTTGCGCGTCTGCGAGTATCGAATACGGCCCAATGCGTACGCGGTGCCACTGTTTTTCATCGATAGTGACTTTCTGAATCTGAGATCGCAGCCCCTGTAGCGCCAGCCGCGCCTTCATACGGTCTGCATCTTCGAAGGTTCTGAACGAACCGGCCTGCACCACATAGGTGCCTGTCTGTCGGTTGCTTGCAGGCGTGTTTCCAACGCCACCCTTGCCAACCTCATGTTCCGTTTCGGGGATTACAACTTCGAAGTTCGGCAGGATGTCGTAGAAATCGAAACTTCGCCCGGATTTTTCCTCGGTCAGTGCCGAATCGTCCCGAGCCGACGAGGGAATTGCGGCGGTGTTGGCAACCGGCTCAGATGGCCGGGCATTGCGCCGATCCTGCAGATGTAATGCCAGCGCGACACTTAGTCCGATCGCCAGACCCGCCAGACCCCACATCCACCCCGGCGCGCTTTCCTTTTTTTTTGTCTTCCGATGTTTGTAGTCGCGCGGCATGTCTACATGGTCTCCGGCGAGCTGACTCCAAGCAGTTCCAGACCGTTACGAATTACTTGCTGAGTGGCAGCTGCCAGCGCCAGCCGCGCATTACGCAACGTTGCATCATCATCGAGAATAATCCGCGATGCGTTGTAATAGGTATGAAAAAGATTGGCTACAGAACGCAGATAGTGCACCAGATGATGTGGCGCACGGTTAGTAGCAGATAGCTCAACGATATCCGGGTAACGATCGAGCTCGGCGAGTAGCTCGGTCTCCTGCTTACTCTGTAAGCGATCAAGGCCGGCAATGCCCTGTGTCATGTCCCACTCGATATCGCGTTCAGCCAGAGTCCGAAACACGCTGCACACCCGGGCATGGGCATACTGGATGTAATAGACCGGATTCTCTTCCGTACGTGATTTAGCGAGATCCACATCAAAATTCAAATGCTGATCATTGGATCGCATCACATAGAAAAAACGCGCAGCATCGTTACCGACATCGCTGCGCAACTCGCGCAACGTAATAAATTGCCCCGAACGCGTCGACATCTGCGCCTTTTCGCCACCTCTGTACAACGACACGAACTGAACGAGACGAACTTCCAGCGAATCGGCGGGTTGACCCAGCGACACCAAGCCGGCGCGTACACGTGCAACGTAACCATGGTGATCAGAACCCAGCACATCGAGCAACAATTCTTGGCCACGCTCACGTTTGTTCAGGTGATACGCGATGTCAGACGCGATATAAGTTGCCTGACCGTTCTCGCGGATTATGACGCGGTCCTTTTCGTCACCGTATGCGCTCGCTTTGAACCACGTTGCCCCCTCTTTTTCGTATAGATCGTCTCGCTTGCGTAACTCGTCGAGTGCATGCTCGACCATACCTTCCGCAACCATCCGACGCTCTGAAAACCAGTTGTCGAGATGTACACCAAATTCATCCAGGTCTTCGCGGATGTCCTCCAGAACCCAGTTCAATGCGATGTCCGCGATCAGCCGATAACCGTCATCGCCAAGTAGATCGCGGGTGCGCGCGATCAGTGCATCGATGTGTTTTTCGCCGGCCTTTCCGGCGTCGTCCTCTGTTTCACCATCGCCATCGGAAGGAATATCCGAGTAGACCGCGGCCGCAGGCCGAACCAGTGAGTTGCCGTGTTCATTTGCGACGATACCAGCGATGTCCAGTACATAGTCGCCGCGATAGGCTTTTGACGGGAATTGAATCTGTTCGCCGGCTTGCTCGAGGTAGCGCAACCAGAGACTCACGATCAGTATGTCGATCTGTCTGCCGGCATCGTTGACGTAGTACTCGCGGTAAACGTCGTGTCCAGTCGCGGCAAGCAAGTTCGCAACGCTTGCACCATAGGCGGCGTGACGGCCGTGACCGACGTGTAGCGGGCCGGTCGGGTTGGCCGATATAAACTCGACAATCACCGGCTGGTCCTTGCCCGCATCGCTGCATCCGAACTGATCTGCCTGATCCAGAATACGCCCGATAACTGCGAAACGGGTGTTTGCGGCAAGATAGAAATTGATAAAACCCGGCCCGGCGATTTCGGCCCGTTCAATAGAATCCGAATCGGGTAATGCGTTGATTATCTGATCGGCGAGATCACGCGGGTTACACCGTGCGGCCTTGGCCATCACCATGGCAATGTTGCTGGCGAAGTCGCCGTGTTTTGCATCTCGCGTACGCTCTACGTTAATGCTTGGCGGAACCGCGTCGGCCGACAGCTCCCCGGATACGAGCATTTTGAGCGCGCTCTGGATCAGTTTTTCAATGTGTTCGCGCATTATCGACAGGAGTCTAACCCAGGATAGAACCGTGTATCTGCCTTAAGTGACGATTCAAAACAACTCGAGCGGATCGACATCCAGCGACCAACGCACACGCCTCGCATGATTCAGCCCGGAAAGCTGCGGCGTCCAGCGAGAAAGAAAGGATTGTAGAGGTCCCCTGTCACCCTGAATTAGCAACTGCGCGCGGAAGCGGCCGGCACGTCTGGGCATTGGGGCGGCGGCCGGCCCCAATATCGTAATGCCGGCAATATTGCCGGCCAGATGTCGAGCCTCGTTCAGGAAACGCGGTGGCAACGACTCTTTCTCGGAGTCGGCGCGGAGCAAAGCAAGCGCCGTGTAGGGTGGCCAACCGGCGGCTTCACGCTCGCGTAGCGCAGCCTTGGCAAAGTCTCTATAGCCATGGTGAATTAGTGTATTGAGCAACGGGTGTTCCGGGCACTGGGTCTGAATCAGCACTTCGCCCGGATGCTTGGCACGACCGGCGCGTCCGGCGACCTGGACCAGCAGTTGCGCGAGTCGCTCGCTGCTTCTCGGATCGGTCCCAAACAGCCCCTGGTCGGCATCGATAACACCGACGAGTGTTACGGCGGGGAAATGGTGTCCTTTGGTCAGCATTTGCGTGCCTATCAGTATGCGTCGATCGCCATGGCGGATTTCCTCGAGCATGTGCTCCATGCTGCCACGACGCCGGGTACTGTCACGATCGATGCGTGCGAGCGCGTGATCCGGAAACAGACGGTCGATAGTTTCCTCTATGCGCTGCGTTCCCATACCGACCGGTTGCGGAGCGCCATCGCACTCCGGGCACGTCGGTTCGGGTGAACGTGTCGCGCCGCAATGGTGACAACGCAACTGGTGTGCCGATTGATGCAGTGTCATGCGTGCATCGCATCGCGCGCATGCCGCGGCCCAGGTGCAGTCCGGACAAAACCAGACCGGCGCGAAACCACGCCGATTCAAAAATAACAATACTTGTCCCGACTGCTGCAGATGCTGGCGCATGGCGCCGATTAACGAGCCCGACAGACCACCGTCGATTGGTTCCCGGCGCATATCGAGCAAACGCATGGACGGCATACTTGCACCGCCGGCTCGAGTGCGCAGATCGAGTTGTGTGTAGCGACCCTGGTTAACGTTATGCAAGCTTTCCAGCGATGGTGTCGCCGAGCCGAGCACAACTGGAATGCCTTGTTGTCGTGCGCGCATGACGGCCAGGTCGCGGGCCGAGTAACGAAAGCCTTCTTGTTGTTTGTACGAGGTATCGTGTTCTTCATCGACAATGACTATCCCCGGCGACTCCAGCGGAGCGAAAACAGCGGAGCGAGTTCCAACCACAACTCTTGCACTGCCGCAACGCGCGGTGCGCCAGGCATTGAGTCGTTCGCTGTCGGTGAGGCCGGAGTGCAGCACGGCAAGCGGCACATCCAGACGGCGACGAAAGCGGTCGACCAGTTGCGGCGTAAGCCCGATTTCCGGTGCCAGCACCAAAGCCTGTTGCTGTTTTTGTAAAGTCTTTTCGATAAGTTGCAAATAGACTTCTGTCTTGCCGCTGCCGGTGACACCGTGCAGCAGAAACGCGGCAAACTGATGACCCGACTGATCTACGGCCACAACGGCGTTTTCCTGATCGTCAGTAAGCTGAGGCGTCTCTTCCGCCGAATCGATGTTCGATCCGAGAATAGTCTCTGGCACAGACCGGCGTTGTTCGCACACCGCCCATTCCTTGTCGACCAGTGTACGAACGATCGGGCGCCAGCCATCACCCATAGCCCTCTCAATGAGATCGACGTCCGCACCGTCTGGGTGTGCAAGTAACAACGACAGCGCGCTGGCCTGCCGAGGCGCACGCCGACGTAGTTTTTCTATTTCAATGTCACGACCCGATGGTGTGCTGGACCAAACGTCTTGCAGCGCATCGATCTGGCGGCCGTCACGCAGCAAACGCGGTAGCGCCGCCGCATAGACTTCGCCGGGGGTTTGTTGGTAATACCCGGCCGCCCAGGCCAATAGAGTCATCAGGTCCTTATCCAGCACCGGGCTGGTATCCAGCACGTCGACGATCCGGCGTAAGCGATCGGTCGGAATCGCACTGCTGTCGGCCGTTTCAACAACAATACCAACCGTCTGAGCACGGCCAAACGGAACAAGTACGCGAACGCCAGGGTTAATTGCCCCGGACACACTCGCCGGTGGCAAATAATCAAATAAGTTATTGAGTGGCGTCTTAATTGCCACCCGAATGATGCGTTGGGGCGTATTCATCAGTGCTCTAGTTTTCCACAATTGTTGTGGACAGCGCTGTGGATAATCTGGGGCAATGGTCGCGAGACCGCTGTCAATCGAGGCTTCTGTGCCAGTTGCTCAAATTTTGTGCGGCCAGTCTTGCCAAAAAAACAATAACTTAGGTGTGGGGTGAATATAAATGTCGAGGCATACGCTGTAATGACCTGTAAATGCTGGATTGTGCATAAGAGCGTGTCAACGCCTTGAATGTTCGCCCGTTATACGGAGTCAGGACAATGGAAAACGGGAGTCAAGCAATGAACAGGATTTGGATAACCGCGGTAGCGATGACCGGGCTTTTGGCTGCGGGTACTGCTGCTGCGCAGCAGGCGCCCGATCTGGACCGTCTGGGCAATCGCATCGACAGGAAGCTGGATCAGCGCGGTGACCGTATCGAAAACCGCCTCGATAGACGAGGCGATCGCATAGATCGCCGCCTGGACCGTGCGGCAGATCGTGCGGCCGCCAACGGTAATCCACGCGCGGCCCGAAGACTGGACCGCCGCGGTGATCGGGCCGACCAGCGACTGGATCGTCGCGGCCAACGTGCCGAGCGCAGACTCGATCGACGCGGCAACCGGATCAATCGCCGACTCGATCGTCGTGGAAACAACCAATAGCATTTCAACAGTCAGGCTGGAATCATGCAGGCCTTGGGGGAGTTTCCTGCGACGGGGAGGGGTCACTGGACAACCGAGCGGAACTGGATCGTTTTTTTGCGGCTGTGGAAACTCGCGCGTACCGGATCGCTCTTTATGGTCTGGGTAATCGCGAGGACGCATTGGATGTGGTGCAGGATGCAATGCTGCAACTGGCACGACGTTATGCCGATAAGCCCGCCGATCAGTGGCAGCCACTTTTTTATCGGGTGCTCACCAATCGCGTACGCGACTTGCAGCGACATCGAACCGTGCGTGAGCGCGTCATGGCTTGGCTGCCGCTAAAACGTGGCGACGAGCAACGTGAGGATCCGGTGTCACTGTTTCCGGATCCCGCAGGCCGTCGGCCCGATGAAGAAGTTGCGCTGGCCGGGGCACTTGACGCGCTCAATGCTGCGATAATGGCGTTGGCGCCCAGGCAAAAGGAGGCGTTATTGTTGCGTAGAGTGGAAGAGTTAAACGTCGCGGAAACTGCGACAGCGATGGGTTGCTCCGAGGGCAGTGTCAAGACGCACTATTCTCGCGCGGTCCATGCCTTGCGTGAGCAACTTGGAGATCACTGGCCGTGAGCGACCGGTTTGAGAGAGCATTAAATAAGACACTGAAAGCCGGTGCTGCCCGCATTGACCAACGCACCCGTGATGATCTTGCGCGACGGCGACGCGATGCGCTTGACCTGGCGGAAAATACCCGGTCGCGCACCTGGTTGTGGATGCCTGGCGGCGCGGTTGCTGCCGCAATTGTGGCCGCATTGCTGGCGCAACCCTATGTCGGCAAACAAACCCTGCCGTTGGTCGAAGCCGACACTGCTGATGTGGACATGGAGTTATTGCTGGCCGAGGACAGTCTCGAGTTGTATGAGGATCTAGAGTTTTACGAGTGGCTGGATGTGGCGGGCGATGCAGGGTAGTTCCCTGGCCACATTGCTGGTGTGTCTCAGTCTGGTACCCGCCGGGTCTGTGGGGGCGGCTGATGAGCTGGAATTGCCGGATGACGAGTTTTTGGAGTTTCTCGGTGTTTGGGAAGAGGTGTGGAACGAAAGCTGTGACCCCGAAGGCGGTCTGCCCGGGGATGATGCGTGTCTAGAGTACGATGATGAACAAGACGAAGCTGACGAAAAATAGTCTTATTTTCCGGCTGGGTTGCTTGCTGCTGTTACTGAGCAGCCTGCTGTTTGCCAGCGCGAGTTATGCGGCCCCCGATTGGGCCGACTTGGAGGCAGCCGATCAAAAGGTATTGAAGCGTCACGCTGATACATGGGACGAGATGTCGGACGAGAGGCGGGACTATCTGCTCAACGGCGCCAGGCGTTGGATCAAGATGTCACCGCAACAACGGCGGGTTGCAAAGAAACGATTTAGGCAGTGGAAGTCACTAACTGACGAGCAGCGTACACGCATTCGCGAGCGCTACAGGCGCTTCAGGACGCTCGAACCGGAGCAGCAAGAAAAACTAAAAGAGAATTTTCGCGATTTCAAATCGAAGTCGCTCGAAGAACGGCGCAAACTTCGCGAAGAGTTTCAAAAAATGTCGCCTGTAGAGCGACGCGCAAAGATACGTGAGTTGCAAAGACGTCGCCAACTGGACCGCCGTCATCGCAGACCACCGCCGCGCGACACACGGAAACCACCGGATCGCCCTCGCGATACCGCCGGGCGCTGACCAAGTTACATAACGTTACACGCGGTATTCTGAACGAAGAGCGCGCTATTCGTTTGATTTCTTGCGCGTTTTTCAGGAATATACCAGTGTGTCGGCCTGGGCCGGCCTAGAGAAAGATGATGGATCTCGGACAGCAAGTTCTGCGACTCGATGTCTCCGGCATGCCGCTGGAGTGGATCGACTACCGCGATGCCGTGCGTCTTTATCACACGCGGCAGGTTGCCTACTCATGTGGGACGTTGCTCTATCGTCTGCGTGGCGGGATCAACGCCGCGTCCGGCAACCGCAGCATCATCGATGTCAATTCCATTATTGCCACACAGGGCAATACCCATGTGCTCGGCAAGGTTCGGGATAACTACACGCCGCCACTGAATAATCACACCTTGTTTAAACGTGATTCGTACCTGTGTCTTTACTGCGGCCAGCATTTTTTGTCTTCGCAGTTATCCCGCGATCACATTACACCGCTTAGTGCGGGTGGTCGGGATGCCTGGACCAACGTCGTCACCGCCTGTCGTCGTTGTAACAACCACAAAGCCAGTCGCACGCCAGAGCAGGCGAAAATGAAACTGCTAGCGGTTCCATTTACGCCCAGTTTTGCCGAGTACATCTATCTGAAGGGCCGTCGTGTTCTGGCCGATCAGATGGAATATCTACTCGCGCATATTCCGCGACGCAGCCCGTTGCGGGCGCGAATCATGGAGAAGGTGGCCTCGGGAAGCGGCCAGCATATGGGTCTACCCCCACTTTCGACCAGCTAATCCCCTTGCCGGTCAGCCGGTCATCAAGCATCCTGCTGTCGTGATCTATCTCATTGATGCCAGCGTTTACGTGTTTCGCGCGTATTACTCCATGCCCGCAGACATGACCGATCCGGAGGGGCGGATGGTCAACGCGTTGTACGGCTACGCCCGTTTTCTGGGCGATCTGCTTGAAAGAACGCGGCCACAGCACGTGGTTGTCGCTTTCGATGAAAGTCTTACCACTTCGTTTCGCAATGAGATCTACTCACAATACAAAGCCAATCGTGAAGAGCCGCCGGAGGATCTGATATGGCAGTTTGTACAATGCAAACGGGTTACAAAAGCAATGGGGGTCACGGCTTATGCGAGCAACAACTTTGAGGCAGACGACATTATCGGCACACTTGCATGCGGTCTCCGCGAACGGGGCAAGCACTTCGTTGTCGTAACTCGCGACAAGGATCTCACCCAGCTCGTACGCGAAGGTGATGAGTACTGGGATTACGCATCCAACAAGCGACTGAAATACCCCGATATCCAGACTACTTTTGGCGTTCGTGCCGAGCAAATTCCAGATATGCTGGCATTGGCTGGCGACAGTGTCGACAACATACCCGGAGTGCCAGGTGTCGGACCCAAAACGGCCGTCGCGTTGCTGCAACATTTCGATACGCTGGATGCGATCTATGATGATCTGGATTCAGTTGCCAAAGTAAATGTGCGTGGCGCCAAAAAACTGGGTGAGCGCCTGGCGAAGCACGAAGACCTCGCACGATTGTCACGTAGACTTACTGGCGTGGCATTGGATGTGCCGGTACCGACCACATTACGCAGCATGCGCTGGCGAGCCCCGGATCTGCCGGCGCTGTCAGAGCTCTATGATGAGCTGGGTGTCGGTCAGGCGTTGCGTGAGCAGGCCAAGAGGCTGGCTCGTATCTAAATGATCGGCAGGAATGTGTGGGATGGAGTTGTCAGCGCCGCTGCCGATCACGGCGTAAGTGTTACTGCCGACACCGCACGACCACTCAGGGGTGGCAGTATCAATGCGGCCTGGCGTGTTAATAGCAACGCCGGCACGTTGTTCGTGAAATTCAACGACGCCGGGCGACACGACATGTTCGTCGCTGAGGCTGCCGGCCTGGCAGAATTGGCCCAAGCGAATGCTGTTCGAGTACCCGATGTCATCTGCACCGGAGCTGTTGCAAAAAAAAGTTTTCTGTTACTCGAGTTCATCGAGCTACAGGCTGGCCGGAATACCGCCGCCCGACGACTGGGCAGCGCATTAGCGAGTTTGCACGCGTGTCAAGCCAAAGAGTTTGGGTGGAATCGCGACAACACCATTGGCACTACCACGCAGATCAATACGCCCGACAAGGACTGGGTGTCATTCTTTTGGCGTCGGCGTTTGGCCTATCAGCTGGACCTAGCGCGTAGCGCGGGGGCGAGGCGACTGGCAGATCTGGGTGTCCGGTTAAACGAAAGAATGCCGCTCTTTTTTTCTGGCGTAACGGTAACGCCGGCATTGCTGCATGGTGATTTGTGGGGTGGTAACTGGGCTTCGTGTGATGACCAGCCGGTGATCTTCGATCCTGCAGTCTATTACGGCGATCCTGAATCGGATATTGCGATGACATCGCTGTTCGGTGGTTTCCCACCCGCGTTCTATGATGCCTATCGCGCACAACGACCGGATCAACCCGGTGGCGAGCAGCGACGCGAGCTATACCGGCTCTATCATGTACTGAATCACTTCAACCTGTTCGGTGGTGGCTACGCTGCGCAGGCTGAACGCATGATCAAAGCGTTACTGAAAGAATGAAATAGGGGTCGCACCGAGGTTTTCCTGAAATCAGTGCCCCGCACCGGTCCTCTACACGGAATAGGTGTTGGGTTTGTTTGATCGAAACAAACCACAACACCCTTCCGCACCACCGCTCGCCGACGTCGCCGCGGGAGAACAGGTTTTCGCTGACGAGGCGATGGCGCACGCTGATGATCTGATTGAATCCTGCGTCGAGCCTTCCAAGCACTAGGTGACAGATACTTCCTATCCGGGAGTTCAACGACCGGATCTGACATTGTTTGTATGGTCGGTCGGTGCTGTTACACCTAGGTCCGCACATTGAACGAAGCACGGTGTCCTCTGGAAAATCTCGGTTCGACCCCTAGAACTCCCACCAGGTGGTTTTCCACCACGTGATGAATTCTTCCAGTCCAATATGGCCATCGCTGTCGGTGTCGATAATGGAAAAGCCTTCGGCCGCCTGTTGTACAGTAGACTCCGGCGAGATCACTCGCAGCAGTTCTGTAAACTCGTCGAAATCGATAAATCCATTTCGGTCCCGGTCAAAGTACTCGAAACTTTCCCCGATCTCTTTGGTCTTTTGTGCTGGCAAACTGTCCATGCAGCCATTATACGCGGTGATGCGGCCGGTGAAAGCCATGAGAGTCTTGAAATAACGATTTTTCGTGCTATAAGATGCCCCCTCTCGGGGAAACGGCAGCTGTCGTACGGTGGGCAAACAGTAGTGATTGAAGCCAAAGGACTTTGTAAACTTTACGGCGATATTACAGCCGTCGACGATTTGTCGTTTCAGGTGGCGCCTGGCGAGGTGCTCGGTTTTCTGGGCCCCAATGGCGCCGGAAAATCGACGACGATGCGGATGATTGCGGGATTTCTCACGCCTTCCAGCGGAACGGCGACCGTGTGCGGCCACGACATACAGAAAGAACCGATCGCGGCGAAAACGGTGATCGGTTATTTGCCGGAGGGGGCGCCGAACTACCCCGAGATGAGTTGCGGAAGCTTTCTCGAGTTTATTGCCGACATACGCCAGCTCAAGGGCGACACGCGTCGCGCGCGACTCGACGATGTCATTGAAAGATTGCACCTCGGCCCAGTGTTGCACCAGGCGATAGATACCTTGTCCAAGGGCTTCAAGCGGCGAGTGGGTCTCGCACAGGCTATCTTGCATGACCCACAGGTGTTGATCCTCGATGAGCCCACCGACGGGCTGGACCCAAATCAGAAATTCGAAGTCCGTAACCTAATCAGCGCAATGGCGTCAGACAAGATTATCGTTATCTCGACTCACATATTAGAGGAGGTACATGCTGTCTGCAGCCGCGCCATTGTCATCGCCCACGGCAAACTACTGGCGGATGACTCACCGCAGGCATTGGAAGCGCGTTCGCGCTATCACAACGCTGTGTCAATGAAGATTGGCGATGGCACCGATGCCGATTCAGTGCGCAACGCGCTGCGCGCCGTGCAGCAAATAACGCGTATCGAGGGCGAGGGCAATTCGATAACTGCGTTCCCCAAAGACGGCGCACTGCTGTTACCGCGAATTACCGAGCTGGCCAACAGCCATCAATGGCGTCTGGATGAATTACACCTGGAAGGTGGTCGCCTGGACGAGGTTTTTCGCGACATTACGACGGCAGAGGGGAACGCATGAATCCGGTCTGGATAATCCTGAAGCGAGAATTGCACAGTTATTTTGCGACGCCAGTCGCCTACGTTTTTATCGTCATATTTTTAATTCTCACCGGGGCTTTTACGTTTCAGATCGGAGGTCTGTACGAACGCGGTCAGGCGGACCTGATCCCGTTTTTTACGTTCCATCCCTGGCTTTATCTTTTTCTGGTGCCCGCATTGTCGATGCGTTTGTGGGCCGAGGAACGTAAGACAGGAACAATCGAATTGCTGATGACCCTGCCGGTAACAATGTGGCAGGCCGTGTTGGGGAAGTTTCTCGCGGCGTGGTTTTTCACCGGGATTGCATTGGTGTTGACCTTTCCGTTGTGGATTACAGTCAACTATCTGGGCGACCCCGACAATGGCGTTATTCTGGCAGCATATATCGGCTCTTTCATGATGGCTGGTGGTTTTCTGGCTATTGGCGCATGTCTTTCGGCTGTCACCCGTAATCAGGTGATTGCTTTTATCATTACGGTAACGGTTTGTTTTCTATTCCTGCTCGCTGGATACGATCTGGTATTGAGTGCAATACAGGGCTGGATGCCACAACCTATTGTCGATGCAATTGCCTCTTTGAGTTTTTTGACGCATTTTTCCTCGATCATCAAAGGCGTGATAGATCTACGTGACCTGGTGTATTTCGGGCTGATAATTGTGTTTTTTCTCATCGCCAATGCGGTGGTGCTGGACATGAAGAAGGCAAGCTGATGGAAGCGTGGCACAAGAATATATTCAGTTTTTCGGGGCTGGCATTGCTGGGCGTACTGTTTATCAGTCTGATTATGCTCAGCAATGTCTTGTTGCGTGGCATTCGCCTGGATCTGACGGAAAACAAACTTTATACAGTCAGCGAAGGCACACGTAACGTATTGAGAAAAATAGACGAGCCGATTAACGTGTATTTCTTCTACTCGGAAACCGCCGCACGCAACGCACCCTCGCTGCGGCCGTACGCGACACGAGTGCGCGAGACGTTGGAAGAATTTGTCCAGCACGCTGGCGGCAAACTGCGCTTGCAGGTCATCGATCCGAAACCATTTAGCGAAGAAGAGGATCAGGCTTCGCAATTCGGCTTGCAGGCATTGCCGACGCCGAGTGGAGAATCGGTCTATCTGGGTCTGGCGGCGACCAATGCGGTTGGTGAGGAGGAGACGATTGCATTTTTCGAACCAGGCAAAGAGGCCGCACTGGAATACGATATCGCCAAGCTGATCTACACACTGGCGAGTCCGAAAAAACCCGTAATCGGGTTGATGACAGGCCTGGCGATGGGCGGCGATTTTAATCCACAAACACGACAGGCTGATCCGGCGTGGGTGATTGACGACCAGATCAACTCATTATTCGATTTGCGTGACCTCAGCCCCACAGTCACGGCAATCGAACATGAAATTGATGTGTTGATGCTCGTACACCCAAAATCGCTCAGTGATGAAACCTTGTACGGCATCGATCAATTCATCATGCGCGGCGGGAAGGCGCTGATTTTTGTCGACCCGCATGCCGAAATCGATCGTCCGCCACAAGACCCGAATAATCCGGCCGCGGCTTTTGCTGCAAGCCGCAGTTCGTCACTCGCGCGGCTCTTCGACACCTGGGGCATAGAGGTGTCAACAGCAAACGTGCTTGGCGACAATGTGCTGGCATTGCAGGTTGGTGGCCGGCCTGGCGCCGCGACATCGCGCCATCTTGCGCTACTGGGTTTGTCCGAGCGGTCATTCAATAAAGAAGATATCGTCACAGGCGAGCTGTCGAACGTGAACCTCGGGATGCCTGGTTTTATCGAGGTGACCGAAGAAGCGGCTGTCACAGTCGTGCCGCTGATGCGCTCGACCGACGAAGCGGGCCCGATTCCTGTAGACAGGGTGCGTTTTCTGTCAGACCCAAACGATCTGCGGGGTGTTTTCAAAGCAACTGGCGAGCAATACACCCTGGCTGCCAGGCTGAGCGGTCCGGTGTCCAGTGCCTTTCCAGAAGGCGCGCCGGGAGATGGTGACACCGAAGGCCATCTGCCGGAGTCAAAAGAAAGCATCAATGTTGTAGTGGTCGCAGATGTCGACATGTTGGCAGACCAGTATTGGGCACAGGTAAGAAGTTTCTTTGGTCAACGCATCGTTTCGGCATGGGCGGGGAACGGCGACTTTGTCGTCAACACACTGGACAATCTAACCGGCAGCAGCGATCTGATCGGGATACGCAGTCGCGAGAGCTACCGCCGGCCCTTCGACAGGGTAGACGAGCTAAAGCGGATGGCGGATGAACGTTTTCTCGCAAAAGAACAAGAACTACAGGACCAACTCACTCTGACCGAAGAAAAACTGGGCACTTTGCAGTCTGGCCGCGATGACGATAACCCACTGGTCATGACAGCGGAACAAAGCGCCGAGATTCAGCGCTTTCTCGACCAGCGCGTGCAAATTCGCAAAGAGCTGCGTCGGGTTCGGCGTGACCTGGATCGTGACATCGAACTGCTCGGCACCAAACTGAAGCTCATCAACATCGGCCTGGTTCCCTTGCTCATCTCGTTTGGAGGGTTGGGTGCAGTTATGTTGCGGTCGCGACGCCGGCATACGCAGGCGGCAACATGAAGAAACATCACCTTGGCGTCTTGGTTGCATCTGCTGTGCTCGCAATAGTGGCCGCGTTTTGGGCATCTAGTGTGCGTGAGCCCGTTGTCCCGGAAAATATCAGTGGCACGCCATTACTGCCGGGTCTATCAGAGTCGGTTAATGATGTTAGTGGCCTCAGGTTGGTCGGTGCGGGCAATGAAACCTTTGCAACCCTGACACGCGGTGAAAAGACCTGGAACCTGACAGAAAAATCGGGATATCGGGCAAATGTCGCTGACGTGCGGGAGCTGTTGTTTAAGCTTTCGCAGGCGAAGCTGTTGGAAGAGAAAACCTCAAACCCGGCGTATTACAGTCGCCTCGGAGTGCAAAGCGTTGATGCTGCTGATGCCGCCGGCGTACGTGTCGAGCTTGAGGGTGTCAGTGTGCCGGCGATCATCGTTGGTAACTGGGAAAACGCCCGTGAGGCAGTTTATGTGCGACGTGCCGATGAAGCCACGAGCTGGCTGGTAAGTGGCGTTATTTCCATTTCGAAAGACACTCTGCAGTGGCTAGATCGCCAGGCGCTTGACGTCAATCCCGGTCGCATAGCTGAAGTGGAAATAGCCCATCCGGACGGTGAGACAGTATTGATAAGCAAAAGCGCGTTTGGCCAAGCGAATTTTGATGTTGAAAATATTCCTGCCGGGCGCGAACTGAAACGGGAAAGCATTGCCAATGACATGGCCAGCGTCGTCGAAAATTTGCGGGCCGACGATGTACTGTCGTTGGCCAATTCAGGCTTCGCAGACCTAAAGACCACCCGTGTCAGCTATCGAGCATTTGACGGCTTTGTAGTGCACGCCGATGTAGCCACCAAAGATGATCAGTACTACGCGCACTTTAGCGCGGCGACCAATGCGGAAGTCGCGGCACGGTATCAGCCGACACCGGAAGCGGCCGAAGCTGATGCTGTCGCGGATGCCGCTGATTTGGGTCCGGTCGCCGGCCCTGCACCGGCCACGGAGCCGGATCTCGGTGCTGTTGCTGAAGAGGCGGCAGCACTGAACACGCATTACGCAGAGTGGGTCTATGTGCTGCCCAAATCTAAGTACGATCAGATGAGCCGGCGCATGGACGACCTGTTAAACGAAAGCAGTTAATGATCCGCGGGATCGTCGCCTCGCAGTTCGCAAATAACAAAGCGGCTTAACGACAAGCAGGTTTCTATATTTCGGTGCAATAGTGTGCCTCGACCAACTTATTTCCTTTAGGGCTCACCCGCACCACCAACTGGCAGAATGCATCAAATGCGTTCGAGGAGCGCCTTAAATCGTGGATGGTCCTTGATGCTCGCGAAATCTCTATCCGACTCCCACATGCGTTTGTTGCGTGCGCCGAGATCTGCCGCTCTTTCAAGACAGTCCACGGCGGTTTCCAGGTCGCCAGACTGTGAATGGAAGCACGCGGAGTTGTACATGACATTGGCTGAATCCGGGCTCGCATCCTGAGCCCGCTTAAGCCATACAAGCCCTTTCTCTTTGTCTCCGAGCTCCAGATAGACAGTAGCGCCCAGAACCCAGGCGCGCGCGTCGTTAGGGTTTAGCTCGAGCGCACGATCGGCCCTGTCAATGAACTGCTCAAGTAATTCCCGTTCGCGATCCTGTTCGCCGAGATCTCTAAACATTTGGGCGCCCAGCGCCAGCGACTGGTAATCCTCGGGCCGTACCTCAGCTGCGCGGCAGTACAATTCGGCGGCTTTCTCGTGTTGACCGAGGGTACGCGCCATTTGCGCGTAGAAATGTATGGGTTCGAAAAGTCGCGGATTGATCGAAATTGCCTTTTCGAATTCTGCTTCGGCCTGGTCAAACTGCTCGTGGACCAAAAACGCGTAACCGCGCGCGGCATGAGATTCGGCAAGGTGTGGCGCCAATTCGATGGCTTTGCGGCTGGCCTCATGGGCTTGGTCGAGCCATTTGGTTTCTTTGTTGCTATACCAGTAAGTATCGACAAAGACATAAGTTAGTCCAGCCCACGCAAGCGCGTAGTTCGGATCAATGCGAATAGCCGCTTCGAACATTTCCAAGGCTTTTTCAAGGTGCCCGGGTTCGGGGCGATGAAACCGCTCACGTCCCCGAAGGTAATAATCAAGTGCATTGGCATCCTCGGTCGTGGACTGTATGGCCTTTTGCTCGTCCGACGTCAGCCTTAGCTTAAGCGCTTCGACGATCTGCGTCGCAATCTCGTCTTGCACTACAAAAATGTCCTGCAAATCCCGGTCATAAGTCTGCGACCACAGATGCCGATCATCAACGGCGTCGACGAATTGTGCGGTTATGCGCACCCGGTCGCCCGAGCGCCTGACGCTGCCTTCAAGCACGTGGCGAACGTTCAGTTGCCTGGCGATGGTCGGCATGTCAACTGACGTGCCTTTGAGGGCAAACGAAGAAGTGCGGGAACATACGCGCAGTGATTGCAAGCGCGTCAAGAGGTTTAGCAATTCCTCAGACAGGCCATCGCTGAAATACTCGTTGTCAGTGTTGCCACTCATGTTGACGAAGGGTAATACCGCGACGGACGCGTCCGACGGAGCGTTACTTGCTTCGGTCGACTCAGTAAGCTTGACACCCGCGGGCGTTACATCGAGAACCCATGCGAGGACTATGGCAATCGGAAAACCGAGACCCACGAGCCATATCACCAATGTGTCCGACCATTCTGGAAGGTGCAATGGCTCAATCGTGACGTCGGCAATTTGGATTAGGAGCCAGCCAACAATCACGTACGTGATGATGACGCGCACGACCTTGCGGCGCTTCATCTCCGCCCAAAAGCCGGAAGATTCAGTTGGTTCGTCTGACACTAGTTTTTTGATCAAGCAGTCTGGCCACAATCCGTACCATTGTAGTCCAAATTAGAAGCTCGATTGCTTAGACGCGTTGACTGGACCGCATTCTTTGCTCAGGGCAGCGTGAACAGAAAACCCGCGCTATGGCAGATTCTTTCCTTGCCGCTTCGGCCTATATCCAGAGGGGTTGCTCTACGGTGAACTCGCCGGGTGTGTCACCCGTGTTTAGCGTGCCGGCCGGTTCGAGCAATAGTACGTGGCATTCGTTTTCCGCGACCGGTTTATGTTCTACGCCTTTTGGCACTACGTAAAGATCGCCGTCGGCCAGCGACACTTCGCCGTCGTGCAGCAGTATTGTCATTTTGCCGTGTAAAACAAGAAACAGTTCGTCCGTTTCGGCGTGACTGTGCCACGTGAACTCGCCTTGTATCTTGACCAGCTTGACGTGGTAATCGTTAAGGGCGGCCACGATGCCGGGCGTCCAGTGCTTATCGATTCCGCGAAGTTTTTCTCTTAGGCTGATGGCCTGTGGCATTTCTAGATACCGTGCAAGAATATGGGTAGTCCACCGGGCGATTTAAGTACCGCGACGCCGGGTGGGGCTTTATCGCTCACCGTTTCGATCCCTGCCTGTCGAAGTTTGGCAAGCTGTGTCGAAATGTTTTGCGACTGAAAACTTAACGACAGCCCCTTTATCTCAGCCGTTTGGTGCAGACCGAGTACGACACCCGTGGCACGCAACCAGATATGTGGATGAGGGTCTTTGGACTGCCCGAGTTCTTCAAATTCCAGGCGTTGCCAGAACGCAGCCGAGGTTTCGAGGTCGCGCACCGGTAACGTGATTTCGCGGAAACGACCACAAGCCGATTCGGCGTGATCGAACGGCGGTGGAGAAAATGTCCGGGCTTCGACGATCCGGATGAAATTGTCGTCGGGATCAGAAAAGATCAGCTCGTTGAACTCGTCGTCCCCGGTCTTGGCTTTTTCAAATTCTATGCCGCGAGAACGTAATTCTCCTATTTCGCCTGCGAGATCGGGGAGTACAAACGTGATCATCGGTGCATGCAACGGTGCTTCGTGCAAGCCGACATGAACCGTGCCGTCACTCAGGACGGCATAGGGGTGTTGCCAGATATCGCCAACGGTAAGCTGCTTGAATCCCAGATCTTCATAAAATCCGATGGAATCCAGGATGTGTTCTGTCTGCAAACCGAGTTCCAGAAAACGACCAATCACTTTTGCGCTCCCAGGTGGCGTGCCCGTGTAAGTGTGCGGGCAGGTTCGGTTTCGGGCAAGTCGCCAGGGTCCCAGGCGCTTAGCGCTCTCTCGACTATCGCGGCCAGGCAGCGGATGTGATCCGCACGGTCGTTGAGCGCGGGTATATATGTCAGGCTGCTACCCCCGCTGTCGAGAAATAATGCCCGATAGCGTAGCGCCACCTCTTCCAGCGTCTCGAGGCAGTCCGCAGCGAAACCGGGGCAGACGACATCGACGTCCGTAACCCCGGATTTGGCCCATTCCGGCAGCAGTTCGTCGGTATAGGGCCGAAGCCACTCTTCGCGGCCGAGCCGCGACTGGAATGCGATAGCCCAGTCATCATCTCCAAGCTGCAGTTTTTCGGCTACCAGTCGCGCGGTCTTGTGACAAAGACAGTGGTAGGGATCGCCATTTTGCAAATAGCGTTTGGGAATACCGTGAAAGGACAAAAGCAGTCGCGCGGTCCTGCCGGAGCCTGCCCGATGTTCGCGAATACTGGCGGCAAGTGCATCGATATAGGCCGGGTTGTCGTGATAGCCATCGATGAAGTGCAGCGCCGGCACACGGCGTCTTTTCTCTAGCTGTCGATTGACTTCGTCAAAGGTCGATGCGGTCGTGGTCGCCGAGTACTGCGGGTACAAGGGCAGCACCAGCAGCCGTGTACAATTCGCCGCAGCCAGGCGTTCCAGCGCGCTGGCAATCGAAGGTTGCGCGTAACGCATGCCCACTTCAATGTGTAACGGGGTGTTGACTCGATCGTCGAGTAACGAGGCAAGCCCGTCGCGCTGACGCATCGTGTTAACCAGCAACGGTGAACCCTCATCAGTCCATACCTTTGCATAAGCCTTGGCAGATTGCCTGGGCCGGGTACGCAAAATGAAGCCGTGGAGTACAAGCCACCAGATGGGCCGAGGAACATCTACCACACGCGGGTCCCACAGGAATTCAGCCAGATATCGGCGCACTGCGGTGCTCGTCGGTGCGGCCGGTGTGCCCAGGTTGCTGAGCAAGACCCCTGTCGTCGGAGTACTGTCGTGGCGGAAGTCGGCATCGCCGGCGTAGCGTGGCATTTAGGGCTGATCCTCTGGTCCAAACGCGCTCACCATAGCGCATGGCATGTAATGAAGGCCACTATCGGTGATAAGGCGGGCGATCAAGCCCGAATCGATCGGCCAGCTTTTGAGGTTTCTTTTATTATGATGAGTCTTGTCAATCGCGTGGAACGGTCGCGAACGTGAACACTTCGCGGGACGAGCCTTCGTTGGCGAGCTGATCCAGGCGCGTTTTTGCTTCATCTACGTCGGGGTGGTGATTGGGTTCCACCCACCACAAGGCCAGACGCGGGCCGTCCATTGGTAGGAACCATTGTTCGCGGCCGAGCAGCAACTCGCGATGCTTGCTGCGAAAAACAAAGTCGCGCAATGACTGGATGTCGGACCAGACAGAGAGGTTTATCAGAGTCAGCGGGTCGTCAAAAACTCGCAGTGCGGTCGCATCGCCATCATCAGTCTGCAGTCTCCACACGAAACCCGGACTTGAGTCGGCCAGTGCGTTGATCTCGTCGAGACGACCGGCGAAGCCATGCATCACCTCGTCTTCGAGTTGTGCGCGCATACGACTAATATTGATCTGGGCGACGTGTTTAAGCACGGGGTCGGCGTCGATCTGGTTGTCCCGAACCCCGCAGTTTTTTGGCCTGTTCCACCCATTTGTCGCGGCGTAATCGACCCGGGAGCGAGCTGTCATGTGTGGCAAAGCGCTCGATGTCGTTATCGTCGATGTCTGCCAACTGATCAATCTGGAAAAAGCCCAATTCGTTGAGCGTTGTCTCGAGTACCGGGCCTATGCCGTAAATCATTTTCAGATTATCTTTTTCACGCTTGGTAGTCCGTCGCCCGATACTTTTTCTCCTGGCAGACAACTTGGTCGTGATATGGTCCTTGTTCTGGCGTGACGCTTCGTATTTATGTTTCCATTCCTGCAGCTCGGCCTGGAGCTCGCGCACTTGTTGTTCGTAATAGTCGGGCGCATTCGAAAGCTGAGCTTCAGTTGCCGGTGCTCCCGACTCCCGATGTTGCTGAATTCTGATCACGTTAGCGCCGGTACGCTCTACTTCGACGGGACCGCTGTCTACAGATCGCGTTTGCGCGACTGCTTGTTCCAGCGAATAAATCTTGTTGCGCTCACGCGAGAGCTCTGCGATCAGGTCATCGATCGACGCTTCGCGCTCGCGCAAGGCATCGTTTAGCGCCGGCAACTTCTTGCGCAGCTCCCCGAACTGCCCGCTGAGTGTTGCAAGACGCGAGTCCCGCGCCTTGAGTTCACGTTGGTAGTCCGATCCAGGAGTTTGAGCGCTCAGCTTTTCAAACTGTTGCTCACGATCACTCAGATCAGCGTGCGCCTGGTCTAATGCTCGGGTTAGCTCCTCAAGCTCGGCCTGAAGTTTGGAGGATCTTAGTTCTTGATCGCTGGTGTGCTGACGCAGCCCCGAGAATTCCGCGTTTCGGGCCAATAACTCATCGATGCGGTGACCGCGACGAGAAAGGCTGGTTTCAAGTTTTTTAATTTGCCGTTCCAGCGTTTCTTCCTGATCGGCGGCATCGGCAATACTCGCCCGTGCATGCGAGAGTTTGCGTTTCAACTGGGCGATTCGCGTATTGCGATCGGCGATCTCCTTCTCATGCGCCGGTGTGCGATCGGCACTCAACACTTGCACCGTTTCATCGCTTTCGCGCAGTGCCTGACGCAGCGTGTCTTGTTTTGCCTCGGCAATTTGAAGCGTCTTCGATAGCTTTTCGATACTTTGCTCGTGCTCCGACGTAGCTTCATCCAGTCTTCGGCGCCAGCGCACATCGTTGTTGTGTGACTGGCGGCCCGACAGCGATCTAAACAGATACGCGCCCACAACGATCCCAGCCACCAGCGCGACGAGCATGTAAAACCAGAACTGACCGATTGTCGGCATAGGTCTCCCAGGATGACTCAGAATCTATCAGGCATGGTCGTGCCTTATTGGGGTGTGCCCCGGCCACCGCCTTTTAGCTATGTCAACCCAATAACAGACTAGGATATTTGGCACCGTATGGGCAGTTTATTAATAGATTTTTACGAAAAATACCGCGGCTGTCGATGACGCAAGCCAGCCATGGCTTGCAAATCAATAACTTTGCACCTGTTGGTCCCAGGTCTGAATTCGCCGTCTCCGCGCCACCAGGGCGCACCTGCGGGGGAAAACTTCGTCAATCATGCTTAAAAATATTTTGCCAGCGATAGCTGCAGATAGTCGTCATCACGCAAGCTATGCAAGGTGCTGTCAGGCTCGGTGTTGGAGAAAAAGCGTGCCTCCAGGCTAATTTTCCAGCTCTGTCCCAGCCGGCGACTGCCTTCGATCGAAGAAAAACGCTCGTTGTTATTTAAGTCAATTCCAGTGAATGCGAGCAGTTCGGTGCTCTGAACATCGTTGAACGCAAGTCGAAAACCCGTTGCAATGTCCTGGTCGGATACACTCGTGCCGAGTTTACGGTTATCACGCAAGTATTCGGCTATCAGACCGAGGTCGAGCGTAGAGTCACGCACCCCGACCAACGTATATTCAAAGCCTGCTGCCAGGGCCTGAAATGATTCGCCTTGCCCGCTGCGATTGAACGATTCCAGCTTCCACAGCCAACTGCCTTTGGTGAGTTGCAAGTCGAGACTGGTTTGTTCTATTTGATCGTAAAACGGAAAAACCGTTAAACCGGTAACGGACTGTATGAATTGAAGTGTTGGTTCGCGGCTTGTTCCGGAAAAATGCGCCAAACCGATGTCCCAATCGCCAAAGTAATGTGTCCAGCGTGCAGCTACGTCGATATGTTTTTCGCGGGCTGACGATTCATATTGAGCACGACTCTCGTCGATATAAAACGGCGGGCGGAGACGACCCTCAAGACTGGGGAAGGTGCGTTCTCGAAACCAGGGCATGAGAAACAGATCTACTGTTCCCCAGTCTCGCACGAGCGTCAGGTTTATCATCGGTTGCCCAAGTTTGTCTTCGGTGTCGACATTCTCGACAGCATCGGTTTGATTGATGATGTCGACCAGGTGGGCAGACTCGGTTACGCCCCAAAATATTTTCTTCAGCCCGACCGACAATTCCATGGTCGGATAACTCTTGCGCCAGTAAAGTTCGCGCAGATCGAAATGCGAGCGTTCGGGGTCGGCCTGGTCGATGCGCAGGAACGGCGTAACGACGAAACGTTGATTGTCGTCATCCCAGTCCCGGTAATATTCGGGTTGCATGTAGAACGAGAGATTATTGTCTTCTTGCTCTGGATCCAGCGGGCTGCTGCCAAAGGCCCGCAACTCTATGCCGGCGTCGCCCGACCAGTCGCCAGCGTATGCTGGTTGATGCAGCAAGGCGGTCCACAGCAAGATGACTACAACTCCCTCCCCCCTTCGGGGGGAGGGTTGGGGTGGGGGTCCGACCTCGCGTAACTTTCCCCTTCGGGGTGAAGGTTGAGGTGGGCGGCCGATCTCGCGTGAGGGCCAACTCACGAGTGTGGCCCTAACGCGCCTTTGCCAGGCTGTTGCGGTTGAAATCGGAATCCGAGAAACCGTTGCCGAAAACATAGTCCGTTACATCAAGCCTCGTGCTCTTTCCCGTCTGATGATTTGTCATATCCAACAAACTGGCACGCCAGTGCTTATCCAGATAGCGCTGGTACTGATCGAACACCAGAGTTTTCAGCAACGCGTCTTTGCGATCGTAGAACTCGACCTTCCAAACACGGTATTCCTCGTGATCGATCCAGACAGTCTGTCTTGTGTAGCCGGATTTCTTATCCACGGGCACACGTTCGATTACGTAGTGGCTACGGTCGTCAAAATCTTCGTCACGCAAGTAGCGATAAGTGTATTTATCGACTTCCTGCGAGGAAAGATCTTCGTAAGCAAATTCGCTTCCCATGAAGGGGCCGGATTTGTTGCTGGATGAAATGCGTTTCACCCGTTTTAGCGCCGGCAGGTATAGCCATTGATCGTCGTCGCCTGTCTTGTGCGAAAAGCTTAAGAAGGCCGTGCCTTTCACATCGGCAGGATCATTGAAAATGATGAGGCTCTTGTCGCCATCATCCGCGACTTCCAGCGCACGACTCCGCATTTGTCGCGTCGTCTCATCGCCGTGGCGGTTACGCAGTGTCATCTGCAGCGTGGAAGCTGTGTCGCCAAAACCCTGGTCGCGCGTGTCAGCCTCGATGGCGATGGCGAGCCCTCTTTCGGACGCCTCATCGGCCAGCGCCGGCGCAACGGGCGCAAACCAAGCGGCAAACAGGAGTAGTAAGGCAGCTGTGTCAGGTCGATGCATAGATCGCTTCCTCCTCGGAATCTATTGCGGAATCACGCCGCTTGTCCAGCTTGATTAGCAACGGCGGAAGTAAAAGAAAATCGACAATCAGGGCAAGCGCAATACCGATGGCGGTTAACGAACCCATTGTTCCGTTGAGCTCGAAATCAGACATACTCAGCACGCTGAATCCGGCGATCAGGATCAGCGTAGTCACGAATAACGCCACACCAACCGTGTGAAATGCGTAACGCACCGCGTCGGTAGCAGAGTAACCGCGTTCACGGCGGGCGCGCAGGTACTTGCTCAGAAAATGAACTGTATCGTCTACGATGATGCCGAGAATCATCCCCGACACAACCGAGGCGGCAACATTGACCTGCCCAACCGCTATGCCCCATACGCCAAAAGCCAGGCCGATAGGCAACAAATTCGGCAGCAGGCTGAGTAAGCCGATGCGCACACTGCGCAGCGCAATCAGCAGCAGCGCCGAAATCAATACCAGCCCGAGTAAGGCGCCACCAAGCATGCTGCGGATGTTTCGTTCTGAGATATGCGAGAACATTACTGATATACCGATGCCGGTCGTGGCAAGCTCCGGCGTGTTTTCCGCGAGCCATTTCTCACTCTTCGCCACGAGCGCACGGAGTCTCACCGAGCTTAGAGACTCGGTTGTTGCAATAAACTGTGTCGCCGATTTGTCGAGGTTGAGTTGATTATTGAGGTCCAGGCCAAACGGTAGAGACAACTCATAGAGCAACAAATACTGAGCAGCCAGATCGCGCTCCTCGGGCAGCCGATACCACTCCGGATCATCGCCATGCAAAACGCGATTTAAACGCTTGAACACATCAGTCAGGCTTGTGACATGTAATACGCCCGGTTGTTGCCGATACCATTGTGTAAATTGTTCAAGCTGTGCCAGGAACTCAGGATCGCTGACCCCACTGCTCTCGCCGGCTGGAATGGAGTAGTGCACACGGCTGATTCCAGTCAGATTCTCGATGGTGTAGTCGGTATCGACGCGGAAGTCGATGCTCTCACCAAAATACTGAACAAATTCGTCATCGAGTTCGTTGACAGGAATAAACGCCAGGATGAGCAGGCTTACGGCGGTCATACCGATAAGCAGAGGGTTGGTCTTGCGCACCACGAAATCGCCGAATCGATCCATCCAGGCGCTGGTGCGACCGGCGCTGGCTTTTTTCCGGCAAGGCAGCACGGACAACATCGCTGGCAACAGAAAGACAGCGTAAGCGAATGCCGCCATGACACCCATCGCCGCGATATTGCCGAGATCTCTAAATGGCGGTACATCGCTGAAATTCATGGTGAGAAAACCAATTGCCGTTGTGGCACTGGTAAGAAACACCGGTTGCATGTTTATCCTCAGCGATTCTACGATGGCAGCTTGCCTGTCCTTACCGTGTCGCATCGCACTGAACATGGACACGATCAAGTGGATACAGTCGGCAACCGCAAGTGTCATGATGACCGTGGGCGCTGCCGCCGAGGGGCTGGTTAATTGAATGCCAAACCAGCCAGCCAGGCCCATGCCGGTGGCAATTGAAAACGCAATTACCACAACAGTGGCAATAGTCGAGCTGACACAACGCACCAGCAGTAACATAGTGATGATAATGCCGAGATACATCAGTGGGACCAGTGTCGTGATGTCACGCATAGACGCCTCAAAAAAGGCGTTATTCATCACCGCTGACCCGGTGATACGCAGATCCAGTCCGGGGTAATCCGCTTCGAATTGTTCGACCACCGCTCTCGCATTTGAGATAACGTCGCTTACCGCCCGCTGCGCCTGTGCGCTGTCCTCTTCCGGGTCTGGCATCTGTAACGCAACCGAAACACCGCTCACAGATCCGTCTGGGGAAATGAGACGTCTCAGTAACGCGGGTTCGCTCAAGGCGACCGCACGCGCCGCAGCAATGTCTGCGGCACTCATGCTCTCTGGGTCTACAAAGAGATCGCTGACAATCAGGTCATCGAATTCTGAGCGTGTGTTTTGGAAATTGGTGATCGAGTCGACGCGCAGGGCAAAAGGCAACCGCCATGACGCGTCTGTAAGACTAACGATCGCTGTCAAAACCCCTGGTTTAAAAACCTGGCCGTCATCGGGGGTGACCGTAAACAGCAGCGTATCGTTACGAGTGTAGGTGTCCTGTATTTGATCAAAGGCCTGACGCTGCGGATTGTCTTCGCTAAAAAAGACCCGATAGTTATTATTGAAACTAAGATTTTGCGCACCATAGCCCGCGGCGACAGCGGCAATCAGCGCGGTCAGAATAACCAGCCAACGCCAGCGCAGCACCCATTGTCCATAGGCCACTACCGCATGATCTGTCCGGGTCCAGGTCTCGGTCATCAGTCGGTCTCGTCCGAAGTTCGCAATGAGTTGACGTAGGTGTTCAGACCGTCGAGACAGGTATGCAGCACTTCTTCGCTGCAGGCGCACTTGGCCAGGCCATAGGCACCTTCAAATGCGGCAACGATAAAAGCGGCGGCCTCGTGCGTATCGACATCATCTCGTACCAGGCCATTAACCTGGCCCCTTTGCAACGCGTGTTCGATGACTTCGCGCCAGCGATCCAGAAAGCCATTCAATCTGTCGCGAAAGCCTTCATCCACGCCCGACATTTCCTGGGCGAGATTGTTAATGGGACAACCCAGCGATACGTCGCGCTCGATCGGAAACGACCGCTCCTCACCGATTTCGATCAGCGTATCGATAGGATTCAAGCTGTCTTCCAGCAACCGCTGCCACTTTCGTGCCGCATGCGGCACGATAATTTCGTCGACAACGGCATAACCAAGTGCCAGCTTATTCGGAAAGTGGTGGTAGAGCGCACCCTTGGTCACGCCGGTGCGGCGCAGGATATTGTCGAGACTCGCCTTGCGAAAACCCTGTTGATAGATCTCCTCAAAGGCTGCGAGGAGGAGGGCTTCGCGAGTCTGGTCTGGATTGCGGGCCGTTTGCGCCATTAGTTCACGGTCACATGACTGACAAATACATACCGACTAGTATGTATGTGCGTTTGGCAAAGTCAAGGAATGAGATCTTCCGTTTAATATCAACAGCTTCCGTCGCCACACGGGGAAGCGAACGCGGACATGAGGCCCAAGGACAAGCGCTTGGTGGCCGATAATGCAGCGGCAGGCCCGAAATCGGGTTTTGCTTGAGACGTCAAATCGCAGGCGCGGCATCCTTGCCGCAATTCCTTTGGAAGCTGTTATTTTCTAACGTCGCGGCCTGACATGACGTCTTCAAAACTCGGTAGTTCATGTTCCGGTCCCAGTTGACCGGTTTTCAGACGATGGATGTAATTACGGTAGACCCGCATCGCCTGGTAGCCAAAGATCCAGATAATCGGAACGTTTACGAACAACATCACGCCAGTACCCAAACTGGACAGGTTATCCAGTTCCTCGGAAGTCGTAACAAACCCAAGTGTGGCCACGACAATCAATATGCAATAAATGACTTTGTAAGAAAGCACGGCTCTCTCGCCAAACAGATAAACGATGCCCTGCTCACCGTAATAGCTCCAGGAGATCATCGTCGATATCGCAAATAACCACGCGGCTATCGAAACCAACCACTTGCCCAGGCCGGGTACAACCGTGTCAAAGGCACGAGCGGTTAGTGGCGCACCAACATAGTCCGCATACACGCCGTTCTCGTACAGACGGGGCCGGCTGGCGCTCGATAGTTCTCCCCATTGCGCAACGAGCGCGCCGGTATGGTCTATTGCGACCGTACCGTTTATACGATGCAGGTTGTTACCCGCTTTATCATTAGCATCGCCCTCAACCAACATGAAGATATTTTCGCCCTCATTCCAAATACCGGCCTGACGAGCCGGTAACGGGACTTCTTCAATACTCCACTGGCCAGCTTCTACCGGGATTACGGCCGGTGGCGCAGAAAATTGCCCCTCCGCACCGCGGTTCCAAACGCCGGTGACCAGAATGATGAGTGCTGTAAATGTGCACACAACCAGCGTGTCGATAAAAGGCTCCAGGCCAGCCACCAGACCTTCACGTACGGGTTCATCGGTCTTGGCGGCGGAGTGCGCGATGGGTGACGAGCCCTGGCCGGCCTCATTGGAAAACAAAGCGCGCTTCATGCCCAGGGCAAAGGCATAACCTGCCGTTCCACCCAGGAAGGCCCCGGCGGCTTCGGTCGTGGAAACTGCCGATTTGAAAATGAGTGCGAAAATAGCGGGAATCTGACCGGCATTGACGATTAGCACATAAGTACCTGCCGCCAGATAAAGTCCAACCATGATGGGAACAAGGCGGCCAGCGACTGCGCCGATCCGTTTGATGCCACCAATGATCACCATGGCAACAATAATCGCCAGAATGATACCGGTTGCGACACCGGGAACACCAAAATATTGTTGGGTCAGCCCTGCCACATTCCATGCCTGAAACATATTGCCGCCCGTAACAGTCGACGTGAGCAGAGTGATACAAAAAATGATGCCAAGAAAACGAGCCAGGCCGGCAAGTTGCGGTTTCAGGCGTGGCAGACCCTTGTCAACAACCCACATCGGTCCACCGTGCGGATTCTCCGGATCGTCAGTGTTGCGATAAAGCATCGACAGCGTAACTTCGGTGAACTTGATGGACATGCCAAAAAAGCCAACCACCCACATCCAGAACACCGCGCCCGGTCCGCCCAGTGCAATCGCCAGTGCGACGCCACCGATGTTGCCGAGACCAACCGTTGCGGACAGGGCCGCCGACAAAGCCTGAAAATGGTTGATCGCACCCGGATCATTAGGATCGTCATAGGCGCCGCGGAGCACTTTCGTGCCATGGGTCAACGCACGGTATTGTGAGAAACCGCTGACTATTGTCAGAACGACACCGGTAATCAGCAGGACATAGAGGACATATGGGTGCCAGAGCACACTACCGATCGCGGCCAGGACGGCATTGAATTGTTCCATGATTCCCCTTTGGTCGATCTGATGTTCCGGCTGGACAGTAATAATGTCGTCAGCAAGTGCACCACGCAAGCGTCATGCGGCGTTGCATCAGACTATATGCCGGTATTGCAGCGTCGAAGCACTGCCGGCATTAGGAAATTGCAGAAAGCGCAGGCGGCGATCGCTACTGATTGCGAGAGCTGCTGTCAGGCGGACTCGAGTATTGCGGTGACACCCATGCCACCGCCTGTACAGACGGAAATGAGTCCACGCCGTGCCTCGCTGGTGTGCAGGGCCTTTGCGAGTATGCCAACCAGACGCGATCCCGTGGCGCCAAAAGGATGACCGGACGCAACGCTGCCGCCATAAACATTGAGTTTGCTACGTTCGATTGCACCCAGTGGTGATCGTCCCAGGCGGTCGCGGCAAAAGTCGGGTGACTCCCACGCAGCCAGCGTGCATAGCACCTGGCAGGCAAAGGCCTCGTGAATTTCGTAGAGATCAAAATCCTGTAGCTGCAGACCGGCTTGATAGAGCATTTCCGATACGGCATAGGCCGGCGCCATCAATAAGCCCTCGCCGCCGACAAAATCCACCGCCGCCGCTTTGGCATGCGTGAGATATGCCTGGACTTCCAGTCCACGGTCCTGTGCCCACTGTTCCGATGCCAGCAACACACAACCGGCACCATCGGTCAGCGGCGTGCTGTTACCTGCCGTCAGCGTGCCGGTCGGGCTGCGATCAAAAACGGGTTTTAGTGCGGCCAGTTTTTCCATCGAAGTGCCACGACGAAGATTGTTGTCTTGCTCCACTCCCATGAACGGCGTAACCAGGCCGTCGTAGAAACCGGCGTCATAGGCACGTGCGAGATTCTGGTGACTGGTTAGTGCCAACTCGTCCTGCGCCTGGCGGGCGATGCTCCAATCCTTGGCCATCAATTCGCAACTTTCGCCCATCGACAACCCGGTTCGCGGTTCAGTCACGCCGGGTGAAACAGGTTTGAAGTGACGCGGACGTAAACCGAGCCAGGGTTTAAGCCGGTCACCGGTACTGCGGGCGCGATAGCTTTTCATCAACAGCTTGCGGTAATCGTCCGGATAGACAATAGGCGCATCGCTGATCGTATCCACGCCACCGGCAATGCCAACGTCGATTTGTCCAAGTGCGATCTTGTTACCGATGAGAATGACCGACTCCAGACTCGTGCCGCACGCGCGTTGAATATCGAATGCCGGTGTATCTGCCGACAGGCCCGAACCGAGGGTTGATTCCCTGGCTAGATTCCACTGTGCAGTATGTTTGATTACGGCGCCCAGCGAGACGTCGCCGAGTTTTTCGCCCTTGAGTCCGTAGCGATCGACAAGTCCGGACATTGCCTCGGTCATCATGTCCTGATTGCTCAGGTCCGCATACACTGTATGTGCGCGACAGAAGGGGATTCGGTTTGCACCAATGATGGCTATACGTCTGGCCGTGTTCATTCTCTAGCTCCTGACATCTTCCTCTGTGCTGTTGTGCTAACGTGCGCCGCTTATTATGAACGACTCTGACCAGTCACGTCTGCACCGACTCAAGACCGAGATCAAAGGTCTGCTGGATCTTGCCGGGCCCATGATCGCCAACAACCTCGCGCTGGTTGGCATGAGTCTTACCGATACCGTCATGGCCGGCAATATCAGCGCCCGTGACTTGGCGGCCGTAGGCGTGGGTAATGCTGTTTACTTTGCGGTATTCCTCTTTTGTCTGGGCAATCTGATGGCGCTAGGTCCGATTACCGCGCAGTCGGTGGGCGCAGGCCGGCATCATGAGGTAGGCGCCTATGCACGACAGGATTTGTGGCTCAGCCAGATTCTCGGTTTGCTGACGATAGTGTTTTTTTTTAGTACCGCCCCGATATTGACAGCGATCGGCATCTCGCCCGATTTCAGCAGTCTGGCAGCGGGCTATGCCGCCGCCGCCAGCCTGGGCGCGCCCGGCGTTTACGCATACCTTGTGCTGCGTTTCGCCAGTGAAGGACTTGGGCACACCCGGCCGATAGCTTTGATCGCTGTTAGCGGTTTGATATTCAACGCGATAGCCGACTACGTGCTGATGTACGGCAAGTTGGGTTTTCCAGCCATGGGTGCGATCGGTTGTGGTTACGCAACCGCGGCTACGAACTGGGGCATGTTTGCCCTGATGCTCTGGTATGTGGTGCGTGGCAATCACGGTTTGTATGGCCGACTAAAAATATTTGAGCGTTTTGATTGGCCAAATTTCTCCCGTCTCGGTGAGATTATGCGGCTCGGCATGCCGATCGGAATTGGCATGCTTGCTGAGGTGGGGCTGTTCAGTGCTGCCGCGTTGTTAATGGGCCGATTGGGCATCGCGGCTGCCGGTGCGCATCAAATTGCGATGAGCTATGTATCGACCATCTTCATGGTGCCGCTGGGAATTCACTCGGCAATAATCATACGTGTCGGACACAAAACCGGTGGTGGCGATCATAAAGGGGCACGCTTTACCGGAATTGTGGGTATTGGGGTCTGTATGTCGATCATGTTTGTGTCCGCAGTCATTTTGCTGTTGTTCGCCAATCAGATTCTGAACTTTTATACCAATGACGATTCCGTGCATCAGATCGCATCGGGTTTGCTGCTGATGGCAGCAATTTTTCAGGTATCTGATGGTATACAGGTTGCAACCATGGGCGCATTGCGTGGGCTCAAGGACACTACCGTCCCGATGGGGTTGAGTCTTTTTGCCTATTGGGTGATTGGATTTCCGCTGGCGTTTTATTTTGTTGTGATGCAGGAACGGGGACCGACGTGGGTGTGGGGATCATTAGCTGCGGGGCTTACGGTCGCCGCGATGCTGCTGCTCCATCGTTTCTACCGGATTACGCACCGCGTTTGATTGGGGCGATTTGCGTGTATCGAGACACGCTGATCAATAAGTCGCGTAGCGACGCTTTCGTGAGGCCAAAGGCCGAGCTCTTGGTCAGGGTGGGGGGCGAATCACGCGTGATAGTGGGGCGGCGAGCCTAGAAGCCGGCATTCGTTTGCGGCTCCAGAAGAAAGTCGCCGCAAACAAACAACCGTCTTCTTTCTCGCCGCGGTACTGCCATCTCGCGGTGTTTCGCCGCGGTACTGCTATCTCGCGGGGCTCGCGTAGGAGCGGCATCCTTGCCGCGATTCTATTTTTCCTCCCCCTTCGGGGGTACGCGAAATGAATTCCCTCCCCCCTTCGGGGCGATTTGCGTGTATCGAGACACGCTGATCAATAAGTCGCGTAGCGACGCTTTCGTGAGGCCAAAGGCCGAGCTCTTGGTCAGGGTGGGGGGCGAATCACGCGTGATAGTGGGGCGGCGAGCCTAGAAGCCGGCATTCGTTTGCGGCTCCAGAAGAAAGTCGCCGCAAACAAACAACCGTCTTCTTTCTCGCCGCGGTACTGCCATCTCGCGGTGTTTCGCCGCGGTACTGCTATCTCGCGGGGCTCGCGTAGGAGCGGCATCCTTGCCGCGATTCTATTTTTCCTCCCCCTTCGGGGGTACGCGAAATGAATTCCCTCCCCCCTTCGGGGCGATTTGCGTGTATCGAGACACGCTGATCAATAAGTCGCGTAGCGACGCTTTCGTGAGGCCAAAGGCCGAGCTCTTGGTCAGGGTGGGGGGCGAATCACGCGTGATAGTGGGGCGGCGAGCCTAGAAGCCGGCATTCGTTTGCGGCTCCAGAAGAAAGTCGCCGCAAACAAACAACCGTCTTCTTTCTCGCCGCGGTACTGCCATCTCGCGGTGTTTCGCCGCGGTACTGCTATCTCGCGGTGCTCGCGTAGGAGCGGCATCCTTGCCGCGATTCTTATCCTGTGGGGCGGCAAGCCCCGCGTAACCCCAATGCGGCGACCGTAGTAGCGGGGTTGGGTGAGGGGAAAGGAGACAGACCTCCGAAGGAGGTCTGTCGTATTGTTTATTGATTCATTTGTTCCAGCATGGGCAGTGCCTCGGCGAGCACCTTCTGATAGGACGGCCGTTCGAATAGGCGGCGTACGTACCCGTCGATATTGGGTTTGTCATCGAACGGATGCAATTTCTGTGCGTAAAACAACGGCGCCGCGGCGGCACAATCGGCCATAGTAAAATCATCACCCATCATCCAGGTGCGATCACTCAGATCGCCGTCGAGATAGTCATACATGATGTTGAGTTTTTCACGGCTTTGATCGATCAGGTTCTGGTCCTGATCCGCCTCGGGTTTGCGTGACTCGAAAAAAAGCATTGTGATGGGATCGTTTATGTAGAAATCCATCATGCGATCGCGGAAGCGAACCTGACGGCGGCTATCGGCGTCGCCAGGAATAAGATCAGGTCCTTTGTCTGACGCTCCGTTGGCGTATTCCACAATTATTGTCGATTCGGGAATCATGTGCCCGTTGTCGAGAATCAACAACGGCACCTTGCCGATCGGGTAAATTTCGCGATATTTCGCTCGTGCGTCGTCGTCTAACATGGCGACGAGCTCGGGCTCGAACGAGAGCTGTTTTTCGTGCAGCGCGATCAGCGCTTTCTGAGAGTATGTTGATACGGGTAAATAGTAGAGTTTCATGGTTTTGTCCGCTCTTAGGTCGCAGGAGATACAAATTATAGCCCCGGGCCGGACTGGCGATGGGGAATCCCCGCTTGTCTGCGCGGTCCTATTCGATTAGCCTCGCTCCACTTTCACGCTGAACATATCCGGTATTCCCTATGAATCAAAGACTTTTGATACTCGTTGTCGCGTTAGCCAGTCTCACGGCCTGTGGTGGCCCAACCGAGACCGCCGGTAAAACTCCGGCAACCGCGTCGGGCACGGCCTCAGGTCCGTCCCAGAGCCCGGCGCCGAGTGCATCGCCAGCGGAGGACGTCGCCGGCCAGCTTTCGGCCGTGGTC
Organism: Gammaproteobacteria bacterium; assembly: GCA_029862165.1. Classification (GTDB taxonomy): domain Bacteria; phylum Pseudomonadota; class Gammaproteobacteria; order Steroidobacterales; family JABDKV01; genus JABDJB01. The sequence goes on from JAOTXU010000009.1 coordinate 42,462, forward strand.
GACACGTACTTTCAGGAAAACATCAAGCTCAATCCGATTTTTGCATCGTTCATTGGCGATCATCGCTATGACGATCAGCTTCCCAATTCCATTGGTCCCGAGCATCGCAAGAAACAACTTGAGCTGGAGAAAAAATACCTTGCGGCGATTCGTGAGGTCGACAAGGCATCCTTGGCCGGGCAGGACTTGTTGACGCACGAAATGTTTGAGCAGGAACGGATCGACACTATTAAAGGAATGAAATATCCGGATCATCTGATGCCGATCACGCAATTCTTCAGTGTGCCGAATTTTTTTGCGACACTCGGGTCCGGCGCCAGCGCCCATCCTTTCAGGACGGCACAGGATTACGATAATTTTCTCGGTCGGGTTGACGGTTTTTCTGCCTGGTCCGATCAGGCAATCGTGAATATGCGGGCAGGAATGCAGAGTGGCGTCGTACGCCCAAAGGTCATTATGGAGAAGGTACTGCCACAGTTAGCGGCTCACCTGCAGGATGACGTTACGCAGACGGTTTTCTATCGGGTGGTTTCCGAGATGCCCGATACGATTAGCGCAGAGGATCGCGCACGATTGACCGAGGCCTACGAAGATGCCATCGGAAACAAGGTTGTTCCGGCATATCGTCGTATGCATGATTTTATCAAAGACGAGTACCTAGCGGTCGCCAGCGATGAGATCGGTCTGACATCACTGCCCGGTGGCGTCGAGTGGTACAACTTTGCAATTAAGCAAACGACCACCACCGACTTAACGGCGAACGAGATTCATGATATCGGATTGGCGGAAGTCGAGCGTATCAAGGGTGGGATGGAGTCGATCAAGACCCAGGTCGGATTTGAAGGCAGCCTGAGCGACTTTTTTGACAGCCTGCGAACCGATCGGCGTTTTTATCATGATGAGCCAGAACAACTCCTCGACAGTTATCGCGCGTTGAAATCGACCCTAGATGCGGCTACGCCAAAACTATTTTCTAACATACCCGAAGCGGAATTTGAGGTTCGCGCCGTCGAGCCATTTCGAGAGAAATCTGCCCCTGGTGCCTCGTATTCGATGCCCGCGCCGGATGGTTCACGGCCCGGTATTTTTTACGTCAATACCTACAATCTTAGCGCGCGGCCGAAGTATGTGGCTGAAGCTCTTTATCTGCACGAAGCGGTGCCGGGACATCATTATCAGATCGCACTGACTCAAGGGTTGGATTTGCCAATGTTCCGGCGTTTTGGTGGTTACACCGCGTACATCGAAGGATGGGGTTTGTATGCGGAATCACTTGGTCCGGAATTGGGTATGTACACTGATCCCTATCAGCGTTTCGGTGCGCTTGATGCCGAGATGGTGCGTGCTATCCGTCTCGTGGTCGACACCGGCATGCATGCCAAAGGCTGGACTCGCGAACAGGCATTGGAGTTTATGATGTCCAATTCCAGTACCAGCGAGACTCGTGCAATAGCCGAGATAGAGCGATACATCGCTATTCCGGGGCAGGCGCTCGCTTACAAGATCGGGCAGTTGAAAATTAGTGAACTTCGCGCCCGAGCCGCCGAAAAACTCGGCGCCGCATTTGATGTGCGTGAATTCCATACGCAGGTTCTGCAAGATGGTGCGTTGCCGCTAGGCGTACTGGAAGCGAAAATCGATCGGTGGATTGCCGGTCAGACTACATAGGATTAAACAGATGACACGACAAGAAATTGCTGGTGCTGTTGTCCTTGCGGTATTGACTGGTAGTGCAGCAGCGTCTTTTCCGGGTGCGGACCAGATCCAGAGCCGTACGATGGAAAACGGCATGAAAGTGATCGTCTGGCCCGACCACGATATTCCAAACGTGACGCTATACAACTGGGTACGCGCCGGCGGTCGCAACGAGTACCCGGGGATCACGGGTATCGCACATTTTTTTGAGCACATGATGTTTAACGGTACAAGCAGCATGGGACCGGGAGATTTCGATCGGATCATGCAAGCCAACGGTGGCAGCAACAATGCTTACACGAGTAGTGACGTTACCGTTTATATTGACTGGTTTCCGCGGTCGGCGCTGGAGATCGTTCTTTCGCTTGAGGCAGATCGTATTCAAAACCTGGAATTTGATCCAAAAGTCGTTGAAAGCGAGCGTGGTGTCGTGTCTTCGGAGCGTGGCCTGCGGGTGGACAACAACAACTCACGCAAACTCAGCGAACAAATGCAGGCAACCGCCTATATCGCACACCCCTATCAGTTTCCGGTTATTGGCTGGCCGTCGGATATCGCGGGCTGGAAGATGGAAGATTTAAAAAGTTTCTATCGCACATACTACGCGCCGAATAATTCGACTTTGTTGCTGGTTGGCGACGTTGAGCCCAATGCAGCCTTTGCTCTGGCGGAAAAATATATCGGCGCAATTCCGGCACAAGCGCCACCGGCAGAATTGCGAACGGTCGAGCCGGAACAAAAAGGCGAGCGGCGTATCGCGTTGACCCTGCCGGCGCAAACGCCAATGCTGCAGATGGCCTGGCACTCAGGCAGCGCCCGCGATGAAAGCCTTCCTGCATTGCAATTGCTAAACAGTATTTTGACCCGTGGTGACTCTTCGCGTTTGCACAAGTTGCTCGTCGAGCAGGAGCAGGCCGCAATTCACGTCAGCGCTTTTGCCGATGAAGGCTTCGATCCGGGGCTGACCTGGGTTTTTGCAATGTTGCCGCAAGGCGGTGATTTGGCGAAGGTCGAAAGGCTTATCGATGATGCGTTGGCCGATGTCATCGAAAATGGTGTCACCGATGAAGAAGTAGACAAGGCCAAGAACCAATGGACCGCGAGTTTTTTTCGCGCTTTGGCAACCATTGATGGCAAGGCAGATGCGCTCGGCACCTATGAGGTTTTTTACGGCGACTATCGCAAATTGTTTGATGCACCAGGGCAATTGGCTGCTGTAACCGCCGAAGACATACGCGCAATAGCGGCGACCGTTTTCAGAAAAACCAATCGCACGCTCGGCGTCGTTATCCCTGAACAGGCCGGGGAGGGTGCGTGATGCGACTACTGCTTGTTGTACTGCTTGCTTTTGCACTTTCCGCCTGTGTGTCGACGACGACGGACAACCCTGAAATGGAGGCAGCCGCTAAGGTCGCAACAGGCGTACAGCCTGACTACTCTTCTTATCTCGATCGACCACCGTTGCTGCCTGATTACACCCGCGTCGAGCTGGATAATGGCATCGTTCTGCTGCTGCTGGAGAAGCCGGAAGTTCCGCTGATTGGTTTTGAGGTAGTCCTCCGCGGTGGTGCCACGGCCGATCCAGCGGGTAAATCTGGCACTGCATCTTTGCTGGCGGAATTGCTACGAAAAGGAGCGGGGGATCGCAACGCTACGGATTTCGCGGCAACCGTTGAAGGACTGGGTGGCGATCTCGATACCGGGGCCGGTCTGGAAAGCTTACAGGTCAGTGGCAGTTTCTTGAGCCGCGATGCTCAGGTCGGGGTGGGCTTATTGGCAGATCTATTGATGCGGCCACAACTTGATGAGGCCGAGTTCAAGAAAATCCGCGACCGCACTGTGCAATTTATCAAGGCCGCCAAAGACAGTTCGCCAAACCGCCTGATTGGGACATATGCCGGTGCATTTGTGTTTGATGAACATCCTTATGCTCGCCCCAGTTTTGGTGATGAAAGCAGCCTGGTCGGCATCAATATTGGCGATGTTCGAAAATTTTACCAGGAACAAGTTGGCGCAGATCGAATGATAGTTGCGGTCACTGGCGACTTTGAAACAAACAATATCGTCACGTTATTGCGTAGCGCCTTTGCCTCCTGGCGTGGTGCTGCCCGCGACCTGCCACAATATGGCTCCGCGTCAACGATCGCGGGTGGTCGTGTACTGCTAATCGACAAACCCGACGCTACCCAGACCTATTTCTGGATGGGCAATATTGGCGTGAGCAAATACTTCCCACAGCGGGCCGCGCTCGCGCTGACAAACGCCAAGTTTGGCGGCAGCTTTACCTCCATGCTTAACGACGCACTTCGAGTCAAATCGGGTCTGACCTATGGTGCCAATTCCAGGCTACTCCAGCCGCGCAAAGCCGGATCGGTATCCATCACGTCATTTACACGGACTGAAACTACGGTCACCGCTATTGACCTGGCGCTGGAAACTCTTGAGCAACTGCACACATCGGGTTTCGATGCTAAAGCACTCGGGTCGATCAAGGCTTATATTCTGGGCCAGTTTCCGCTGGCGTTTGAGACAGCGCCACAACTGGCCAGACAGATCGCACGGCTGGAATTTTACGGCCTGGAAACCGACTACATTAACGCCTATGCTCAGAAACTAGTACAAGCCGACATGGATGATGTCGAAAGCGTAATAGACAAGGTCTATCCACGACCGGCGGACCTGGTTTTTGTACTAATCGGCAATGCGGATGCGATACGTGATGAAGTTGCCAAATACGGGACAGTGACAGAGATGTCAATAACTGAGGCGCGCTTTAAACCACGCTAAGTAAACGCTTTAACCTGAGAGAAAAATGACTAACAATCCTTTAGGGACGGCCAGAGCGGCTGCGATAGCGATTTCGCCTGAGCGATTGAGTGATGCAATCGACAAAGCGATCGGCTGGCTTGATGATAACCAACAGGAAGACGGATCCTGGGTCGGTATGCTGGAATCCAACCAGTGCATGGAAGCCGAATGGTTGCTACTGATGCATGTCATCGGCAGAACAGATGACCCCAAAAAGCCTGGTCTGATCAAAACAATACTCGATGCTCAGCGTGAGGACGGTTCGTGGGAGGTTTACTATGACGCGCCCACCGGAGACATCAACGCAACCGTCGAGTGTTACGCTGCACTTCGCGCACACGGGATAGCCGCCGATCACAGCGCGTTGCAAAAGGCGCGCGAGTGGATCTTTGCGAACGGCGGTTTGCGTGAGATTCGTGTCTTTACACGCTACTGGCTTTCGCTGATCGGCGAGTGGCCGTGGGACAAAACACCAAATCTTCCACCAGAAATTATTTTGTTGCCGGAATGGTCGCCGGTGAATATTTATGATCTGGCGAGTTGGGCGCGGGGCACCATGATGCCGCTGGCGGTGCTCTCTGCGCGTCGCGCGGTCTATCCGTTGCCGGCCGATCGGCGTTTGACCGAGTTGTTTCCCGATGGTCGTGCTGGCATGGATTACAACCTGCCTCGCAAGATAGGTGATGTGTGGGAGCTCGCTTTTCGTGGTGCCGACCGCTTGTTGCACATTTATCAAAATATTGGTGGTACCACCGGGATCATGCCATTGCGTGAGTACGCAATAGGCCGATGTCTGGAGTGGATACTGCACCGGCAAGAAGAAGATGGTGCATGGGGTGGGATACAACCGCCGTGGATTTATTCAATCATTGCGTTGTATCACGAGGGTTATGAGCTCGAACATCACGCGGTCAAGAACGGTCTGGCCGCGCTCGATGCACACTGGACCTATGAAAAAGACGGTGCATTACGGGTGCAGGCCAGCGAGTCAATCGTGTGGGACACATTGTTGTCGCTTTTGGGAATGGCAGATTGCGATCGCACCGTGACCGACACGCCGTCAATGGCACGCGCACTGGAGTGGGTGCTCGACAAACAGGTTACAACGGGCGGAGACTGGCAGGTAAAAGTTAAAGGCGTTGCCCCTGGGGGCTGGCCATTTGAACGGGCGAACAACAATTACCCGGATGTAGATGACACCGCGGTCGCATTGATCGTATTGGCGTTGTTGCAGGATCAGTATCCCGATCGGCCGCGTATCAACAACGCGATTAAACTGGCACGTGACTGGGTTGTCGCCATGCAAAGTACTAACGGCGGCTGGGCGGCTTTCGATAAGGACAATGACAACGAGTTACTGACCAAGCTGCCATTTTGTGATTTTGGCGAGACACTGGATCCACCCAGTGCTGACGTAACCGGGCACGTGCTGGAGGCGTTTGGATTGTTGGGCATGGACAGTAGCGAGCCAACGGTGAATCGTGGCCGGACTTTCCTGCAAGACGAACAGGAAAAAGATCGCAGCTGGTTTGGCCGTTGGGGCGTGAATCATATTTATGGCACGGCCGCGGTACTTCCAGGTTTGCGCGCTATCGGTGAGGATATGCAGCAGGGCTGGATTCGCGATGCCGCGGAGTGGGTCGTTGAGCACCAGAATGAAGATGGTGGTTGGGGGGAGAGCTGTGCGTCTTACATGGACACCTCTATGCGTGGCGAGGGCGACAGCACGGCGTCGCAAACCGGCTGGGCATTACTGGCATTGCTGGCGATGAGTGACTCGGCTTATCGGGTGCCGATCGAGCGGGGTCTGGCCTACCTGGTGGACAGGCAGACTGATAACGGCACATGGGTTGAACCGCAATATACGGGCACGGGTTTTCCCGGTTATGGAATTGGTGCGCGTATGGATGTGAGCGACAGCAACCTGGAACGCAGGTTGAGCCAGAGTACGGAGTTGGCGCGGGGTTTCATGATCAACTACAACATGTACCGGCACTATTTTCCGCTTATGGCAATGGGGCGCGCTCGCCGTTATCTGCATTCCGATTCTTAGGTCTCGAAAGCGGCCTTAGAGGCGATTCAGCTGCGGCGAGGCTAGAAGCCGGCTTATCTAGCGATGCATCGCGCGATGCGTAATCCCAAAGTGGCGAGGCTAGAAGCCGGCATTTGTTTGCAGCTCCGGCGAGGAACGCAGTCGCCGCAAACAAACGACCGCATTCTCTCTCGCCGCTCGTTCTATTCCCTCCCCCCACCGGGGGGAGGGTTAGGGTGGGGGGCGAATCACGCGCGATTGCGATTCTTTTCCCGCCCCCTCCGAGGTGATTCGCGCCGAATGCAAAGCTGATGCAGATATACGACTCGCGACTTAGGTGGGGAGCGTTATTGACCGAAGGTGGGAACGTCGCCGGCGAGGTAGGCTTGTTCTTCGGGAGTAGACTCGCGGCCGAGGATGGCGTTGCGATGGGGAAAGCGGCCGAATTGCACGATGATGTCACGATGTAGTCGTGCGTAATGGGCAAAGCCGTTTTGGAAAATGTCTTTGGTCCCGTCAGGCACGGTGTCAGCCAGCGCCTCGTATAGCGCAACCGATTGCATTTGTACTGCCAGAGATTCGGCATGTTGCATGGGCATGTAGAAAAATGCCGTTTCAACCGGACCGAGTCGTCCATCGTGCCCCTTTACTATTCCTGCCTGAGTCAAACGCAGTGCTTTGTCGTCGCATTCGAATGCCTGTGGGGCACCACGGTAAATATTGCGAGTGAACTGATCCAGCAAGATTGTGGTCGCCAGACTTCCCTTTGCAGTTTCACACCATTGGTCCATTTTGCCTGAGGCTGCGCCGGCAACATCGGCTGCGAAGCGCTTGCGTATCGGTTCATCCAGATCCGTGCCTGCGGCAAACCAAAAACTCATCCACTTCGGCGTGCACGTAATGTCCCGACGCGTATCGCCAAACCAGAACTCGAGAATTTCTTCTATTCGATCCACGCTTACCTGTCTTTAAGCCGGTACACAAACTTGAGTCCGGACCATGTGTCGTCCACAGCACAGATTTTCACGTCTACCAGGCCAATTTTCAATCCTTCTTTCCGTACGTCGGCCTCGCCGAGGTCAGATTCCAATCCCGATGATTTTTTCACCCACGAAACCCATATCAAACCGTCCTTCGAGAGCGAGCGTTTCGCTCCGGGTAGTTTGGTTTTGAGTTCTCTTTTGGAGCCACAGAACAAGTGTACAAAATCCATCTCTTTACCGAGTCGCGACAGCAGTTGTACATCTGCTGGTAGTTTGCCGAGATCGCTGCGATAGCTCGATGGCGCATTGAGAAAAGCTGCACGCATTCCGGGCTTTAATCCAAGTTTTTTCTGTAGCGGTTTGCCGGAGTATCCTGCCATTGGTTCTGTCCGTTTGTTTGGACTGATTATAGACTTTGCGTGCTATGTTTTTATGGCAAGCATGGATGCATCTGGGGCATTCAAGTTTTTTGTGCGCTCGCGATTGGCACGTGCCACACGACGTATTCATTTTCGTCTCTGATGGAGCCGATCAGGGAATCAAATAACGCGATCACGTCATTTATGTCGAGATCTGAGTTCTCCGCGATGGCGGGTGCATAGCCATCACGCCATGCCGTCATAATGCCGGCAAATGCATCACGTGGTGCGCCCAGCGTATCGATAGTGAGATAGTCAATCGAGATATTGCGCACCGGCAAGCCACGCAGTATTTGATACGCGTGACGCCCGATACGCAAATCCGTCCCCGTCGCTTTGCCATAGGGCAGGACGCCGTCATGCCATAGTCGGTCGACGTTTTTTTGCACAGTCGGCGCATGGATCATGCCGTAGTCCTCGACCAACAGATGGATCCAGCCGCCGGGGCGAGTCAAGCGCACGAGTTCCCTGATAATTAGTTCTGGATGGGGCACCGATTGCAGCATGTGGCGATTAAGCGTCAGATCGAAACTGTTATCAGCAAATTCCAACGCGTAGGCGTCGCCAACCTGAAACTCAATATGCTCGGCCAGATCGGTATAGCGTTTTCTCGCTAACACTAGGTGCTGCTCAAGCAGGTCGACGCCGACTACCCGCGCGCCTGTGAAACGGCGGGCCAAACGCGCGGCAATCTCACCGGTACCACAACCTACATCGAGTATCTGCGCTTTGTCGGTTAGCCCATATCGATCGTATAGACTCGCCTCCAGCGGCCAGATCGCCATTGCTTGTTCCCGCAAATTCCGTTCCATGGATTCATGGGCCATCTGTTCAGCCTGGGGAAAGCGGTCACTGGTCATCGTGTTGTCCGGGTCTTAGCTGAGGTAAAATCTGGTCAATGCGCAACATTTGTTAACGCACTTTGGTGCCTGGTCTGCTGCGGCGCTGCTAGTGTACTAGGCACACGTAACCACTGCAGGTACCTAGCCATGTCCAGGTCCCAAAAACGCTTCACATTCATGATACTGGGTATTTTTGCATCCATAATGCTGCTCGCCTCGCTGAGTGGTTGCTCGACCCTGCAGTCGCCGTTCCAGCAACCGGTTGTCAAGCTGGCTAATGTTCAGCTCGTCGAGCTCGGCTTGCTCCAGCAGACTTATGGCGTAACGCTGCAGGTTGATAATCCAAACGGCTACACCTTGCCGATCAAGGGCGTAACCTATGCAGTGAAACTGGCCGGCCAGGACTTTGCATCTGGCCTAACGCCGAATGGTTTCTCGATCCCGGCCAACGGTAGCGATCAGGTCCAGGTTGAGGTACGCACCAACCTCCTCGAATCGCTTGGCCACCTAGGTCGTATGCTGGCAGACGGACCGCAAAACGTTGACTATGAATTGAATGGCGACATCCAGATTGACCTGCCGTTGATCGGTGCGATTCCTTTTTCCCGCAGTGGAACTATTCCGCTGACCCGACGCGCCGACACCGAACTCTAGCTTGCGAGCCGGGTATCCCGGACTATGGCGGTACTGCTTTTCAGACTCAGAGGCGTGCCGGACGACGAAGCCGAAGACATCCGTAATCTTCTTACGGCGAAGTCTATAGATTACTACGAAACCCCGGCAGGCAACTGGGGCGTATCAATGCCGTCGCTGTGGTTAAACGATGAACGACAACTGGAAACGGCAAAAGCGCTTATCGAAGCGTATCAAACAGAGCGTGCGGAAAATGCCAGGGCCGAATACGCTCGTCTAAAAGCAGAAGGAAAACAGAGACGCCTCTTGGATGAACTCAAGGAAAATCCGACGCGGTTCGCTGCCTATCTGTTGCTCGCCATTGTTGTGCTCTATTTTTCGACAAAACCATTCTTGGACATGATCGGCTAGTATTTTTGAGTCTTGATATCTTGAATATAGTCTGTCCAGAGTTTATTCGGTTCCCACACCGCGTTCAGGTCCTGTAAGGCAGTTTGTTCCGGGACGTTATCGACCATGACCTGGTATAAATACGTCATTGCAGAGGCGCGATAGTTAGCACCGCATTGCACCAGTAGTTTATCCGCTTTGTAATTGTTCATCGCCGCCGTGAACCGTTGAAAGTCGGCAGCTGCCGGTGCATTCCAGTCCACGGGGACAGAAACCCATTCGATACCAAGATCCGAGAGCTTTTGTTCCTGGCCAGCAGGTGGCTCTACCCTAAGATCGATTACGACCTGCAAGCCATCGGCGGCCAGGTGACTGAGACCGTTCCCCACGAAATGCCCGCTGGTAGCCAGCTTATCGTCGATGACGTGGTAGTTCATCGCCGGCCCCGCATGGTGATCATGCCCTGGTTGTTTAACCTTGGCACAGGAAGCCAGAAGTATTACGGCAATGCCCGAAAAGCCTAATCCCATGATTACGTTACGCATGCACAAAATCTCTCAGACCGATCGGAGCAAACAGTTTAGCGCAGTCGGCAATGAAAACTGGTCGAGAATCACTAAGGTGGTAGAGTCCGCTATCCGTTGCTGATTTTGGTGGATGCCGTGTCTGACCCCTATACTGGCAGCTGTTTGTGCGGCGCAATCGCATTCGAGATCGACGAGTTTCTGCCAGCGGCCCACTGCCATTGCTCTATGTGCCGGAAGTTTCATGGCGCGGCGTTTGCCACTATCGCCAGCGTAGCGCGTGAAAAATTTCGCTGGCTAAAGGGAGATAAAGCGCTGAAAGGCTTTACAGCGGAAAACGGAACCACACGCACATTTTGTCGTCATTGTGGCTCCAGTCTGATGTTTTCAAGCCCGCGGGCACCGCAAGACGAAGTTGAGATTGCGCTGGGGGCTCTAGACAGCGATATACCATTGCAGCCCGATGCACATATCTATGTCGGTTCGTCTGCAAATTGGACGAAGTTGAGTGACGGTCTGCCGCAGTATGTTGAAGGACGCAGTAGCGCCCAAACAAAGAAGTAACTTTTTGGAGGAGGCATTGTGTTAGTAGCCGCCAACATTGTCGTCGCCCTGGTCGCGCTCTTGCATATCTACTTTCTGGTGCTGGAGATGTTTCTGTGGGACAAGCCCATGGGTTTGCGAGCGTTTGGTCAGAGCAAGGAGAAAGCGGCCATCACTAAAGTACTGGCCGCCAACCAGGGTCTATATAATGGCTTCCTCGCGGCGGGTTTATTTTGGGGGTTGAGTCTTGGCGCACAAGGCACTGCCATCAAGGTGTTTTTTCTAGGCTGTGTGCTGGTGGCAGGCCTGTTTGGGGCGGCCACGGCCAGTCGAAAGATACTTTTTATACAGGCACTTCCGGCGGCCGTCGGCCTGGCGCTGGTGCTAATGAGCGGATAGGTCATCCGCTAAAACGAGTAGCTATACTCAACCTGGATTATCCCAATACCGAAGGGAGGGGTCATGACCGAAACACGAGCAAGCACGCCGAGGCATCTCTGGGTTATTGGAATTGTCGCGTTTTTGTGGAGTTTAATGGGCGCAATGGATTACGTCATGACGCAAACAAGAAACGAAGCGTATATGGCAAACTTTACACCCGAGCAGCTCTCGTTTTTTTACGGGCTGCCGAGCCTGATAGTGGCAAGCTGGGCCATCGCCGTCTGGGGCGGGCTACTCGGCGTAATACTTTTATTGTTGCGCAAAAGTCTGGCCGTGTGGGTATTGCTAGCGTCTTTTGTCGCGATGGTCATCACGGCGATCCACAACTACGGTTTGTCCAATGGCATGGAAGTTGTTGGCGATCCCTTTTCGTTGGGCTTTACCGCACTGATATTCGTCGTCTCGCTGGCCTTGTTTTTGTACGCTCGCACGATGCAAAAACGGGGCGTACTCGTCTAGGCAATCAAAGTAAAATGACTTCGTGCACGTCTCTGCTCGCTGAGGTTCGGGCCTGCACTATTTGTAAAGCCGATTTGCCATTGGGTCCCCGCCCCGTGCTGCAGTTGCACCCCAAGGCCAGGATATTGATTGCTGGACAGGCCCCGGGCAGAAAAGTGCATGAATCCGGTGTGCCGTTCGATGATCCCAGTGGCAAACGGCTGCGTGAGTGGCTGGGTGTCACACCCGAAGTGTTTTACGACTCAAAACAAATTGCGCTTTTGCCGATGGGATTCTGTTTTCCGGGTTCCGGCAAATCGGGCGACTTGCCGCCACGGCCGGAATGCGCACCGGCTTGGCGCGACCGGCTGATGGCACAGTTACGGCATCTGGAATTGACAGTAGTGTTGGGGAGGTATGCGCAGACGTATCACTTCGATAGTAAGGGGATGTCGTTGACTGACCTGGTGAAATCGTGGCGCAGTCATTGGCCACAAGCGGTTCCGCTACCGCACCCCAGCCCGCGCAACAATCTCTGGCTGCGACGCAACCCTTGGTTTGAGACGGAGCTGGTTCCCGCCCTGCGCAAGCGTGTTACGGCTATTCTTGGTGAGCAATGACACCGGGACAAAAAGAACAGAAATACCGTTTCGCCGAACAGATTGTGGCGGAACAGAGTTTTCGCCGCGCCGTCGGCTATGGCCTGGCTACAACGTTGGCCGCCGCCGGCGTCTGGGCAATTATCGCCGCGGCCGCTGGAATGACGGCGGGTTTCATGGCTGTTGGCTTGGGTGCTGCAGTAGGCTATGCCATTCAATTTTTTGGCAGGGGAATCGAAGTCAAGTACGCGGTCCTTGCGTTTGCCCTCGCCATCGGCGGTACCGTGCTGGGGAATATTCTCGCGGCACTATTGGTTGAGATAACCAAATACGGGACGCCAGCGCTGGAGTTGCTGTCCGGCGTTACGGTCGGCTCTCTGATAAGTTTTGTTGTAGCAGACATGGATTTGATCGGTTTGGCATTTTGGATAATGGCTGTTTCTGCCGCGGCTTATCTTGCGAATCGCCGGCTTACACATGCGGAAGAACTTGCCGTGTTCGCGCTTCGCTTTAAAAACTAGCGCTATAGGCTATGGCCGAGATCTACGATGCTATCGGAACTACTTATGCAATCGGGCGCAGGAGCGATCCCTGCATTGCCTCCCACATACATCGTGTTTTGAGCGGGGCAGAATCAATACTCAATCTAGGTGCCGGAACAGGCTCTTATGAACCCGCGCACAAACGAATAGTGGCGGTAGAGCCCTCGGAAGCAATGATCAAGCAACGCGGCAGCGATGCCGCCGTTGTAGTTAAAGCTAACGCGGAAAGCCTTCCTTTTGCCGCGCAAAGTTTTTCGCATTGTCTTTCCATCCTGTCGATGCATCATTGGGTTGACAGACCCAGGGCATTTGACGAAATAAAACGCGTGACCAGGAATCGATTGGTTGTCGTTACCTGGGATCCGCAAGCCGCGCCATTTTGGCTCACTCGGGACTATTTTCCGCAAGTTTATGAAATTGATGGACAGATCTTCCCTACGTTGGCGGAGTTTCGGGATTCGTTCAGCGTCATCGATGTTTCGGTTCTGCCGATACCGGCAAATTGCCTCGATGGATTCACTGGAGCTTACTGGCGCCGGCCGGCGGCTTATCTGGATCCGGAAATTCTTGCAAACATGTCCACTTTCGCCAGGATCGAGGATCTCGATGATCCAATATCGCGTCTGCGAAATGACCTTGAGTCGGGCGCCTGGGAAGAACGCAACAAGGAAATTCTGGCCCAGAACTCACTGGATATTGGCTATCGAATCGTGACGGCGGAACTTGGCCAAGCGAACAGAATTACGCGCTAAACTGGCTGGCATGCGTTACCTGGCCTATGGTTCAAATCTGCACCCCGCGCGCCTGCGTGCGAGGTCGCCGTCTGCCAGGTTGCTCGGAAAGGCAGTCGTGGCTGGCCACGCGCTTCGGTTTCATAAGCGCAGCATTATTGATGGCTCGGGCAAGTGCAGCATCGCCAAGGCAGATGACAGTATTCATGTCGCGGTGTATGAGTTGTCGAACAGCGATGGAGTCCTGCTGGATGAGGCAGAGGGCTTGGGTATCGGTTACCGACACCAGACGATCGCCGTGGCGGAATTCGGAGAGTGTATCACTTATGTCGCCACAGAGACCCACGTAGATGATTCTCTAAGACCCTATACCTGGTACAAAGAACTAGTGCTCCTCGGTTGCGCATCGCTGCAGTTTCCACAGGACTATATTGATAGCATTGAAACGGTTGCTTCGCAGGAAGATCCGGACCGGCAACGACACGAAGAAAATATGCAGATCGTTCATCGGATGAGTAACAGCAAAACTGACCTGATATGAAGCTCTTTATCGAAGTTTGTAATGCAACGCCATCCTGGTTAGCGCTAAGCGCTGATGCACGTGAAGAATTTTTGGGTAAGCTCGTTGATGAACAAGCTGGTTGCTGAAGGTGCAGAGATTTCTGGCCTGGGGAGTCAACGACAGTGCCACCCCGAAACGCGCACCGTACGATTTTTTTGGAGTATTTGCCTTTCCCGATGAGCGAGCCGCGATCGAATACGAAAGGATCTTTGAGGCAGCAGGGTCGTACGCCTATTTCGATCAGGTCAATATCATGGGCGAGATCGAATCGTATGGAACCGTTCTCGAAAAGCTGAGTGGTCTTTGATTATTTGGAAGAGTACAAGATGGCTAAGAAGTGCGTAAGAATTCTGCACACCACATCGAACACGGTGATCGCCGATGGGCCAGTGGGTTGGGGTATCACGCCTTTTGAAGGGAACTACTACATACGCCGCAGGCACCTGGTAAGCGACGGCTTTCGGGTCAACTATTTGCCGGGACTCTGCGTGTACAAGTTTCTCTATGTATGGCTGGATTTTGTCGCGCCCGATGGCGCGATCAGCAAGAATCTCGGGTGGAAGTACTGGTTGCCTAATCCATTGTTTCCCTTCATCTGGTTTCGTGTGGGCGTACCGCGCTCACATCATGAGATAGAAGTGCAGGAATATGATTGCGCCGGAGCTGACGTCCGGTAACATGTTGCCCACGCCACTTTTGAACCGGTGCCAGTTCTGACGGCGCCATTGAGGAAACGCGATGAAAATCAAGCTATGTAGTGTGCCAGTGGACAGCCAGGATAATGCGCAAGCGTTCTATACCGGCGTACTTGGCTTTGAGGTGAAAAACGACATACCCATAGGCGAACACCGGTGGCTTACCGTCGTGTCACCGGACGCACCCGATGAAGTGGAGTTATTGCTTGAACCCACCGAGTTTCCAGCAGCAAAGACTTATCAGTCGGCTTTGTTGGAGGCGGGTATACCGTGGACAGGGTTCGCGGTTTCAGATGTCCGTGCCGAGTACGCCCGGCTGGTCGAACAGGGGGTGGTGTTTACCGGCGAACCGGTGGACGCCGGCGGCACAACAATTGTTGTGTTCCATGATACCTGTGGGAACCTGATTCAGCTCTACCAGGTTTAGGGATGCTGAAGTGCGGGAATATATCTACAGGCTAACGGCAAACCGGCCCGCCATGCTGCTCGAAGGACCGGACGGGGAAGAAGCAGAAATACTGGAACACCATTTAGCTTACCTGAACGGCCTGTTATCCGACGAACAGGCGATCTTGTTTGGCAGAACCCAGACGACCGGCACGCAAACTTTTGGGATCGTTATTTTCGAGGCGAAAGATCAGACGCAGGCCGAAGAAATCATGCATGCCGATCCCGCTGTCAAATCCGGTGTAATGACCGCCAAACTATTTCCATACAAAGTCATAGGGATGCGCGGTCGATCTTGAAGAGCGTTTGTGTATTTACTGGATCGAACCGTGGCGTCAGCGACGCTTATGCAACATTCGCAGAACAGCTCGGCCAGGAAATTACCAACCGCGGTATGGGTCTGGTGTACGGCGCATCGAGAGTCGGGCTGATGGGTGTCATTGCAGACGCGGTTCTCGCCGCAGGGGGCCACGTTGTCGGCGTTATTCCCGAAGCTTTGCGTAAAAAGGAGTTGATGCACGAAGGGCTGACCGAGACACATGTCGTGAAGTCGATGCATGAGCGAAAAGCCCTTTTTGCCGAGTTGTCTGACGGATTTGTTGCCATGCCGGGTGGTCTGGGAACACTGGAGGAGTTGTTCGAAGTTCTGACGTGGGCCCAGCTCGGCTTTCATAACAGACCCGTAGGCTTGCTAAACGTAAGCGGTTACTACGATGAGTTGTTGCGCTTTCTGGATCAAACCGTTGCTCAGGGTTTTGTCCATCGCAAACACCGCTCCATGATGTTAATCGACGAAGAACCGGCGGCTTTACTGGATGCCATGGCGGACTATCGGCCCGCGTCAGTGAGTAAATGGATCGATCAGGCCGACGAGCTATGACGATCCCTGCAGCAAGACCAGCACGTTCATTAATGGCTGGTGAGCCGTTTATAGAAACGCAGCGACTCACGCTGCGCGAGCTTGATACCAATGATGCTTCTTTCATCCTCAAGCTTCTCAATGAACCCTCCTTTTTGCTTTTTATCGGGGACAAGGGTGTTAGAACGCTAGTCGATGCACAGGCTTATCTTGTCGGCGGCCCGATGGCCAGCTACGAGCAGCATGGCTTTGGGTTGTATCTGGTAAGTCTCCACGAGTGCGGAACACCGGTTGGCACCTGCGGACTGCTAAAACGCGAGGCTATGGACGCCCCGGATATCGGATTCGCATTTCTGCCGGAGTACTGGTCGTACGGTTATGCTTTTGAGTCGGCCAAAGAGATTATCAGTCGTGCAAGAAGCTTGCTGGGGTTAGAGCGTCTCATTGCAATTACAGCGCCCGACAATCATGCGTCTATCAAGCTGCTAACGAGGCTGGGGTTTGTGTTCGACAAAACTTTGGCGCACTTTGGCGATGCAGGTGAGAGTAATCTTTATGCACTGGATCTGTGATCAGGTTCACGAGCGCTGTTCGTACTAGGAAAAGATCCAAAAAAAACACAACGTCGCTACTAGCTGACCGCAAAGACAAGGACGAAGAACACGACCGCAAGGCCTCCACGTAAGGCCAGGGCTAAAACCTGGTTTTGGGCTCGAGCCATTCGTCGGTATGGAAAATGGTCTACTATTTGGCAGGCCATGCTTATTCTTGGGGGATGGTTATGATTAAGGGCGTCCACACAATGTTTTATTCCTCAGAGCCGGAGGCTTTGCGGGCTTTCCTTCGGGACAAACTCGGATTCCCGAGCTGTGATGTCGGTGATGGTTGGCTGATATTCCAGATGCCGGAGGCCGATATGGGTTGTCATCCGGCTGATGCCAGTGGCGAGCACGGTGCTGCTACCGGGACCCATGCCATATCGTTCTATTGCGACAACCTGGCAGACACGATGAAAGAACTTGAGGGCCGTGGTGTGAAATTTGCCGAAGTACAGGACGCCGGATTCGGTCTCGTGACGTTCTTCATGATGCCCGGCGATGTGCGGGTGCAACTTTATCAGCCACGTTACACAAAGGTGTTCGATTGATGTCATTAACGCTGTGGTCCGCATATGTTGCGACCGTGTTGCTGCTAATGAGCACGCCGGGGCCCAGTCAACTGTTGATGTTGTCCAACAGCATGGGCGGCGGTTTCCCCCGGTCTACCGCTACTGCGGCCGGTGATTTGTCCGCCAATCTTATTCAGATGATCGTGGCCGCAGCCGGTCTCGCCGGCATCATCTACAGTTCCGCAGAGGTGTTTCTGGCTATCAAGTGGGCAGGCGTCGCCTATCTGATCTATTTGGGCGTAAACCTTTTTCGGAAGAAAATGGACGCGGAAGCAACGAAGGTCCATGCCAACCGGTCATTGAAATCGCTGTATTGGCAGGGTTTCGTGACATCCGCCGCTAATCCAAAGGCTGTTATTTTTTTCGCTGCATTGTTTCCGCAGTTCCTGACACCGACTGACCCCATGCTGCCTCAGTTCGCCGTGCTTAGCGCGACGTACTTGCTGATTGACGGTAGTTTTTTGCTGGTCTACGGCCGACTTGCAGGATGGATTTCGACGAGGTTGCAAGCACATGCAGGACACTTTAATCGCGTGGCCGGTCTTATGCTCATAGCAGCCGCGATATTGCTTGGACTGCGTAGTGTCGAGCGACCAGGCAATTAGAAAAACAGCCGGCGCAGAAGTAGGTGGGAATGCGTGGTGCTGGCTAGCGATTTAGGAGGCAGATAGCGCACATGAAAATCAGGAAAATTGTTTCGGTCGTCCTCGTATTGATTATTGCTGCGGCGGGATGGTTTTTTGTGTCACCGCTGTTTATCGACGAGACTGTTGATGAGCCGTTTTTCGATCACATACCGACTCGAGCGCAGGTTGATGCAATGGAGCCTGCGGCCCGTGACGCGATGATGACGGAAATGATGACGCGAGCGGCCGCTGCGCCAAATTCGGAAGTTGATGAACCGATGGATCGGACGATGGCCGAGACCCCGCTGATTTTGGCGGTGGGTCAGTTCAAGGACGCGGACGCGATCCACAAGGGGTCAGGCAATGCTTCTTTATTCCAGCTCACAGATGGTAGTCACGTTGTTCGTCTGGACGATTTCAGGGTCACCAACGGGCCTGCATTGGTAGTTTTGCTGGCCGAGGAAATCAAGCCGCAAAATGCCAATGACGTAAAACGCGGCTATGTCAAACTCGGTGAACTAAAAGGCAATGTTGGAAACCAGAATTATGCGGTACCGGCAAATATCAATCCGAGTGCGTATGGCAGCGTAGTCATTTGGTGCGAATTATTTGACGTGCTGTTTTCCGCCGCTCCGCTAAATATCACTTGAGTGCTGGCAGTGGAAAGACGATTCGAGTCAAAATGCGATACCTGGTTCTCGATAATTATCTTTAGCAGTGTGCTTGTAACGGCCGGCGTGCTTTGGCCGGCGTTCTATTATCCTGAGCACTGGATGTTCATTCCGATGTTTGTGCTATGCGCAGGCACTATTGCATTGTTGTTGTGGGTCACATTTGGCACGTATTATGTGATCAGTGACAGTGTACTGCGCATTTATCATGGGCCGTTTCGTTGGAACATCCCTTTGAAGACGATCGAGGACATTGTTGTCACGCGCTCCATTATTTCTTCTCCGGCGTTGTCGATGGATCGGCTTCGGATCACCTATAATTCCGGCAGGAAAGTGATGATTTCCCCGGTGCAGCAGCAGGAATTTCTTCACGCCGTCAATTTTGGGAGTTTGTGATGTTGCAACTAGAGTCAAAACACCCGCTCGTGGTCCTGGGCGATGCGGCAGAAATGGATTTCAGGGAAGTTGCCGCATTCAACAACGGCACGATCGGGATATTCAGATCCGGAGCCGGTCAATCGCCGTGGGAATATCACCCCGATGACGATGAAATACTCTATGCAATGGACGGCGCCGTAACCATCACGGTATTGAGCGAGACGGACTCCATAGACGTACTGGTTGAAAAAGGCGCGTTATTGGTCGTGCCACGCGGGCATTGGCACCGTCACACGGTGCACGAGTCACTCGTGGAATTATATGTGACGCCCGGGGCCACACGGCACAGCATGGCCGATGATCCCCGCATCGAACAGTAGTTACCCCTATGTGGTTACTTCTAAAAAATATTTTGTTCACGGTCATCGCACCAGGGACCGTGGCCGTATATTTGCCGGCATTGATTGTGCGCGACAAAACAGCCGGTGAGTTGCTGTTCTTGTTTGCCGCTCCGTTTTTTGTCGTGGGCGTCGCAATTTACGTTTGGACGGTATGGGACTTTGCGGTCAGTGGCAGGGCGACGCCGGCACCAATAGACGCGCCGAAAACGCTGGTATCCCGCGGTTTGTATCGATTTGTGCGAAATCCCATGTATCTTGGGGTGCTTTGTGTGATTCTCGGTTGGGCAATCTGGTATCGCTCCGGCGAACTTGTCTTGTATATGGCCGTAGTCTGGTCATGCTTTCATTTGTTTGTTGTACTGTACGAAGAGCGCCATTTGCGACGAATATTCGGAGACCAATACGTTGCATACCGTGAGCGAGTTGGACGCTGGTTACCGCGTTTGAACCGAAAATGATTACGGTCAAAGCGGCGGGCAGGAAAGATGCCCGGGCAATCAGCGAGTTGATGGTTCCAGTCGCAAAAGCACAGATTGCGCGTGAATTTGTAGCGGAAGGGCAAGAAGCCTTGTTGAGCGGCATGACGCCGGCAGCCCTAGAGCAGAATATGCTGCAGGGATATCCCTACTATGTGGCCTTTGACCAGGAGCCTCTGGTCGGGGTCATCGGCATGCGCGGTTACTCCCACGTGTACCATTTGTTTGTTGCCGAGGAGATGCAGCATCAGGGGGTAGGCCGCAAACTGTGGGACCGGGCGAGCCGAGACAGCCTGGCCGCGATCAATCTTTCGGAATTCACAGTTTATTCGTCACGTTATGCGGAAGCGTTCTATCATCGACTTGGATTTCGCCGTACCGGTGATGAAAAAGAAAGGCAAGGTGTGATCGCAATTCCGATGCGCCTATTACTTAAGGAGTAGGAAATGACTGACAGAAAACAAACCGTAGAAAACGTGTCGAAACTATTGGCCGACAGCTATACGCTTTATCTAAAGACGCACAATTATCATTGGAACGTCACAGGACCGATGTTCAGCACACTACATGCCTTATTTGAAATCCAGTACACCGATCTGGCACTGGCAGTAGACGAAATAGCGGAGAGAATTCGCACACTTGGTGCTCCGGCGCCGGGTAGCTACACGGCTTTCGCCCGTCTCGCAACTGTAGCGGAGGAAAACGGCAGCCCGAATGCGACACAGATGATAAACAACCTGGTCGCCGACCAGGCAACTATAGTCAAAACGGCACAGGCCGTGATTGAAGTTGCTGAAGCCGCCGGAGATCAAGCCACTGTGGATCTCGCGGTGCGGCGATTGAACGTGCACGAAAAAAACGCGTGGATGTTGCGAAGTCACCTCGAATAAGCGGGATATGCCTCAGTTCGATCAAAGTAGTCTCCAGCTACTCACCGAAGCACTGACGCGTCTGGAGAGTGGCTTCGATAACTTGCCGGACCACCAGAGCCAGTTTGACCTCGAACCGGCGCGTGATGCTTTGCTGACGACCGCGGATCGGCTGGAAGGCCAATGAAACATTTCCCTGATCTGATATCCAGACTGCCAGCTTATGCAGGTCGGTTTGAGGCGGTACAGCTTGATGCCGAAGGCTGCAAAGTGTTGTTCGCTTCGTATCCGGCCGGTACCGAGATAGAATCGCATACCCACGACACAGAGAATGTCGGCGTCATTACACAAGGCGAATTGATATTGACGACCAGTGCAGGCGAAGAGCGTTACGGGCCTGGCGATTGGTATCACGTGGCGGCCAACCAGCCGCATGCGGCACGTTTCGAGCAAACGACATCGGAAGTTGAATTCTGGTTTTGTTGCGACTAAAACCATGACTTTGCGTCGAAAACTGTCGTGGGTATTCGCGTTGCTGGCTGTGGCCACTCTGTTCGTCGGTATCTACGCGCTCGAGCACGGTTCGAACTGGGTTTTAATACTGGCACTTACGCCATTGTTTGCCGTGCTTGCATTAGTATTGGGACTTTCGGCAAAACAGGATGCAGGTTGACTCATTTATCCCTCGAGATCGAACGACTGAATGAGACCACTCAACGCGCCAGTATTGTGGCGCACGCCGGGCCGCTTACTTTTCAACAGGTGCTGGTCGGCTGGGCCGCCGGC
Organism: Gammaproteobacteria bacterium; assembly: GCA_029862165.1. Lineage (GTDB taxonomy): Bacteria > Pseudomonadota > Gammaproteobacteria > Steroidobacterales > JABDKV01 > JABDJB01. The sequence continues at coordinate 64,020 of JAOTXU010000009.1, forward strand.
GATGCGATCGCGGACATCTCCACGCAATTAATAGCCGAGTCGCCTTTCGCGGCATTGTTCTGGGAAATGCCACCGCTCACGACCACCCGACTCGACAATCCATACGAATGCGTACTGATCGACAGTCCCTCATTGGCGCGATTTCCCTGTGATGCCACACCGTTCGACGAACATTTTGGCGGAGAACCCGTCGTCGTATTTCATAATCTTGGCGCAGATGCGTTGCTTGTGGCACCGGCCCCCCAGCCGGCGGGCGCACAATACGCTCATATTGCCGCGTTTTGTCGTACAGCACCGGCTGTCCTGAGCAATCGTTACTGGGAGTGTCTGGGTGCGGCCTGTCAGGGTCGGATTTGCGCGACGCCGACCTGGATCAGTACTGCCGGACTCGGTGTTGGCTGGCTGCACGCGCGCCTCGATACGCGACCGAAGTACTATTCTCATGCTCCGTATCGGCGCTGGCCCTGACCAGCAAGCCGCTGTCATCCAAATCGTGGGGTCATATGCCTGACATTATCTTTCTAGCTGTAGGTTGGGTTGGTCTGATACTCGGATTGTGGAATTAGTTGCCCGTGCGTCGTACCCGTCTGACGCCCGATGAGGCACGACGCATCGCGCTTGCGGCGCAGGGCTTCGATCGGCCTCGACCGGCGCGTCCGGACATACGCCACATCCGACGGTTGATGGGTCACACACGCCTGATACAAATCGATTTCGTCAACGTTCTGATACCAGCACACTATCTCGTCCCATTTGCCCGATTGGGTCCATACGATCGCAGTCGCCTGGACGAACTGGTCTATCGAAAACAGGAATGGACCGAACAGTGGGCACATGAGGCCTCCATTATTCCCGTGGATATGTGGCCGTTGTTACGCGATCGAATGGCAAACCACGTTCCACGGCCGCGCGGTTTTGTGGACTTCCTAAACAAGCATTCTCAGTACGTCGATGAAGTCATGGCACAGATTCGTCAGGACGGACCTGCCGCGCCGGAAGATCTGCCCGCGCCGGCAGGCGTTGAATCACGTATTGCCGGTGCGTGGATTGGTACTGTGCAACGCGCTGTTCTCGAATCTTTGTTTGGCCAGGGGCAAATCGCCGCGGTAGGCCGGCGCAAGAATTTCACCCGAGTTTATGATCTGACCGAACGCGTGATCCCGTTCAAATATTTGCAAAATACCCTCTCCGGGCATGACGCACACCGGGAGTTACTGAGGCGCGCAGCGGCGGCATGTGGCGTCGCCACACTTGCCGATCTTGCGGATTATTTCCGCATGCAGATCGGCACGGCAAAATCGCGTGTGGAGGAGCTGGTTGAAGAGGGCACATTACACAACGTCCAGATAGACGGTTCGGGTGAGGCCTATCTTTATCGCAATGCCCGTCTGCCACGTAATATTGCGGCAAAGACGTTGTTATCGCCTTTTGATCCATTGGTGTGGTTTCGGCCCCGGCTAAGACGTCTGTTCAATTTCGATTATCGTTTGGAAATTTTCATGCCGGCTGCTAAACGTAAATGGGGCTATTACGTCATGCCTTTTTTGATGGATGAAAAACTTGTTGCACGGGTGGATTTGAAGGCGGACCGTAAAAATAGCCGGTTGCAGATAATCGCTGCCTATAGCGAACCGGGTGCGCTGGAAAGCAAGACCACGGCGGCGCTTGCGGTCGAACTCGATCAAATGGCCGAGTGGCTCGAACTGGAGTCAGTCAGTGTTGGCCGACGGGGCAACCTGGCGCGTGGTCTATCGCGCGCGGTCGCCAACCGGCGCTGATCTGCCCCGTTATAATGTATTTTTATTGGACAGATACAGCATGAGTTTTTCAGTAGTTGCCTTGTCGGTATTGGCTGCGTTGATCGCATTGCTGGGTTTTGCAGCGATGGTCAGAACACAGGTCTTTACCGGCCTGGCGAAGTATTTCAAACAGCCATGGGGAATCTGGGTTGCCGCGGGTATCCGAGTCTTCGCCGCGATCATTTTGTGGCTGGCCGCACCCGTTTCGCGCTTTCCGCAGGCATTCAGAGTGCTAGCGGTTTTGGCTTTGGTCGCCGCAGTGCTTGTCCTGCTCATCGGTCATCAGCGTGTAAAAGCCATGATTGACTGGGCCGTTTGTCGACCGGCATGGTTCCTGCGAATGTTTGGCGTGTTTGCCGTCTTAGTTGGCGGGTTTGTCCTGTGGGCTCTACATGGCTGAGCCTGATCTGTATTCGCCGCTGTTGGCATTCGCGCTGATAAACGTGGGGCTTGCTGCGGTCTCGCTGATGGCCGGCGCGTTCAAGGTCGATCTGCTCCCCGGCTGGCCACCTCTTCGCGCCACGACGCTCGCTTTGTTTGGCGCTATGCTAGCGCTATTGAGCCATTTGTTACTCCGACATAGACCCGATACAAGCGGTAGTCTGTCGGCCTATGGTTTTGTGCTGGCCCACCCCACGCTGTTTGTAACGATAGCGCTGGGACTGATCCTGCTGGTTGTTTGCGTATACAGGGATGTTGCAAAGCAACACCGGAATTCAGTTGGGAAATAGATCTCTCCGTGGTAGTTTTTTCGGTAGGGGAGGTAGTAATGAGCGCCGCGTATTATGTCGTGTTGGAGAATCCCAATCCGGGATTCAATACCCTCGTTCAGGGAGCCGCCTTGGCGAAGGCGGCCAGTAACATTGACCGCATCGCGAGAATGTTGGGAATAAAAATACTCGAGGACTTTGTAAACGCCGATCTAACTGAGTTTTTTGATGACGACGAGGAAGACATTCACAATACCGTCGCGGACGTGCATAAAGTCTGGTTCGATGCGAGCGAAGGCCTCGAATGGGCAACACAACTGGCCGAGTACATCGAGAACAATCCTTCTGATGTGCATGACGCGGAGGCGGTGCAGGATGATCTCGCCGAGTATCAGGAGTTGTTCCGTAACGCTTCCAAATCGGGCATACGCTGGCATTTGGAAGTAGACTACTAGGTCCATAGAGGTGTGACGTAGCCATGGCAAAGGTTTCTCTTTCGCGGCGCATTGAATGTCCACGGCATGAAGTGTTCCGTTTGTTTTGCGACGTTGATCGATTGCCAAGCCACATCGGTGCGATCAAAGGAGTCGAAAAGCTTACCGAGGGCCCGGTGGGTGTTGGCACGCGGTTTCGCGAGACACGGGAGATGTTCGGCAAACAGGCTACCGAAGAAATGGTCTTTACGGATTTTCTGGCCGATGAGACCTACACGGTCGAGTGTGATTCGCACGGAACGCGCTATCGAAGTATTTTTCAGTTTGAACCCGTCGGCGACAAGACTGATGTTAACGTGAGGTTCGAGGTAAAGCCTTTATCATTGGCGGCAAAATTATTGTCGCCACTGGGTTGGTTGATGATTGGCGCAACAAAAAAACTCCTGGCCGGTGACGTTGAAGATCTCAAGAAAATTGCCGAGTCCGGTCACGCAGCGTAGCCAAGAAATATTACGTCCATAAACTTTATCGGAAATGATGACCGGTCACCATTTGGGGCGCTAAAGATACATTATGTTCAATGATTCCAATATCCGTCTGTATCGGGTGATTTTTGTCTGCATGCTCGCCCTGGGTAACGTTGCCTGTGACGCCGCTGGCAAGCAAAAGACACTAGGCATCAATGTGCGTGGCTCCGTGTCGGTGCAACCTACTGAATTTTCGGGTCATTACATCTATGTAGATATCGATGGTACGGAAGTGAGACGACAACTCAATGGCAGCGGAAACCTCAACGAGGTCGTGCAGGGAACACACGTGCGTCTGGCGACATTGCGGCGCACTTCCCCACAGGGTGTCATCGGGCTGGTGATTACCTCCAATGGGAACATTATCTACGATTCCGGCATGCTGCAGACCAACGACCTGATCGTATACGAAGCCCCTTGATTCACTGATGTTTACGCCACGAGTGTTTCGGGTCGACGATACCGATCAACTGGTCGCATTCATGCGACGTTACAGTTTTTGCACATTGATTACGCCAGCCGGTGACGATGTTTCAATCAGTCATGTGCCCATCCTGGTCGAGAAAAACGACGAAAAAATTGTGTTGGTTGGGCATCTGGCCCGCGCCAATCCACATGGCGCAGTCTTGAATGCAAATCGCAGCACAGCAATCTTTCATGGCCCGCACAGTTATGTGTCGCCGGCCTGGTATGCTGACAGTCACGAAGTGCCTACCTGGAATTACGCCGCCGTACATGCAGCGGGTGTTGCGCGCACGTTCAGCGACGCGCAGAGGCTGTCCTCTTTGGTCGATCGAATGATAGAGACATACGAGGCGCTGCACGGCGCGCCCTGGGACAGACAATTGACAGATGAATATCGAAATAGCCAGTTGAGCCACATCACCGGATTCGAGATCGTCGTGGAAAAACTAAACGGCAAGTTTAAATTGGGTCAAAATCGTTCGCAGTCCGATCAGGACAGTATGCTGATTCGCCTTACAGAGTCGTCCGATGACGATAGCCGGGAATTGGCTGAATTTATTCGACAATATCGACGTCAGGACTGAGCGCCAGGCTAATGGTGAATTTTGCGCCCGTCCCCTCAGGCAGATTACTACAACTGATCGTGCCGTTATGCGACTCGGCGATGAGTCTTGCGATGTGCAGGCCGAATCCGAGGTGAGGAACGACGCCTTTTCGCTCACGTAGCGATACCATCGAATCGAATATCTGGGATTGCATTTGTTCCGGTAGCGGCGGTCCTTCGTTTGCAACATTGAGCAGACAGCGATCGGCGGCAATATCGAGACTGACGTCGATGCGGCCATTTTCAGGACTGAAGTCCGCAGCGTTGTCGACTAGTTTGTCCAGCATTTGCGCGATCAATTCCGGCACGGCGCCGACATGACAGGGCCGGTCGGGTAGCGACAATTCGATACGGCGAGTCGGGTGCACGTCCCGGTATCCGCTGACACAGCCTTCGACTAGCTCACGCAGATCAAAATGCTCCACTTCGGCATGTGCGATAGCCTGTTCGACGCGGCTCGCTTCGCTCATCGCCGTGAGTATGCTGCGCAAACGTTGCGACCCTTCACGGGCGCGCACCGCATAGACCTTGGCATCGTCGGGCAGATTGGCGGCGTCGAGGTTATCCAGCGAAGACTGAACAACGGCCAACGGCGTGCGCAATTCGTGTGACAGCTTTCCGGCCAGGCTGCGTAAATAATCCGTGTGTTCGCGCAACCGGCCCAGTAGGTCTGCAAAATTACGTGAAAGATCACCGAGTTCGTCGGCGGCCTGTGTGCCCGGAAAAACATCGCTGATCGCACCATCCGGACTCACAGCCAGTTTTGCAGCTCGACTGAGACGTTGTATGCGTATCGACAAATAGGTCGCGAAACCGAGTAGTCCCAGGGCTGCTACCAGTGTGGCAAACAACGTCAACATTACCAGGCGGGCTAGTGCGCGATCAGTGAGCGTCAGAATTGCTTCGCTGGTTTGCTCCAGGATCACGGCGCCACGTATTTTGTTTCCGGTGTCAACCGGATGGGCCGCAACGACGATGGCACTGCGTTCGTCCGCGGCGCGATACCAGCGTGCACCGGGCTGTCCGTTAAGAGCATTGGTGACTTCAGCCGAATGGAGCTGACCTTGTCGAGCTACACGCAGGGGATCGGGTTTACGTGCCGGTTGAATTATTCGTCTCAGCAGACGCTCGGCGAGCGGATAGGTTTTTTCGCCGTCACCGGACAAGCTGCGCGTGTCGCCTACTGAGCCGATTACCCAACCCGCAGGGTCAGTGACCACAATACGCCGATTGCCAAATCGAAAATCGGCAATGGCAAGTTCCAATGCCGGCAGGCGGTGTATGAGCATACCCGGCCGGCTCGCAGAATAGGTCGATACCTGCTTGAGCGTATCGTTATTCGCATCGGCGTCGATGATGCTTAGCCCCATGCGCGCGCCTATCAGGATATTTCGTAACCGAATCTCGATCTGATAGCCATCAGAGTTTTCTTCCCATACGGTTTGCGCGCGAGGCTCATTGATCCAGCGCAATCCGTCACGACGTCGCACACCGCTGCGTCCTCGGGCTGAGGTTGCAATCAGAAGCTGCTGTGCAACGCCCGCGGCATCCTCATAGTCGATCAATACGCGGTCGCTATGGTCGCTGCCGGGTGTCTCATAGCGTAGGTCGTCGTCATTGACCTGCAGGTATAGCCAGATATCAGAATCGTCCAAGCCGGCGATATAGCTGACTGCGATCTCGCCAACTAATTCGTGGAAGTCTTCGGGCAGTACGCCCCAATCACCAACGAATCCGTCCAATGTGACGAAGGATGGTAGCTTCGTAGCATAGATATCGCTTTCTGGTGCTGCAGTTGAAACCAGTTGTGCAGGGTCACGCACCAGCAGCGTGGGGCGTTCGGCAAGTACTGCCGCGATTGCGCCGGCCCCGTCGGCGAGCGAATCCTGTTGACTCTGCCGTAACGCGGTTTCGAACTCACGTACGTATTGGCAACCGGCCCAGGGCAAGGCGAGGGTGAGCAAGCTGACCAATAGTAGTTGAGTGCGCAGCCGCACGCGTTACTCCAGAAGCACCTAAGCTTCTACGCCTTGCCAGCGATAACCCATGCCGTAAACCGTCTCTATTGCGTCGAAATCGTTATCGAGCGCTTTGAACTTTCGGCGTAGACGCTTTACGTGTGAAGTCACGGTGTTGTCGTCGAGTACTACGTTTGCTGCGTCCATGAGTTGTTGGCGGCTTTTCACGTGTCCTGGATATCGTGCCATCGCGTGTACCAACCAGAATTCTGTGACGGTCAGCGGTACGGGTTGATCGTCCCAGGCTGCTGTCATGCGTTCGCTGTCCAGAGTCAGTCGTCCGCGCCGCAGGACTTCCTCTGCAACGACGGCTTTGCGTAAAGCCTCCGAGCGACGGAATAACGCGGCAATACGCGCCATCAGGTGCGGGATACTAATGTCTTTTGTCAGATAGTCGTCGGCCCCCAGACGCAGACCGGATATGGCATCGAGTTCACTGTCTCGTGCGGTCAGGAAAATGATGGGCAAGTCTGCCGCCGCTGCGCGCAGTTCCCGGCACAACTCGAAGCCACCCTCGATTTCGTCACCCAGGTTGATATCAATCACCACACAATCCGGTAGCGATTGTTCAAAGGCTGCCATCGCCGAAGCCCTGTCGGAATAGGCTTTTACGTCATAACCATTGCGCCGAAAGGCATCTTCATAGTTGTGACGGATCGCTGCCTCGTCTTCGACGATCGCTATCTGTCGGGACATGCTCGGAATTCTCCTGGTTAGCTGGGCACAAGGCCCGGCGCCACAATCTGCCATATTCGATCGCCAAATTGCCACCTAAACCGCAATCGACGGCCCCAATCCAGGCGTGAAATCTACCCCATCAATCATATGGGGAGCAGGGCAATGAACGCAGACGCCACCAAAACAAAGCGGCCACGGATGAGTGAGATGTTCGAGACCCAGCTCGATTTTCTCGCGCCAGCGGTAAAAACTGCACGACCTACACGCGGCCGCGCACTGACACGGCTGGCTACATTGCTGATGCTGCTGGGTCTGGTAGTTGTCGTTGCCGGCCAGACCGTTGTCGCGGCACCAATGGATGAGATAGGCGCTGGCACCCTTTTGTTCCGTTCAGATAACGGCGATGTCCAGGCCCCACGCCTGGAAACCCGTGTCGATATAGCCGTTAGCGGCATGATCGCGCGGGTCGATGTGCGACAACGTTTTAACAATCCGGGCACAGAACACGTTGAAGGCATTTATGTTTTCCCGTTGCCTGACGATGCGGCTGTCGATTCTCTGAAACTGCATATTGGCGATCGTGTCGTCATCGGAGAAATAAAGGAGAAAGCCGAAGCCAGAAAAACCTACGCCAAAGCACGGGAGAGTGGTCAGCGCGCCAGTCTGGTCGAACAGCAAAGACCCAACATGTTCACGACGGCAGTTGCCAACATCGCGCCGGGCGAAGCGGTCGAAGTCGAAATCGCTTACTTGCAGACACTCAAGTATTTGCAAGGGACCTTCAGTATTCGTTTTCCGATGACCGTCGCGCCACGCTACGAGCCGGAAACTACATCGGTATACGCCGCTACAGACGTGTCGCTCGTGTGCTGCGAGTCCGGTTTTGCGGCGGATCAAATACCGTTGGCTTTCCATCCCATGGAGGAAAGTGCTAACGAGGCAGAAATCAACGTAAGAATCGACGCCGGTTTTCCGTTGGCGCGCATAGAGAGTCTCTATCACTCAATGGATATGTTGCAGGCGGGAAAAGTTCACTTGCTGACCACCGCCACCGGCAAAGTGCCTATGAATCGCGACTTCGAACTGGTATGGCAACCGGCGTTGGGAAGCGCACCACAGGCGGCGGTGTTTAGCGAGACCTGGGACGGTGAGGACTACGCGCTGATTATGTTCATGCCTTCCGATACCGGCGCACTTGCGTTAAACATGCCGCGTGAAATTGTCTATGTCATCGATACTTCCGGCTCGATGGCTGGTACGTCCATTGAACAGGCCACGGATGCACTGCGTTTTGCTGTTGACCGGCTGAGTCCGCAGGATCGATTCAATATTATTCGTTTTTCCACTCACGCACGCAAATTGTTTTCTTCTGCTCTTGCAGCGGATGATGCACATAAGCAAAAGGCGCAGCGTTTTATCGATGGTCTTAATGTAGACGGCGGAACCAATATTGCCGAGGCGCTGGACCTGGCGCTCGACGAACAAGCAGACATGCGTGCCACCGCCGATGGTTTCTTGCGACAGGTCGTGTTTGTGACCGATGGCAGCGTCGGAAATGAGCAGCAGCTGTTCACGCAGATCAGTGAACAACTCGGCAATTCCCGTTTGTTCACGGTCGGTATAGGCTCGGCACCAAACGCATGGTTCATGCGCAAAGGCGCTGAGTTCGGTCGTGGTACCTATACCCATATCGGTGGCGATCATATGATCGAAGAACGCATGGATTCTCTGTTGGCCCGTCTGGAACAGCCGGTACTACGAGATATTGAAATCGAAGGGCCGGCCGGGGCGAGTCTGTCACCCGAGCGAATTGGCGATCTTTATGCCGATGAACCTATCGTCGTGCGGGCGAAACTTCAATCGAACACGGGACAGTTCAAGCTGCGTGGCCGCCGGGCATCGCTGCCCTGGCAAAAGAATCTCTCGCTGACCACAGAGAACGACAATCCGGGTGTAGCCGCGTTGTGGGGCCGCAGCCGTATTGAAGCATTAATCGACAGCCTCACAGCCGGCGCAGATCCGCTACAAGTACGCGGCGAAGTCGTGCAACTGGCACTAAAACATCATTTGGTCAGCCGCTACACCAGTCTGGTCGCGGTCGACTACACACCTAATCGTGCGCCCGGCACCCAGCTCAATTCGAAATTGGTGGCGGCCAATGCTCCACATGGTTCCACGATGACCGGTTACCCTGCCGGCGCTACGCCGTCGGCATTACTTTTACTGTTTGGTCTGTTAACGCTACTGCTGTCCGCAGCAGGTGCTGCGACAGGTCGGCAGCCGTGAAAAAGCTGCTGCTGATGACACTCGCAATCGCAGGTCTGGCACAACTGGCAGGAGCCGCCTACATTCCGGCCAAAGCAGAACTGGCCCAGGTATTGCTGGAACGTGCCTGGACCACAACCGCCATGACCCGGGACAAGATCCGTCCCTGGCCGTGGGCCGATACCTGGCCTATCGCGCGTCTGCAATCGTTTAAACATGATGTGGATCTGATCGTGCTGGAAGGGATGACCGGCAGCACGATGGCTTTCGGGCCTGCTCATATGAGCGCGAGCGCACTACCCGGCAACGCCGGCAACAGCATCATCGGCGCGCACCGCGACACGCATTTCAAGTTTTTGGAAAAACTAAGTATCGGTGATCGTATCCTGGTCGAGCGTAGCGACGGAAAGGAATTCTGGTTCAGGGTGAACTCGGTACAGGTCGCCGACAGCCGTAATAGCCGCTTATCGCTTGAAGCCGACGACAGCCGGCTAACGCTGGTAACGTGCTATCCCTTTGATGCTATCAATCCGGGTGGGCCGTTGCGTTACGTGGTCAGCGCCCAGAAAGTCCCGGTCACGCAAACCGCCGCAACGCACAACCCGTGAATATTTTTTCCTCTACGCTGTTATTTGTATCCCAAACGTTTTGACCATATTTGCCGAGCGGTTATCTCACAAGGAGCCGGCGTCCAACGGCAGATTTTATGAATGACTGCTTCCGATCTGTGCAAACATAAAGAACCCTTGAAACTTAGTGACCGTAACGACTCCGCACAACCATTCGTGTTTAGATAACACCAGGCATCGGTCTAAGGCCTGCTAACGAAAACCGGACGCTGTACGAGCTGCTACAATCCCGGTGACACACCAACAGTTCAACGACAAGGGAGAGTGAACAATGAGATACAAGTTTCAGACGCCAAGTCTTATGCTGGCCGCAGCGCTTCTACTGATTCTGGCACCGGTAATCCACGCCGGCGGCGGTACCGCGGCGATTACCATGAACAGTATGACTGTCGACACGACGACTGCCGGTGAGGCAACGATAACCGTTAACATAACCAATGATGGAAGCGGCCGGATCAAGGTTGACCTCAACGTCATCGCACTGGGCGACTGCGCAGGCGATGTCTTTACCTGCGATATCTACGATTGCAGCCGCTCCGGCGTTGGCAGCATTGATGGCGTGAACCTTGACGCCGGGATGTCCGAGGACTACTCGATAACACTACCCCTCGATGCCGGCGACTACGTATTCCGTTCGCGGATCTCTGGCACCAAGGGTGGGTCCGAGGATCAGAAGTGGGGCGTCCAGTCGGCGACTGTGCTGTAGCTCGCACGGAGATCAAAGCAACAGAAGAGGCGCTGACGGACAGTTAGCGCCTTTTTTTCTTCCGCTTGGGCGATTTGGGTGTATCGAGACACGCAGATCCATAAGTCGCGTAGCGACGCTTTCGTGAGGCCAAAGGCCGAGCTTTCGGTTAGGTGGGGAGCGGCCTTCGTGGTTAGTTCAGTTGCAGCGTGGGCAGTTTTCTGGGCAGCAGCCACCACATTGTCAGTCCCCGTGCCGCCATGAACAACAGAAACGACAGCCACAATCCGTGATTACCAAGTGGTTGTAATAGCCAGTAGGCGGGCAGGAAGATCAGGAAAGTGGAAAACACCATCGTGTTACGCATCTCGCGTGCAAGTGTGGCCCCGACGTAGACACCGTCATAAAGAAAACTCCAGGTCGAAATAATCGGCGAAAGAATTATCCAGGGCAGAAACAGGATCGCCGCAGCTCGAATCGGTTCAAGATCAGTCAGTAATTTTATGATCCAGGCACCGCCTATTGCATAAGCGACTACAAACATGAGGGCGATAACCACCGACCAGAACATAGAAAGGCGTATTGCGCGCTTGATGCTGTCACGGTGTTTCGCACCGATAGCACGGCCGACGAGCGCTTCGGCCGCATTGGCAAAACCGTCCAGTGCACTGGCCATGAAATACTGCATGTTCAGCAAAATGGCATTGGCTGCCAGGATAATGTCGCCCTGTCGGGCACTCATCGCCGTCAAGAAACCAAAGGCAAACATCAGCGACATTGTTCGTATCAGAAGATTCGCATTTACCGCGAACAGACGCTTGAACCGGTGCTTATCGGTGAGGCGGCTGCGAATCCAGTGACCAGGCCGGAGTCTTAATTCTCGTGCGACCAGAAACAATCCGACAGCGAAACCGGAATACTCGGCCAGGACCGAAGCCAGTGCGACACCATCGGCGCGCATGCCCAGGTATACGACAAAGAGTATGTCCAGACCGATATTCACAATATTGACCAGGATCATCATGAATAACGGCGCGCGCGCATTGTGCAGCCCAATAAACCAGCCGACGAGAGCAAAGTTTGCGAGCGCTGCGGGCGCACTCCAGATTCGAATGCTGTAATAGATTTCGGTTTGTGCCGCAACGTCGGCACTGGGGTTGATCAGCCATAAGGCCAGGACGCCGATGGGTACCTGCAACAACAACAGGATCGCGGCCATCCCGAAGGCGACACTCAACACCTGTCCCAGGACCGTGCGTAATTCGTCGTTATCGCGGGTACCCAATGTCTGCGCCGTGATACCGGTAGTACCCATGCGCAGGAAGTTGAGGCCGGTGTAAATAAAACTGAAAATGATCGCGCCAACCGCGACTGCACCGATATAGTGCGGGCTATCCAGATGACCGACGACGGCGGTATCGACCATGCCCAGAAGGGGCACGGTAATATTGGAGAGAATCAGGGGTGTGGCGATGTGCAACACCGCCCGGTGGTCATAACGATCGTGTGCCAAAGAAATTTATTTCCGGTATCTGACGGCGCGCGGCCTAGCGCAATAGCCGCCTTGCCGCATCCAGTATGCCGTCTTCGGATACCAGCACCAGGTTGGCCGCTGCGCCCAGCGGGATGTAGGAGTCTTCACCACAAACACGGCGTTTTATTATGCCGCTGCCATGATGCTCATCGATCGCGGTGAAAATTTCCTCGGCGATACCGCCAGTGCGCCGGCCCTCGTCGACGACCAGCACTTTCTTGATCTGACCGGCGTGATGGGCAATCAGATCGTGATTCAGCGGCTTGAGCCAACGCAGATCCAATATTCGTGTTGAGATGCCGAATTCTTGTTGCAGTTTTTCGGCAACTCTCAGCGACATCGGCACGCCGTTGCCATAAGTAATAATCAATAAGTCCTTTGCCGCAGGGAAATAGACCCGGCCCTCGCCAAATGGGATAAAGCGATCCGGTGCCGGATAATCAAAGATCCATTTGGCGTCCTTCTCCGTATAAAGATCCTTGGTCATGTACAACGCGATGGGTTCCATAAATGCCACCACCCGGCCACTGACTTTCGCCAGCGCCGCACAGGTGCGCAGCATCATTGCAGCGTCATCTCCACGTGACGGACAGGCGATAATCAGTGAAGGGATGTCACGCAGCGCGGCAAAGGAGTTGTCGTTGTGAAAATGTCCGCCGAAGCCTTTTTGATACGCCAGAGATGCGATACGAATCACCATCGGATTGCGGAACTGGTTCCGCGAAAAGTACTGCAGTGAACAGGCCTCGCCGCGTATTTGATCGCATGCATTGTGGTAATACGCGAGATACTGAATTTCCGGGAATGGCAACAGACCCATATAGCCCGCCCCCTGAGCCATCCCGAGTATGGTGCTTTCATCGAGCAGGGTGTTATGCACGCGTGTGCCGGAAAAAGTTTTATGCAGCCCAGTAGTTATCGTATAGACACCGCCTTTTTGGGCAACGTCTTCGCCAAATAGTGTCATTTCCGAATATTTGGCCATCAGATCGTGCAACGCGCGGTTGATATTGATCGCAAGGTGTCTAGGTCCGGCATTCTCAGGTAGCGTGCGTTGCCCAAATGCGACCTTGCGATCATAATCGTTGCGACCGGCTTCCCGTTCCACCTCCGTCGACTGATACGGTGCCAGCGGTCGCATGACTTCGTCGCTGGTCGTCAAACGCGGGCGGGCAACAGCGCGATCAGCGGCGCGTCGCACACTGGCACGCAGTCCTTCATAGCGTTTTAGTATTGTTTCTGCGTCCATCAGCCCGTTTTCAATCACGGTTTCCGCGGTCAACAGCAATGGGTCACTGGCTTCGTTACGTTCGATATCGGTCAGCGTGCGGTATTCGGTTTCCACATCGGTTCCGGCGTGACCCAATAACCGCGTAACTCGCAAATGCAAAAAGACCGGACGCCGTTTGCTGCGACATTCATCGATGGCGGCCCGTGTAACATCCCAGGCCTGGGTTACATCCAGCCCGTCGGCATATCGATAATCTAAGCCGGGTCTGCTCGAAAATGCGGCCCGGACCCAACCTTCCGGTGTCCGCACCGAAATACCAAAATCGTTGTCTTCACAAATAAACAGGATCGGCACCGGCAGATTTTGATACGCAGTCCACTGCGCGGCGTTAAACGCACCCTGGGCTGCGCTGTGGTTGACGCTTGCATCGCCAAAGCTACAGATGACTATACTGTCGTCCGGAATCGGTGGCTCAATGCCCAGTCGTTTGGTTTGTGCCAATGCGATGGCGGTACCAACTGCTTTGGGCAAATGACTGGCGATCGTAGAGGTTTGCGGCAACACCCAGCCGGGTGCGCTACCCCAGACTTTGTGACGCCCGCCCGACACCGGATCTTCGCGTGAAGCTACCAGCGATAAACAGGTATCGTAGACGGGGTCGCATTCGGGCAGCTTACTGGTGCGGGCGAGCATAAAACCACCGCTGCGATAATGCAGAAACGCCGGATCGGTTGTACGACTCTGCATGCCAACGATGGCGTTCGCCTCATGACCCGAGCTGCCGATCGTGTAAAAGCCTTCATTGCGTCCACGCAGTTCCCGTGCGGTGAGGTCGAGTAGACGCGATGTCATCATGACATCGAACAGTGACAACAGTTTTTTCCCCGTCAAGCCGCCGGAGACAGGTGCATCCACGCTGCGAGCCGTAAAGGGCTCGCCCCAATGCTGGAGAAAATCCTGAAAATTCCGGTCGACAATCTCTGCACGGTTGATGCCGCGTGTTCCGGATTTGACCAAACTGTGTTTGCTCACGTCTATATCGTCCCGTCAGAACGCGTTAACACCCGTCAACTCACGACCTATAACCAGTTCGTGAATAGTTTCGGTGCCTTCGTAAGTAATCACGCTTTCCAGGTTCAACATGTGGCGTATCGGGCAGAACTCGACACTGATTCCACTGCCTCCTAAGAGATCGCGGGAATCGCGGGCAATATCCAACGCCATGCGTACGTTGTTCCATTTCGCCAGCGAGACCTGTGTTGGCGACATGCGTCCGGCGTCTTTTAGCCGGCCCAGTCGTAGCGACAGTAACTGTGCCAGCGTGATCTGGCGCGCCATCTCGGCCAGCCGCCGTTGCACAGTTTGGGTGTGCGAAAGCGGGCGGTCGAACAGGATCCGCGTGCTGGTGTAATCGATCAGCTCGCGTAGACAGGCTTGTGCTGCACCGATGGCACCCCAGGTAATACCGAAACGCGCTTGCGTGAGACAACCCAATGGACCCTTTAAGCCCCGCACCTTCGGCAAGCGGTTGGCTTCTGGTACCCGGACGTTGTCGAAAAACAATGACGACGTAACCGATGCGCGCAACGAAAACTTGTGTTCGATTTCCGGTGCGTCAAATCCCTTCATGCCCTTTTCCACGAGGAAACCCTGCACACCGTCATCGGTTTTTGCCCAGACTACGGCGACATCGGCAATCGTGCCGTTGGTAATCCACATCTTGGAACCGTTGATGATCCAGTCATCGCCGTCACGTTGAGCACGCGTTTGCATGTTGCCGGGGTCGGAGCCCCCCTGCGGTTCGGTCAGTCCGAAGCAACCTATTGCCTCACCCTTGGCCAGCGCGGGCAGCCAACGTTCTTTTTGTTCGTCGGTTCCATAGGCGTAGATTGGATACATGACCAGGCTGGACTGCACGGAAACAAAACTGCGTAAACCGCTGTCACCGCGTTCCAGCTCCTGGCAGATCAGTCCGTAGCAAACACTGTTCAGTCCCGCGCAGTCGTAACCTTCGATAGAACTGCCGAGCAAACCCAGCGAGGCAATCTCCGGCACCAGCTCAGCGGGGAAACGACCTTTCTCAAAAGCTTCGGGTATGACCGGCAACGCACGTTCATCAACAAAACGTGCGACGGTACCCTGGACGAGCTGTTCTTCTTCATTCAGCTCGCTACGCACGTCATAGAGATCCATAGGGTCGAGTGCCGGCGAGGCTGTTTTAAGGCTTTCTGCAGCGGTGGCCATGTGGCGCTCCTGGTAGTGGGTCGAGCAATGATACGCGAGTGCCGGGTTGCCCGGCACCCCTGGGCGTCGTCGATTTCGTACATCAGCGGCCCGAAAATTTGCCGATAAATACTGGATAGGATGGCGTTACACTACGCCCGGCGAATCAGGAGTGTCGTATGAAAATACCCGAAATCCTGCTGATCGAATCCGATCACAAACCCGGCAATCTGTCGAAGATTCTGGGCGTGATAGGCGACGACGGACTCACGATTGAGCACTTGACGATGGTGCACCGGGAAGGCGGCAAGTCTGTTTGGGAACTCACACTGGAGATGGATGCCGAGGCGGATCGCGAGGTTTTCGAGCACATCGATGCACTGCCGGGCGCCAAGGTCCTGGGTCGCTCGGACCGGGTATTCAACCGCCATGCCGGCGGCAAGATTCAAACGGTCTCGCGGGTCAATATCGAGAGTCAGCAGGTGTTGCGCGATATCTACACACCCGGTGTGGCACGCGTATGCCTGGCAATTCAGGACGACCCCTCACGTGCCTACGACTGGACCAATGTTGGCCACACAGTTGCCATCGTAACCAACGGAACGGCCATACTGGGTCTGGGAAATATTGGTGCATTGCCCGGATTGCCCGTGATGGAAGGCAAAGCGGCATTGTTTGCTGCGTTCGCCGATCTTACGGGTGTTCCCATTTTGCTCGACTGCACAGATCCCGCAGAAGTGATTCGTGTAGTTGCCGCTATTGCTCCGAGTTTTGGTGGTATCCAACTCGAGGACATCGCCGCGCCGGAGTGTTTTGAAATCGAACAGGCATTAGTCGACAAACTGGACATACCTGTATTGCATGACGATCAACACGGTACCGCTGTCGTCACGCTTGCCGCTTTGATTAACGCTTGCGAGCGGGCAGACCGGCGCCCGGAAGACAGCGTAATTGGGCAAGTTGGTCTCGGTGCGGCGGGTATCGGTATTGTGCGTTTGTTGCAACATGCCGGGATGAAACAGGTGATGGGTGCCGACCTGAACGAAGGTGCGCAGGCACGGCTAAGATCCATGGGTGGCGAGGTAGCAACGCTCGATGAGATCATGGGCAAAGCGGATATCGTTATCTCAACGACCGGCGTAAAGGGATTGATAAAACCGGAAATGGTGCGTGAGGGGCAGGTTATTCTTGCATTGTCCAACCCGGATCCGGAAATCGATCCTGGCGATGCATTACTTGCCGGGGCCTCGTTTGCCGCCGACGGCAAAGGCATCAACAACGTATTAGGATTTCCCGGGTTGTTTCGCGGTGTGCTGGACGCACGGGCGAATTCATTTACCGATGCAATGCTGATCGCCGCGGCCCGAACCCTGGCCAGTCTCGCCGGTGAACATGATCTTGTGCCCGACCCACTAGACCGTAAAGTCCACGACGCGGTTGCCGCCGCCGTTACAGCCGCCGCTCACCAATAGGGGTAGGGCCGCAACAGACTAGATTGGGATGCCGAGCTTTTTGTAGACGGCCGACAACAACCATATAGGGCCGATCATCAGGAATTGCATGTCTTTAAAAAACGACGGTCTCTTACCTTCGATAATGTGCCCGATGAACTGACCAATCCAGGCGGCAACAAAAACACTCAATGAGATTGCCCACAGCGGCGTGGATAACCCGTCCAACCAGTTGATGAGCAATACAGTCCCGACAGTAAAGAAAATCATGCCGATTGCGAGACTAAGTGACATGATGAAGTAATAGATCAGCGAGGCGAGCAAAAAAATCATGCCCCAGTTCAGTAGTGGCGACGTTCTCTCAAAAGCCACCGGTACCGGTATGGACCAAAGCATACCAATCAGGCTAAGCACGATCAGGGGAACGCAGATCCAGTGCAAAAACTTATTAGTCGGATTCTGATGACTCTCGCCATACTCATTGAGCCAGGCATCCACAGTCGGCATGTCTCTCCCCCGCAACGACGTAGTTTAACCATAACGCTCAGTGCGGTTTTCGCGCAAGACTATTGTGTATTCCAAGGCACCCGGTCTCGTGGGCATGGCTTGGCTGCCTTAAGCAGGGCCATTCCGGCCGGGGACGACCGTGTTGTTTCGCGCTGTTTGGCGCGTTATTACCCGGTCATTACAGAAACAACTTATGTCTTAAGTGGCTGCCAAACGTAAACGAGATTGAACGCTATGGCCTTGGCCGGTCGGTGTCTATATTCTTGGGCACCGAGTGGATCCCTACCCCACAATCTTTCGTTACGGAGTGAGAAATGAACAGATTGACTAGACAGCGGCGAACGGCATTTTTCGTTATTGCGGCAATGACCGTAACCGCATGTACAACGATTAATCCTTACACGCGTGAAGAGCAAACCTCCAAAGCCGCCAAAGGCGCGATTATCGGCGCCGCAATCGGTGCGGTCGCTGGAATTATCTCTGGCGACGATAGTCGCGAACGACGCCAGCGTGCATTAATCGGCGCAGGTATCGGCGGCATCGCCGGCGCAGGCGTCGGTTACTACATGGATGTGCAGGAAGCTCGACTCCGTGCCGAGTTGGAAGCATCAGGCGTAAGCGTCGTCCGTATGGGTGACAATATTGTTCTGAATATGCCGGGCAATGTCACCTTCGATACAAATGAATCAGACATCAAGGGTGGGTTTTATCCTGTACTCGACTCGGTCGCAGTAGTTTTGAATGAGTACGAGAAGACACTGGTGGAAATCGCCGGGCATACCGATAGCACCGGTTCGGACGCAATCAACCAACCGTTGTCGGAAAGGCGTGCGGGAAGCGTGTCCGGTTATCTGGAAAGCCGTGAAGTTTTGGCGCTGCGAATGGCGTCATTTGGTCTCAGTTCACGCCATCCGATCGCCGACAATTCAACGTCCGATGGGCGGCAGCTCAACCGGCGTGTTGAGATAACGCTCGTACCTATCGTCGAAGGCTAGTTTGACAAAGCAAATCCGCACACTGGCGGGTATCGTCGCGGCCATCGCGGTCGCGTTCTTTGGGTACAACAGTGTTCAGGACGGTGGCCAGGCAAGCGTGGCACCCGCATCGGTGCCGGCGGCTGCAGTCAATGCGACTAACTACGCCGATGCTGCAGACCAGATACTGTCCGCGTTTGAGTCTGAACGCTCGGATATGTGGATCGAGGGCGGCGGAAGAGTGCAACGCACTTTGGCCGACGACTCGGAGGGCTCGCGGCACCAACGTTTTATAGTGAGACTACCCAACGATCACACGGTACTGATTGCGCACAATATCGATCTGGCCCAGAGGGTTCCGATAAAAGCGGGTGACCCGGTTTCCTTCTACGGTGAGTACGAGTGGAACGATCGCGGTGGCGTGATTCATTGGACTCACCATGACCCGCGTAATAAAAAAGAGGGCGGCTGGATTCAGCACAAAGGTACGACCTATAGATAGCAGTTTAGGACAAAAAACGGCGGCCATTGGCCGCCGTTTTTGTTTAACTTGTAGAGCAAGTTAATCTTCGAGGACGAAGGTCACTTTCAGGTTGACCCGCCATTCGCTGACACGACCATTCTCAACAGTCACTTTCTGATTCTCAACCCAGGCGCCCGCGACGTTATTAAGCGTCTTGCTGGCGCGAGCGATGCCGGTTTCCACGGCGTCGTCAAAACTCTTTGTGGATGAAGCGGTGATTTCGGTAACACGTGCTACGGCCATTTGTTAGCTCCCTTATTTCTGTGCAGAAAGGGCGCTGATACTAGAAGTGCCGGCATGGCCGGTCAAGTAAAATAAGGTCAAGAACTGTTTTCCACCTCCGCGCCGGGAAGGGATCCAGGGGTGAGGGGTCAAACCCGCGAGATTCTTGGCCGAATCAGGTAGTAATATCCTGCCGCAGTTTCCGCAGTGCGTTGGCTTCGATCTGTCGTATGCGTTCGGCTGACACCCCATATTCACCTGCAAGTTCGCGCAGTGTTGTCTTTTTCTCGGCGATCCACCGGGCCTCAAGTATGTGGCGGCTACGCTCGTCGAGCGTGTCCAGCGCCGCGAAGAGTTTTCCGTGCAGATCCTGACGCGATTCATCGTCTGCAACGAGCTCAAGTGGGTCAGGTTCGGGCGCAGGCAGGTATGCCACCGGCGCAAAGTTGTTTTCATCATCGTCGCTGTTGGCACCGTCGAATCCCAGATCGTGTGCGGCCAGACGTTGTTCCATCTCGTTAACATCGGCAGCCGACACGCCCAGATCGGCTGCGACGGCTTTGCGCTCTTCGGTACTTAGCCAACCGAGATGCTTCTTGGCTCTCCGTAAATTAAAAAACAGTTTGCGTTGTGCCTTCGTTGTAGCAACTTTGACGATGCGCCAGTTACGCAAAACAAATTCGTGAATCTCAGCCCGAATCCAATGCACGGCAAAACTGATCAGACGCACGCCGTAATCCGGATCGAAACGTTTGACGGCCTTCATCAGCCCGACGTTGCCCTCTTGTACGAGGTCGCCGAGTTGCAAACCGTAGCCGCTATAGCCACGTGCGATATGGACAACGAAACGCAGGTTCGAGATAACCAATTGCCGGGCAGATTCCAGATCGCCTTCCCGGCTGAACCGTTCTGCCAGGTCGAATTCTTCTTCCCGGCTCAAGACCGGTATCGACGAGATGGTGCTCATGTATGCCTCAAGGCTGCCAATAGGCGCGCCAGGCAACAGAGTCTGGTTCCGAAGAGTCAGCGCGGTCGCTGCCATGGTCGTTTGTCCTCCAAAAAGCCCGAAATTGATTTTAGCACTCTGCGTATTGGAGTGCTAATTTTGCAAGGAGTTCAGCAAAAAGACAGTTTTAAAACATATGGTTAGGAAACCCCAATTCTTTGAAGTGTTCTGATTCCCTAAAGGCGGGCGACACTTGTTGTGAGGCTTTAAGTCGGTTCGATATCGCGCAGATGGCGGCTGGTGGCGACCCACGAGCCGGCCCATCCCAGCAGGCCGCTGCCGACGATCAGTACGGCAATGCCGCCCGGACCCAAGCCCCTGAGCTCGAAGCCACTGCCATATAGCCCGGCCAGACGCGCCACTGGTCCACGCAACAGCAACAGGGAAAGCTCCGTCAGGACCAGAGCCACAATACCGCCGCCCAATCCGTACCAGAGTCCGCCGTAGAGAAACGGTCGACGCACGAAGGCATCGCTGCCACCGACCAGTTTTGTCACTTCAATTTCTCCCCGCCGGTTTTCAATATCCAGGCGGATCGTGTTGCCGACGATCAGTGTCACGGCAAGCGCCAGCAAAAAAGCCGTCAGACCAACCGTGCGGCGGATGAGTTGCAGAATCGCGTTAAAACGTTTCACCCAATCGGTGTCTACCTGGACCATTTCTGCTTCGGGAATAGCGGCGAGCGCCTCGCCCAGACCGGCCAGTGTTTCTGCATCAGTGAAATTGTCGGCCGGTGTGACGACGAGGGTGTCCGGTAGTGGATTATTTTCCAATGCGTCGAGTGCCTGACCGAATCCCGATAGCTCCGCAAACTCGCCCAGGGCTTCCTCGGCATAGATGATTCTTACGGCACTGACTTCAGGCCAGTCCAGTAGCTCACCGGCAATCGTCTCAATGCGTGCAGCATCTGCCACTTCGTGCAAGTACACCGATACATCGACGACGCTTTCCCAGTTACCGCTCAGCTCGCGGCCGTTTTCCACCAGCAGGTGTAAGCCAATCGGCAATGCCAGCGCAATGCCAATGACCGCGACCGTCATCACGTTTGCCACGGGTTGCCCGCTTAGTCTGCCTAGCGCACCGACCATGGTCTGTGCATGACGCAGAAAGTAAGCACGTGCTTGCTGCGTCAACGGAATGCGCTTCTTGGCACTACCTGGCGTTGCTGCCATCTGGCCTCTCCGCACCGGCAAGCTGTCCACCACTCAAGCGAATTACCCGATGACCCATTTGCTCTACCAGACCCAGATCGTGTGAAGCGATAACGACCGTTACACCTACTGCGTTAAATCGCTTGAACAGACGCATGATTTCCAGCGACAACTCCGGATCCAGGTTTCCGGTCGGTTCATCAGCGATCAACACCGGTGGCTTGCTGACCACGGCCCGGGCAATACCGATGCGCTGTTGCTCGCCCGACGACAATTCAATTGGTGAGCGTTTTTCACGACCGAGCAGTGCGACCTGATCCAATGCCGCGCGAACGCGCTTGCCGATCTCGCGATCCGGCAAGCCTGCAATGACCAGTGGCAGGGCAACGTTGTCGTAAATACTGCGGTCAAAAAGCAGTTTGTGATCCTGAAATACCATCCCGATCGAACGGCGATAGTGTGGGACCTTCTTGCGCCTAATACGCGTTACGTTTTGTCCGCGGATTATCATCTGACCGCGCGTTGGCCGTTCTATCATTGCAATCAGTTTTAGCAGCGTGCTTTTGCCTGCGCCGGAATGTCCCGTGAGGAAAACCATCTCACCGGGTGTGATGTGCAGAGATAGATTGCTCAGCGCGTCGCGACCGCTGGCATAACGTTTATAGACGTTTTGAAACCGAATCATGTAACGGGTAGCTCGAGCAAAGCATCGACATATTGCTCGGCGTTAAACACGGCCAGGTCGTCGGCTTGTTCGCCGATACCGATAAAGCGGATCGGCACACCCAGTTCGCGTGCAATAGCCAGTAATATCCCTCCTTTCGCGCTGCCATCGAGTTTTGTTATGCAAACGCCGGTGAGCCCAACGTCTTCGTGAAACTGGCGTGCCTGTGCCAGCGCGTTCTGACCGTTTCCGGCATCGATGACCAGTAGTGTTTCCTGTGGTGCGTTTTCATCCAGCTTACCCAGGACGCGTTTGATCTTTTTCAGTTCTTCCATGAGGTTGCTTTGCGTATGCAGGCGGCCGGCAGTGTCGGCAATCAATATATCGATGTCGCGTGCGCGTGTTGCGACGAGCGCATCATAAACGACCGCCGACGGGTCAGCACCGGCATGTTGTGCAATGACGGGAACACCATTGCGTTCGCCCCAGACCTGAAGCTGCTCCACGGCCGCCGCCCTGAACGTATCCGCCGCCGCCAACATTACGCTGCGGCCTTCATCCAGAAAACGGTTCGCCAGTTTTCCAATGGTCGTGGTCTTGCCCGCGCCATTGACGCCGACCATCAAGATTACAAACGGCTGTTGTGTCGTGTCGATCTCCAGCGGTATGGCAGTTGGCGAGATCAGCTCGATCATCCCTTGCCGCAGGGCATTCATGAGCGCAGCCAGATCGTTAAGCTCGGAGCGTTTAAGACGCTCGCGCAGTCCGTCGATGATATGCTCAGTCGCATCGACACCGACATCGCCGAGCAGCAGCCGGGTTTCGAGTTCTTCAAGAGTGGTGTCGTCGATCTTGCCACCCGGGATGAGATCGGCAACATCGGTCGTTAACCAGGAGTCACCTTTATTGAGTCGGGTTCGCAGACGACGAAGGAACCCCGGTTTCTTTTCGGCCGGCTCAGTAGTTTCAGTGGATTTTTTCTTTCTTAACATGGTCGTATCTGGTCTTCAGGCAGCGAGTTTGCCTTACCGTCAGGACAAAAGACAACGGAGCCGAGCGTGAGCAGACAGCGCGGCAAAAGCAGCCCATCCGGTACAGGCCGGTTCCGGATAATCGGCGGACAGTGGCGTGGGCGGCGGATACAGTTTCCCGGTACCGGACAGTTGCGACCTACACCGGACCGGGTGCGCGAAACATTGTTTAACTGGGTCAGTCCGCTGATCGAGGGCGCGCGCTGCCTGGACCTGTATGCCGGTAGCGGTGCGCTGGGTCTGGAGGCCCTGTCCCGCCACGCGGCAGAGTGCGTTTTTGTCGAGCGTGATGCCAAGGCTCTGGACGCTATTCGGGAGCACATGGTCGAACTGAACAGTGGCAATGCCGTATGTGTAAGCAGCGATGCGCTAGCTTATCTGCGCCGCTGCGCACTCGATTTCGATTTGATCTTTCTCGATCCCCCGTTCGACGAAGACCCCTGGGCGCGCCTGTTGCATCAAATAGTAGCCGGCAAGCTCCTGCGAACAGGCGGCCGAATCTATATGGAGATGCTGGCCGACAAGGGCTCGCCGGAACTGCCGAAAGGACTGGAATTGCTGCGCAGCAAGCGAGCGGGCCGTGTGGGGTATCATTTGGTTTCAGTCAGGCAGGAGATTCCATGACCCGCGCCGCGCTCTATCCGGGCACTTTCGATCCCGTCACCAATGGACACAACGACTTGATCCGTCGTGCGGCCACCATGTTTGATCGCGTGGTTGTCGGCATTGCGGCGAGTCCGCGCAAGACACCAGTGTTCGATTTGAAGAGCCGGGTTGACATGGCACAAATAGTCGTGGGTGATGTGGAAAACGTAGAGGTGCGCGGGTACGAAGGCATGACGGTCGATTTTGCCCGCGAAAATAATCTCCCCGTAATGATTCGTGGTTTGCGGGCAGTATCTGATTTCGAATACGAATTCCAGCTTGCGACGATGAGCCGTCAGATCGCGCCTGACATTGAAACCGTATTCCTGACACCGGCAGAGCAATATACTTATATTTCGTCGACACTGGTTCGCGAGGTTGCGTCATTCGGCGGCGACGTATCAAAATTTGTACATCCGCGTGTGCGTGATGCCTTGGTCAGGTTCTACGCCAAGAAGTAGTGGCGCAATACGATGTCGCTCAAGATCACGGACGAATGCATCAATTGCGATGTGTGCGAGCCGGAATGCCCAAATGAAGCGATATACATGGGGCCTGTCTACTACCACATCGATCCCTCGCGTTGCACGGAATGTGTGGGGCATTTCGATGAGCCGCAGTGTGTTCAGGTATGCCCGGTTGATTGTATTCCGCTTGATCCGGAACATGAGGAAACTCAGGAGACATTGCATGAAAAATATCTACGTCTGCAGCAGACAGACGCTAAGCCAAGCGGCAACTAGTTCGATCTGACACGCTAAGCGATAACGACGTCGTGGTGTACCGTTTTGTGTGGATTCTGATTCTGGGGCTCAGCCTTTCCACCGGTCATGCAAACGAGGCCGGGTCTGAGTATCTGGGTAACGAAGGCGTCATGGTTAGCCATGGCAAGTGGAAAGTACTCTTCGATACTTTCTATCTTGACGGAATGAACTTATATGCGCTCGTCGCGCCACAGACGCGGGCGCAGTTAATGGCAGGTGAGAGGCCATACGATGGCGTAGACGCGATATTCGTTTCGCACATCCATGACGATCACTTCAATGCATCGGAAACACTGGCCTACCTGAGAAGCCAACCCGACGTCAGTCTTTTTGCACCAAAACAGGTTGTCGATGCGTTGAGCCAGTCAATAAATTCCGACGACCCGCTGACCGAACGGATGGTCGGATTCGAACTGCGACCGGGCGATGCAGCGCAATCGATTTCCCGCGGCGGAATACTAGTAGAAGCCGTCAACATTCCGCATGCTGGCGGTGAACGAATGGCACAAATCAGCAACCTGGCCTTTCGCGTTACGCTGGGTAAGTGGCCTACGGTATTGCACCTTGGCGACGCCGGTGTGGATGGTGCATATTTTGAATCGTTACAGCCGCATTGGGACGCACGGTTGACCGATATCGCTTTTCCGCCGTACTGGTTTTTTCTGCAGGAAGAAGGTCACAAGGTCTTGAGTCAGAAAATTCAAGCGCTTCAGACCATCGGCATACACGTGCCGGCATCCGCTGCCGGTAATGGCGCCTCATGGCGCCAAAAGGCCCGTGGCGATCTGTACACCGATCCCGGTGAACGTCGCAACATACCCTATAGAAACAAAAAAACGCCCTAACTGCAGATTGAATTCACGTCTGCGGGCGTCTACGCTTGAAAGAATCGCGTCTGGGACGACTCGCATGTACAACAGAGCACGAACAACGGTAGTTATCGCAATTCTGGCAGCACAGTATGGCTGTACACCTGATAAGGGCTCTGTTGTCAGTGTGGGGGAACCCAACGATGTGGAAATCGTTGCAAGGGGACTAAAGTTCGATGCCCCCACAGAGATCCCAGCGGGCTGGACGACGTTTCATTTCAAGAACGAATCTCAAATGACTCATTTCGCGTTGATTCAGAAACTGCCGCAAGGAATCGGACTTGCGGATCAGCAGGAACAGGTTGCACCGGTCTTCCAGAACGGCATGAACCTGCTCAATGAAGCCAAAGCCGATGAGGCGATGCAGGTGTTTGGAACGCTGCCTGCCTGGTTCGGTGAGATCGTATTCATGGGTGGGCCGGGATTTGTGTCCGCCGGTGGTGTTGCGACGACCACACTTAATCTGCAGCCTGGGAATTATCTTTTGGAATGCTACGTAAAAACCGGTGGGATCTTCCATAGCTTCAACCCGTCTCCGGACAGCATTGGTATGGTGGCGGAGTTTGAAGTGACGGGAGACAGCACGGCGGCAAATCCGCCTGAAGCGACTTTCACAGTCACCATCTCCAAGGCAGGCGGTATTGAATTCGACGGCGCACCAACGCCGGGGAAACACATAGTTGAAGTTCAATTTGGCGAACAGCAGACACATGAGAACTTTGTGAAGCATGACCTGCACCTGGTGAGACTGGCGCCGGACACCGATTTGGAGGTGCTGCAGACCTGGATGGACTGGCGCGAGATGACGGGTCTTGAAACACCGGCGCCCGCGACTTTTGTTGGGGGCACCAATGAAATGCCTGCTGGAAGCACCGCCTATCTGCATCTAGATTTTGAACCTGGTGAATATGCCTGGATTGCCGAGGTTCCTGAGTCTGCCAGCAAGGGGATGATGAAGAAATTTCTTGTCGGCGCATCCGCTCATTGATTACCGTTGATGCTCAGGTTTGGCAGTGTGGGCAGTAGAAGGTGGAACGCTGGCCGATGACGATCCGGCGGATCGCCGATCCGCAACCGGGGCAGGGTTGTCCGTCACGATCGTAGGCATTCAACTCAAGCTGAAAGTAACCGGGTTGACCGTCACCGCCGGTGAAGTCGCGCAACGTTGTGCCACCGACTTTTATTGCGTTTTCCAATACTAACTTGATTGTGTCGCTGAGCAACTGCATGCGTGGTAATGAAATTCTACCCGCTGCTCGGCGAGGATTGATTCCGGCCGCATATAGCGCCTCGCTGGCATAAATATTGCCGACGCCGACGACGGTCGCGGCATTCATGATGTGCAGCTTTATAGCGCCGCGGCGTCCACGGGCGCTCTTGTACAAATACTCTCCGTCGAATTCGGGATGCAATGGCTCAGGACCGAGTCTTGCAAGCAATCGATGCCGCAAGGGATCACGCCGCGTCCACAACATCGACCCAAAACGACGCGGATCCGTAAAACGCAAACAAGTCCCGTTGGCAAACACGATGTCGACATGGTCGTGTTTTTGCGCGGGACCAGGATTCGACAAAGCGCGCAGACTGCCAGACATACCCAGATGGGTAATCAGCGTGCCAGCCGTGGTGCCTAGCAGCAGGTATTTTGCCCGCCGATCAACCGAATCGACCGTCTCACCGGGCAGCTCCCGGGCCAGACCGGCGGAAATCGGCCAGCGCAGCCGCCGCTGCCGAATAACCACCTTTTTGACAGCTATGCCCTTGATTGCAGGGGCAATTCCGCGGCGGGTGATTTCGACTTCCGGCAATTCAGGCATAGCAGTGGGCCAATAATGTGATCTGGGGCACAAACCCTACAATTCATGGCGTTTATAAGGGTATTGCTGTCAGCGTCGGTCTAATTACAGTCTGGTCTGTCAGGGAACGATACGCTATATTCCGGGGCTCTCGCGCCCCCACCACCGACAGGATACTTCATGGAATACCTTTCCGGATTACTACAGCTGGGCCCGCTCGCTCTGACCTTGATCACCGTGCTTTTGTGCCAGGCTACGGTCGCCTGCGTCACGCTTTACCTGCATCGCGATCAGGCCCACCGCGGTCTGGAACTGCACCCTGCAGTTCGTCACCTATGCCGGTTCTGGATGTGGCTGACGACCGGAATCAAGACTAACGAATGGGTTGCGATTCACCGCAAGCACCACGCACGTTGCGAGACCGAAGAGGATCCGCATAGCCCGCAAATTCACGGCTTACGCAAGGTGCTGTTCGAAGGGGCCGAACTGTACCGCGAGGAAGCGAAGAACGAAGAGACCCTGGAGCATTTTAGCCACGGGACACCCGACGACTGGATTGAGCGCAACATTTATCAGCGCCATGCCTACCTGGGTATAGGCATCATGTTTACGGTCAACATCGTGTTGTTTGGTCCTATCGGCATCACTATCGGCGCCATACAGATGGCGACAATTCCCTTTCTGGCGGCCGGCATCATCAATGGTGTCGGACATCACACGGGTTATCGTAATTTTGAATGCGATGACGCGGCCACGAATATTGTTCCCTGGGGCGTAATGCTCGGTGGCGAGGAACTGCATAATAATCACCACGCCTTTCCTACCTCATCGAAGTTCTCGGTGCGTCAATGGGAGTTTGATATTGGTTGGCTGTATATCATTGTCCTGCGCTTTTTCGGGCTGGCCAAAGTTCGTAAAGTGGCGCCGAAACCGGTTTTGCAACCGGAGCGTCGTAACATCGATATCGAGACATTGAAGGCTGTGCTGGTCAATCGCATGCATGTATTGCGCGACTATAGCCGCAGCGTCACGATACCGACTTTGCGTCTGGAACTGGCAGATTTGCCGAAGCGTATGGCACGTGGAGCGCGTCGCCTGATGGTCAGGCAACCCAAGCTGTTGGACGATGACGCGCGTCAGAGACTCAGCGAATTGCTGGATCGAAATCAGTCGCTGCGTACGGTTCACGAATTCCGAGAGCGACTGAGGGCTTTGTGGAGTGGTCGTACCATCAGCAATGAAAAGTTGGTGGTACAGCTGCGTGAGTGGGTTGCTCAGGCTGAGGCCAGTGGAATTCGCGCTTTGCAGGATTTCTCGGGTCGTATCAGCACCTACCAAATCGCGTAGATCTGGTTTACTGCGGCTACAAACGAAGAGTCGCCGCAGAGAAATGACCGTCTTCTTTCTCGCCCCTTATCAGCCGTCTTGCGGAGGATACGGTGTCGCTGGGGAGACGTGTCCTTTTGGCCCTTACTTGATCTTGGTTTCTTTGTAAGGCACGTGTTTGCGCACGCGCGGGTCGTATTTCATGACTTCCATCTTTTCCGGATGTAGCCGTTTGTTCTTTGTTGTCGTATAGAAGTGACCGGTTCCTGCCGACGATCTAAGTCGTATCTTCTCGCGATTACTGGCCATCGTTTTCTCCCTAGACCTTCTGCCCGCGTGCGCGCAGTTTGGCCAGAACCTTGTCGATACCGTGCTTGTCGATCAAGCGCAGACCCTTGGTCGATATCCGCAATTTAACATAACGGTTTTCGCTCTCCACCCAGATGCGATGCGAGTGCAAATTGGGCAAAAACCGCCGTCTGCTCCGGTTTTTGGCGTGCGATACGTTGTTACCGCTGGTCGGTTGCTTGCCGGTTACCTGGCAGACTCTGGACATAACTGAATCCTCGGGGCTTTTTCTTGCGCGGCGGTGCCGGCAAAGAGCGGGACTTTATACCAGCACCCGGCGCGGCTCGCAACAATGCCCGGGCTACTTCTTCCCACCCCGACCACGAGATGTATCAGATACATTCCCTCCCCCTAACCGGAGGGGGAGGAACACATAGATTCCCTCCCCCCTTTGGGGGGAGGGTTAGGGTGGGGGGTTGCACGCGCAAGAGACTCGACGGGCTTGCGGGATTTGCCCCTCCCCCTAACCCCCTCCCCGGAGGGGAGGGGGAACAGCTACTTTCCCTCCCCCTAACCCCCTCCCCGGAGGGGAGGGGGAACACATGCAGCCGGGCTATTGTTCGTCAGATAAGACCGCGTTCTGCAAAGGACACGCAATCTCCTTCGCCGACAACAAAGTGATCGAGCACGCGTATGTCAACCAGACTCAGCGCATCACACAGTCTGCGTGTGATCATTTCATCAGCCTGACTGGGTTCGGCGATTCCACTGGGATGATTATGTGCCAGGATCACTGCGGCAGCATTGCGCTCGAGCGCGAGTTTCACGACTTCGCGTGGGTGCACACTGGCGCCGTCTATGGTGCCGCGAAACAGCTCTTCGAAAGTAATAACGCGATTGCGGTTATCCAGCAGCAACAAGCAGAACAGCTCATGCGGCAAATCGCGTAACCTTGCGCGTAGAAATTCACGTGTGACGGCAGGGCTGGTCAAAGCATCAGGACGATCGAGTGCTTCGCGCAGATTCCGGCGGACAATTTCAACTGCCGCCTGTAGCTGACTCCAACGCGCCGGGCCCAATCCCCGGACCTGACAGGCCTGCGTTTGTGTCGCAGTCAACAGAGCACGCAAGCTGCGAAACCGTTGCAGAAGTTCATGGGCGAGGTCCAGTGCGGTGCCGCCAGCCACGCCGGTGCCCAGTAATACCGCAAGTAGTTCTGCGTCCGACAGAGCGGCTGAGCCAAGTTCCTGCAGCCTTTCGCGGGGCCTTTCGCCGCGCGGCCAGTTACTGATAGTCATGCCACATTCCTTGTGAAAGACCCGGTTTCCACTGTCCCACAGGCGCCGGAGAGGAACAACCGTGTACAAGGCCGTAAACTATGCCGATATTCTTCGCCGGAGTGATCCATGGCCGATTCGGGGTTAGAAAACCGAAAAATACTGCTCGGCGTTACCGGGGGCATCGCCGCCTATAAGGGCATCGAGCTGGTGCGACGTCTGCGCGAGCGAGGCGCTTCGGTACAAGTCGTCATGACACCCGGTGCCCGACGTTTCGTGACGGCACAGTCGTTTCAGGCGGTGTCCGGTGAGTCCGTGCGTGACGATCTGTGGGACTCCGAGGCGGAAGCCGCTATGGGTCACATCGAACTGGCCCGCTGGGCAGATATCGTCGTGATTGCTCCGGCGAGCGCAGATTTCATGGCGCGCGTGGTCGCGGGCATGGCCGACGATCTGCTCAGTACGCTTTGTCTGGCGACGGATGCACCGGTCTGGTTGGCACCATCAATGAATCGCATGATGTGGGCCAATGCGGCCACACAGGAAAACGTCCGTGTTTTGGAACAACGCGGTATAAGACTTATCGGACCAGCAACTGGCGATCAGGCCTGTGGCGAGGTTGGGCCCGGTCGTATGTCTGAACCCGAAGAGATCGTCGAGACTATTGTTGCCAGCGGTTTGCTTTCCAGCGACAGACTCGCCGGACGTCATGTGATGATTACTGCGGGACCGACACGCGAGCGGGTCGACCCCGTGCGATATCTCAGCAATCACAGTTCCGGCAAGATGGGTTTTGCTATCGCCCGTGCGGCGCGCGCCGCCGGTGCGAGAGTGACACTGATCAGTGGTCCGGTAGCATTGCCGACGCCGTATGGTGTAACGCGCATTGATGTCGAAAGCGCCGCGCAAATGCATCGCGCCGTCCACGAGACTGTCGCTGATGTGGATATTTTCATCGGGACCGCTGCGATATCTGACTATCGGCCAGTAGCAACGTCCGCGCATAAAATGAAGAAGACCGGAGAGAGTCTGACGCTCAAGCTGGAACAGACGACCGATGTGCTGGCCAGTGTTGCAGCACTAAAGCCTGCTCCGTTTACAGTGGGATTTGCCGCCGAGACCCGCGATATAGAACGTTATGCAAGTGAGAAACTCGAGCGGAAAAAACTGGACATGATCGCGGCAAACAAAGTCGGCGAGGACTCCGGCGGGACGATCGGTTTTGGCACTGATGAGAATCAGTTGACAGTTATATGGGCTGGCGGCAAGCATGAACTACCGACCGCGAGCAAGGTCAGTTTGGCGCGGGATCTGGTCGCGCTAATCGCGGAAAGAATGGCAGCAACCGAAAACCAACGGAATAATCGCAGTGCGTGAGATCAAGGTACGAGTACTGGACCCGCGCATCGGTCGCGACTTTGAGTTGCCCGCACACGCAACCGACGGTTCTGCAGGGATCGATCTGCGCGCCTGTATCGACACGGAGATCACGCTCGAACCAGGCGAGACCGAACTTATTCCAACCGGAATAGCGATTCACATCGGCGATAATGGTTTGGCCGCGCTGTTGCTACCGCGTTCTGGTCTGGGCCACAAGCACGGTATCGTACTCGGCAACCTGGTCGGTCTGATCGACTCGGACTACCAGGGTCAGGTTTATGTGTCTTGCTGGAATCGGGGTAAAGCGGATTTCGTCATTGATCCGGGTGAGCGCATTGCACAGATGGTCTTTGTTCCGGTGGTACAGGCGAAGCTGGAAGTGGTGAACGAATTTGAAGAAACCGCTCGTGGCGCCGGCGGCTTCGGGCATTCAGGGCGTAACTGAGGCGAGTTCTTGCTCTTTCAGTAACTTGAAGCGGCTTATGTCTCGCTCAAAGCGGGATCGAATTTTCGATTGCTGAGTGCGTAGCTCACGTAGAGAACTCATGTGCTCAGCCATGGCGTTCTCAGTGAATACGATGCGCTCTGCCAGTTCTTCAGGCAGGGCCGGCAGTTCGGAGTTGGCGTCGTAAGGAAAGTTGTACTCTGCGACTTCTACCTCAAGCTCATCCCACTCAGCGCGCAGATTCTCAAGATAGTGCCGTGTGACACCGAGGCGTGCTTCGATAGCGAGTACTCGCCGGTCACGCAGCATTTCGATTTCACGGGCCGACAAGTACGTATCGAGCAGCACTCGGTCCCTCTCAGCTTGCATTTGCTCAGCACTCTTTTCTTGCTCCATCCGAGCGGCGGCTGCAGCCATTGCGTTGAGTTCTGCGATCGTCTTTTGACGGTCCAGCACTTTAACCGTGACGCCGTGACGGTTCAGTACATGGCGTTCCTGTGTGCTGGCTTCCGCCGGGATAGCATCGCCATAATGCGTAACACCGTTTTTGTCGACCCACTTGTATAGGTCATCGGCCGCGGCCGGAAGGCTCAGGCAAAGCAGGCAGATAAAGATGGCGATTTGGCTTTTCATAGTTCGGATATTAATAGCATATTCATTAGACGGCACGGCGTGATGAAGTTCTCACCTCGTCTGGTCGTGCACACATTTTTACACACCATAATGTCGGCGATAGGCCCTCATTGCCTGTAAATGCTGGCCCAGTGCTGCGTCACTGGCCACCAGGGCGACCAGGTCGCCAAGCGACGCAATGCTCGCCACCGGTACGCCCAGTTCGGAACCCAGTTCCTGCACCGCCGACCGAGAGCCTGTGCCACGCTCTTCACGGTCCAAGGCCAGTACGACTCCGGCAACACCTGCGCCAGCCTCGCGTATCAGGGCTACGGCCTGCCGCACCGCAGTACCTGCCGTAATAACATCGTCAACGATCAGCACGCGGCCGGCGAGCGGCCCGCCGACGATCGACCCACCTTCGCCATGTTGTTTGACCTCTTTGCGGTTATAAGCCAGCCGGATGTCCATATCGTGGTGATCGGCCAGCGCGGCGGCGGTTACTGCTGCCAGCGGGATGCCCTTGTAGGCCGGGCCAAAGAGCATATCGAACTTGAGATCCGTGGCGGCGATCACTTCCGCATAGAAGCGCCCGAGTCTTGCGATTGCACTGCCAGTGTTGAATACGCCCGCATTGAAAAAATAAGGACTTTCACGACCCGATTTGAGCGTGAAGTTGCCAAACTTCAGCGCACCCAGATCTATGGCGAGTTCGAGGAAGGCGCGCTGGTATCCTTGGTCCTGGTTCATGTCGGTATCATAGCGAATGCGAGTCATCTCTCTAAACGTGAATGGAATTCGTGCAGCCGCGCGCAAGGGTTTTTTCGGCTGGATGTCACGGCAGAAGGCGGATGTGATCTGTCTGCAAGAGACACGCGCGAATCCGGAACAAATCGAGGACCGCGTCTATCATCCGCGCCAGTTCTATAATATCTATCATCCCGCCGAGCGGCGCGGCTACAGTGGCGTGGCCATCTATACCCGGCGCGAACCGGATCAGCTCATCGAGGGGTTTACGCGCGCCGGCGGCGGCGGTAAGGGTTGGCGGGAATTCGATACGGAAGGCCGTTACGTCGAGGCGCGTTTCGGCAAGCTGAGTGTGGTTTCTTTGTATGCGCCCTCAGGCTCATCGCACGATGATCGCCAGGCCGCAAAATTTCGATTCCTGGATTTGTTTATGCCGCTATTGCGCAAGTTCAGGCGCAAACGACGTGAATACATTCTGTGTGGCGACTGGAATATTGCCCACAAGAAAATTGATTTGAAAAATTGGCGTTCAAATCAAAAAAAATCTGGTTTCCTGCCCGAGGAACGCGCCTGGATGGACAAACTCCTGGGGCCGGCCGGTTATGTGGATGCCTTCCGTCGTGTCAATCAGAAAGAGGATCAGTACACCTGGTGGTCGAATCGTGGTCGCGCCTATGACAACAACGTAGGATGGCGCATTGACTACCAGATCGTCACACCGGGAATAGGCGAAACTGTGACCAAGGCAAAAGTCTATCGGCGCAAACGTTTTTCCGATCACGCCCCGCTTACCATTGACTACGACTACGATGGCTGAGACGGAAATTCGTCGCAGTTGGGTCGAATCGCTACGGCTTTACAGTCAGCCGCGGGTCATCGGTATTTCGTTTCTGGGTTTTTCCGCCGGATTGCCCTACTTGTTGGTGTTTTCAACTTTGTCGGCGTATCTGCGCGACGTAGATGTGAGCCGTTCCACTATCGGTTACTTCGGACTAGTAGGCACGACCTACTCGATAAAGGTTTTTTGGGCCCCGCTAATCGACCGGCTCCGAATACCACTGCTGACCAAACTATTGGGTAAGCGCCGCTCGTGGATGTTGCTGGCGCAGGCCGCCTTGATAGCCGGTTTGGCTGCCATGGCGCTTACCGATCCGACGGATAGTCTTGCCGTCTTTGCGCTACTCGCGGTGTTCGTTGCGTTTGCTTCGGCGACACAGGATGTCGCCATCGATGCCTGGCGCATTGAAGCTGTTCCGCGGGACTGGCAAGGCATCATGGCGGCGGGCTACGTATTTGGTTACCGCTTTGCATTGCTGGTCAGTGGTGCCGGCGCCTTATACATCGCGGATTTTATTTCCTGGAGTGCGGCCTATCTGGTGATGGCAGTATTGTTAGTCGTCGGCGTGGCCACGACGTTGTTGATTAGCGAGCCTGAGATCACGCAGGACCGTGAATCGGTAATGCTTGAGCAACGGGTTATCGATTTTATGGGCCGCCGTGCTCATTGGCCTGAGATCCCACGTCGTCTTGCGGGTTGGTTTGTTGGTGCGGTGGTCGGGCCCTTTCTGGATTTTTTCAAACGTTACGGTCATATGGCGCTGGCGATCCTGGTCTTTATCGGCATTTATCGAATCAGCGATATCACTATGGGCATCATGGCCAACCCGTTCTATCTGGACCTGGGTTTCAGCAAGAGCGAGATCGCCAGTATCGCCAAGGTATTTGGCTTTGTGATGACCATTACCGGCGCCGCATTGGGCGGGTTGCTGGTGGCACGCTTTGGGTTTTTTCGACCGTTGCTGTTGGGTGCGGTTCTGGTGGCTGTGACCAATCTATTGTTTGCGTATATGGCGAGTGTCGATAAGAGTCTGCAGTTGCTGGCATTGGTGATCAGTGCGGATAATCTTAGCGGTGGCATCGCGATCGCCGCGTTTATTGCTTATTTATCGAGTCTGACCAATGTTGCGTATACGGCCACGCAGTATGCGTTGTTCAGTTCATTGATGACGCTGCCGGCGAAACTTGTTTCCGGAATATCCGGGGTGATCGTTGATTCCTACGGTTATATTTGGTTTTTTGTCTACGCCTCCGCAATCGGTGTGCCGGCCATCCTGTTGGTGCTTTACCTGATGCATCTCGCCAATTCTGACGCCAGTGGCGGAGATAGATCGGACCCCGTATCGGACCGATAGGGCTCTTGGGCACATTGTGTGACATAAAGTGTCGGTTCTTTTTACACTTCTACCAAACACGTTTTCGAGAACATTAATTATTTCAATAGGTTGCGAAGTTGGCCCGTATTTTGCAGTGTATTATGGGCAAATGGAACAATCACGAGGCTAGGAGTCAGTCTAATGAAAACAAGGCTATTGTTGATTTTAGGAATTTTCGCGCTTGCGGGTACGGCGAATGCAGTTCCGCTGCTTCTGAACGATACCAACACGTGCGGTTCTCTCACGTCATCTCTTGGTGTGTCAGCTGTTGGTGACGTTACCGGAAACTTGGGCGGCGCTACGGGCTGCTGGGGCGAATTTGACGGCAATGATCCTGGCCCGTCTGGCGATGGATTTATTATCGACGGCACGACCTACGACTTCCTTGCGAAGGACGACGGGGATTTGTCGGGCACCGATATCGGTCTGAACATCATTTCGCTGGGCGATACCTCCGGCACGTGGGCGTTTGATGCGGATTTTAGCGGAGATGCCTTCCTCATCGTGCTGAAGGCGGCCTCGCAGCCTGGGTATGGAGTCTGGCTGTTTGACGGCGCTGCTGCCTCGTCGACCAGTGGAACTTGGACTGTGGCCTGGGGCGCTGGCCTGTCACACTTTGCGGTCTACGCGGGCGACCCCGGCGATCCACCCGATCCACCCACCATTTCAGAGCCAGGCATTCTGAGCTTGATGGCCTTTGGCCTGTTGCTGCTGGGACTGGGGCGGCGTCGCACGAGGTCATAAGAGCTTCTCAACTCCTAGTTAGATCCAAGCAAAACCCCGCCTTGTGCGGGGTTTTTCTTTTTGACCGCCGGGCGAAACCGGTTGCCAGAACTTTTCGCAAGACGGAACCCTGCCGCAGGTCACCCGGAAGGGACGCTCAAATAGTCGAGCAATGCTATCCGCTGTTTGAGACACTGAGAGCGTGAACTAGGCCGTACATTACGACCTTTGTGCAGCGGCGTGTCGGTATTAGCGACCGAGTACTTCGTCACTTTGTAAGATGTCATCAATAACACTGTATGCCGACCTGCTTTTTGATGATCTGCATCAGGCGCAGCGGCTTGAGCAATTGTTTCTGGCGCAGAACAAAGATCTCCAGGACGAGAGCGAGTCAAAAGTATCGCCGACGCAAGAACCAAAAGACGAAAATCTTAGCCACTTCCTGACCGAAGAAGACTGTGATGTTGAAGAAGTTGAGCGGTCGGAATCCTGCCTGAGTATTGTGCTCACTGGTGGCACCCTACAATTTCCAGCCGCCGCGTTGGTCAACGCATTGGATGGTCTTGGTGCGGTCGCGGCGACGATTGAGATCATTGACGATCAGGTCGGGGACGAAAAACGCCTTGGACGCCACTTGGGCAAGAAATGTGGTTTCACCAAAGCGCTGAAAGTCATCGACAAGGCAAATCCTGTTTGCGGTGCTGTTCGTGCCCTCGAGGATGAGTCAGATCGACGTCTTCTGAGTCTACTGAACGCGGGTGGTCTTGATCCCAATGCGCGATGGCGGCGGCAATCGCCCTCGCAGCGGCGTAACCGCTGCACCGGCTGGAAGCACCACGAATTGATTCCGTTTAACAGCCACTGGTAATGGCGGCGTTTCAGGAAACGTGCGCTAACTTTCATGTAGCCACGATAACTGACCCGATGCAATTC
Source organism: Gammaproteobacteria bacterium (assembly GCA_029862165.1). Lineage (GTDB taxonomy): Bacteria > Pseudomonadota > Gammaproteobacteria > Steroidobacterales > JABDKV01 > JABDJB01. The sequence continues at coordinate 101,369 of JAOTXU010000009.1, forward strand.
GTGATTACCGCAATTTCGTTAGCAGTTGTGGCCTGAAAACAAGCACTTGCACAATAGGGTCTGACCTATTTACCGGGTCAGTGCACAGGGGCTGGGTCGGAGCCTTCATGCAGACGCAGGCCGGCTGCCTGGTGCAATAACATGCGCCAGCCTTCTGCGGTGATCTGTAAGACGTTAGTGGTTGCCAGAACGGCAGTCTGGTCGACGCCGGTCGTTAGCCATTCCCGACCGACGTGCACTGCGAGTAATGGGCCCTGGCTGCGCCATTGGAGTTCATAACGCAGCGCAGGCGGGTTTTGCAGAATCTCCTCCCAGCTCGCGTGGACTGCTGCACGTCCCTCGAGGATATCGGAGCCGGGGTGCAAACAGATGATGCTGTCCTCGTCCAGCCATACTGCACGCATCGTTTCGATATCGCCACGGGCAAAGGCATCGTAAAAGGCGAGTTCTGCATCTTTGGGAGTCGCGTACATCATCGACCCCGATTCGTAGCTAGGAATCGAGCAACTCGTCGAGTGGGTTGCCGTAGGGATCTGCGGCGCGTTCATCGCGGTCCACACCATAGTCTTCGCGATCCATGTCGAAAGAGCCTGACCAGTCTTCGGGAGGTTCTACTGTGGAAATGAGCATCTCACGCCAGCCTTCGATTTCGTATTCTTCTACTGTGCCATCGTAATGCTGTACTTCGATAGTTCCGTCATCGTCATCTATCGCCACGACCTCAAACAAGCTTCCGCCTGTTTTCTTGTACCAGTCACCCACAACAGGATTGATGACAGTCATCGTGGCTACCCCGGTAATTGATCGGCTGTTATCATGAAGCCGCTCCAGTCCCAAGTGTGCTTTTACCTACATTGTTACTTTAACCCAAACGCCCGGTTGTGCAAATGTGGCCCGGACCGAACCTGAACTGTGTTTAATGTTTGTTGCGTAGCACTATGATCGAACAGCTCATAAAGCAGTTTGTTGTGTTCTTTGTAGTAATAGAACCACTCTCACTGGTGCCCATTTTTGGCGCTCTGACGCGCGGCGGGAGTGTCCGTTATCGGCGCAAGATGGCATTCAAGGCGGTCACACTCTCGACCGCGATTCTGATCGTATTCGCCGTTGTCGGCGGCTATCTATTAAGCGCGCTCGGTATTGCAGTTGACGCGTTCAAGATCGGCGGCGGTCTGTTACTGTTTATGATCGCGGTGGATATGGTTTTTGCTCGTCAGTCCGGCTTACGTTCGACCACAGTGCGGGAACAGGAAGAAGCGCAATACCGCGAGGACATTTCTGTTTTCCCACTGGCGTTTCCGCTGATCGCCGGACCAGGTGCGTTGGCCACCGTACTACTGATGGTCGGTGAAGTACGCGGTGATTTCACCGCTTTCATGGGCATGCTCGCAGTGCTGATGTCGGTGATTCTGATTGCCCTGGTTCTTCTGCTCACCACGCCGTATGTAATGCGAGTGGTCGGACGCTCCGGTGCCGATGTCATCAGCCGCCTGCTCGGGGTGGTGTTGGCCGCGCTAGCCGTTCAATACGTAACTGACGGAATTCGGGGCACTTTCGGAATCTAGCCCTTCTGGTAGATAAAATCCCAGACCTCGTGGCCCAGTTTCCGGCCGCGCCGCTCGAATTTGGTTTCACTGCGCAATACTTCACCGGTGTGCCGCGCATCGTCCAGGGTTTGGCCGTGTTTCGCATTGTTGAAATCAGGCGAGTCGTTCAGGCACGCGTGTATGTGCTCGGCGTAGGGCAGCCAGTCTGTTGCAATGTGCAGACGGGCCTGTGTTTTTATAGCCCGTGCCAGCAAGCCCAAGAAAGCCGGCTGAATCAGACGTCTTTTGTGGTGACGCTTTTTCGGCCACGGGTCCGGAAAGTAGATATTCACCGTGTCCAGGGACGCCGGCGGGATCTGCGCGCCGAGAACCTCAACCGCGTCGTGACAGATCACCCGAACATTACTGAGATTGCGTCGTTCGATGTGCATCAGCAGGCGACCGACACCCGGTTGATGGACCTCGATCCCCAAGAAGTTCTGTTCAGGTTTAGACGCGGCGTCTTCGGCCAGCGTATCGCCATTACCGAAACCAATCTCCAGCACGTTTTTCGCAGCGCGTCCGAACAGGGCTTTAAGATCCAGTGCTGATTCCCCGTAGTCTATGCCCCAGACGGGCCACAGTTCCGTGAGCGCCCGTTCCTGCGCCGTCGTGAGACGACCGGCACGGCGCACGAAACTGCGCACAGTACGCGGCAGCTTCGGTTGGTCAACCAAGGATCAGAAAAATGTGCCGTCCACAGGTGACGACGCTGATGCAAATCGTTTGCGTGGAATACGTCCGGCAAGAAAAGCTTCCCGACCTGCTTCGACACCTTTACGCATCGCGCTTGCCATCAACACCGGTTCCCTGGCACCGGCAATAGCGGTATTCATCAAGACGCCGTCACAACCCAATTCCATTGCAACAGCGGCGTCTGAAGAAGTGCCCACACCGGCATCAACAAGAATCGGTACTGAGGCATTCTCGACGATGGTGAGTATGTTGTAAGGGTTTCGAATTCCCAAACCCGAGCCGATGGGCGCAGCCAGTGGCATGACGGCAACGCAACCCATCTCTTCCAGTCGTTTTGCGATGATCGGATCGTCAGTGGTGTAGACCATAACGTCGAAGCCGTCGTCGATCAGCGTACGCGCTGCGTCAAGCGTTGCCGGGATATCGGGAAAAAGTGTTTTCTCGTCGCCCAGCACTTCCAGCTTCACAAGTGTATGACCATCCAGCAGCTCGCGAGCCAGTTGGCAGGTACGCACCGCATCTTTCGCGGTGTAGCATCCGGCGGTATTGGGCAGCAGCGTGTAGTTATCCGGCGATATCACATCGAGCAGATTCGGCTCGCCCGGTGTCTGGCCGATATTGGTGCGCCGCAGAGCGACTGTAACGATTTCAGCAGCGCTGGCCTCAATCGCAGCGCGTGTCTCATTCATGTCACGGTATTTTCCGGTGCCAACCAGCAAGCGCGACCGATAACGCTTTCCGGCGATAATCAGGGAGTCGTCTTTATTGGCGGCTGTGTCCAGCCTGGCAGCAGTAGTGCTCATTAATGATCCTCTTGTTTTCCGTTAGCCGCCGCCAACGGCACGCACAATTTCGATACGATCACCGGCTGCAATCCGCCGTTCGGCAAAAGTGCTGCGGGGGACGATCTCACCGTTTATCTCTATGGCGATTCGTTGTTCCGACAACGTCAGCAAATCAACGAGACGTTGGGCGGTGTAGCCGTCATCCAGCGATTGTCGCTCGCCGTTGAGGGTGATATCGATAGACGCTGTCATCGGTAGATTGTACCGCCGATGGGCGCCCCGGTGGGCCTCGGCCGGCCTTGAGTCAGGGCTATCCTGCGCGGCGCTGGCCACGAGACGAACGGTGATGCTGTTTTCCACCACGATTGTTGGGCGCGCCCGATCTCTTGTTACGTGGTCCCGCTCGATGACCACCCGGTCGTTTCGGACCCTGCTGGCGTCCTTTTTGGATTGGTTCCGGTTTTATTCTGGGATCGGGGGCATAGCCCGGAATAATCTTTTTCTCAACCTCAGTCTTTAGCAGGCGCTCTATATCACGCAACAGCCCGAGTTCATCGACACAAACCAGCGAAATAGCCTCGCCTTGCTGACCGGCACGGGCTGTGCGACCGATACGATGCACATAGTCCTCCGGGACATTGGGCAGTTCGAAATTAATTACATGCGGTAGCCGTTCGATATCCAGTCCGCGAGATGCGACGTCAGTCGCAACCAGGACCCGAACTTTGCCAGCCTTGAAGTCCGCCAGGGCTCTGGTGCGCGCCGTCTGCGATTTATTACCGTGTATGGCAGTGGACTTGATGCCATCGTCAGTCAATTGGCCGGCAAGACGATTGGCGCCGTGCTTGGTCCGGGTAAAGACCAATACCTGGCGCCAATTCTCTACACCGATACGGTGTGACAATAGTTCGCGTTTTCGACGCTTGTCGACAGGGTAAACAACCTGCTTCACGTTGTCTGCCGTCGTGTTTTGTGGCGCCACTTGAATCTCAATGGGCGAGTTCAGCAGACCGGCGGCAAGGCTTCTGATTTCTTTCGAAAACGTTGCAGAGAACAGCAGATTCTGCCGCTGTTTTGGCAGCACTTTCAAAACCCGGCGTATATCACGGATGAAGCCCATGTCCAACATGCGATCCGCTTCGTCCAGCACAAGTGTGTCGACCCGGGACAGATCGATGGTTCTCTGTTGGATGTGGTCGAGCAATCGCCCCGGTGTTGCGACCACGATGTCAACGCCCTTGCGTAGTTTTGAGATTTGCGGGTTGATGCTGACACCGCCAAAGATCACGGTCGTCTTGAATCGCAGGTAACAGCCATAGGTATTCACGCTTTCGCTGACTTGAGCAGCCAGTTCGCGAGTCGGTACCAGGATAAGGACCCTTACCCGCCCACGCTCGTCGGAGGCTGACTGCTGCAGCCGTTGTAACAGAGGTAGCGTGAAGCCGGCTGTCTTGCCGGTGCCTGTCTGGGCAGCGGCCAGAATATCCTGACCAGCCACAATCAGCGGGATTGCCTGTTGCTGGATCGGGGTCGCCTCGCGATAACCCTGCTTTTCGACCGCACGCAACAATTCGGCCGAAAGGCCGAGTTCTGTAAATAACATTGGATTTGGACTCCATGACGCCTGACCCATACCGCGCTATTTGCACGTAGGTTCGGTCCAGGCTGGAATGTGATCGACTCTGGCATCCGCAGTATTACAGGGCCGGAGCAATGGCGCAGACCGAGGTGCGCCAGGACGCAGGACTATAACAGAAGCCTGCCCAAAGAAAAGCGCTATTTACCAATGCAGCAAGGGCCACCCGGTTTGGGTGGCCCTTGTCCAGGTCAACGTTGGAGGATCAGGGGCACGGGGGTAACACGCCGATTATCGAGAACGCAGTATTGAAAATGTTATCCGCGTAGCAGTTGCTCGACTCTGTCGAGAGTAACGCCAGATCTGACGCCGCGAAACCGAACGGGTTTGCGGGATCGACGTTTGTGCCGTTATTGATCACGGTATTCTCAATGACAACATTGCCGGTTGCCGAATGATCGGCCAAAAATTCAAGCGTGATCGAGGGATCGGCACCACAATCGAATGGCGTGCCCGTCACTGTCACGCAATAATCGGCAATCGCGATACCAACAAAGTCATTGTTCTCAACCAAATTGTTCGTGATCATTGACTGGTCCACGCCGAGGTACAACACACCCGTGCCAGACGGTACGAACGACAGGATCGAACCCGGCCGGGCGGTGTTCGGTTTGTTGTTGTCATGGATATTGTTGTCGCGCAGGTCGATCCGTTTGGCGCCCGGCCGATCGTCGAAGATGTCAGGCAGCAACAGGATCGCAGCGCCGACGGTGTTGTTGAATGACACGTTGTGCGCGAGCAGTATGTCGTCGCTGTTGGAGACCTCGAAGCCGTTAACGTTGCCTGAAGCCACGCTGTGCTGGACTGTTACATTTTCGGAGGTTTCGACCCAGATGCCGCTGTCGAGATCCGAGCCGGTCGCCTTGCTGTGGCTGATCAGACCGTTCTTCGACAAAGTCGGGAATATGCCGTAGTTACGGTTGTCTATGGACTCGACGCCGATGATCTTGAAACCATCGACGTTTTCGGTGAATAGGCCGTTGTTGCGAAAGCCCTGGATCGCGATGTCGCGTATTTCGATGCCGTGCATCATCGGTTCACGCATCTTCAGACCCATCGGCACGCCCTCGTGCACCGGGAATGGTGGCGCCAGATCGGTATGACAACTCATGCAATCGGCGCGATCTTCGGGTACGACCACAATGCCATTGCGTTGATTACCGGCATTCTCGAAAACGACGCGTTTGTCCTTTGTTCTTTGACCGATGAGACTGATACCGTTTTTTGTGATCGTCAGCCCGTTTGTCGGGTTCTGCAACTCACTGTAAGTGCCGGCCAGAATATAGATTCGTGTGCCGGGTCTGGCACGGTCGATCGCAGTCTGGATCGAGTCACCGGGACGCACAACGATAGTGGGGCGGCGTAGTTGCCCCGGCGGCACATCGGCATCGTCATCAGGTGGCATAGGTGGAGGAGGCGGCGGTGGTTCGGTGCCGTCCGGATCGAGCGGGCCGATGCCATCGGGCGGTAGATTGTTCTCGCTAGTGCCGGCTCGTGAGTAGTATGTATTGAAGGCGCCTTCGGTCCAGCCGGGCTGTGTGCCTAGGCCGATCTCCGTGATGTTGTCGTGGCCACTGCCATCACCATCGGAGTTATCCAGCTCGACACAAAAAAACGCTTCCTCGTTGGAGACAACGCCGTTCGTGTTCAGATCGCAACCGAGATCCCCCAGCGCGCTACGAATATCCCATCCATAACCGTTCCACGGGCTGCCACCGGTTGCATCGACGTGGCAAAGCTGGCAAACGGCATTGGTGCCGGAATCGGATGCATCGTAGCGGTCTTGCCAGGCATTCAGTGTCTGCGGAAAGGCGCCGGCGGCGCCGGCCGCCAGTAGTGCGCTGGCGCCTGTTGCGGCGACGAGCAACGCGCGCTGTAAACGTGAAATTGGAATAGTCATCTATCTGTCCCCCCGGATAGTCATTGTTTCTGCTTGTTCTTGAAAGAGTAGGTGCAGATGGCGAGTTTTGCAAAGTCGAGTTGCTCGACAAAGAAGGTCTTTCCTAAGGTCCTCAAAAACCTGCAAATGGCAGGTTTAGCCGGAGATCTGTCGCCCCGTGGAAACAACTGAGCCTAAGGGACACCGCTCGCTATTCGAGATCCAGGACGCCGTCCAGATCGCGATCTATGCCCATGCGCCGGCCCGAATTGTGTGGCGCGCACGTAAAAGTCAGGTGATTACCGGATTGTCTGCCGAGGTCTTTGAGTTGTTGCAGACTTAGCGATTCCGCAGGCCGGTCCGTTTGAAAACTGTCGTCGTCAAGCCGCAGCGCACTGCGTTGCTCGAGATCCCACACGCCTTTTACGATCAGATCGCATTCGGGCAAGAATCCTGTCACCTGCGCGCGCGCAAACAGTAAATCAATACGCGCTTCAACGGTCGCAGGGCTGTCAGCCGAGAGCGTAATCTGTTGCCCGACGATTGGAGCCAACAAAGTATCGAAGGCAAAAATGAATGCCGCCAGTTGCGCCGGCTGCGCGGTGGTCTCGAACTGAAACTCGCCGGCATTGATCAACGAAAGCAGTCCGGTGCTGGACGCAGGTTCGCTCAAGCCAAAGCCCCGGATCTGCGGCTGATTCGATCCACCACGAAAAAAGCCGACCTTTTGATAGATATTGCGAAAGTGTGGAACCTTGAAGTCCTGTTCGTTGAAGCCGAGTACCGCAATAAGATTGCCGGCGTTGCCGAACTGGCCGTTGGTGGGGTCCAGCACATGACAGGTGTTGCAACCGACTGTGCCACCGGGCGAGGTAAACACACTTCTGTATACACGCCGGCCTTCTAGTTGGTCCGGTGTCAGGAAATTGTCTAGCGGACGATGCGGGTTCGGTGGATAACTCAGTTGCATCGCAAAATCGGTGAATGCCTGCATGTCGGCATCTTCCAACTGAAACTCACGGCCCATCAGTTTCTGAAAAGCCTGGTTGAATTCTTTGAAGGCCGCGGCCTCGCGTGGTTCGCCATTGACCGGATTTTCACCGGTGCGGTCGCCACGCCAGTGTAACGGGCCGTGATTGGGCATGCCGCGCAGACTTTGCGTGCCCTTAGGGCCTTTCATTGGGTGAAAGTTGCGTTGTCGGTCGAGGAAGTTGCCGGTAATGGGTCGTGTGAACGGTACTTCGCTCAGCGGATTGAACGCCTCCACCTCATCCGGGTTTCCCAGGTCCCAGGCCAGGTGATCGGTATCGCCAAACAGGTGGCAGGACGCACACGACGAATCACCCGCGCTCGACGTCAGGCTGGCGTCGTAGAGAAACGGTCTGCCGGCAATCAACGACGTCGGTTCGGGGTTGAACATCTGCACATGCGCCGATTCTTGGCCGTTCGCAAGATCAATTGTCGAAATACCGTTGTCGTAGCGCGTCAGCACGTAAGCTTGTTGCCGCGATTCGTCCAGCACAATTCCAGTAGGTCCGCCGCCGCTTACCGCAATGTGAATCTGGCCTGCCGGATCGAAGCTATTGTTTTCCAGATCATCGACGGCTATGGCCGCAATTTTGTTTGACCCCATCGCGACGACGTAAAGCGTCGTGCCGGTGCTGTTAACTGCCATCTCCATGGGTTGTGCGAGACTAAGCTGGCGCTCCGTCTGGGTACCAATTGTCCGGCTGCGATCTATGTGGCTGTTGAGATGTACCGGTAATACCGTTCCGTCGTTGCGCAATACGCTTATCCGGTTCTCAGCCAGGTGGCCTCGTACCGTTGAAGCGTTATCGCCAAAACCCTCGAAACGGATGTGATTGCGAGCCTCGGTATTACTGACGAAGACCGTGCCGCTTTGCGGACTCACGGCAATATTGAACAACGTGGTCCCGACGCCGCTCCACGCTCTCGTTTCGACCGGTGTGGCGGCCACGGCATCGATTTCGAACACGTCGAGATCCGGCAGGTTCAGACTTGCACGATTATCAAAAGGCCGGCCGGTTTCATCCACCCAGTTGTTGCCATCGAATTTGAGTATCAAAGCCGATAATGGCGCATTTATGCCCTCGACATTGCTGAACGGCGGCGCCTTGGTGAGAGTGGGAATATCGCGAACGACGGTGGTGCGGTTACCGGAGTTCAGGATGGCAGCATAAACACGTGAGCCGTCCGCGTTGCGTGCCAGCGCCCGGGGTGTGTCACCAAACAGGGTCACAATCTGAGTTGGGGTGCCGCCGAGTTGGTTACCGAGGTTATCGCGTTCGAACACCCAGACATCTGCACGGCCTATGTTGGGCGTGTTTAACTGTGGGTCTACGGGACTGTTCTGACCGCGGTGAGCGGTTGTCACAAAAGCCCGGTCGAAATTGGCTCCGGCGAACACAATATCGCGTGGCTCATCGCCCACGAGCAGCGTTCGGATCACACGTGGTGGCGACTCGGAAAAACTGACGACGCTGATACTGTCGGACAGATGATTGACGACCCATGCCTGATCGCCGCTGATCGCAACGGCAATCGGTTCCATTCCGACAGGTATTGATTGGCTGTGCGTTAGCTGATCGCCTGTGATCGAAAAAACTTCCAGTCGATTGTCTGGTGTATTGACCGCGAACAACCGCGCGCCGTCGTGACTCAGCGCCAGTGGCCGGACCTGACCGGATTCGAAGGCGATAAAGGGATCCAGGTTGGCAGGCGTTGCGCTCAGCGTAGCCGGGGGTGGCAGACTGGTTCTCGTCAGTACTCCCGTTAGCGGTCCGGGTAAGCCAGCGACGGGGCCCGGGTCAGGCGCGACGCCACCACCACCACCACCGCCACCGCCACAGCCGGCAAGGGCCAAGACGAGCAACGGGAACAAATGGAGCTTCTGCATGTTCTTCTATCCTGCCCCTCGGACCCGGCACTGCAACCACAACACATGATGAACATTAGCGGCAATTTTTTCAATCGGTTCCCTGACAAGCTATGTCGTCGTTTCTCGTGAAAAGTTGCCGCCATTTGCCATTAGTGCGTGGTGAGTGGCCCAAGTTCCCGGCTCGCGGTGCCTACAGCTCTGACCTCCGCTCAGAGGGCTGACCGCCGGTTACGATTGATGGTAGTCAGACTGACAGCTTTTATTCTCGAAGCGGCCGTTAAGAGGAAGAATTTTCACTAGCAGGAAACGACCCAAAACAGACATGCACTTATCTAATTTCCCTAGTTTGCATTATGTCAGCAACACAATAAGAACCATGTCATTGGAGTTGCCACCGTTCCAGAACCCGCCACCATTACCCTGTTAGGACTTGGTCTCGCCGGAATTGGCTTTGCAGGGCGCAGAAAGAACGCCTGAGAAAATACCGACAAGACGCGCTACGCCCCGGCTCAGTCCGGGGTTTTTTTGTCAAAGGGTGGAGCGGGTGATGGGAATCGAACCCACGTTATCTGCTTGGGAAGCAGAAGTTCTACCATTGAACTACACCCGCGCTTTGTAAGTAAGATTGTAGCTGGCATCCTTGCCTTCGCGCCGCGTATTTTTGACCGCCGGCCCGGCCCTTCATGGCCGGGCGTTCGCCGCTATTCGCGGCTCACCCATTGAACTACACCCGCGCTTTGTAAGTAAGATTGTAGCCGGCATCCTTGCCTTCGCGCCGCGTATTTTTGACCGCCGGCCCGGCCCTTCATGGCCAGGCGTTCGCCGCTATTCGCGGCTCACCCATTGAACTTAGCCGGATAGTAATACTGATGATACCAATTGGCGGGCAGGAATCGGGGCCATAACCGCCGCCACAAGGCGCGAATCTACCGCTTTATTGACGATACGTATTCGCGGAGACTGGCCAGTCGGCCGCCGAGTGTTCGGCGGTTGCAGGCCATGAGGCCGCTTAGTTGACGGCAGTCACTCATCCAGTCGCGTTTGTATGCCTCGTCGCCGACGCCGTAGTCAATCTCAGCAACACTTTCTACATCGATAGCGTGTTGGAACATGGTCTTCGATAGCAACGAGCCGATCGACAGGTCGGCAAATTTCTCGTCGTAGGCCAGCTTGTAGATCACCGCTCTATCGTGATCCTTAATCCAAAATTGGGTTGCCGCAGGTTGACCATCCACCCAGGCCAGACCTATGCGTGCCATATCGTGTTCATGACAGGTTCTGATCAAGGCTGACATGAATCCGGGAAACGGTTCGTCTTCTTTCCAGCTTGCCGCGTAGACTGTCTCGAAGTGTCTTATTGCTTCATCGAGTGTCAGACTTGCATCGGGATAAACAACAAGACGTAATTCGTGTTCTCTGGCCGCTTTGCGACTCTTGCGTTCAATGGTGTTGCGTAGTTGCGAGGCGAGTGCAGCGTAATATTGTTCAAACGATTGATCCGCAACGTCGAGATACCAGTTCTTGTATTGCTGCCATTCGTGAGCCGTAAAACGGACTGAATCCAGTGCCCGGCTGAGACTTTGCAGATCATCTTCACGCAGGTTTCGCAAATCTATAGTCGTAAGGCGTGGTCGCTCGGCCGCAATGAACGACAGGATTGAGCGCATGCCCGCATCGGTATCCAAACCACTCATGACAGGCCCGTACTCGGTCGTATAGAAATTGACCAGCCCTTTCAGTTTTTTACGATCGTCCAGGCAATACAGTGCACATAGCGAGTCTCCGTGGGCTTGTTCGATATAGACACGGAGCCTTGCCGGTTCGAGCCCGTGTTGTACCAGACAGCGAAACCATTCGATGCTTTTAAAAAACGGTACGCCGGATCGAATCGAGAGCAGGCGTGCAGTGTCAGCGGGTATCGCGTTCAGATCCGAATAGAGTTCAACCGCCATGTCAGGCGGCCTGCGGGAACAATTCGCGTAAGGCGCCGGCAAGCCGTTCATAATGCGTTATACCGTTATAAAGCTGTGCCGAGATTCGAATCAGGCGTTTCGGGTGCGCCGGCCATGGGATCAGGGGGACCTCGATATTCCATCGTTGTAATAATTCCGCCTGTAGCGGGTCGCCATAAAGAGCCGAAGTCGAGGCCGGGCCGTCGCTGTCAGGCAACGGTAACGATGCCAGTGAGCCCAGCATCTCATCAGGGCAGGGCGCGTCGATTTCCAGCGCCGTACAAAGCAATCTGCGTCCTGCAATAACCGTCTGGTTGTTGTGTTTGCGAATGGCCGGCCAACCGCCTGGCAAGTATGACTCCAGTGTTTTCAATGCCACTGGCACACTGAGTACTGCAGTGGGATCCCAGGTGCCGGGCCAGTCAAATTCAACCAGATAGCGCGAGCGGTCGGTGCGCCGGCTATTGGCGCCATGACTAATGACTGGCGGGCGCACGTTTTCCTGATGCTCCGGCTTCACGTGCAGAAAACCCGCGCCCTTCGGCGCACAGATCCATTTGTGACAGTTGGCGCTGTAGTAATCGGCGCCCAGCCCCGTGATATCGACATCAATCATGCCGGGTGCATGAGCGCCATCGACCAGCGTTTGCACACCGCGCTCACGCATCGCGGGAATCAGCGTTTCCAGTGGCATGATTAGACCGGTTTGACTGGTGACGTGGTCAAGCAAGGCAATCCGTGTTTGATCGGTGACGCGGGACATGATGACGTCATGTATTTCGCTTAAACCGGTTGTTGGAAAGGGCACATTCACGGCCAACACTTTCGCTTTATCGCGCTGGGCAACAAATTCCAATACATTACGACATGCGTTGTATTCATGATTGGTAACCAGCAACTCGTCACCGGGCGAAAATTTCAGAGACTGGACGACAGCATTGACGCCGGTTGTAATGTTGGGCAACCATGCCAAATCCTTTGCTTCGCAATTGACAAAGGCAGCCAGTTCGGTGCGTGCGTCATCGAGCATCTGCTCCAGATCACGTACGTAGAAAGTAACGGGTTGGCGTTCGAGGCGATCGCGCAGCGATTGCTGGTATTGCAGTACCTCACGCGGGCAGCTGCCAAAAGAGCCATGGTTGAGAAAAACGACGTCCGGATCGAGCATCCAGTGGTTTGCAAGATTTTCTGTTGCGGAACTCACGCGCGCATTATCCACTGCCGGCGCGTGTAATGGCAGTGTCAGCCGCCAAAGAGTGAGCGTACTTTGGCCGGTTTCAGGCCAAATTCTTCCAGCGTATATCGATGACGACCATGTTTGTCCTGCGGGTTGGCCGACAGAAACAGCCGCATGTTTTGCTCGGCCTCATCTGTCAGGCGCATCATGAGACCCGAATAAAGTGTGCGAACCGCTTGAATCGGATCGGCAACCAGCGTCTCGTAGTCCAGATCCACCACGGCGTGACCTGTCCTGAATTGATTTGCGCGTTGCCAGCCCTCGGCCCACCATTTCACCCAGTAATCTGCGACCGCTGCGATGTCGACTACATCGCTGAATGCTGAACGCAGTATTACGCCATGACTCGCTATCGATGCCGCGACTTTCAGCGGGTCTCGTTGGGTAAAAACAAACCGTGCATCGGGATAGACCTTTGCCAATGCAGCTAATGTGTACAGATGTGCTGGTGCCTTGAGACACCAGCGGCCAGCTTCGCCATGGATCTGCAGGTGCTGTAAAAACACTTTGTGATAATGCATTGCAGCGAGCCCATCCTGCTTGTCCAGCCACTTCTGGTAGGACGGAACATTAAACGTCGTGTGAAATTCGACACTGGCAAATTCATGTGCGGTTATCGCGATGCATTCCTGTGGCAACTCCGCACCGTTCGGGTGCACCGTACGAAAACGTGGTGCTAACCGGTCTACCCATTTCAACATACTGTCGGTGCGCTCTATGCGACGCCGGTCATGGGCTCGTTTTTGGCCGGGCAGCGGACACGGCAGCATGACTTCCCAGGTCCACGGCACCCGTATCGCCGGGTCTTGTGCCAACAGGCCGTGCAATAAGGTGCTGCCGGAGCGGGGCAGCCCACTGATAATCACCGGTGCCGGGATAGTTTGTTGAGCTATGCGTACATCGCTTGAACGAGCGGCCTGTACCTGCAGCCGGTTAACCAACAGCTGGGTCAGGTGAGAACGCGCCGACATGCGTCCAACAAAATTTAGTTCTGCCTCATCTTCCAGCGATTCACATAGCCTGAAAAAACCATCACGCCAACTGTCCAGCCCGAAGTCCGACAGATTCGTTTTTTGTACCGCTTTCTTGGTAAGTCCATCCGGATTCAGCGATCCGCCAAGCCCGGGCAAGTGCCCTGCGAGGTTCGCCATACGCAGATAAAACGGACGGTGCTGATATTTGTTGCGGGTCATGCTCGCGTTGGTTAGGGTTGCCAGCGGTCTCATGAGTTTAGCCCGGATACGCCGATGACTCTCGATAAACTGCGGAATAAGGCGTCCGAACGTGTAGGTGTAATTGCAGCGATGCCGGTCGAGGCCCGAGCGCTGGGTGCGAGCGAACCATTCAATCAAATCCTCGAACTCACAAGCAACACTTATGCGTACGTGTGCGGCGCCGGGCCGGATAACGCACGTCGTGCTATGCAAGAACTGCTCACTATGAATGTCGCCGGTGTCGTGAGCTGGGGTACAGCCGGTGGTTTGACACCGAACCTGGTACCCGGTACCGCGTTATTGAGCAAGAAGGTTATATGTGCCGATTCGGCCTATGAGACTGATGGCTATTGGGCAGGACGTCTGCGGGATCACTTTAACTCGATTTTGACAATCAATGATGAGGCGATCTACTCGAGCGGCCAGCTTGTTTCCGGTATGGCCGAGAAAAAAAGATTGGCTAACGAGACCGGCGCGGTCGCCGTTGATATGGAGTCTGGTGCAATTGCAAAGACCGCCGTTGCAGCGGGTGTGCCTTTTGTTTGCGTGCGCGCAGTCGCCGATCCTTTTGACTTTAGCTTACCCGGCGCACTGAGCAGTGCGCTTGACGAAAAGGGTTTCCCGACAATCAACGGGGCACTGCAGGGCTTGCTCCGCCGGCCCGCCGATATTGTCCCGATGTTGCGGCTGGCAGTGTATTTCCGCAAGGCGACCAGGACACTGACCGTCATGTCCCGTGTTGCCGGTCCAGGTCTGCTCGGGCCTTGAATCACACGGCATATATCGACACGCCGGGGCGGTTGGTCCGTCGTTGGGTCGCGTTAGTCATTCGTTTTGCGCCAATAATCGTGGTGCTGGCAGTTTTGTCGATTGCGCCGATGGCGTGGTTTGTTGCGACCCACTTAGGCATCAATACGAGCACGGCTGACATGATTGCCAAACGCCTGCCATGGCGACAAGCGTTTAGTGATTACCGTGCGGCGTTTCCACAACTAGATCACAACCTCGTTGCGGTGATCGATGCGCCGGACGCAGATCACGCTGATGATGCCCGCGATGCGCTCTACATGGCGATGGCAGCGCGTGACGACTTATTCCATGAAGTGTTTGCACCCGGTAGCGACGTGTTTTTTCGTCAAAATGCATTCTTATACTTGAGTTCCGAGCAGTTGGCGGACCTGGCTGACCGATTAGCCCAGGTTCAGCCCTTTCTTGCACAATTGGCTGACGACCCGACCACGGCCGGTTTGTTCAATGCCATTGCTCGCGGATTGGCTGCGGACGGCACCGACATTGATGTCTCGTTGCTGTTGACCAGAATTGCCGACGTCGTCGAAGCGCTCAACAACGATAAAGAACACTCGCTTTCATGGCAGGCATTGATGAGCGACGAAGCACCATTACCCGCCCGCCGTGTCGTCGTTTTCCGTCCGAGGATGGATTTCGCAAGACTGCATCCGGCACAGGATGCTGTGGCAGCAATCCGTGAGCAGCAACAGATTATTTCCGCAGCGCTGCCATTAGACGCAAAGATTCGGCTTACCGGGCCGGTTGCGTTGGAGTACGAAGAATTGAGCAGTGTTTCGCGTGGCGCCCGGACGGCAGGCTTACTCGCACTGGTCATGGTGCTGGTGATTTTGTACTTCGCGATGCGTTCTGTATGGCTCGTATGTGCCACATTGTTGACACTCATCACTGGTTTGCTGGCCACAGCTGTTTTTGCAGCGCTCGCGATTGGTTCACTCAATCTCATCTCCATTGCGTTTACTGTCTTGTACATCGGCTTAGGCGTTGATTTTGCGATTCACTATAGTCTGCGTTTCCGGGAAGCACTGGCCGCAGGGGCCAGCACAGACGATGCGTTAATAGACAGCGCAGGTGATGTCGGAGCCTCGTTGGTGCTGTGTGCCGTCACGACATCAATCGGATTTTTTGCGTTTTTCCCGACGACTTTTCGTGGCGTGTCGGAGCTGGGAATTATTTCCGGCACGGGCATGTACATCAGTCTCATCGTGACCCTGACTTTGTTGCCTGCATTGCTCAAGGTGCTTCCCAAATCACAGAGTTTTGCATCGGCCGTCTCGCTAACGGGCCATATGCAACGCATTAGCCGCAGCCGTTTGCTTTTGCCGGCGGCTGCCGTACTTAGCATTGCAGCGCTGGCAGCACTGCCGTACGCAGGCTTTGACAGCGATCCGATCAACCTGCGTGACGCTACCAGTGAATCGGTCGCCACCTATTACGATTTGCTGGACGATCCACAATACTCACCGCGCTCATTATCAGTTATCGCTAACGACGCCAGTGATGTGACGCGCATACGTGCCGAGTTAAGCAATCTAGACACCGTCAAATCCCTGTCCTCAATCGGCGATTTTGTGCCGACCGAGCAACCCGACAAGTTGGCGTTGATCGAAGAGATTGCATTAATAATGGGGCCGGATTTATCGGTTACAGATACTTCTGTCGATACCGGCCGCGATCGTGCAGCGATTTCCAAGCTGTCGGATGTCCTGCAAAACGAGAAGTCGCAGCAAGCCGCTCGCCTGGCACGGGCGCTGGACGGTTTTCTGCCAAATGCTGCTACCGGGACCGACCCACGGTTAACGCTACTGAACCGAATGCTCGTCGGCACCTTGCCGGGGCGTTTGTCTGCGCTCAATGATGCATTGAGCGCCGACCGGGTTGCCCTCGAGGATTTGCCGACTGCCTTGCGTGACCGCTGGATTAGCGCGGATGGTCGCCGCCGTGTCGAGATACAGACCGATGTCGCAAAGACGGAGTTTGTCGATTCAGTACGTGCTGTGATACCTGCTGCGACGGGTCTGCCGGTTTTACAACGTGAGGGCGGCCGTGCCGTAGTGGGCGCGTTTCGGCAGGCATTCATCACCGCCTTCGTATTGATCTCGCTAATATTGCTTGTGTTGCTGCGCAATGCCCGCCAGGTTGTCGTCGTTCTGGTGCCATTGATCGCAGCGGGTCTGGGTACGGTCGCAGTCATGGTGTTAGTGGATCAGCCGTTCAATTTCGCCAACGTTATAGCTTTACCGTTGTTGCTCGGGGTTGGTGTGGACAATGGAATTCACATGGTGCATCGCTGGCGCAGTGGTGCTGTTGACCTGCTGGCCAGCAGTACCTCGCGTGCGATTTTTTTTAGTGCGCTGACTACCATTGCGAGTTTCGGTAATCTGGCGTTTTCCAGTCACCCGGGCAGCGCGAGTATGGGCAGGGTGCTCACTATCGGCATGATTCTGACAACGGCATTCAGCGTTTTGCTCATTCCTGCATTGCTGGATCGGCAACGATGAGAGCGCTGGTTACCGGCGCGACAGGTTTTATCGGTTCTGCGGTGGCGCGTGCCCTGATAAATGCCGGCCACCAGGTTCGCGTCTTGGCACGCCCGTCCAGCGATCACGCGAATCTTGCCGGAATAGACGTGGAAATCGTTCAGGGCGACCTAATCGATGCCGGCTCGATGTTGCACGCGGTCGTCGGGATGGACATCGTGTTTCATGTCGCAGCCGATTACCGACTTTGGGTGCCCGACCCGGATGTGCTTTATCAGATCAACGTACATGGCACGCGCTCTTTGCTCGAAGCTGCACAACTTGCTGATGTAAAACGCGTCGTGTACACCAGTAGTGTTGCGACACTTGGAATCAATGACGATGGCACGTCATCAGACGAAACAACAGCGGTGTCAGTGGCCGACATGATCGGTCACTACAAACGCTCCAAATTTCTGGCGGAGGAACTTGCGTTTGAGGCTGCGGCCGGTGGACAGGACGTTGTAGTCGTCAATCCCTCTGCGCCGGTCGGGCCAAGGGACATCAAGCCCACACCGACAGGGAAAATGATCGTCGATGCCGCCGCGGGTCGAATGCCGGCCTATGTCGATAGTGGATTGAACATCGTACATGTCGATGATGTGGCACAGGGCCATCTGTTGGCTGCAATGAGTGGTCGTTCCGGCCGCCACTACGTGCTCGGGTGTGAGAACATGACTTTGGCAGAGATTTTCTCCACGGTGGCAGCAATGACCGGCGTTCGTGCACCAAAAATCAAGTTACCGGTATCTTTGCTATTGCCGGTTGCTCACGTCGCCGAAGCTGTGGCAGGCATAACCCACAAAGCGCCGATGGTGACGGTAGATGGCGTAAAGCTCGCCCGCAAGCACATGTATTTTTCCAGTCAACGCGCAATCGATGAATTGGGTTACCAGCCCAGACCAGCTATGGAGGCGTTAAGAGACGCAGTGGACTGGTTTTCGGAAAACGGATACTTGCAGTGAAACAAGCGACAGCACTCGCGCATCCCAATATTGCTCTGGTGAAATACTGGGGCAAACGTGACACTGCATTGAATCTACCCGCGGTGGGTTCGATCTCTATCACGCTCGACACTTTGCATACCAAAACGAAAGTGCGTTTTGATGAAACCCTGGACAGTGATGTTTTTTTGCTCGACGGCGCAAGCAACGCCGGTGAGACACGCCGCGTGGTCGATTGTCTGAGCCTGTTGCGCGAGATCGCGGGCGTACAAACGCATGCCGAAGTGCGCAGCGAAAACAGTTTTCCTACAGGTTCCGGTCTGGCATCTTCGGCATCGGGCTTTGCTGCCCTGGTTGTGGCTGCCGACGCGGCCCTGGATCTCGGGCTGGATCAAAGCCGGTTGTCAGAACTGGCACGTCGTGGTTCCGGTTCAGCGGCACGTTCCGTACTCGGTGGTTTTGTCGAGTTGCATCATGGCGAGTGGGAAGACGGTGCTGATTGCATCGCTACATCTTTGTTGGATGCTGCTGAGTGGCCACTGGCGGTCACCGTTGGTGTGATATCGCGCAAGGCAAAAAAAGTCGGCTCGACAGCAGGTATGGAACTGACGCGCGAAACGTCATCCTATTATTCGGCATGGGTGGATGGTGCCGAAGCTGATCTGTTGGCAGCAAGAGTTGCGATTGTTGAACGCGACTTTCAGAAACTGGCTGACGTAAGTGAGCTGAGTTGCTTGAAGATGCATGCGCTGGCGATGTCGTCACAACCGGGGTTGATGTACTGGCATGGCGCCACGGTGGAGGGCATCCACCGCATTCGACAGTTGCGTCGTGGCGGACATGCGGTGTTTTTCACCATCGACGCCGGTCCGCAACTCAAAGTGATTTCAACGCCAGAGGCCGTGGCAACAGTGACCGACGCCTTAAGCGATATTTCGGGCGTGCAGGACGTTTTGCTTACCGGTTTGGGCGAGGGAGCACGAGTCGTTGACTAGCACGGCAACAGCACCCGGGAAGCTAATCCTGATTGGCGAGTTTGCCGTCTTAGAAGGCGCGCCCGCCATCGTGATGGCAATCGACAGGCGGGCACAGGTGCGCGTTACATCGGCGCAAACAAACCTGGTGACGGCGCCAGAGATATGTGAGCGGGAAGTAAGCTTTAGTGTTGACGCGGATCGCCGCGTTAGCTGGCTCGGCGTTGATCCTTCCCAGAGCGTTCGACTGGAAATACTGGCGCAGGTAATTGCGAGATATTGGTCCGGCACACCTGTGCACATTGAAACCGATACCGCGGCATTTTTTGAAGACGGTATCAAAATGGGTTTTGGCTCCAGCGCGGCGCTGACAGTCGCGGCGTCCGCTGCACTGCGTCGCAAAGTTCCGGATTTGGCAGAGCTGATCGAAACACACAAGGTCGCGCAGGGCGGGCGTGGTAGCGGATTCGATATCGCGGCGAGTTTGAACGGTGGTGTCATTAACTTCAGGTCACAACCGCCCGAGGCAACTCCGCTGAGTTTGCCGGATGGTTTGCATATGCGCTGTGTCTGGACTGGCCATGCCGCATCGACGTCGGCGTTTCTCCGTGGGCTGGATGCACTCGGCGAGCGACGCAACGCGATTGACGAGCTGGCCGGTAGCGCAAGATCCGCCGTTAGCGGCCTCGACAACAGTCCTGCGTCCTGGGTGCAGGCTGTACAGAATTATTCGAAGGCTTTGAAACGATTCGCGGCACAGACATCACTGCCGATTTTTTCCGGTGGCCACACCGAGATTGCGGAGGTCGCAAATGCTAACAATGTGGCTTATAAGCCCAGCGGTGCCGGGGGCGGAGATCTGGGTATTGCAGTCAGCATGGATGCCGCACCTCTGGAGTCGTTTAGCCGAGCGCTGAGCGCGACCGGCGTGCGGATCGTGCGACTGGTTGTGGACAAAAAGGGCCTAATCTTGAGTTAGTTGAGGCCCAGGACTTTAAGCTATTATTGGCCGATGTACGACGCTCAGACAGCCCGGCAAGACACCCCCGATACCACCCCGGTTGCCGTTGCCGCCGGTCCGCCGTCGCCCGAAGATATCGCTTTGCAAGATGAGCTGCTGCCCGGCGTTTCCAGAACTTTTGCATTGACCATCCCGCAGTTGCCGGAACCGTTGCGCGTGCCGGTGACCAATGCATATCTGTTATGCCGCATTGCCGACACTATCGAAGATGAACCAACTCTAACTCCGGCCGAGAAACGACAATTTCACAAGCAGTTTGTCGCCGCTGTACAGGGCAAGACTTCGGCGACAGAATTTGCCAAATCACTGCACCCGCGTCTGTCTAAGACTACGCTTGCAGCGGAACGCGAACTCATATTGCATTCGCAGCAGGTGTTGCACACGACGCGCGCATTACCGGCACGACAACGCGATTCGCTGGAACGTTGTATTTCGATCATGTGTGACGGCATGTCGCAGTTTCAGAATACGGAAGGACTCAGTGGTCTGGAAGACCTGCATGAGATGGAACGCTATTGTTATTTTGTTGCCGGTGTCGTGGGCGAAATGCTTACTGAATTGTTTTGTGATTATTCACCGGATATTGAGGCAACCCGCCCCGAGTTAATGAATCTCTCGGTTGCGTTTGGTCAGGGTCTGCAAATGACCAACATCCTCAAGGATATATGGGAGGACCGGACTCGCGATGCGTGCTGGTTACCTCGCGATGTGTTTGAAGAGGTAGGTTGCGATCTCGGCAGCCTGGACCCAGAGTCGCGCAAGGGGTTTGGTGAAGCCCTCAATCAACTCATCGGAGTGGCGCATTTGCGATTGCGTAGCGCGCTTTCCTATACGCAGTTGATTCCCTCTGCCGAGACCGGGATACGCCGTTTTTGTTTGTGGGCTATAGGCATGGCCGTACTTACATTGCGCAAGATTCACCAGAACCCGGATTTTGTCGCCGGTGGCGAGGTCAAAATCTCCCGTCGCGCGGTTAAGTCAACTATCCTGGCTGCCAACCTCACAGCGCCCAGTAACGCAGCACTAAAAATGGCTTTCGATCTGGTCGCCCGCGGTCTACCGTTGGCCGACGGGGAGCAGTATCAGGCGATGAGCAACAGCCCCAACGGCTAGAAAGCAATATTGCCGGGATGCATCACAGGATCGGAATCGTCATAATAGCCAGCCGCCCGGCCGGCTAGTCCCCAAACTCAGGTACAGCGTAATGCACACATCACGCATCCCACGGTTCTACAAAATGTCAGTCGCTGAACGCGTTCGTGCCGCACGCGATTTGGGTGTCCTCAATCGCGAGGACTATCGCGCGTTGACCAGTGGCGATCACATGCTAACCGTCAACCGCGCCGACAAGATGATCGAAAACGTCATCGGTGTGATGGGATTGCCGGTGGGTTTGGGTCTCAATTTTGTTATTAATGAAAACGAGTACGTAATACCGCTGGTAGTGGAAGAACCCTCAATCGTTGCCGCGCTGAGTTCTGCTGCCAAGCTCATCAGAAAATCGGGCGGCTTTGGTGTCGAAAGCACCGATTCGGTGCTCATCGGGCAGATTCAGGTGGTCGATTTGCGGCACACGACGCGTGCACGACAGGCCTTATTGGATAACAAACAAGAAATAATCAATCTGGCAAACAGCCTGCACCCGAACATGGTGGCGCGTGGCGGCGGCGCCAAAGACATGGAAGTGTTAATACATGCCGGCGCCAGTGAACAAGTCGGTGATATGTTGGTCGCGCACCTGTTGGTGGACACACGCGATGCAATGGGTGCGAATCTTGTCAACACAATGTGCGAGGGCGTAGCGCCATTGGTTGAAAAAATCACCGGCGGAAAGGTTTTTTTGCGCATATTGTCGAATCTGGCCGACCGATCGCTCGTACGCGCTCACTGCAGCATTCCGGTCGATAACCTCGGTGGCAAAGGCTACGACGGCGAAGAAGTGCGTGACGGAATTGTACTGGCCAGCGAATTTGCTGCGGCTGACCCTTACCGGGCGGCGACACATAACAAAGGCGTTATGAATGGTATCGATGCCGTCGCCCTGGCGACCGGCAACGATTGGCGTGCTATTGAGGCCGGTGCGCATGCTTATGCAGCTCGTGGTACGCATTACACGTCGCTGAGCCGTTGGACACGTGGCCCGGATGGCGCGTTGATCGGTGATCTCGAAATGCCGCTCAAGGTTGGAACAGTCGGTGGCCCCCTGGAGTCCAATCCGACTGTGGCGATGAATATGCGTATGCTGGACGTAAAAAGCTCACGCGAGCTGGGTGAGGTCATGGGTGCTGTTGGGCTGGCACAGAATTTCTCTGCACTACGTGCACTGGCGACTGAGGGCATACAAACGGGCCACATGACACTGCACGCCCGTAGTGTTGTGACGGCGGCCGAAGCGCCACCGGAAGTATTCGATACCGTGGTCGAGCGATTGATCGAAAGTGGAACGATCAAGATCTGGAAAGCACGGGAGTTGGTAACCGAAGTCGTTGAACAAAGCTCGCCGGGAGGCACATCGGGTCTGAAGCCGTTAGACGCAGAAGGCGCGAAGGCCGGCAACGGAAAGATTATTCTGTTGGGCGAACACTCCGTTGTTTATGGTCGTCATGCCATCGCCGCACCAGTAGAACTGGCGGTACAGGCGCGTGTGCATGATTGCGAAACGGGTGTCCATCTGGTCGTGCCGCGCTGGGGCGTGGAATACCGGATGCATGAGCAAGCCGCCAAACGCCGTTCGTTTGAAATTTCTGCGGGTTTGATACTGGAGAAACTGGGATTGACCGGGCGGGCCATGCGTATCGAGGTCTATCCAAACGTCCCGCGCGCAATGGGTCTGGGTGGCTCCGCAGCGACCGCCGTGGCGATAATCCGGGCGTTGGATGATCACTTCGAACTGGGGCTGGACGAAAATGAAATCAACCAGCTGGCTTACGAGAGTGAAAAGGTAGCTCACGGTAACCCGTCCGGTATTGATAACACGGTGGCGACCTTTGGCAAGACATTGTTGTTCAAGCGCGGCGATCCACCGCTGATGCATGAGCTGCGCTTTCCACAAAAGATACCTGTCGTCATCGCCATGAGCGGCGTCGAGAGTCTCACAGCCAAGATGGTCGCGCGTGTGCGTGCCGCATGGGAGAAAAACAAAACCTTGTACGAGCGCATCTTCGATGAGATCGATGCGCTAGCGTTACATGCGGTTGAAGCGCTGAAGGAAAACAATATCGGCCAGCTGGGCGAGTTGATGAATATCAATCAGGGTCTGCTAAATGCCCTACAGGTCTCCTGTTGGGAAGTGGAGGAACTAATTCAAATCGCCCGTGAGAACGGCGCATCGGGTGCGAAGCTGACCGGTGGCGGTGGCGGCGGTTCCATCATCGCGATTTGCCCGGAAGATCCGCAACGCGTGGTCAAAGCTATCCGCGATGCCGGTTACCAGGCCATGGAGGTCGAGATTGGCTGATCACGGTGGACTGCGTTCTGCTGTGGTGTCCAGTGAGAGTGAGCGGCTGGTACTGGTCGACGGGCAGGATCAGGAAATAGGCTTCGAATCCAAAGGAACTGTGCATGACGGCACAGGCCTTTTGCATCGCGCCTTTTCGCTTTTCATTTTCAATAAACAAGGCGAATTGCTAATGCAGCAACGCAGCGCCGCCAAGCGCCTATGGCCGATGTTTTGGTCCAACAGTTGCTGCAGCCATCCACGCGAAGGCGAGGACATCGATGATGCAACCCATCGCAGACTGCGCGAAGAACTGGGCATGCGAAGCGACTTGCAGTTTTTGTACCGCTTTCGTTATCACGCGCAGTTTGGTGAGCTCGGTGCCGAACACGAGTTTTGCTGGGTCTACATTGGTCGTAGTGACGACATGATTCGGGTCAATCGCAACGAAATTGCCGCCTGGCGCTGGATCGCCATTGAAGATCTGGAGCGTGAGATGGGCGAACAGCCGCACGGTTTTACGCCATGGTTTAGAATGGAGTGGGAACGTATCCGCGGTGAATTCGCCGCTGAACTGGCAACATTAGCGGGCAATATATGAGCATACCTCTCAAACAACAATACACGGTAGGCAGCTACATCCTGCGTCAGAAATTGAAGAGGCGTGAGCGTTATCCATTGGTATTGATGCTCGAACCCTTATTCCAATGCAATCTGGCCTGCGCCGGTTGCGGCAAGATCGATTACGAAAAAGATATCCTGGCACAACGCGTGTCGGTACATGATGCATTGCGTGCGGTGGACGACTGCGGGGCACCGATAGTCTCGATCGCCGGTGGCGAACCATTAATCCACAAAGAGTTACCGCAGATCGTCGCAGGCATAATTGAGCGCAAGAAGTATGTTTATCTTTGCACCAACGCTATTCTGTTGCGTAAACGCATGGATGACTATCAGCCGTCACCCTATCTGACTTTCTCGATACATCTCGATGGCAACCGCAAACGTCATGACGAGTCGGTTTGCCAGGTCGGCGTCTTCGACAAAGCGGTGCTGGCTATCGAGCAGGCCAAAGAGCGCGGTTTCCGTGTCACAGTGAACTGCACGTTGTTTAACAGCGAGGATCCACAGGACGTAGCCGAGTTTTTTGACCACGCCATGGGAATGGGTGTTGAGGGTGTGACGGTTTCGCCCGGTTACAGTTATCAGCATGCACCACGCCAGGATGTCTTCCTGCAACGCAAGCAGAGCAAAGAACTGTTTCGCGAAATTTTCCGGCGTGGCAAGGAAGGTAAACGAGACTGGCGTATCAACCAGTCCAGCCTGTTCCTCGATTTTCTTGCAGGCAACCAGACATATCATTGCACGCCGTGGAGTAATCCCACCTACAACGTATTTGGCTGGCAGAAACCGTGTTATTTGCTAGTCGATGAGGGTTACGTCGACAGTTATGCGGGGCTGATGGAAAATACACCATGGGATGAGTACGGCACCGGTAACAATCCGAAGTGCGATAACTGCATGGCGCACTGTGGTTATGAGGGAACGGCCGTTAACGACACGTTTGCGAATCCACTGAAGGCGCTGAAAGTTGCGCTACGCGGACCACGCACCGACGGACCGATGGCACCGGAAGTGCCGATTACCTACACTTCGCGGCCAGTACCTGCAGTCGGCATCCCGGTCGATCAAATCGGTCGCAGCAACGGCGCCTCCCAGTAAGCGGCTCCCTGCCGCGATCGCTTCCCCACCCTAGCCAATAGCTCGGCCTTTGGCCTCACGACAGTGTCGCTACGCGACTTACTGTCTGTGTGTCTCAACACACGCAAATCGCCAAAAAAAGGGGGGAGGGAATAAATTATCGAAATGGGCTTTAATAGTCCGTGGGTTGGGGGCCTGTACCGGTGTGGCGACACGGCGGCATCAAAGGGAAAAACATTAGCGGCGTCACGGCGCCAGCGAGGCATCTTTTGCTATCGATTCGAGACTTGTTTCTGACGGCGATCATGGTCTTTTTGGCTTGTGATACTGCCTTGGCTGTCGCGGTCGGGGTGGTTATCGACGGGCCGACCGCCAGACAAGGCACAACTCTGGATCTGGTCAAACAAGAGGTGGCGAGTCTGCTCGGCGACGAGTTCGATGTCAGCTTTCCGCAAGAAAAACTGCGGCACGGCGACTGGACACCTGACGGGGTGCGCACAGCCTTGGCCGAAACGTTGCGGGACCCACAAGTCGACGTAATCATCACATTGGGATTGCTCGCGTCGAGTGAGGTGGCCCGCATCGAACGGCTGGCCAAACCGGTCATAGCGGCAGTGGTTCCCGATGCTGAACTCCAGGGGTTCCCGTTTCGCAATGGTGTTAGTGGACGCAGAAACTTTGTCTACATTTCAAGCTTCAAGGGCATCGATGAAGAGCTCAGTACTTTTCACAGGACCGTCGGCTTTAGTCATCTCACAATCATCGCCGACGAAACGTCGATGGGCGCGGTCCCGGAATTTCGGACGAAGTCGGCACAGCTGGCGAGGGATCTGGGTTTCGCGATAGATATCGTCGCCGTCAAAGATTCTGTCGACAACATACTCTCTGTCTTGCCGGCCGAGACCGATGCGGTCTATGTCACGCCGTTGTGGCGATTACCTGCCGATGGAATCGAGCGACTCGCGGCGGGTCTGGTCAAACGTGGTCTACCCAGTTTGTCACTACTGGGCCGCAGCGAAGTCGAGGCCGGTTTATTAATGACGATTGGCGGTTTGCCATCAGACGACACTCGTTTTGCTCGCCGTATCGGTCTGAACCTGCAACGAATACTATTGGGCGAGGATGCTGGAGAGATCGAAGTCGGGTTCCGTCTCGGTCGTCGGCTTGTTATCAACATGCGCACCGCACGCGCGATCGGTTTTCTACCACGGTGGGCGGTGCTGATCGATGCCGAGAAAATCAACGACGAACAGCCCGCAGACGCCCGGAAACTGGGTCTGTATGACGCGATGATCGAATCGATAAAAACCAATCTGTTGCTGCAGGCATCGGAGTTCGACATCAGAATCGCCGAAGATGACGTGCAGACAGCGCGGTCGACTCTATTACCGCAACTCGATGTTTCAGCGACACGCAGCCAGATTGATTCCGACAGAGCGAACCCACTGGTGCAGGCAGAAAAGAGTCTGGATGCCGGCGTCGGTGGCAGCCAGATCATTTATTCCGAACAGGCTCGCGCCTCGCTGGCTATCGCGCGGCGTCTCGCGGATGCTGCCGGCGAAGGGTACCAGTCGACAATACTGGATACTTTGCAAGGGACTGCGACTGCCTATCTCTCATTGCTCCGTGCACAGGCTCTTGAAGCCGTACGCAGGTCCAACCTGGAAGTAACACGCACAAACCTGGAACTCGCACGTGTGCGAGAGTCTGTCGGTGCTTCCGGACGGGCAGACGTATTGCGTTGGGAGAGCCAGATTGCACGCGATCGCCAGGACGTGCTGTCGGCGCAGGCGACACGCTTCCGTGCTCTGACGGAGCTTAACCGCGTGATGAACCGGCCCCAGGCTGAACCAGTGACAACCGTGCGAGACGGTCTGGACGAAACACTCGCGGTGCTGAATGACCCGCGTTTCGACAGCTTCATAGGTAACCCGGTTGTCTGGGAAACGTTCATAGATTTCTCTGTAGCCGAAGCGATGTCTCTGTCACCAGAGCTGCGTCAGTTTGAATCCAACGTACAGGCACAACAACGCGACGTACTGGCAGCTCGCAGGGCGTGGTATGTGCCCGACATCGCATTGTCTGCCGATGCGGGCAACAACATCGATCGAAGTGGCGCAGGATCGGACCGAACCGGTTTGATGCTAGATGACGAAAGTTGGACTATAGGCGTGAGCGCCTCGTTACCGCTATTCAGTGGCGGCGCACTCAAGTCCCGACTTTCGCGATCGCGACATACCCTTTCCCAGCTCGAGCGCCAATACGCTGCCTTGTCTGAAAATATCGAAGCCCGTATGCGCGCGGCGTTGCACCAGGTTGGCGGCTCGTTCCCCGCGATAGAACTCTCGCAGGATGCGGCGCGAGCAGCAGCAGCCAACCTCGATCTGGTAATCGATGCTTATTCCAAAGGCGCTGTGTCGGTTACCGATCTGATCGATGCACAAGACGCCGCACTGTCGGCCAAGCTTGCAGCGGCAGAGGCAGAATATGCCTTTCTGATCGATTATATGGAGATTTTGCGGGCACGGGGCAATTTCGACCTGGTACTGGATCCACCAAGTAGCCAGGCCTGGTATGAAAGCGTCGAAGCCTATTTCAGCGAACACGGCGTCTCGCCACTGAGACGATAGGGGTACGAGTCTCATGCACAAACTGAATGCCGTAATACTCGTGGCTGTAGCAATACTCGCAACCGCTTGTAGTGAGCCACCTCCACCGGGCGAACCGATCGTCAGACCGGTGCGTTATCAAAGAGTCGACCGGCAGGGCTCCGAGGAACTACGTGTCTTCTCGGGTACCGCACATGCTGCGCTGGAGACCGACCTGAGTTTCAAAGTGCAGGGCACCGTGAATGAGCTTCCGATCGAGGTTGGGGATGTCGTAAGCAGTGGACAAAGGATCGCGGCAGTAGATCGTAAGGACTATCAGGTCCGCACCCAGGAAGCCCAGGCGGGGCTCGCACAAGCACGCGCGCAGCTGCGTAACGCCGAAGCATCATACGAACGTGCGCGCAGCCTTTATGAGAATCGCAATATTTCCCGTGGTGAACTGGATGCTGCTCGCGCCGGTGCCGAGTCAGCTGAAGCAATGGTCAATGCCGCCAATCAGCAACTCCAGGCGGCTCAATTGCAACTTTCCTATACACGTCTCACCGCGCCACAGGACTGCACGGTAGCTGCGGTTTACACAAAAGAAAACGAGAACGTTGCCGCCGGCCAGCCCATCGCGCAACTTAACTGTGGCGATTGCTCGGAGATCTCGGTTGCGGTGCCGGAGACTTTTATCGGGCGTATTCGTCAAGGCAGCGAAGTCGACGTCACGATCGCGGCATTGCCGGACTCTCTGATACGCGGAAGAGTTACCGAGGTTGGGATTGCCGCCGTTGGTACGACCTATCCGGTAACCGTCGTTGTGACAGGCGATTGCCCACAAATTCGTTCGGGCATGGCGGCAGACGTGCGTTTTCGGCTGCCACTGGAAGGGGGCACGAGACAAATCGTTGTTCCGCCGGTGTCTGTCGGTGAAGACCGCGAGGGTAACTATGTTTACGTGCTCGAAGCGGACGATCAGGACCAATGGTTTGCGCACCGCCGATCCGTTGAAGTGGGCGGAATACTCGCCGAAGGCCTGTTAATTGCAACGGGTTTGTCCGAGGGCGAACTGATCGCGACTGCCGGCGTGCGACGTATCAGTGAAGGCATGCAGGTTCGCCTGATGGATCAGAACAAACCCTGATCGACATCTAATGGACATTACTCATTTTGCAATCGAAAAAAAGCGCATCACGGCAGTTGCACTGGCGGTGATCTTCTTTGCCGGCGTCAATGCCTATAACGGCATGTCTCGCAACGAAGATCCCGGTTTCATCATCCGCACCGCAATGGTACAGACCTTCTTTCCGGGGGCGAGCCCGGAACGCATGGAGTTGCTGGTCACAGACAAGCTCGAGAAGACAATACAGGAAATGCCGGAACTCGACTCGGTGCGTAGCAATTCACGCGTGGGTATTTCCGTCATCTATGTCGACATCAAGGAAAGTTATAAGGAGATGCGTCCCATCTGGGACAAGCTTCGCCGCAAAGTCGATAGCGCAGTGGGAGACCTTCCGGAAGGAGTGATCGGTCCCTTTGTGAACGACGAGTTTGGCGACGTGTTCGGTACGATTATTTCCGTTACCGGTGACGGCTTCGAGAGCCGTGAGCTGGAAGATATCGCCGAAGAAGTACGCAATGAACTCCTGCTGATCGTCGAAGTGGCAAAGGTAGAAATATACGGCGCCCGCGAGGAGCGCATCTTTGTCGAATACGACAACTCGCGTCTGGCCGAATTCGGATTGTCTCCGATCGAGCTGCAACGTATTTTGCAATCGCGCAATATTGTATTGCCCGGCGGCGATTTCAGTACGCCATTCGAAAAAATCGTTCTGGAACCGTCCGGTAACTACGAGAGTCTCGATGAACTGCGAAGGACTGTTATCAATGTCCCGGGCCGTCGTGACGTATTGCGTCTGCAGGATCTGGTCAATATCCGCCGTGGTTACGAGGACCCACCCGATACGCTGGTACGCACGACTGGCGAGCCCAGCCTGATGCTGGCGGTGTCGCTGCGCGAGGGCGGCAACATACTGGACATGGGGCACAGCGTTCGTGCCGTTATCGATCGTGCACGTGGCATTTATCCCATCGGCGTTGAGTTTGACGAACTGCAGTTCCAGGCAGATATCGTCGATAAAAAAATCGATGATTTCACGAGCAACGTCCTTCAGGCTGTAACCATTGTTGTTCTAGTGATGCTCGCCTTTCTCGGTCTGCGAACTGGTTTGATCGTGGCTTCCCTGATCCCGATGACTATCGCCGCGGCGTTGTTTGTAATGGGCGTGTTCGGCATCGGACTCGATCAGATGTCACTGGCATCGTTAATCATCGCGCTGGGTATGTTGGTCGATAACGCGATCGTGATGTCGGAGTCGATCATGGTCGAGATGGAAGGTGGTAAGTCAGCCAAGCAGGCCGCGATCGACTCGGCCTCCGAACTGCGTATGCCGTTGTTGATTGCCTCGCTAACCACGGCTGCCGCATTTCTACCGATTTATCTGGCTGAATCCACGACCGGTGAGTACACAGCCCCCTTGTTTAAGGTTGTGACGATCACGCTGCTTTGCTCGTGGGTCATTGCACTTACATTCATTCCGTTGTTATGTGTGTCGTTTCTCAAAGTGCAGCCATCGCAACAGACCTTTGATACACGCTTCTACAACGCGTATCGGGGGTTATTGCTGGCGATGCTGCATCATCGCTGGGTCAGTCTCGCGGCCGTAATTGCAATTTTCTTTATTGCGATGCAGGGCTTCCAGCTAGTGCCCAATATCTTTTTTCCGCCAAACGACCGCCCCACCTTTACGATTGAGTTCGAGCTGCCCGAAGGCTCGCCGATCGAACGCACCGACGAAGTGGTGCGCGAAACCGAGCAATTCATGCTGGATAACCTGATGGCCTCTGAGGACACACCGGGGATTGATCGCTGGGGCACCTTTGTAGGCTCTGGTGCGCCCAGGTTCATCCTGTCATACAACCCGGAACCGACCGCGCCCAATTATGCCCTCGTGATGGCCACCACGACCGACCTGGCGTCGATGAAAAGTAAAATCATTCCGTCGATAGAGCGTTTCATATTGGACCAGTTTCCTGACGTCAATCCAACCGTTCGTCCGTTGCCGTTGGGCGCGCCGGCCTGGCCACCCGTTTCGATTCGGATCTCGGGTCGCGAGGACGACACGCTTTTTTCGTTTGTCGATGAGACCAAGCAACGGCTACGCGAAGTCCCAGGTGCAAGACAGATCGCCGATAATTGGGGCGTACGCTCGAAGAAAGTTATCGTCGAAATCGACGAGGCGCGCGCGCGCCGGGCAGGCGTAAGTCACCAGGACATCGCGGTCTCGCTACAAACTTTCCTCACGGGTCTGGAAACGACAGAATTTCGCGAAGATGACAAGCTGATCCCTATCGTAATGCGATCGGAGCGCTCCGGTCAGGTCGATCCGCACCAGATTGGCGCGCTCAACGTGTATTCCCAGGCGATGGGTAGTTCCGTTCCGCTATCTCAGGTCGCTGAACCCAGGGTCGTGTGGCAACCGGCGCGTATTCAACGTCGCGACCGTGTTCGAACCGTCAATGTTGAAGCGCTGACGGCACCCGGTGTTACCGCTGCCGAAGTGAATGCGGCAATCGAACCCTGGCTCGTGGAGCATTCGGCGAAATTACCATTTGGTTTTGGCTGGGAATTCGGCGGTGAGGCGGAAACTTCCGGCAAGGCCAATGCATCGATAGCGGCGAAACTGCCTATTGCCGGCCTGATCATATTGCTGCTGCTGGTCGGACAGTTCGATTCACTGCGGCGTCCGGCAATCATCCTGATCACTATTCCGCTCGGTCTGATCGGTGTCATTTTTGGCTTGCTTGTAGCCAGATCCTATTTCGGGTTCATGACATTGCTCGGTATCATTTCACTTGCGGGGATTGTGATTAACAACGCAATAGTGTTGCTGGATCGCATTCGCATTGAGATAGAAGACACTGGTCGCGATCCTGCTGATGCAGTAGTTCATGCCGCTCAACAACGGCTGCGTCCGATTTTGTTAACCACGGCGACTACGGCCGGCGGGATGATGCCGTTGTGGTTAGGCGGTGGCCCGATGTGGGAACCCATGGCGATCGGTATCATTTTTGGACTGTCGTTTGCGACCATACTCACCCTGGGTGTGGTGCCGGTGCTCTATTCGTTGTTCTTTCGCGTCAGCTTCCGCTAGCTTTTTCCCTCCCCGCCACTGATGAGTTTGGCGGTTATTTCTCAGGACCGGCACGCGTTTCTTTCCCTCCTCCCACCGGGGGGAGGGTCAGGGACCTCTCGCGGATACTTTTACTTGCTTTCTTATTCCCTCCCCCCACCGGGGGGAGGGTCAGGGACCTCTCGCGGATACTTTTACTTGCTTTCTTATTCCCTCCCCCCACCGGGGGGAGGGTCAGGGACCTCTCGCGGAT
>JAOTXU010000025.1 GCA_029862165.1 Gammaproteobacteria bacterium
AGGTCCCTCTCGCCCCGACCACCTCACGCAATAATTCAATTGGATGCTTCATCTTTCAGTATGGAGCATTCTCACGAAATCACGCACGAAAAGCCCTTTTTGCGTAAGGTCCCTCTCGCCCCGACCACCTCACGCAATAATTCAATTGGATGCTTCATCTTTCAGTATGGAGCATTCTCCTGCAGAAAATTTACTCGAAGAATGATCTTGACGTGTAGCTTGAACACCGCCGAAATCCTTCTTTCGGCCCGCAAAGGCAGGTTAATATACGGACTCGATAACCAACCGGCGACACACAGATGAATCAGTTTCATTCAATTTTGTATCAGCGATGTGGAGATCATGTCGCAACGATCAAGTTGAACCGCCCGTCGGCACTCAACGCGATCAACACACAACTTCGCAACGAGTTGCCCATGGCGCTAAATCTGGCGGCAAACGATCCGTCGATTCGTGCCCTCGTGCTTTGCGGTGAGGGTCGTGCTTTTTCCGCCGGTGCAGATCTGAAAGACGATCTAAGCGGTCTCGATATGACGACCATGCTGATGAAAGAGTACAAGCCTTCATTCGATGCGATTACCACCATGGAAAAACCCGTCATCAGCGCGATCGTGGGTTCGGCTTCTGGCATCGGTCTGTCGCTTGCCCTGGTATGCGATCTTACTGTAATGGCTGATGACGCTTTCCTGCTGTGCCCATTTAGCACAATCAATTTGATTCCCGACGGCGGCGGCAACTTCTTGCTGAGCAGGCAGATCGGCTACAAACGCGCCTACCAGATGGCAATCGAGGCTGAGCGCCTGCCTGCGGCCAGCGCGCTGGAGTTAGGTCTGGTCAACAGGCTGGTTGCTGCAGATGAGGTTATAGACAATGCGGTCGAGTGGGCAACGAGCCTCACACAACGCGCCCCAATGGCAATGGCTAGGACCAAGAAGATAATGCGTTTCGCGATGCAGAACAGTTACGACGCAACTTTTCAGGAAGAAGCCCGCATTCAGAAAGAATGCTTTGAGAGTGAGGACTTTCTCGAGGGTCGCAACGCTTTTGTCGAAAAACGCCGCCCTGTTTTCAAAGGCAACTGAGTTCTTACCCCACGCGTGGAATCAACGTGTCTTTTTTAGAATTCTTTTTGCATTTGCGGGTCATATCGCTGATTTGACGGCAAAAAAGGAGCGTCGGTTCCAACTACCTTTTCTTCAGTCAAAACATCCAGATTCATCGATATGACGAGGATGAGCAGTATCAGATCGTGATAGGCGATGCTGAGGGCCGCACCGCCGACTGCGAAACACAGAATAGAGACTTGCAACATTCTTGCAAGCTGAGCTGCCCAGTCCAGCCGCGGCTGCCCGCGTACCCTGGATTCAGTGCGTCTCAAGTGAAACCATGCAGCTGCCAGCATGATTAAATACAACACAAGCCCGATAAAGCCATGCTCTCCCAGTACCTGGAAGTAAATACTGTGGGCGGCAATGCCGCGGGTGGCTTCAGGCATGAACCGCGAAAAAGTCTCCGCATGCTCGATCGCACGGAATCCGCCGCCTGTCAGCGGCCGACTGATCGCCAGTTTCCAACTCACGGACCAGGCATCCAATCGATTGGAGAACGATGCATCTTCCTGTATCGATTCGCTAGATTCCATTGACAACACGCGTTCCTGCCACTTCTCCGGCATCAGGTTGACGGTCGTTATACTTACAATCGCTAAAAGAACAATCACCGTGACCCTGCCCTTGCCAGATTTCATCAGGGCAAATGCGGCGACGGCCAACGCAATTAGCGCGCCACGGGAGTACGACGTTATGACGGACACTATCGTGAAAATCAGGACCACGATCAGGACTGACCGAACGAGTTTGTTCGTCGATGTAATTCGCAGGTAGTTCAGAATCGGCAGGAGCATCACCAGTGACAACGCCAGGTGATTGTTGTCCGCCAGCATTGACATCGCCGGCCCCACCAAGACAGTTTTGCCCCCACTGGTAAGTGTATTCATAACGCCGCGCGTAGCATAAAAACCAAGTGAAATTGCGATTATCCACAACAGCGCCTGGATACGAACCTTGGTTCGGATCACTGTGGCGGCAAAGAAGAAAAGAGCGAATGTCTTTAGAGTGTTTTCCCACAACAGCCACGTGGTCGTGGGATGCAGTGCGGTGATGCTGCTTACGGTCATCTGGATTACAAATGCGAAAGCCACCCACATCAGGAGCCGGGATGGCGGTGTCTTTGGTTCCTTTGAGACGAGCCAGGCGACGAGCGTCACGCTGGCAATAATCAGCACGAACGGGATGTCATCCGTGAAGCCCCAGGACAGACGATGTGGATTCATAATTGATATCCACGTCCAGACGAGCACGCCCAAGTGCGGCAGAATGAGTATGCTGGGCGTCACAATCATGATGGCAAAGAAAAGCACCAAGCTACGCATGCTACGTCTCACCCCTGGCTGATGTAGGATGGAGCTTGATATCAGATCGGTTGAGCCGGGTCATGGATTCGATTATATTTTTGATTGCACTGGTCGCTGTGATATATGTCCTAATCTGGGCAATTCGTAACGACGACGTGGACGATGAGACACCTACAGAAGGCTTTTTCCGCATGAAGCACGAAGAGCCGGAACAGGGCCCGTCCGAAGACAAATGATCGTCGCACGGAATTTTGCGCGATTTTGGCCTGTCAGATGACTCACGCCAGTGATTGTCATTCCCCAAAGCAGTGACCAAATCGAAAGTAGCCCAGATTTGCATGACCCGACTTCGTCATACGACACGACCAAATTGTCCCCTAATGCATTGACCCCTTTTCGACGAGATCACAGCTGCCCGGCCGACTAAGGAATGTCGATGGCAATTCTCTCTACGGTTTGCTTCAAGAGAGCCTATCCGGGCCGCAACGGATTGGGTCAATAGACGGGTGTATGGCTTGCTACAGTGGTGGCTGCCATGGCGTAACTAGCCACGACGCTGAGAATAAACAGCAATCCAATGATGACGATTTCATTATTGATTTTCACACGCCTGCCTCATTACATAACGCCAGTCTTGACGACGGGTTCGCTCAATCCAAAGCAAGAAAGATGCCAATAATCTAAGCCACTGATTTGTGGGTGGACACGACGATATCGGAATATGACTTAACGCCGAGTGGGTAAGAAATTTCGACACCAGGGCGGCACGATTAGCCAAGCGCACATAGTTTACTGCCGCACGACATAACTAGATCAGTCAATTTTCTGTCGCCAGGGCTAAAGATTTCGGCTCGTGCGCCGATATAACCGAATGAGAGTTAAACCGCATTCTCTGCCACGGATGGCGGAGCGCGGTTCTCGACGACAGGGAGGAATACGGCGCCATGGATGGCGCCACTTTCCGCGTAGAGGAAGGTGGATGAACCCAGGCGTTACTACACAGGTCACATCTCAGTCCATACTCTTGCCTGTGCGGCCCGCTTCATTGCCCGCTGTGTCCGGTGTTGCTAACGACAGCCGCCAGCTGGTGCGTCGCGCTGCAGCCGAACCGGAGTTGGCCGCCCGCGCTCGCGACGCCGACGACGGTGGCCGGCCTGTCAAACCTGCCGGTCAGATCGGCGAATACACCCCGCAAGAACATGCCGAGCTACGGGATTTGCGCGCACGGGATCGTGAAGTCCGCGCACACGAATTAGCCCATCTCGCAGCGGCCGGCGCCCATGCCCGTGGAGGAGCCAATTTCACTTACAAACCCGGCCCTGATGGACGCCGTTATGCCGTGGCCGGCGAGGTTAGCATTGACACTTCCGAAGTGGCCGGAGATCCGGCAGCGACGTTGACAAAAGCGAAGCAGATTCGTCGCGCGGCGCTGGCACCGGCAGAACCCTCGGCACAGGACCGCCGTATTGCCACCCAGGCCAGTGCGATGGCAACCAAGGCCAGCAGCGAACTTGCGCAGCAACGGCGTACACCCGAATCAAATTCAGCCCATGCGGTTGCGATCCAGGCTTATACGACATCGGACAATGAAGCGTCATTGATCGAGCTCGTAGCTTAGGTTCGATCTTGACAGCAGCGATAGGCCAGTTATCTTTGCCGGATACTGGCAGCATGTTCTTCCTGCCACCCTAACAGCCTGGCAACCGACCATCGCCCCCGCTTCGGCCGTGTCTTTTTTTGCCAGCAGAACGACAAATCGCAATTACTAAACCGCAATAGGGCCAACTTAGTCATTGGCGAGCGGCCCAACTCACGAGCACAAATCGTATAAAGGCGTTCACGATGACGCCGGCTTCTCGTTGCTCTAATATCAGGCGCTCTGTCAGGAGTGCAAATCATGAATTCCCGGTTTCTGAGTCACATCGCTGTGCTTTTGTCCTTGTGCCTGCTGTCGATAACAACACTGGCGGCAGACGGTCGCCCGAAGATAGGCCTGGTACTGAGTGGCGGCGGGGCACGCGGCGCGGCACATGTGGGGGTCATAAAGGTCCTTGAAGAACTGCGGGTTCCCGTCGATGTCATTGCCGGCACAAGCATGGGCGCGGTCATCGGTGGACTCTACGCGATGGGCTACGATGCCGAGGAATTAAGCGACCTAATCGCAGCAATCGACTGGACCGATCACTTTGTCGACGATCCGAAACGCTCAGCTCTTTCCTTCCGACGTAAACAAGACGATCGCGATTTTCTCATCGACTTCGATATGGGTCTGGGCCCGGACGGCGTCGAACTGCCACGCGGACTGGTGCAGGGTCAGAAACTCAATCTCCTACTCAAGTCCTGGACTCTACCGGTCGAACACATTGATGATTTTGACCAACTTCACATCCCTTTCCGTGCGGTTGCCACAGACGTAGAAAATGGCCTGCCGGTCGTTCTCGGTGACGGCGATCTCGCAACGGCCATTCGAGCAAGCATGGCGGTGCCGGGGGCGTTCGCGCCGGTCGATTACCAGGGACGGCTACTTATCGACGGTGGAGTTTCCAACAACTTACCCATCGATGTTGCACGCTCTTTAGGCGCCGACGTGCTGATCGTTGTCGATATTCAGTTTCCGTTGCTAAGCCGCGATGAGTTGCGCTCCGCCCTCGATATCACCGGGCAATTGCTGACGATACTGGTAATCCGCGAATCCAATTCACAGCTCGCTACGCTGGATGACGACGATATCGTCATCGTACCGGACTTGGGAAAAATGGGTTCGACCGAATTCACGCTGGCCCCCCAGGCCGTCGGTGTTGGCGAACGAAGCGCACGCGCACGCACCACAGCCCTGGCTGACCTTGGCGTATCGGAAACTGAATACGCCGTGTACGCCAGTCGCCGCCAGACTCTGCATCAATCTCCTGCAATCGACTACGTCAGGGTCACTGGCAGTGACTCGATTACTCGAGACGTACTGCGTGCCCAACTGGACATGGACGCCGGACCACTTGATCTGAAAAGACTGGAGGAAGGCATTACCCGCCTGTATGGACTAGATACTTTTGAGCTGGTCGACTATGCAATCGAAAACGACAGCGAACGCACCGGGCTGGCAATTACAGCGACTGACAAGTCCTGGGGCCCCGATTATCTCAACCTCGGCGCCAGACTTGCCGATGATCTGGAGGGCACCAGTCGCTACACGGTTGGTCTGCGTTATACCCGTACTGCTGTCAATCGGCGTGGCGCAGAGTGGCGCAACGATCTTCAGGTCGGCACGAATCCGCGGCTGTTTAGTGAATTCTATCAACCGCTGGATAAGCGTTGGCGCTATTTCGTTGCACCACAAATCGATTTGCAGCGATTTGAGGCGGATCTATTTGACGGCAGTGAGCGCCTGGCGGCACTGCAGATCTCGTCGGCTACCGGCGGTGTCGATCTGGGACGCACCTTTGGCAACTGGGGCGAACTGCGTGTCGGCTTGCGTCGCACCAGCGGCCGGATCAGCCGCCGAGTGGGTGAGATACAACCACAACCCGATTCCTTTGAAAGCGGCAGTTTGATCTTCAGCTTTGGCCGCGACTCGCTCGACAATGCAAATTTTCCCCGATCAGGCTGGCGCGCAGACTTAGGTTGGGATGGTTTCCGATCTGGTCTGGGATCATCGCACAACCGCGATCGATTGTTGGCTTCGTCTCTGTGGGCCAGTAGTTCCGGTCGACGGACGTGGCTAGTCTCAGCGTTGGCAGGTTCCAATTTACGTGGCGACGGCGAGGTGCAGGACTTGTTTGACCTGGGTGGCCTGTTTCGGCTGTCGGGTTTTCGCAATGGCCAGTTGCGTGGTCAACACCACGCGTTGCTCGGGCTGGCACACTATCAACGGATCAATACATCGTCGAGTTTTGATATTCCCGTCTACGCCGGGGCATCTTTGGAACTGGGCAATGTCTGGAATGACTCATCGGATATAGCCGCTTCAAATGCCTTGCTGGCCGGCAGTCTGTTTCTGGGTATCGATACGTTCGT
Organism: Gammaproteobacteria bacterium; assembly: GCA_029862165.1. Lineage (GTDB taxonomy): Bacteria > Pseudomonadota > Gammaproteobacteria > Steroidobacterales > JABDKV01 > JABDJB01. Next base: position 6,425 of record JAOTXU010000025.1, read on the forward strand.
GGGCCCGATCTACCTGGCCTTTGGGCTGACCGAGGACGGCCACTCGGCGGCCTACTTCTTGCTCGGCCAGGGCTTTGAGTAGAGGTCGTCACACACCGCTCCTTACTTGCAGTTTCATAACAATCTCGTTTTTCACCCGTCATGATTTCGTAATACACCTGACCTACAATGCATTTCACACACCGCTCCAGATGGCCGGTGCTGTCTTTTTTTGGGGAACACTAAAATGCAAAAACGACTAAACGCCAGTTTGGTATTTATCAGCTTATGCCTTTTTTTTACTGACGTTTTTGCCGGAGACCAGGAGGAAATCGCCCTGCTCCGTCAGGAGCTGCAAGCTATCAGCCATCGTCTCGCCGCCCTGGAGGCCCGAGCTGGCCCAGGCACCAAGGCGGCCACTACACAAACAAAACCTGGCTGGCCTGAACGGGTCAAGGTAAATGGAGATCTGCGATTCCGTAGCGAAGGCATCGACGAAGACACCAGAGACGAACGCTGGCGTCAGCGTGTACGCGCCCGTGTCGGTCTTACTGCAAACGTCAGTGAAACGGCCGAAGTCGGTGTGCAACTGGCATCTGGCAGTGATGACCCGACGAGCACGAACCAGTCATTTGACGGCGCCGCGTCATCAAAAGGCCTAAATCTTGATCTTGCGTACTTTGCACTAACGTCGCCTGCCGGAAACAAAATTATTGGCGGCAAGATGAAAAATCCCATGTTCAAACCAGGCAAGAGCTCTCTTGTCTGGGACGGGGATCTGAATCCCGAAGGTCTCGCATGGCAGTTTTCCCAGGGGCAGTTTTTTGCCAACCTCACCGGGCTATGGTTTGAGGAGCGCAGCTCCAGATCAGATTCGATCATGCTCGGTGGGCAGGCCGGTGTGAAAACCAAGCTGGCCACCGGGGCCAGGATCACAGCCGGGCTTGCCTACTATGACTATGCCGCCACCAAGGGGCGCACACCCTTTTTCGACGGCGATGGGCATGGCAATACCCTTGATGCTTCGGGAAACTACGCATTCGACTTTGAGATTCTGGAAGTTTTCGCTGAGTTCAGCGCAAGACTGGGTGACATGCCATTCTCAATTTACGCAGACTGGGTCAAAAACGGCGCGGCGGGAGCACAGGATACCGGCATGGCGTTTGGTGCCAAACTGGGTAAGGCCTCCGGCGCCGGAACATGGGAGCTTGGCTACACCTACAAGGACCTTGAAGCTGATGCCGTCGTAGGGTTGTTTACCGATTCCGACACCGGTGGCGGCGGCACAGCCGTGTCGGGGCACATACTCAACCTGGCATACGGTTTCAACAAACGCGTCAAGGGCAGCCTGACAGTTTTCTTGACGGAAAATAGCATCGACACGCCATCCGAACGGGATTACAACCGCGTGCAAGCAGATCTCAGTCTCAAATACTGACGCTGGTTTACGGAGCAGACCGTTTAAGTGCTCCCTAAAGCTCGTTCAACGGGATTTTCAAATAGCTGACCCCATTGGCTGCCGGTTCGGGTAGTCTACCTGCCCGAATATTGACCTGTATCGAAGGCAACAGCAGTCGCGGCAATTCGAGCGTGGCGTCGCGACTGTCGCGCATTGCGATAAATTCTTCCTCAGTTACACCCTCGCCCACATGTATGTTTTTTTGTTGACTTGCCACACTCGTACTGGCGATTGGACTTTGCCCTGGCCCCGGGTAGTCATGACACAAATACAGCGTCGTGTCAGCCGGCAGCGCCAGCAAGCGTCCTATCGACCTGTAGAGACTTTTGGCATCGCCACCGGGAAAATCGCATCGAGCAGTGCCATAAACCGGACTAAACATCGTATCGCCGATAAATACAGCATCATCCACACGCAGACTCATACTATCGCTGGTATGGCCTGGGGTGGCCATCGATAGAATTTCCAGATCGCCCAGTGACAAGTGCTCTCCGTCGTGTAACAACCTGTCAAATTGACTCCCATCCACATCAAACTCAGAACCAAGATCAAAGACTTTCTTGAAAGTATTCTGCACAGAACGGATGCCATCGCTTATGGCTACGGTACCGCCCAAACGTTCCTTGATGTGTTGGGCGCAACTCATGTGATCGGCGTGCGCGTGTGTTTCCAGTACCCAGTCAAGCGCCAAACCCTCAGCGCTAACAAACTCAATAATGTGATCAGCCGAGTGCGTGCTGGTACGCCCGGAATACGGATCGTAATCGAGCACCGGATCTATAATTGCGGCGCGTTTTTGCCCCGTATCCCACAACACGTGGGACCACGTCGCCGTGACGGAATCAAAAAAACTCTTTACTTGTCGAGGCATTGCGCCTAGCGCGGATTGGCGTCTTCAGCGCACAACACGCAATGATCTGATACAGGCAACACTTTTAGACGAGACCACGGGATCTGTTCTCCACAACCCTGGCAGGTGCCATAATCACCACTCTCGATCCGGACCAACGCGCGGCTAATTTGCCGCAACTCAACACGGCCGGCTTCGCCCAACGCGTCCAGCACTTCTTCGTTTTCGCGCTCTACTGCCTGCTCTGCAAAATCAGAGCTCAGGGGACCGGACGTGTGCCGTACGTCGTCTGTAATCGTGCGCACGCGTTTTTGTAGTTCTTCGCGGCGTTCCAGAAGCACCTTCCGGATACGTTTTAATTCGACACTCAACAGGATTCTCCAAACGGGAATCTGGTGTAGACCAACCTACTGCTGGCCCCGACACCGGTCAAGGGTTTGTGACGCACTGCGACAAGCGCCTAGCCCAATTCATCCGGCCAAAGGCCTTCAAGTACCAGCTCAGTATAGCTTACAACGCCGATAACATCGCCATCCTGCACCACCGGCGCTGAGGAAAGACCGAAATTCTCAAACAGCCGCGCGCAATATCGGATATCCATATCGGGCGCAACTGTGATTACCGGCTTTGCCATGATCTCGTAAACATTAATGCGTAGTGGCGACCGGTCGCGAGCGAGGACTTGTTTCGCGATGTCTGCAAGCAACACTAATCCAATTGCATCATCGTCATTACGCTTGCTGACGATAGCGATGGCTGCGTCAGCCTCTTTCATCCGGGTTAAGGCTTCGGCCACCGTATCCTTTCCATCGACGACGACGTAGTGACTGCGCATCACTGATGCTACTTTGACCGGTTTCTTATCCTTCATTGCTCATCTCCTACGTTCTCGGACAAACTTTGCGCCTGGTGCGCTATGCCGACGGCATCCTCGACGTCGATCTGGATTGCAATTCCCTGCCCCGGCGCAGATTCGAAGCGACCCACCTCGCAGATCGTTTCGAGAATGTGCCGACTGCGTTTTTCCTCAACTAATAACAACAATACGTCACGCTCCGTCTCCAGGGACAGACCAAAAAATGTGCGGTTGGGCTTCAGACCCTCGCCACGCGCATTGGTCACGACCGTAACGCCCGTCGCACCGGCGTTTCGTGCGGCGTGAATAACCGCATCTGTATGTTCGTCATCGACGAATACAACAAGTAATTTGAAATGCATTTGCTTGGCCTCCGTAATTTTATCCTATGTACTACGGTTTTCCGCAGCGTTTGTGTCGTCTTTTCCGCGCGCGCGTGTATCACGCTTGTTGAGCCATTGAGTAATCTGGGCGTAAATCATTACTGAAATAATTGGAAATAAACACGCAAAAGAAATTAGCCCAAAGCCATCAATCAAGGCACTGCGACCGGGAACATTTTCCGCCAGACCGAGTCCCAACGCGGCAACCAGCGGGACGGTGACGGTGGATGTCGTGACACCACCGGAATCATATGCCAGCGGAATCAACCTGCGCGGTGCGAATAGTGTCTGCACAAGCACAACCAGATAGCCGGCGATAATGAAATATTGTATGGGCGCACCGATGACGATGCGGTATGTGCCCAGTGAAACCCCGAAACCGGAACCTAGCGCCACTGCTATGCGCAAGCCCCAGATACCGACACTTCCTCCCGAAACGGCATTTGCTTTGATGGCCACGGCAATTAGAGCCGGTTCAGCGATCGTTGTTGCAAAACCGATCGCAAAGGCAAAAATATAGACCCAATAATACTGCGTCCAATCATCTACCGTACCAATAAAGGCCGGATCAGTAAGTTGTTGCGCCATACTGCGTCCCAGCGGAAACAATGCTTCCTCGAGCCCGATCAGAAATAACACAAGGCCCACGAGCACATAGGCAAACCCGACTAAAAGCTTCTTCAAATTGCGCACGCGCCGGCGCAATACGAAAAGTCTGAAACCGACAATTACCACGACTATTGGGGTGACATCGCGAATCGTGCTCGCGAATACCTGGAATGACTGACTAAGCCATTCGCTCATCGCAACATCCCATAGGCCATGACGAAAATTATCGGCGTGAGTGAAGCAAATGCGATCAGACCAAAGCCATCCAGCATAGGATTGCGCTCACGAATCGCTGTGGCCAGACCAACACCAAGGGCAGTAACCAGTGGCACTGTGATAGTTGAGGTAGTTACGCCGCCGGAATCGTATGCGATACCAATGATCTCGGGCGGAGCGAAAGCTGTCATGACTACAACTATCAGGTAGCCGCCAATTATCAGTACCTGAATGGGCCAGCCGCGTAGTATCCGCAAAACACCAACGACTATAGCGAAACCGACCGATAGCGCGACGGTGAGTCGTAACTCTTTCGCGTAACGCATCATCGATTCCTCGTTGGCGTCGATAAAACCGCCCTGTGCTGCCATTTCGGCGGCCTCGCCTGCGATGGCAATTAGCGCGGGCTCGGCGACGGTCGTGCCAAATCCGAGCGCGAAGGCGAACAATAACAGCCAAAACACGCTGCCCTTGCTCGCGAACGCATTCGCCATCGATTCACCGATCGGGAAAAGCCCCATTTCCAGACCGCGTACGAAGAAACTCAGTCCCGCCACAACCATCAGCATGCCTATCAGCAACTCCGGCCAGTTAGGTATCGGTTGGCGCAGGATAACGAGCTGGAAAAAGGCCACAACCAGAACTATCGGCGTGATATCACGCAGACTGCTAAATGTTTGAGCAATCAGTGACAGTACAGGTGACTTCACTTCAGCCTGCTCCGTTTAGTTTGTCGGCCGTGCCGCATTTATAGCCAACCCTGATTATTTGGCTGTCGTTGTTTCTATACTAATTTTCGTCCTGACGGAGTTGGCGATAAAACATTCGCGATGCGCCAACTCGTTTATCCGTGCCAACGCCTCGGCATCGGGTTGCTTATCACCGCCAAAGACCACTGCGGGACGCAATGTCACGTGTGTGATAGAGAGTTTTCCGTCGTCGTTTTTCGCAAGTACACCGGTGGCCTCGTCTGTGTAGGAATCAACGACAAATCCCTTCTTGCTGGCCAGTGCCAGGAAGGTCAGCATGTGACACGAGGATAGACTCGCTACATAGGCCTCTTCCGGGTCTACGCGCAGGGCGTCGCCAAGGAACCCGGGCGCAGCAGAAGCAGCAACAGTCGTGGTTTCGAATTGCCAGAGATGATTGCGGTTGTAGTCATTATATTCAAAGGAATCAGTTTCGCGTCGCCATTCGATGGTCGCTTTGTGCGCAGACATACATGTCCTCCGGTGATGCTGAGACCCGTTATGCAAATAATGATTTGCATTATAACCGTCTGAAGTTTGCAAAAGTTAAAGATTTCCGGCTTTATACCTGTCTCCTGGGCCCCCAATATTAGAACCATGAACACAGCATTTGAAGACACCGCCGAGCCGAAACGTCGCTTTAGCGGCTTGCAGGTCATCGGAATCATCGCCCTGGTCATTCTGATCACGGTCCTTGTCACCGCATTCATCGTAAAACGCTATTTTTGGCCGTCCAACTTCCGGCCGGTTGAACTCAATCAGAAGGAAGAGCAGGTCCTCGACGCCAAATTGCAGCGTCTGCAGGGCTATGGTGACAGCAACCTGGTCGTGACGGACGACCCACCGCTGGTCGCTGAAGCCTATTCCGAAGAAAATGCGAGTCGTGAAATTTTCTTTGGTGAACGCGAACTCAATGCGCTGATCGCCCGAAACACCAATCTGGCCAACCGCCTCGCCATTGATTTGTCGAGCAACCTGGCCAGTGCCAACCTGTTGGTGCCGATGGCAGACGATTTTCCGATGGTCGGCGGCAAGACCCTGCGCGTCACCGCCGGCGTTGAAATGGCTTTTCAAGACAACCGTCCCGTGATCGTGTTAAAGGGCGTGAGCCTGATGGGAGTACCAATCCCCAACGCCTGGCTGGGCAATCTCAAAAACGTTGATTTAGTCCGTGAATTCGGTGGCAGCGAGGGTTTTTGGAAGACCTTCGCCGAAGGCGTCGAACTCATACAAGTTACCGAAGGGCGCCTACACATCAAACTTAAAGAATAATCAAAAAATCGCGGCAAGGATGCCGCTCTACCCAAGACGTCTGTCCCGCCCGGCGGGACAGACTCATTTCCGCTTAACCACCCACGTCATCGCTGCCGCATTTGGATTACGCGGGCGGATGACGTTACTACCTGTTACCCATGTGCCCGGCTAAAAGTGTTACCCATGTGCCCGGTTTGTACCCCCCACCCTAACCCTCCCCCCGAAGGGGGGAGGGAATTTCATTTTGGGTACCCCCGAAGGGGGGAGGGAATTTCATTTTGGGTACCCCCCCGAAGGGGGGAGGGAATTCACGTTGCGGCGGCGAGAAAGAAGACGGTCGTTTGCCTGCGCCGACTTGGTCGGAGGCGCAGGTAAATGCCGGCTTCTAGGCTCGCCGCGTTAGGATTACGCGGGACTTGCCCCCCACCCTAACCCTCCCCCCGAAGGGGGGAGGGAATTTCATTTTGGGTACCTCTGAAGAGGACGGAATTTCATTTTGGGTACCTCTGAAGGGGAACGGAATTTCATTTTGGGTACCCCTGAAGGGGGCACCCCCGAAGGGGGGACTACGCGGCAGCGATACACCACCCAACCAACTACACCTGGATCGTGCGCCACTCGCCTTTGGTCCAGTATTTCAGGAACAACGCCGCCTGCAGCATGCGATAGAGGCCCTGCAGGATCCAGATACCAATCAATCCAAGACCCAGTATTGGCCCGACCAGGTAGGCCAGTGGCAGGAAAACAATCCATTGCGTCGTGATAGCGATGATCATGACCCGCCTGGCATCACCAGCCCCTAACAGGGCGTGCATCAGCACCATGCCGACAGCCTCTATGGCCATCGTTGCACCGACAATACGCATCGGTAGCCTGCCAACTTCCACAGTGGCCGGATCGTGAATAAACGCACTGAGAATCAGATCCGGTGCCAACCACATCGGTACGCCGAGTGTGGTCAGCAGAACCAGACCGACCTTCGTGACATCCCAGCCCCATTGCGACGCATCGAGCTGATCGCCGCGACCCAGAGCCTGACCGACCAGCGTTGCTGCCGCCAAACCCAAACCGAGGCCGGGCAGTATCGCCACGAGCGTCACGTTTATCAGCACGTTTGCGGCGGCAAGCTCCCGCGTTCCAACCAATCCAATGATCCAATACGTTACGACAAAGCCGGTCGAGAAAAACAGTTGTTGTACGCCTGACGGCAAAGACAGCTTGAACAGGTCCCAGATCTCGCTGCGGCGCGGCAATCCGTGCAGGAAACCCTGTGGCCGCACGTGCCGCATCGCCAGATAGAAATAGATTGCCGACCCAATCGCGGTAGACAGCGCGGTTCCCAGGCCGGCGCCGGTCGCACCCATTTCCGGTGCGCCAAACTTGCCGAAGATCAGCATGTAATTAAGCAAAATGTTGCACGCATGCATGATCAACAGCGTGGACATATAGACACCCGAGCGATCGATCGCATTCCAAAACCCACGGAACGCAAAGTTCATGCCTACAAAGGTGATTCCCGCAAGACGCATTTGCAGATACGGCACACCTTGCGCGATGACTTCCGGGTCGCTATTGAGATAAGGATAGAAATATGGCGCCAACATGAAGAGGATCAGGGACAAAATCGGCGCGACCGCGAGCACCATCAATAGACCGGCATTGAGTGGCTTGGCTGTGTCACTGAATCGCCCGGCACCCTTGCGTCGGGCGGACATGGCCTGCACGCCGGTCGAGATTCCCAGGATCAGCGCCATGCACATAAAAGTCGCGAATCCACCGAGACCGACAGCGGCAAGGGCTGCATTGCCGAGCATGCCAACCATTGCAGTATCGACTAGGTTTAGTACGTTTTGCGACATCATGCCGCCGATTATTGGCAGCGCAAGCGTTAGTATTCTGCGCAGACGAATGCGGTCGATCATCTCCTGAACCGCCAGGCGGAAGGTTGCACTGTAAGCCAGGCGGCAAACTCCTTTTTGCCTATTGGATCCTCGCCACGCAAATAACGCTCCAGCCAGGGAAGGTCATCGAAACCAAAAAACAACTCCCCATCGACGATTATCGTCGGCACGCCGAATACACTCCTGGAGACCGCCGATTCGGTTTCTGTACGCAAAAGGCCCTTAATTGCATCGCTGTCTGCCAATTTCAGCATTCGATCTGCGTCAAAGTCATTGGCTGTTAATAGGTCCGACATCGAGTCAGGATCCGTGACGTTTCTGGATTCAGCCCAGACTGCCCTAAAAAGTATATCGGTAAGACGCGCGCGATCCGTCGCTGGGCAGGCAAGCATGAGTCGCAGCGTCAACAAAGGATTAAACGGATGGGAATGCGGTGGCGTCAAAGCAATTCCCAGTTCGTTCGCTTTGCGCAGGCAGTTGCGGACCATCCATTGCATTTTCGGGGCCACTTCTGCCGGACCAACCTGGTCATGCGCCCGCAGCAATGCAGCAAACAATACTGGCTTCAAAATCAGTTCGCGCTTATGAAGCCTGGCAATATCCCGCAACGCATGCCAGGCCAGGTACGCATTTGGCGAGATCAGATCATAATAAAATTCCACGGATGCTTCGCTCTCAGTTCCGGACTCTGCGTGGCGACACATACATAGTGATGACCGCATTCACCACCTTTACATCCGCTGTATCAAATACATCTATAACTACTGGCACGTCGGTCGGTTCTCCGAAATCGGGCATGGGATCGATACGCGCAACTGCGCGCACATCGGTGGCGGCTTTTGCCAGATACCGGATCGTCATCCCTTTTGGAATCCAGCGCATAGAACTTGGGATGGATACTTCTGTCATCGTGCCGGCTGCCAACTCACAGAGATTGGCCATTGCAATCGCATGTACCGTCGCGATATGATTTTGTACCCGTCTGCGTTTGCGCATCCGTGTCTCGCAAAAACCGGGACGCAATTCCACAAAGCGCGGCCGGATACTGCCAAAGTACGGCGCCTTAAAACAGACCGCCCGGCTAAAAAGCCAGTGACCCAGCGGCCAACGCGTCATCCGCCGGTAAAGAGCCAGAACGGGCGGTATATTTTTGCTACTCATGGGCCGGGGATTGTAGCGGAGGCACACTGCGCGGTCGCCTCTTAGCCCCTATTCAGCCTAAAACGGCTACAATTGCTCCCATGCAGATAACGCGAGCCATCCTGTTTGCCGGTATTCTCGGCTGCAGCCTCTACGCCATGCCGGCTGAGGCCTTTCGCTGTGGTAACCGGATCGTTAGTGAAGGCGACGATATCAGCCACGTCTACTACATCTGCGGAGAACCGTCGGCCACTCAACACTGGACCGAAGTGCGGGTCCGTCCGGTTTACCGGTACACGAACTATCGAGCGGTGCACCTGCCGGTGGAAATACAGGTCGAAGAATGGACCTATAACCTCGGCTCACGGCGTTTCATGCGACGACTTCGTTTTGAGAACGGACGGCTGGTCAGAATTCGCGAACTACGTTACGGCTACTAGTTGGGGATACCAGAGGGGTAACAGCCCATTCCTCGCCGACGCGATGCTGGCAGCCGCAGGATCTCTCGCGACATTGAAGGGGCCAACTTGAACCAGGCATTACGACCCGCCTTTCTTGGCGTGCTTGTTGCAATAGCTATCACAACGGCTATGGACGCGACAGGCTACACGATGCTTAGCGCCCTGCCGCTATTTCCACTGGCGGGTCTGTTTTGGTTTCTGCAAAAATTCAGTCGCCCGGAAATTGGGCTGACCTGGGGAAATCCGCGCGCTTATGGTCTGGCGTTGGCCTATCCTGTCGTGGTTTTGGGGGTGGCCGCGCTAATCGCCTGGATCACCGGAGCAATCGACACCAGCGAAGCGGACTGGAACAAAGCGCTGCTCAATCTGGTCCTGATGAGTTCTACCGGAATCATCATGGTCCTGATAACTGAAGAAGGATTTTTCCGCGGCTGGTTATGGGCCTCGTTAAAACGTGCCGGTCAAACAGATGTACAGACGCTGATCTGGACCAGCCTCGCATTTACCCTCTGGCATGTCTCTGCTGTTTCACTCGATACAGGATTTGACCTGCCGGCGCGTGAGATCCCGATTTATCTGATTAACGCAACGCTCATCGGTGCAGTCTTTGGCATGCTGCGGATGGCATCGGGTTCCGTCGTTGTGCCCTCCGTGTGCCACGCCGTTTGGAACGGCATCCTTTATCCCCTCTACGGATTCGGCGAGAAAACCGGCACGCTCGGAATCACACAGACGCACATCTATGGCCCGGAAGTCGGCGTGCTGGGTATCGTATTGAATCTCCTGTTCGCCGCCGCACTGTGGTTCGTACTAATCAAGCGCCGCGAAAGCTTCCCATCGGCAACCTGACCGATTTGCTTTCTCGCCTAAGAAAAACGCCCGGTCATCGGACCGATTCATACCCTCATGCTTATTTCTGCGCTTTGCTCGCTTCTTTCTGTGCTTTTTTTATCGCGCCGGAATAACGCTTCTTGAGATCCGGGTAGATATCGAAAGCAGCCGACAGGGCTTCAGAATATCCTGCACTGTCTGCGTGCGTCACGTGCATAAAAACGGCCGTGTCATCGATGTCGTCAAAAGACTGATCCGAACTCTCGCGAATAAATTCCCAGCCACCGGCAGCCATAACGGCGCCCTGGGCTCCGGCCGTGTCTTTCACTTTCTTGCCCATCAGGCCGCCAAAAGGCACTTTTTTGGCCAGCATACCGGCGGCCTTGCCACCGGCTTCCTTACCCGCAGCTGAACCCACCGACGCCTGTAAAGCCTTTTCAGCCCATGCGGTTACCGCGCCATCGGCGGTATAAGGCACTACATACTCCCCTTCAGCGTCGGCGCGCGGCTCGGGCGCTTCCAGCTCCACACCAGCCAGAGCATATTTTTCGAGCATCTTTGATGTTTTCGCGATTATCTTTGCGGCCGCCGCCACGTCGGCCGGACTCGCGGCCTGAGCGATTGGACAGCAGATTAGTAATGCAATGATTATTGTCAATTTTTTCATTGGTTTTTTCTCCCAAGTTTTTTTGTCGAACATCGTTTTATAGACAGCAAACAGGGCCGAAGTTAGTCGTTATGGCCATCCAGCCTTTCGTATTTTCCGGTGCCCCCGATAAAACCGGAGACAATCCAACCTGTCAGGGAAACAATAATAGCGCCCATCAAGGCCGATGCAAAACCGGCGATACTGAAATCACCCAGCAGGCGTGCTACCAAACCCAGCATCGCCGCGTTAATAACCAACAAGAACAGGCCTAGGGTCAGCAGGGTAATCGGAAACGTCAACAGCACGACTATAGGGCGCACGATTGCATTGACCACGCCCAGTAATGCTGCCGCAAACAACAACGTCCAGCCGCCTTCGATGGAAATACCAGGCACCAGTTTCGCGGCGAGCCACAGGCTCAGCGCGACGATCAACCAACGTATGAGAAAGCCCGGCAGAGTCTAATCCGATGCCACGCAATCGTGACCTAGTTCGTGCGCAGCGTCGGCGAGGAATCCCACATAATCCTGCAGCAAGCGTTGCAATGCCCGATCTGCAGCAACTACACCCGCCTCTGGGGTGGCCTCATTGGCCTGCTCGCGATAAGAAAAATTCTGGTTGCCAATGAGGCGGCGTTGAACTGGGGCATAGATGCGGCTGTTCATACGCAATTCAATATGACTGCTGTCGCCGTCAAATCTCTGGATTAACCATAGATCATCGTTCTCAATTCGCAGGTCCGCGCGAACCGGCGCCGGCGAGGACAAAACGGCGCTAAAAAGATTCGCGCTACGCAGGGCATCGAGTAACAAGGGTTCAATCATCACCGCCGGACTGGCGGCCCATCGAGAGAAGGCGAAGCGCTCAATCTGATTCGGATTGCGCTGGTACAGCATCTGACCACCGCTGTGGCCGGGAGCATTTTCCGGCGGGTTGACTACGACGACCTGACAACCAGGATTGGCTTCCACAGAGGATGACGACCATCGGGATTCGAGCAGATAAGTGTTCCTGCTGGCAGCAGGTTTGCCGCCGGGAAGTATCGCGCAAGCACTCAGCAAGGCCACGCACAGTAGCAGAGTGCGGCGAATCATCACTCCCCCGGCCCCGGTGGCGGTTTTGGCGGGCCAAACAGCAACATGCTCGGATCGCCCTGCAAGCTTTCGCTCATGCGTCGCAGGTTTCGTGCAGTGAGCCGCAATTCAGACACCAACGTACCGGCTTCTGGCAACGTGTCGCCAGTGAATGCACGCAAGTCCTGGCCACTGACACTGATAGTGTGTTGCAGGTCCTCGCCGGCGCCTTGCAAGACTGTTCCGGTCTCTGCAAGGGTTTCGGCCATGCTCTCAAAGGCGGTCGCGCTACGCTCGAGCTGACCCAACAACTCGGGCAAGCGCTCCGTGGCCGCACGTGTATTTTGCACGACAGCACTCATTTCCGTTACGAGCGTCTCGATGCGCTGCGACTGATCGGCAAATTCGGCAGTCAGGGACTGAACGTTGCCGATCGTGTTGCTGATGGCATCCCGGTTCTCTGCATTCAACAGAGCGTTTACACGCGCGGACGTTTCGATCAGGTTACCCAGTAGCTCCGAAACCGTATCATCGAGGCGAACCAGCAATGACGGGCGGCTCTGAATGACGGGGTATGGCTCATTGTCCGGTTTTACCAACATCGGTGAATCGGGACCACCGCCGCTGAGCTCAACGTTGGCAACACCGGTGAGACCCTGGACTTCCAGGGTTGCGCGCGTCTCCGCGTTGACCGGCGTTCCCTGCAGTACGACCAGTAGCAAGCGCACTTCTTCGGGGTTGTCAGGATTGAGGCGAATGTCCCGTACCCGCCCGACATTAACGCCTTTGTACTTGACGGGTGCATCGAGACTCAAGCCCGACACCGATTCGGGCATGTAGACCAGATAAAATTCATAGTCTTTCGGCGGACCACCAGTGCTAAGCCACAGTATGCCGCCAATCAGCGCCACGCCGAGGATCAGCACGAATAAGCCGACCAGCACATAACTGGATTTTGGTGTCACAAGGATGCTCCCTGGTTGTGCTCGCGAGCCGCCACACGGGCACGCGGACCGCTAAAAAACTTACCAATTCCCGGTGTCACTGATCGCGAAAGTTCAGTCATCGTACCCGCGCCAAGAATACGCTTATCGCCGAGAAGCACCACCCGATCGGCTACGCGCCATAACGAATCCATGTCATGCGTAACCATCACGATAGTCAGGCCCAACAGTTCTTTCAACTGCAGTATCAGATCATCGAGACCATCGGCACTGATGGGGTCCAGACCGGAACTGGGTTCATCCAGAAAAAGCAGCTCAGGATCCAACGCCAGCGCGCGTGCCAGCGCCGCACGCTTGCGCATGCCGCCACTAAGTTGATTCGGCCACAACGCGCCGACTGAGGGTTCAAGCCCAGTTAGCAAGAGCTTCAGTTGTGCAATCTCGTCGATCAGATCGCCGCTCAACTCGGTGTGCTCCCGCAACGGCACGCCGGTGTTTTCCAGAACTGTCTGGCCACCGAACAGCGCACCATCCTGAAACATGACGCCGAGCCTACGACGAAGCGGCAGCAACTCGATCTCGCTAGCGGCGGTCACGTCGCGACCCAGTACGGTTACGCTACCAGCGGTTGGCTGCAACAGCATCACCATTTCACGTAGCAACGTTGATTTGCCGCTGCCACTACCACCCACGACGGCCAGCACTTCGCCCCTGCGCACTTGCAGAGAAATACCGTCATGCACGAGCTTTTCGTCGAATCTCGTCACGACATCGCGTAACTCAACTACGATCTCAGCATTCTCAGCCATTAAATATCCAACGCACTAAATACAATTGAGAAGACCGCATCTACTACGATAACCAGAAAAATCGACTGAACAACGCTCAATGTCGTCTGCTTGCCAACACTCTCTGCACTGCCGGTCACCCGAAAACCCTGATAACAACCCACCGATGCGATTATCGCCGCGAATACAGGCGCCTTGCCGACGCCGACCAGGAAGTCCTGCAATCGAACCGATTGGCCCAGACGATCGACAAAATTCTGGAAACTCATGTCCAGCATGCTACTGGCCATCGCCATGCCGCCCAGCAGGCCCATCAGATCGGCGAATACAGTCAGCAAAGGCAGCATTACCACCAGAGCAAATAGTTTCGGCAACACCAGCAGGTCGATGGGAGTGATCCCCATGGTTCTCAGTGCGTCGACTTCCTCAGTAACCATCATCGTGCCGATTTGCGCCGTGTACGCTGATCCAGTACGGCCGGCAACAATTATCGCTGTAATGAGCGGTGCCAGCTCGCGCAGCATTGCCAAACCGACCAGATCAGCGATGAATATGCCGGCACCATATTGAATCAACACGACACCACCCTGATACGCAATAACGACACCGATCAGAAAAGCCAGGAGACCAACTATCGGCAGCGCGTCAAAACCGGACTCTTCAGCGTCTGTGACAACCTGGCTCCAGCGCAGACGCGCCGGCGTCAGCAATATTCTTAAAGAACTAAAGGTGATGTTGCCTATAAATGACAGGAAGGCGAGTTGTTCCGTGGCCGCGTTAAGACTGTCACGCCCCAGGTTTTCCAGAAACCCGTGGGTTGCTGGCCGCGGCGGCTCGCCTTCTATGCCCTGCTCTGCGATCAGCCGAAACAACTGCCGGATATGCTCACTTGTACCGACAAAGTCTACTGTCCGTGCCTTGCTGCGCCACTGCCGGGCAGTGCGAGATAATAACCACGCGCCGCTACTGTCAATGCGCTCGACGCCGGATACATCAATCTTGATTTCGCCAGGGGCCAGCCGAATCGATTTGAGCTGACGTTCGGCGGTTGCGACATGCAACGCACTCCAATCGCCATCGCAAAATACTAAACCACCATCGGCATGAGCTTTTGCCGGTCGCGCCAAGTCTTTCTTTCCGGAATACGTCAAGAGCAGCGATTTCCGGTATTAACGAAACTCAGTCTAGTGTGCGCAGTGCAGAACTTTGGGAAGCGAAATAGGCGGCGAGATCGGCAACATCTTCAGCGCTCAGGGCGGCCACCAGACCGGCCATGATCATGTTCTTTCTCTCACCGCTCTGGTACTGCATTAATGCCTGACTCAGATAGTTTTCGTGTTGCCCGGCCAGAATGGGGTACTGCGGACTGATGGGCGCACCGCCACCGGCACCATGACAAGCCGTGCAACTTACTGCCTTTTCTTCGCCCGCCGTCTTGTCACCCGCCCAAACCGGCGTGGTGAGCGAAACGATTGCGATGATCGCCAGGGTTTTAATGAAGCTCATTGCTCACCTCCACTGGCAAGAAATGCCGCGATATCATCTATGTCCTGCGCACTGAGAGTTGCCGCCTGAGACCTCATGGTCGGATGCGAACGCTCGCCACTTTTGTATGCATTCAACGCAATGACCAGGTATTCCATGTTTTGCCCAGCCAGCTTAGGCACCTTGTATGTCGGGTATACATTGTTGTAGCCGTCTATGCCATGACAGCCTAAACAGGTTTCCGCCTTGATGCGCCCCGCTTCGATATCGCCTTCGGCATAAGAAATCGAAAAAAACAACAGACCACAAACCATGGCGCAAACGCGCAAGAGGCCAGTCATATTATTATCCCCATGAAAGCGCCGTCCGCCCAACGGCCGGGCTATTGTCATACAAATAGTCGGCTTTCTCAAAGAAAGCCACGCTGGCGGTTGATTTGCTTTGCGTAGACTTAGCGTGAAACGCGGTTGCGACCACGTAGCTTGGAGCGGTACAGCGCTGCATCGGCGCGTTCGATCAGAGTCTCGAGGGAGTCGGCCGGGTCGGCCTCGGCCACGCCGAGCGAGACCGTCACAGGAGACGCGTCGCTCTCGATTTCCGCACCGCGGCTAATGCTTACGCCCTTCCGCACACGTTCGGCGACCATCAGGGCGTTTTCGAAAGTCGTATCCGGCAACATCACGCTGAACTCATCCCCGCCAAAACGCGCGATGAGATCAGTTGGGCGGAAATGGTCGCGTAACGCATCGGCAACACAACACAAGGCATGATCGCCGACCAGATGACCATACTCGTTGTTGTAGGTCTTGAAACCATCGACATCTATCATGATCAGACAAACCGGCTTATCACCGATCCGGCAGCGTCTAAGCTCGCGCCTGAACATATCCTCCATCCAATGCCGGTTGTAGAGCCCCGTCAAAGCATCCGTAACGGATTTGCGCTCGTACTGACGCATAATGACGACACTGTCGGCAATAATACGGTTATCGCAACGCACCCGTTGTGAAAGGATGACCAGCAGGTTGCGAGCGATCGCGTGAGACACGTTTATCATTGCCCAAAGCGTGTCGTGTGGAATCATCAAGAGCGTGGTTTCTTTGACCGCCATGACGTAGGCCGATGGATTCTTGCTTTCCAAAATGGACATTTCCCCCACACAATCACCCTTACTGAGAGTCGTCAGGGCTTGCTGGTCAACACTGTCCAGATGTATCTGCAAGGTGCCGCTGAGCACCACGTAGAAATGGAGATTTGGTCGGTCGGGACTCAGTAGTAATTCGTTCGGCGCAATTGTCTTGACGCCACACTCATCGAGATACAAAGCCATCGTGTGCGGACTGACACTGCGAAACAACCGCAGGTCCGACAAGACCTCCGGATTGTCTAATAGTTGGCACGCACTTGCGCCTTCCTGTTCGCTGGCCAGGGTATCCACGAGCCCAGACTACGCAGCCGGCCGGCACGATTCCGCGATCCAGTTAACAGATTTCGGTGATTCGGATTATGTTAAGACGGCTCGCGCCTTTACGATCAACAAATCACAGGGCAGCCGATCGAGTATATGCAGTGCTGTGAATCCGAGGAACACCCTTTTTAGCCGGCTGCGGGAAACGGCGCCCACTACCATGATATCGGCGTGCTGAGACTGTGCCATGGCCACCAGTTGTCGACGCGGCTCACCGGCGACGAGAAGTACATTGTCCGCGCCAATTTCGTAGCCCTGCAGCAGCCTGTCCAGCGCCTGTCGGTGCGTCTGCTCAATACTCTTGTTCAGAGATTGCGTATCCGAGCCTGGAGTGGCGAGTCCGGCGCCAACCGCAGCAGCAGGCAGAGACAACGGATAGTTATGCACGACACGCAGGGTTCCGCCCAGCAGCTCGTTTATTGCCATCCCCTGGCGAAGGATTGCATGATCGAGCCGGGCTGGTTTGTCACCTATATGAGAGGGATCGACCGCTGCGAGGATAACTGGATCCGCAGACCACCCATCAGTCTTGATGAGCATCAGGTCGACCGGACACTCGCGTATCAACTCCCAGTCTGTATTCGCGAACACCGTCCGCTTTAACAGGTGATGGTAGTGAGTGTCTTTGACAACGAGGTCCGAGCCCAATTCGCTTGCCTTGGAAATAATGCCCTCGTGCAGCGGATGATAAAAAACAGTGTGGACATTGACCTCCAGGCCGTCGTTGCGCAGGGGCCCGGCAAGCCGCTCAAGCGCGTCTCGCGCAGACTCCATCATCTGTTTACGAGATGCACGCAAGCCGTCGGAATCGCCGAATCGGGTCCCCGCTAGATGATCGTCATAGTTACAGATCAACAGATCTACAGTTGCAGCCGATTTATGAGCCAGAACGGCGGCCCTGTGCACAGCGGGCTGTGCTTCGGCATAGGGGTCAACGACTGCAAGTATTCGCTCAAAACTCCGCATTTTCCGCACCTATCATGCCGACACAATCATACAAAGATGTCAGAACCGAAAATATCCGAGAAAATACCTACATGGATAACGAGCGCACCCCACGACTGCTAAAAAGCGACCTCTTCGGCGCGGTCTGGTTGGCACAAGATGAAGGTCAAACATTCATTCGCCGCGACACCACGCAAGCACGACGATGGTTGCGTTTTCTGGCACGCCGGCTCGCCGCTCGCGAGGCACGCGCGCTGACAATGCTGGATCACATCGCACAAGTACCATCGCTCAAACTGTGGGATGGCGCCGAGCTACACCGGCAATGGCTGGCCGGCGCACCGATGCAATCGGCACGACCGAGTGGCCGCGCTTATTATCGTGAGGCGTTACGGATCTTGCGCCTAATGCATCGTGAAGGTGTTGTTCACAATGACACTGCCAAAGAGCCCAACTGGCTGGTGCTTGCAGACGGATCGCCGGCGCTAATCGATTTCCAGGTTGCAATGTGCTTCAACAAGCGTGGCAAACTTTTCCGGATGCTCGCTCGCGAGGACTTGCGACATATGCTGAAACACAAACGGACTTACCGGCCCGACGATCTAAGCGCGCGCGAATTGAGGATATTGGCCACACCGGCGTTTTCTTCCCGCCTGTGGCAGGCCAGCGGAAAAAAGCTTTACTTGTGGATTACCCGTGGTCTGCTGGGTTGGGCCGATCGCGAAGGGGCCGATGATCGCAGACCGGATGGTTGAACACTCGGCTACACTGCCCGACAATAACTTGGACCTTTAGACGAGTAAAAATCAATGTCTTCTAGTGAGAACACCGATCCAGGGCGGATACGTAGCGGCGGTGAACGCGTTTATGGTATTCGCATGACGCTCCCTGAAAATGATTCTTTCCGACTAGTACTGGGTGACGACTGGGCTTCGTTTCGTTGGTACGCCACCGAGGCCGAGCGTGACGAAGCACTGGCCGACATGCGTCGCGAGCACGAGTACTCGCGTCTGGGGGACATACCGACGTTAATCTATGAAAGAGTTGAGCGTGACAAGCCACCTGCCCCGCTGCAACGTCCCGCGGCATAACTGCGTTGGCAAACCCTAACGATTTACCGACAGCATCCGAGGCTTACGCGGGCTGTCGCAAACTGCTGGGCGATTACACTGCACTTTTTGAACAACCTGTCGCCTGGGGCGAGATGGACGCCTTTGGGCACATCAACAATATCGTTTACTTCCGATATTTCGAGAGTGCCCGTATGGAGTATTTTAGAAGGATTCGATATGCCGAAGAAATCGATGTCTCCGGTATCGGGCCTATCCTGGCTGAAACGAAATGCCGCTTTCGTGCTGCCCTTACGTATCCGGACTTTATTGTCACCGGTGCACGGGTCACCGACATCCAGGACGATCGGTTTGGAATGCAATACGCGGTAGCCAGTTATCGCCTCGGTCGTATCGCTGCCGAAGGTAGCGGTTTGATTGTCTCGTACAACTACCAGACCAATCAGAAAATAGCGCTGCCGGACGAAATCGTCCGCAGAATCCGCGAACTCGAATCACGTAACGAGGATTAATTGTCTGTTTCCTTTCTGGAGACAGACTCCTTTTCATCCCCCCGACAGGAGGAGCCGCGCGTAACAACGGACGCCAAGCGAGAGGCCAGTTCGCGTTGGCGGCGACTGAGCTGCTGTCGGGAGGCGCCAATGCGCACTGGCGTCTAATCTCGCCGCCTCCGGCTCGCCGCTGTCTCTCCAAAATAGCCAGGGCTGGCCGCGAGGCGTTATAGTCGCGACTAGTCCGCCCACCCAATCGGAGAGTATTCATGTCGGCAGGCCAAATCGAAGTTCCGCGCGATGGCGAACAAATCACGCTAAGAGACGGGAAACTGCACATACCCGACAATCCCATCGTCCCCTACATTGAGGGCGACGGGATAGGACCGGACATTTGGCGCGCATCAGTTCGTATTCTCGATTCCGCTGTTGAGAAAGCCTACGAGGGTCGGCGGAAAATACATTGGATGGAAATATATGCCGGTGAGAAGGCCAATAAGCTGACCGGGTCCTGGTTGCCGGACGAGACCGTCGAGGCCTGCCGCGACTACCTGGTATCGATAAAGGGCCCTCTGACCACGCCCATAGGTCGTGGCATACGTTCGCTTAATGTCGCACTACGGCAGCTGCTCGACCTATATGTGTGTCTGCGGCCAGTGCGCTGGTACAACGGAGTACCGTCTCCGGTGCGCAGTCCCCAAGACGTCGACATGGTGATTTTTCGCGAAAACACCGAGGACATCTACGCGGGTATCGAATTTGAAAATGGCGCGGCTGACAACGATCGGTTTCTGGCGTTGTTTCGTGAACACTTTCCTGACGAGTACGCCAAAATTCGTTTTCCAGAGACCTCGGGCATCGGAATCAAGCCCGTATCTGCCGAAGGAACCGAACGCCTGATGCGATCAGCGATTGACTATGCGATCGCAAACAAACGTCGCAGCGTAACGCTGGTGCATAAGGGCAACATTATGAAGTTCACGGAAGGTGCGTTTCGTAACTGGGGTTACGCACTCGCCGAGCGCGAATATGGCGACCAGACCTACACCTGGTCGCAATGGGAACGCACCAAGGCGTCAGCCGGTGCAGCCGCTGCGAATGACGAACAGGCCGACGCGCTGAAATCGGGACGTGTACTGATCAAAGATGCCATTGCCGACATCACATTGCAGCAAGTCCTGACGCGGCCGCGTGAATTCGATGTCATCGCAACTATGAATCTGAATGGTGATTACCTCTCTGACGCTTTAGCCGCACAGGTTGGGGGTATCGGCATCGCACCAGGTGGCAATATTAATTACAAAACCGGTAACGCAATTTTCGAAGCTACTCACGGGACGGCACCAAAATACGCCAATCAGGACAAGGTCAATCCGGGCTCGCTGACACTGTCTGGTGAAATGATGCTGCGGCACATGAGCTGGATCGAGGCTGCCGATCTGATTGTCCAGGCAATGGACAAGACTATTTCTAACAAGACGGTGACTTACGATTTTGCCCGCCTGATGGAAGGCGCGACGGAAGTGAAGTGTAGTGAATTCGCGGACAAGCTGATCGCCAACATGTGATCAAGGCCTGCGGTATCCGTGAAATGGGCAAATACTGGCAACCGTGAATCACCAGGTCCGGAAGCCTGTGCGAAACTAATCGACGAGGCGTTCGCAACCTACAACTTCCATTTTCGAACAATAAGTCAGCGAGCAGCGGGTCGCTTCAGAGACCGCGACTGGCATGGCAGCCAGAGCGACGCCGTTCAACGCATCGAGCTATATGATCGCGCCGTCAATCGCCTCGTCCGACACCTGAGCGCCCAACTGGGTGATAACTCGCTGGCCCGAGAACTGTGGATTAAGACCAAAACAAGTTACCGACAGCGAATCCGCAATTACCTCGATCGCGCCTTTCATGAGACTTTCTTCAACTCCGTTACGCGCCGGATCTTCAGCACGGTCGGCGTCGACACCGAAATAGAGTTCACCGTCGCACATCAACTTCCCGAGACCGGGGCCGCACGATCTACGATTGTCCGCACTAACAGTTACCGCGGGTCGGCCTGGCGTCTGTTGGAAGAAGCTCTTGCCGGCTTCTCCTTCGACTTGCCATGGCGTAATTTTGGTCAATCAGTTGATCGGACCACGAAAGTGGTAGAAGCCAGCGTCGCGTTGCATGGTGGTCGCTACTCTCTACAGAAGCTGGAATTCCTGCGCCCCGTGTTCTACCGCGATTACCGCGCCTATCTGATCGGTCGTCTGATCGGTGACAGCTACATCGCACCGCTCGTTGTAGCTCTCCGACACGGCGAAGGGGGACTGGAAGTCGACGGGGTGATCACCAGCGAAGACGAACTCAGCATACTGTGCGGATTCGCACGTTCCTATCTGCATGTGGATCTGGATCCGGTACGCGACGCCGTGTTGTTTCTCAGATCTCTACTACCGCGGAAACCGCTTGGCGAGCTCTATACGGTCCTGGGTCGAGCCAAACAGGGCAAGACCGAGCGCTTCCGCTCACTCATGCGCCATCTGCGCGAGACAGGCGACCAGTTTGTTGATGCAGCGTTTGACAAAGGCATGGTAATGGTCGTATTTACGCCGAGCGACTATCCGGTCGTTCTCAAAGTAATACGCAACCGCTTTGCGAGTGCCAAGACTGTGGCTCGGCGAGATGTTGTTGATCGCTACCGGCTCGTATTCAAGCATGATCGTGCCGGGCGATTGGTCGACGCACAGGAGTTTCGTGATCTGAAGCTTCATCGCAGCCGATTTAGCGATGCGGTGCTGGAAGAATTGCTTGCCGAAGCGTCCAAAACTGTGCGTATCGAGGGCGACGAAGTCGTTCTTGGACATGTTTACATCGAACGCCAGTTAACACCGTTAAACCGTTTCCTGAAGGAAGCAAATGAGGCAGATCAGCATCGTGCCGTGCTGGACTATGGTCAGGCGATACGAGACCTTGCTGAATCCAATATATTTCCTGGTGATCTGCTACTGAAAAATTTCGGTGTGACCCGTCATGCGCGAGTCATTTTTTATGACTATGATGAATTATGCCTGGTCAGCGACTGTAATTTCAGAGAACTCCCCAGCGCCAATACAATAGAAGAAGAATTTGCGGCCCAGGATTGGTACTACGTCGCGGAAAATGATGTGTTCCCGGAGCAATTTATTACCTTTCTTGGTCTGCGCGAGGAACTCGCAACGCTGTTCAAGGCGCATCATGGAGAATTACTCACGGCCGCTTACTGGCGTGATATCCAAAGCCGTATTCAACTCGGGGAGGTCTTTGAAATACTGCCATATCAAAGGCTCGCGACACAGATTGCGCGTTAGCTGTGATAGCTCAGACTTGATCGTACAAAGAATGTTCCTGCCATATGATTGTGACGGTGGGGTCAGCGTCGGTGTCAGCAAAAACAACACTCGTTGCACATGCAAACAAGAACACTAATTTATAGACAATAGAGATCATCTCGCTGACTGACTTGCATACGTCGCTCAGCAGTCTGTTGCTTGCTGCCTCCGCCGCGAGAGTCGCTTGTAGCCGGACTGCATTCAGTGCGCTAGACTCAATTCAAATAGGCAGCGTTCGAACCGTTGGCGTTGTTGCGAGCGTAGCGAAGCAATCTCAACAATCACGCTTGATTTGGGAGAATTGCTTCGTCGCTAACCTTTCTCGCAAAGACGTTTCTGGTTGTGGCCGGCTGCCGGCACCATTGTAAGTGCGCCAGAAGCGCCGCGATGCGTAACTAACCAAAGGAGGAGACATCAATGCTAAGCAAAGCAAAACTCGCCGCTGCGTTGGTCGCAGCAACCATGTCATCATTGCTGATTGCCAGCCCGGCCAATACCGAGGCCATGGCCAAATCGAACCAGTTCTGGTGGCCTGGAACGCTGAACCTGGAACAACTTCGTTCGCACGATGCCAGGTCAAATCCTTACGGTGACGATTTCAACTATTCCGAGGCCTTCAACGGTGTCGACCTTGAGGCCCTGAAAGAAGACATTGGCAAGACGCTGTCAACATCACAGGACTGGTGGCCGGCGGATTGGGGTCACTATGGCGGCCTGATGATCAGGATGGCCTGGCACAGCGCAGGGACCTACCGTGTACATGATGGTCGCGGCGGCGCTGATGGCGGCCAACAACGCTTCGAGCCGCTCAACAGCTGGCCGGATAACGCCAACCTGGACAAGGCACGCCGCTTATTGTGGTCGGTCAAACAAAAATACGGGCGTAATGTCTCCTGGGCCGACCTGATGATCCTGGCCGGTAACGTCTCGCTTGAATCGATGGGTTTTGAAACCCTGGGCTTCGCCGGCGGACGTATCGACGACTGGGAAGCTGACCTGGTCTACTGGGGCCCCGAGACCGAGATGCTCGCCAACAACAAGCGCTACGACGCAAAAGGCAACCTCGAAAAACCCCTGGCGGCTGTGCAAATGGGTTTAATTTATGTAAATCCGGAGGGGCCCAACGGCAATAACGACCCGCTCTCTGCTGCCGCAGATATGCGTGAGTCGTTTGGCCGCATGGCTATGAACGATGAAGAGATCGTTGCGCTTGTCGCTGGTGGACACACGCTGGGTAAGGCCCACGGGGCCGCGTCTGCGGACTGCGTGGGCCCCGAACCTGCCGCGGCCGCGGTGGAAGAGCAAGGTCTTGGCTGGATGAACAAGTGCGGCAGCGGCAAAGGGGCCGACACCATGACCAGCGGACTGGAAGGCGCCTGGACCTCCACGCCCACCGCCTGGTCTATTCTCTACCTCGATAATCTGTTCAGGTTCGAGTGGAAACAAACGAAGAGCCCCGCCGGCGCAACACAGTGGATTCCAACAAATGAAGCTGCAGCAGTTCTCGTACCGAATGCCCACGATCCCAAGAAACGGCATGCGCCGATCATGTTCACAACGGACCTGGCGCTGAAGGAAGATCCCGGCTTTCGTGAGATATCCGAGCGTTTTCTGAAAAATCCAAAAGTATTTGATCAGGCATTTGCGAGGGCCTGGTTCAAACTGACCCATCGCGACTTGGGTCCGCGTGCTCGCTATCTGGGCAGCGAAATTCCAGAGGCTGAATTTGTCTGGCAAGATCCGGTTCCGGCTGTCGATCACAAGTTGATTAGCGCCAGGGATGCGGGCAAGCTCAAAAACAAGATCCTGAAATCTGGTCTGACTGTGCCTGAACTGGTGAGAACCGCCTGGGCATCGGCGTCAACCTTCCGCAGCTCCGACATGCGCGGTGGTGCCAACGGTGCGCGCATTCGCCTTGCTCCTCAGAAAGACTGGGAAGCTAACGTTCCCGAAGAACTGGCCAAGGCTTTGGACACCCTGACCAGAGTTCAGCAGGACTTCAACAAGTCGCTGTCGGGCGGCAAGAATGTCTCGCTGGCAGATGTGATCGTTCTGGGCGGTGCCGCAGCGGTTGAAGAAGCCGCAAAGAAAGCCGGGGACAGTGTTGTAGTCGCCTTTACGCCGGGACGCACTGACGCGTCGCAGGAGATGACCAACATGAAGTCGTTTGCCGTGCTGGAACCGACCGCAGACGCCTTCCGTAATTATTACAGCGATGCAAGTTATGCCTCACCGGCAAAGATGATGGTTGAAAAGGCCGACCTGCTGACCCTTAGCGTGCCGGAGATGACCGCGCTGGTCGGTGGCATGCGTGTCCTGAACGCTAATACCGGACAAACCGCACACGGTGTATTTACCGATGAACCGGGAACCTTGAACAATGATTTCTTTGTGAACCTGCTCGACATGTCCACAAAATGGACGAAATCTGACATGACCGAAGGCATTTATGAGGGACGAGACAGCGTTAGCAACGAGCTGAAGTGGACTGCTACCCCTGTGGACCTTGTTTTCGGATCAAACTCCGAGTTGCGCGCAATTGCGGAAGCCTATGCCTCTGGTGATGGCAAAGAGCAGTTTGTAAACGACTTCGTTGCTGCGTGGACCAAGGTAATGTCTCTCGACCGGTTCGATCTGAACTGATCGAATAGCCTGGCCGTCATATAGTTGAAGCGCCCCGTATACGGGGCGCTTTCTCATCAGCCATAACCTTAGGGTTGCCGGCCGGGTGATTCGAGAGATTGCTTCGTCGCTGCGCTCCTCGCAAAGAGGCGAACTACCGCTTCTGGCCTATTCTGTTGAAAAACTCGGTGTTGATTCGAGTGTTTTCTTGACCCCATTTATCGAGTCATAGCTTTTGCTCCGGCTGCAGCCGGATTTTTGATCGGTTATTGGC
>JAOTXU010000033.1 GCA_029862165.1 Gammaproteobacteria bacterium
AATCCGCTTCTAAGAAGAAATCCGCTTCTAAGAAGAAATCCGCTTCTAAGAAGAAATCCGCTTCTAAGAAGAAATCCGCTTCTAAGAAGAAATCCGCTTCTAAGAAGAAATCCGCTTCTAAGAAGAAATCCGCTTCTAAGAAGAAGGTAACTAAGCGCAAGGCCAGTAGCAAAAAGACCGCGAAAAAGGTCGCTAAAAGAAAAACCGGGACGAAAAAAGCGACTGCAAAGAAGAAGGCTCCGGCCAAATCGGCCAGGCGCAAGGCGGCCGCCCGATCGGCGAAACGTCGGTCTGCGGACCTGCCGGTCACGGGCCCTGTGGAGGGCATCGAACCCTACAAGTTGCGAGCCGGCGAAAAATATATGGACAAGCGGCAGCTTAAGCATTTTGCCGTGCTCCTCAAGACCTGGAAGCGCGACCTGATGCAGGAGGTCGATCGGACGGTCCACCATATGAAGGATGAGGCTGCGAATTTTCCGGACCCAAATGACCGGGCCACGCAGGAATCGGAATTTAGCCTTGAACTGCGAACCCGGGACCGGGAACGAAAACTGATCAAGAAAATCGACGAGGCGCTGCTCACCGTCGATTCCCATGAATATGGCTATTGCGACTCGTGTGGAGTGGAAATTGGCGTACGGCGCCTCGAAGCGAGGCCCACCGCCACACAATGCATCGATTGTAAGACCCTCGACGAAATCCGCGAAAAACAGATGCGGGTCTGATCCGCGTCGCCGATGAGCGACACGAACTATGTTGGCAGATTTGCCCCATCGCCAACTGGCCCGCTGCATTTTGGGTCTCTGATCGCTGCACTGGCGGGCTACCTTGAGGCGCGCTCACAAGGCGGCACGTGGCTGGTCCGAATCGAAGACATTGACCCCCCACGGGAAGTACCCGGTTCGGCTGACAGTATCCTGCGCGCCCTGGAGGGCTTTGGTCTGACCTGGGACGGGACGGTGCTCTACCAAAGCAAACGGCTGGACGCCTATCGTGCAGCGGTTGCAGGATTGCTCGCCGCAGGCCACGCATACCGTTGTCGCTGTACCCGTCGGGTAGTCAATCAACAGCCTGGTGGGATCTATGGCGGTCAGTGTCGTAGCGCCGGCGTAACGGCCGGTGAAGAATCCTCGGTGCGGGTACTCACGAACCAATTACCGCTTGCTTTCGAAGATGCCCTGCAAGGCCAAATCGTGCAGCGTCTTGAGCTCGACGTGGGTGACTACGTCGTGCAACGACGAGATCGCTTGTTTGCCTATCAACTGGCTGTGACGTTGGATGATGATTACCAGGGCGTGACAGAGATCGTCCGGGGCTGCGACCTGTTGGACTCAACACCCCGACAAATCCATCTGCGTGGCCTGCTTGGCCTGTCTCAGCCGGCCTACGCCCACCACCTGGTTGCGCTCGACCAATCAGGCCAAAAACTCAGCAAGGGCACGGGCGCCGCCGCCCTCGCCCCGAAAGGTTCCGCCAGTGTCCTGTTTCAGGCACTTGAGGTGTTATGCCAAATTCCACCGCCCGATTTACGGCTGGAACCCGTTTCTGATCAACTGATTTGGGCAATAAAAAACTGGGATATTAGTCGCTTACAGAAGATATCTTCTGTAAAGCTTGACGAAGACAGAAATGTTGTTCAAACCCTTCATGACCGGCTTGCGATACCGCAAATACAGCCGCAATGACATTGCCACCCCTCAGGGGGCAGCGTAAGATGGCTCCTACATTGCACCGCAGCAGCCTCGGGGGATAAAGGGCCGCTGTCGCGAAAATATTGGAGACAATGATGCAGACCGCCGCAGAATCAGAGAATCTCGATACTGAATCAAGGGTTATCAAGAAATACCCGAATCGACGCCTATACGACACCGAGGAGAGTCGTTATATCACGCTCGCCGATGTCCGGCGTCTGGTCATGGACAAAGTCGATTTTGTCGTTATTGACAAGAAAACCCAGCAGGACATTACCCGCTGCATCTTGCTTCAGGTGATCAGTGAACAGGAACAGGAGGGCGACCCGATTCTGAGCCGGGACTTCCTGTCACAAGTCATCCGCTTTTATGGCAGCAGTGTGCAAAATGTCGCGAGTAGCTATCTTGAGCAAAGTCTCAAACTGTTCATGTCACAGCAGCAACAGGTGCGCGACCGCGTGCGGGGTGTCGTTGGCATCGACCCGGTGGGTGTGGTGGCCGACATCACATTGAAAAATTACTCGCGCTGGAAATCAGCACAGGAAGAGATCTTCAAGACCCTGATGGGCTCCGGCAACGGTCAAAGTGGCGGCCCGAAGCCCTAGTATTCAAGCAACGTCGATTTAAAAAAAGCCCCGACATTGCCGGGGCTTTTTTCATGTGAGACGGCTTGGGTCGCTATTCCGAATCAAGCGGCGTCAAGGTCCCGCATGCTCAGGCGAATGCGGCCCTGCCGGTCTACCTCCAGCACCTTGACCTTGATCACGTCACCCTCTTTGAGTTTGTCACTCACTTTCTCCACACGCTCATTCGATATCTGCGAGATGTGCACCAGGCCGTCTTTGCCCGGCAGGATCGTGACAAATGCACCGAAGTCCATCAGACGCGCGACGCGGCCTTCGTATATCGTACCGACTTCGACGTCGGCCGTAATCATCTCCACCCGCTTCAAGGCTTCGCGTCCGGAAGCCCCGTCTACCGATGCGATCTTCACGGTTCCGTCATTATCAATGTCAATAGTGGCGCCGGTTTCCTCAGTAATCGACCGGATAACGCTACCGCCCTTGCCAATAACATCCCGGATCTTCTCAGGATCGATCTTGATGGTAATGATCGTGGGTGCCCATTCGGACATTTCCTTACGCGGACTCTCCAGCACTTTGCCCATCTCATCGAGGATATGCAGCCTGGCCTGACGCGCCTGGGCCAGTGCCTGCTGCATGATCTCGGCGTTTATGCCTTCGATCTTGATATCCATCTGCAGCGCATTGACACCTTGGGCGGTGCCGGCGACTTTAAAGTCCATGTCACCGAGATGATCCTCGTCACCGAGTATGTCGGTGAGGATGCGGAAATTGTCACCCTCTTTGACCAAACCCATCGCGATACCGGCAACCGGCGCCTTGATCGGCACACCGGCGTCCATTAATGCCAGACTCGTACCGCAAACTGTGGCCATTGAACTGGAACCATTTGATTCAGTCACCTCAGAGACGACACGCACTACATAGGGAAACTCGTCCATGTCGGGCAAGACGGCTGCAATACCCCGTCGAGCCAGATTGCCGTGACCGATTTCGCGCCGTTTGGGACCGGTCATGAAGCGGGCTTCGCCAACGCAAAATGGTGGGAAATTGTAATGCAGCATAAAGGGATCTTTACGCTCGCCTTCCAACGCATCGATAATCTGCGCATCGCGACCGGTACCCAGCGTTGTAGTGACCAGCGCCTGTGTTTCGCCACGTGTAAACAGAGCCGAGCCGTGTGTTCGCGGTAACACATTTGTTCGAATATTTAGTTGCCGCACGGTTGTGTCATCACGCCCGTCGATCCGCTTTTCGCCCGACAGGGCCCGCTGTCTGACGATCTTGCTCTCGACGGCCGACAATGCCTTGGATACGTCGCTCCCTGACCAGTCGTCATTGCTCTCGCTAAGCTTGGCTGCGGCCGCCTGTTTGGCCACTCGCAACGCTTCACGTCGCGGCAGTTTCTCTGCAATGGAGTAGGCGTCGCCAATCGAGGAAGCAGCCATTTGTTCTGCTGCCGCGGCAAG
Source organism: Gammaproteobacteria bacterium (assembly GCA_029862165.1). Classification (GTDB taxonomy): domain Bacteria; phylum Pseudomonadota; class Gammaproteobacteria; order Steroidobacterales; family JABDKV01; genus JABDJB01. Next base: position 3,745 of record JAOTXU010000033.1, read on the forward strand.
TTCGGCATTGTCTTCCGGTGCCTTCCAACTCCAGGCCGGTTTGCCTGCTTCGTCTGCGAGCGCCGAAATAGCGTCGATCGCAGCCTGCATTTGTTCATGGCCATACACCACGGCACCCAGCATCACTTCCTCAGACAACTCACGTGCCTGCGATTCCACCATCAGCACCGCTTGCCGCGTACCTGCCACAACAAGATCCAGTTTTGAGTCCAGCATGCTGGTGGCCGTCGGATTCAAGGCGTAGTCACCGTTGATGTAGCCGACGCGCGTGGCGGCAATCGGGCCGTTGAACGGAATACCCGACAAGGCCAGTGCGGCCGATGCACCAATCATTGCGGGAATATCAGGATCGACGTCAGGGTCCAGCGATATGACCGTTGCAATCACCTGAACCTCATTCATGAAGCCCTTTGGGAAAAGCGGTCGGATCGGACGATCCATCAAACGGGATGTCAGTGTGTCTTTTTCGGTGGGGCGGCCTTCGCGTTTAAAGAAACCACCCGGTATCTTTCCTGCTGCGTAGGTCTTTTCGATGTAATTACAGGTCAGTGGAAAGAAACCTCTCGATGGGTCCGCATCACGGGATCCCACAGCAGTAACCAAAACGACAGTGTCGGACATCGTGACGACCACGGCGCCATCGGCCTGGCGTGCCATCTCACCGGTTTCTATAGAAACCGGGTGCGCTCCATATTGAAACGTCTTCTTGAACGTTTTCACGTTATTAATCCTGTATGTGTATGTTAACGACCGTCGGTCGCAATAGATGGGTTATCGGCGCAGGCCGAGTCGGGCAATTAATTCCTGATAACGTTTCAGGTCGCTCGTCTTCAAATAGTCGAGCAACTTGCGCCGCTGATTAACCATCTTCAATAAGCCGCGACGAGAATGATGATCTTTGCTGTGTTCCGAAAAATGTTCGGACAGCTCGTTGATTCGTTTGGATAGCAAAGCAACCTGTACTTCGGGAGAACCGGTGTCACCGGGACTCTTCTGATATTCGGAAATGGTTTCCGATTTTTGCGCACTGGACAGAGGCATCTGCCTGACTCCTGATATATGTATAACCCTTTTTCTGCGCGGCAGATTCTACCCTCGCCGCACAGCTTCAAACAACCGTTTCAGAGCCGAAAGATTCGCCGGGGAGCGATCTGGCCATCCGCGGTGACCTCGCCAATCCCAATAAAGTCCGATTCGACCTGATAGAGCCGTACCCAGCCCTGATCCGGGACTCTGGGTACCGTGACCGGCTGCCCACGCTGCAGGTACCAAGCAGCGTCCTGACTCAGAGTTACCGCTGGCCACCCGGTAATAGCGCTATCTATTGGCAAAAGAACGCTGTCGAGCGTCTCAGGCCCCTGTTCCGCCAGCCTCTCCAGGTGGTCGATGGACAGCATATTGTCGCCGGAAAACGGTCCCACAACCTCTCGCCGAAGAGCTACCACGTGCGCGCAACTCCCGGCAGCCTCCGCGATGTCCTCGACCAGAGTCCGGATGTAGGTGCCCTTGGAGCAGACCACATCGAGGCTGAAACAGCCGTCATCAAAACCGATCAGATCGAGTTGCCTGATTGTTACTTTTCGTGCCTTCCTTTCCACCTCAAGCCCCTTGCGCGCCAATTCGTATAGACGCTGACCCTGATGCTTGAGCGCCGAGTACATCGGTGGAACCTGGTTTATATCGCCGCGAAAACCTTCCAGCGCCGCAACAAGCGCATCGTTTGTGGGTGCGGCAACGTTGTCCCGAATAATCTTGCCCGCAGCGTCACCGGTGTCGGTTTTCGCGCCGACGCGTGCGCTGACAATGTAACGTTTGTCCGCGTCAAGGAGATATGCGGAAATCTTGGTTGCCTCGCCGAGACAAACTACCAGCAAGCCGCTAGCTAATGGATCCAGGCTACCTGTGTGCCCGGCCTTGCGAGCCTTAAACAACCGCTTGATCTTCTGCAACGCGCTGTTGGACGTGATGCCTACAGGCTTGTCCAGCAACAAAATACCGTGCACGTCTCGCAAGGAGCTGTCCCGCCGGCGACCCATCAGAGGCAGTCGTGCTTAATCGCTATCGTCATCGGCACGATGACGATCTTCGGCAATTGCATCGTCAATCAGAGTGCGCAGACGCTGCCCTTGTTCCAGCGTCTCGTCATACTCGAAATGCAGTTGCGGCACCGCACGAATAACCAGCCTGCGGCCAAGCTCGCCCCGTAGGAAACCCGTCGCCCGACTCAGGGCCTGAACGACTTCTTCATGGTCGGTGTCATCCAGGGTGCTGAAAAATACCCGTGCATGCGACAGATCGCGAGTCAGCTTAACTTCCGTTATGGTGACGAACCTGAAGCGCGGATCATCCAGTTTGTCGCGGATTACTTCGCTGAGCGTGCGTTGGAGTTCCTCGCCGACGCGATCACTTCGATAAAACTCTCTGGCCATGATTAAATCGTACGCGCAACTTCGATGCGTTCGTAACACTCAATCTGGTCACCAATTTTCACATCATTGTAGTTACGCACACCGATGCCGCACTCGGTCCCGGCCCGAACTTCGCTTGCGTCGTCCTTGAAGCGACGCAGAGATTCGAGTTCGCCCTCGTATATGACGACGTTTTCCCGCAACACGCGGATCGGCAGATTACGCTTGACGAAACCATCAATGACCATGCAACCAGCAACATTGCCGAATTTGGGCGACCGAAATACCTCTCGCACCTCGGCAAGCCCGACGATCTGCTCTCTGATCTCTGGTGCAAGCAGACCGGACAGGGCATTCTTCACGTCATCCATGGCTTCATAAATGATGCTGTAGTACCGCAGCTCGACACCAGATTCCTTTACGGCGTTACGTGCTGATGCATCGGCACGGACGTTAAAGCCGATTACAGACGCACCCGAGGCCGCGGCCAGATTTACGTCGGATTCCGTAATACCGCCTACGCCACTGGAAATCACCTTGACCTTGACCTCATCTGTCGACAATTTGGTCATGGCGTCACGCAAAGCCTCGGCGCTGCCCTGCACATCGGCTTTCAACAGGATGTTGACCGTCGCCAGCTCGCCTTCGGCCATCTGTTCGAACACATTCTCCAGTTTGCTCGCCTGTTGTTTGGCAAGGACCGCATCACGCTGACGATCCTGACGCAATTCGGCGACTTCGCGAGCCTTCTTGTCGTCTTCCAGCGACATGAATTCGTCGCCAGCATTAGGTGTGCCGGATAGACCCAGCAAAACGGCCGGCGTTGACGGCCCCGCCTCTTCGATGGGATCGCCCTTTTCGTCAAACATGGCTCTCACTCGACCATATTCCTGGCCCGCCAGTACAGCGTCGCCACGTTTAAGCTTGCCACTGCTGATCAGCACAGTAGCGACCGCCCCCCTGCCCTTCTCCAATGCCGACTCCAGAACGACACCCGAAGCCGGGCCATCGGCAGCTGCCTTGAGCTCCAGCACCTCGGCCTGTAACAAGACCGACTCCAGTAAGTTATCAAGTCCCTCGCCCGTTATGGCCGAGACGTTGACAAACATGTTCTCACCACCCCAATCGTCAGGAACCACCTCATGCTGCGCCAGCGCATTGCGAACCCGCTCTACATCGGCGTCCTCGCGGTCGATCTTGTTAACCGCAACAACGATCGGCACATTGCCCGCCTTGGCATGCTGAATAGCCTCGATAGTCTGTGGCATCACGCCGTCGTCGGCCGCGACTACAAGGATCACTATGTCAGTTACCTTTGCGCCTCGTGCTCGCATTGCAGTGAACGCCTCGTGGCCCGGCGTATCAAGAAAAGCAATGGTGCCCTTATCCGTCTCCACACGATAAGCGCCAATGTGCTGCGTAATACCGCCGGCCTCACCAGCGGTTACTTTAGTTCGGCGTATGTAGTCGAGTAGCGAAGTTTTTCCGTGATCGACGTGCCCCATTACAGTGACAACCGGTGGCCGGGCCACTGCATCGCTGACGGGCGCCGCTACACCAAGAATCTCGTCTTCGCGCTCGCTTTCCTTGAGCAGTTTGGCGGAATGACCCAGCTCCTCGACGACGAGTGCGGCGGTATCCTGATCAATCGCCTGATTGATCGTTACCATTGCACCCATGTTCATCAGTGCCTTGATGACTTCGGGTGACTTGATGGCCATCTTCTGAGCCAACTCGCCTACGGTAATGGCCTCCGGAATCTCGACTTCACGTACGACTGGCGCCGTTGGCATCTCGAAACCATGCTTGGATTCGACACTGACATTGACGCTGCGCCGGCGCGCTGTTTTTTTGCGCCGTTTTCGACCGGTTGCCGTCGCGACGTGCAGTTCCTCACGTCCATACCGCGTCGATCGTTTGTCACGCTCGCGTTCTTTGCGTTCTTTGGCCGCTTTGGCCGCACGCGCCTCATCCTCGCGCTTGCGATCTGCTACAGCACGCTCTCGCGCCTCCAGTTCCGCCTGTTTTCGGGCCGCTTCGTCCGCCGTCTTCTTGGCGACTTCTTCGGCACGGTCGGCGGCTGCCCTGGCCTCTTTCTCCTCCTCTTCGCGCCGTCGGTCCGCGATTGCCTCATCGGCTGCCGCTCGCTCTTTTTCTTCAGCCTCACGGCGGCCGTCAAGTTCCTTCTGCTTTACGCGCGCCTCCTCTTCGAGCACGTCGCGCTTTATGTACGTGCGCTTGCGACGAACCTCTACTTGAACCGTGCGAGAACGGCCCTGGGCGCCTGACAGACGCAACTCGCCTTGCGACTTGCGTTTTAAGGTTATCTTCGGTGGTGCGGCTGTCGAGTCAGCCCGACCGTGAGCCCTGCGCAGATGCGACAACAACTCCAGTTTCGCTTCCTCGGAGATGGTGTCCTCTGCATTAACCACCGTAATTCCAGCCTCGTCCAGCTGTGACAGCAGCTTCTCCACAGAGACCTTCAGTACATCGGCGTATTGTGCGACCGTAACGTCTGCCATGCTTTAGGCTCCCTGGGTTTCCGTTTGACCTTCGTCCTCGAACCAGTGCGCCCGGGCAGCCATGATCAGGCTTGCGGCGCGTTCCGGATCCAACTCCTCAATCTCCAGGAGATCATCAACAGCCTGTTCGGCGAGCTCCTCACGAGTCTTGATGTCATTTGCAGCGAGCTTGAACGCCAACTCTTTGTCCATGCCCTCGAGATCCAGCAGGTCGTCAGCCGGTCCGCCCTCGTCGAGATCCTCTTCCTGGGCAATAGCCATAGTCAGCAACACGTCCCGTGCACGATTGCGTAACTCGTCGACCACGCTTTGATCAAATTCTTCAATCGCCAGCAGTTCCGAGGCGGGCACGTAGGCGACTTCCTCGATACTCGAAAAACCTTCCTGGACCAGAATGCTGGCCACCTCTTCATCAACGTCCAGCTGTTTCACGAACAACTCGACCAGCTCCTTGAGTTCTGCCTCGCTTTTCTGCTCTGCATCAGCCTCCGCCATCACGTTGAGTGTCCAACCACTCAATTCGCTGGCCAGGCGAATGTTTTGACCGCGCGCGCCGATCGCCTGCGATAGCTTGTCTTCCTCAACGGCCAGATCCATGCTGTGGGCATCCTCGTCCACAACAATCGACAATACGTCGGCCGGCGACATGGCGTTCACAACAAACTGTGCCGGGTTGTCATCCCACAAGATAATATCTACGCGTTCGCCGGCCAGTTCGTTGGAAACAGCCTGCACGCGCGAACCACGCATACCAACGCACGCGCCAACCGGGTCGATGCGTTTGTCATTGCTCTTAACGGCAATTTTGGCGCGCAGTCCCGAATCCCGAGCCGCACCCAGAATATCAATCAGGCCCTGCCCGACTTCAGGCACTTCGAGTTTAAACAACTCAATCAGGAATTCGGGTGAAGTGCGAGTCAGGAACAGCTGGGGTCCGCGAGTTTCCGATTTGACTTCACGCAAGTAACCCTTGATCCGGTCTTGCGGCCGCACCGGCTCGCGCGCAATCAGATCTTCACGCGCGATGAATGCCTCAGCGTTACCACCCAAATCGACGTAAACACCATTACGGTCGACACGTTTGACAATTCCACCAACCAATTCACCAACCCGATCCTCATACTCCTCAACGACCTGCTCGCGTTCTGCCTCACGTACTTTTTGTACGATGACCTGCTTGGCTGTTTGCGCCGCAATGCGTCCAAATTCAACCGATTCCATAGGCTCTTCGACGTATTCGCCGGGTTGCACATCCGGGTCGTAGTCGACGCCGTCCAGTAACCGCAGCTCACGATCTGGAAATTCCAGTTCGGTCGAATCATCTTCAAAAATTAACCAGCGGCGGAACGTGTTGTATTCGCCAGTTTCCCTGTCGATTGCAACACGTACATCGATGTCTTCGCCATGCCGGCGACGCGTTGCTGATGCCAAAGCAGCTTCGATGGCCTCGAAAATAATTTCTCGGTCGATGCCCTTCTCGTTTGAGACAGCATCTGCGACCAAAAGTATTTCTTTATTCATGCCCTTTTGACCCGTTGTTGTGGTTTGACTAATGGCGCGAGACGCGCGGTGGAAATAACGCCCAACTTCAATCTGACCAATTCTCCGTCGGTTTCGACCAAGACTTCATCCTGCTCGATACCGAGCAGATTTCCCGTATAGCGTCGTCGCCCTTCATGTAACGTCATAAGCTCGAGCTTTACGCGTTGGCCAGCAAAATCGGCAAAGTGCTTCGGTTTTCGCAAGTAGCGATTCTCGCCAGGCGACGACACCTCAAGCACATATTGGCCCGGCACCGGATCCTTCACGTCCAGCAAGGCGCTAACCTCACGGCTAACATCTTCACAATCGTCCAGACCGATCCCATCGGCACTATCAATATATAGTCGCACCAGTCCGCGCCGACTCGCCCGGTACTCAAGCTCAACCAGCTCGTAGCCCATGCCTTCGACAGCGGGCTCGATTAACTCCAGTAATGTCTGTCGTGTCGTCAACTTTTCCCTTCCACACAAAAAATGGGCCTTCGGCCCATTATCTTTCCTCGCTTTTTTGGGCCACCAGTGCCGCCCAAAGAAAAAGCCCCAAACGGGGCTTCGAACCATCGTCCCGGCCGAGACCGGACGAGAGCTGCACCTTTTGGTACCAGCCCCGTATTGCGGCGCGCATTATAGGTTAAAGATAGCCGCAGCAGCAAGCGCCGCCCACATGATACAAACGCCGCTAACCACTACCGATCAAACAAATAGTTTTATATAAATCAGTGACTTGTACAACCGCCGCTGAAATCGGTACCGATCAAATTATCGCCAGATCGAGGTCGGGCCGCCTGCGTTGGTCACCTAAGGTCCGCTTTTCCGCGACCCCGCAAAGTGATGCGGCTAACAAAACGGCTAACTACGATGCCGGTTACATTTGGCTCGACGGGTTGATCATCATGAGCAGAGTCACGGCGTCTGCGGCGCCGTACCTCTGCCCGACGTCGCCTAAGTTCTGGTTCATGTTCAGCGCTAACTGATTCTCGCGGCACAAGTAAAAAACGAACTATCCCCCGGAGCGAACAATATGTGCCGTGGAACAGCCCTGTATACTCATAATAGATTAGAGGCATATCAAGAAGCGATGACTTCACTCTCGGTCATTATCCCGGCCTACAATAGTGCTGACTTTCTCGGCGCAACCTTGACTGCCATCCTGGGCCAGAGCACGCCGCCCAGCGAAGTGATCGTGGTCGACGATGGCTCAACCGATGAGACCCAGGACATAGCCGCCAGCTTCGGGTCGCCTGTGCGTTGTTACCGAGTAGAAAATGGTGGCCAGGGTAAGGCGCGCGCATTCGCTATAGGTCATACTACTTGCGAATGGGTAGCGCTGTGTGACAGCGACGATATCTGGAACGAAAATCATCTCGAGCGGCGCTGGATGCTTATAGATTGTTATCCGGACGCAGACTTTAGCTACTCTGACTTCCGTTCGTTTGGCCCCAATGCAGACCCGAATCACACGCTCCTGCAAGAAGCGCCAGCGGAATGGCTGGAGCAGTGGGTCAATATTGACGAACATAATTTTTATCCTCTGAAACAACCCTACCCTGCCATCTTGCGTTTCAATCCAGCCTACCCGTCCGGAATGGTTTTTCGGCGGTCAACTTATCTCAAAATGGGTGGTTTCCGGGAGAAATACAGTCGCTGGATAGCAGAGGACAGCGAGTTTACTCGTCGTTTCTCGAGCCTGGCTGACGTCACTTTTATTGGTGACTCGCAGCAAACATGGAATTATCGCCGCCATCCCAGCAACTATTCATTGATCCAATGGCGCAACTTTGAAGCTAAGGCCACCATTTTGCAGGAACACTTGGATCTTGGCGTAGTGCCAGTAGAATTTCTGCAGCTAACACAAAACGAGTTAGAGCGAAGCCGCAGTCTCGCGTTTGATCAAGCCTTCTGGGGAAAAGCCTACGATGATGCCAACCGGATGTACCATTTGCTACCACGACATAGCAGATCTATTAAGAGACGGCTCCGGTATATGATTGCGCGTCTTAAGTCTAAGGCTGCTTAGCTGGAGCGATAGCAATAATCGCCAGCGAGGCGGGCGTGCATGCGCCTTCAGCCGGCATGTGCCCCGAAGTGGATCGGTTAAAATCGCAATAAACACAGTCGAAAATTGGCCTGCTGTTCTTATCGATGGTCTGACACAGACCCTATGAAATCCCTGATGTCGTCGAGAACCTCCTGCCGAATAATGCTGTCGCCAAGATCTACCGGATCCGCAAGTGCATGACCGGAACCATCATATATCCTGACTTGAATGCGGGGGTTCTTCAGCGCACGCAACTTTTCAGCGCTATCAGCCGAAGGGACATTCGTGTCCTCTCGCCCATACAGAGTCAATGAATCTACTGTTAGCTGCTCCCAGTACGGAAGCGGGTCAAATCCGTCAATTGCATCCCAGAACTCTTTCTGACCGATGTTCTTGAGGTATGCAGTGGACATCAAGGCAACAAGATTCGAGATGCCCGGCAGAAAACCCATTTGTCTCAGGTTGTGATTTTCCTCGTAAAGGAGTTGCTCCTGCGGTGTAACAGCTGAGCCGACGAAATTCACAAGAAAAGCCACGTCCGGCGATTGATTCGCCACTATCGGCGCAATCCAGCCACCTTGACTCATGCCCACAACACCGATTTTCGAAATCGCGACCATGTCCTGCTCTTTCAGGTACTGAATCGCTGCCAACGTATCCGTTGCCAGATCTTCAAAGTCCGCACTACGCCAATCTCCCTGGGACTTTTCCGAGCCTCGTTTGTCCGGAAGCAGAACAGCCACTCCGTTTTCCTGAAGAAATTGCGTCAGCGTCAAGTACCAACGATGGTTTCTCAGGCTATTGCCAGAACCGTGAATAACAACAACCGCCGGAAAAGGGCCCTCTCCCGACGGCGCAAACAACATTCCACCCAACTCGATTTGCTGCGCCGTGTTTGGGAAACTGATCTCCCTGTGCTGCGTATCTTCTAGTACTACACCACGAAAACGTCGGCCTTCAGGCTGTGTAACCTGGATAATCAGGATGGGGACGATGAATAAGACCAGGATCACCACCAAAACTAAAATGCCTGAGTACTTCCTCACTCGTCACCCCCTTTTTAGCGTCGCCACCTGGGAAATATTGATGTCCGCTTTGGCCGACACACGCACTTTGTCTATACCAGCTCGAGGCGTTCGAATGTCATCAACCGACACCGGCGCGGACCTTAGAGACCGCGATTTTGGAGTCCCCGGCCCCCCGTTTGGAGCGGCAACATGCTTCGTTTGGTCATCTAGTATTTTCCGACGGCGTTCAGGAAAAAGCCCCTGTGGTCGAAATCGAGTTCGCCGAGTTCGTCGGAGAAATCCGTGAAATTGAAGCCGAGCCCGAGTTTCAGGTGCGCGCCGAGATGACGCTCGAACGCGATCAAGTAGCCACGCCGGACGTTGTCGGTTTCTTCCACATCGAGCAGACGATACTCGACCATGCCATCCCAAGCGCGCAGCAGATGATAGCGGGCGCGTAACGCGGCGAAATTCGCCGTGCTTTCGAACCAGTCACCGTCGTCACGGCGTTGTCGCAAATCGCTTTGCCGCTGCGCGAGCTTGCCGCCGAGATCCCAGCGTCGGCTAAGCCGGTGGATTCCCTCGATGGAGAAAATCTCCGAGCGTTGATCAGTCCCGCTGTCGAGTTGGTGCAGCCCCGGCAGGTCGTACAGAAACGTGTACTTGGCCAGCAGATTCCAGCGGTCGTGAGCGACGGGCCGGTAAGCGTAGCCGATGCTGCCTTCCGCGAACGTGGCATTGCCGAGCGGATCTCTCTGATCAGCGGTGTCGGACACATTGATTCTGGTCAGCAGACGCGCGGCATCGCTCAAACTCAGATCGACACGATTGGTCAGTAGCCACTGACGACGGTCCGAGGCGCCGTTGTCGTCGCGATATTCTACTTTGGCAACCCAGCGTAGCGAGTCGTTGCGATATCCAGTTGAGAGACTGCCGGAATCGCGATCGGTCGTTCCACCGGGACCGTCGAGCGAACCTGTTTGGGTCGCCAGGCCGATCTGCCAGCCGCGACCGAGCGAGAAATCCAGACCGAACCCGTGCGCGATGCCGGCCTGGCCGGGGCGTTCGATAAACTGCATTTCGTTGAACAGCGTCGTCTGATTGCTGATCTGCGAACGATGCCCCACTGCAAACTGTCTGCCGTCCAGCGGATCGCTGCGGTCGGTCGAATGCGTGTAAGTGCCATAGATACGATGCTGGCTGTTGACCTCGTGATCGAACTCAATCGAACCGCCTGCACCGCGGTGCCCGTCACCGATCTCGGCCGCCAGCGTCGTTTGATTGCCTAAGCGCACGCGCGTCCCGATACTCGCACGATCATTATTATCGTAGTCGGCACCCATGTCCAACGTAACCTGACCCGTGCCCCATATTTCGACGTTCGGGAATAAACGATGGGTGTAACGCAGTGCAAGCAGCGTCGCATCGTCTGTCAGGTCTCCGGGCACTATCTCCTCGACCAGGCGTAGCTCGCCGGCAATTTTGCCGCGGTCTGTCAGCCGGTAATCGGCCTGTGCGCTAAACGCACGATCCTCGCGAAGCAGATCGCGCTCGACGATGCTCAGTCGCGTCGCGAGTTTCAAACGATCGCCGACGTGACCATTAGCCTCGATGCCGTATTCGGTCGTATCGACGCCGGTATCACGGCGTGCCACCGAGAAATCCTCTTCGGTGTCGCGCCACCAGGCGCCGATGACCCAATCGTTGTCCATTTTGAGCCATTCGCTGAGATTGGCACGTCCTTCGACGCTGACGGCAGTGCCACTGCGTCCGGCTGTCGCCGGATCGTTGAGTGCGGTGAAATCGAGGCCGCCGTCGTCCGAGAAAAAGCGTTCAGCCTGGGTATTGTCAGTATCGGCTATCTCGGCCTTCAAATAGGTGTCGCGCCCAGACTTCAGTGTCACGTCGAATCCGCCGAGCCGATAGTCGTCACCGCCGCGATTCTCGTCGACATAAGTGGCACCAACCGCAATGGCGTCGTTGATCCAGTATTTGCCGCGACCGCCGACAGTGACCTTGTCAGCCGAAAAACCGTCCGGAACGTACTCATAATCGGCCAGTAGAAACACGCTGTCGCCGTCGAGCGCCGAATCCTGGATCAGTGACGGTCCGACCAGTTCGGCGACCTGGGCCAGCGGCCGCGCCAGGATAAGCCGCCCCTGAATCTCGTCGATCTCGTAGTCGGCGCCGCGTACAAGCGCTTTGTTCTCCAGCACCCGGCCGCTGTCCCGATCGCGCACCTCGACATGAACTTTTTCCGAACCCGGCAGCACATCGCTGTGTTTCAGGTAGTACAGACTGCCACCCGTGCCGAGAAACTCCGAATGACCAAGAGCCGCCTGTGTTTCGGACAGAAACACAACGCCTTCGAGTCTGTTGTCGCCGTGCGCTGTGGTCGCAACGCTGCGATGATGATAACGCCCACCGTAAAGACTGCGGTTGTACTGCGCAAACTCGGTGCCGCTAATTCCTGTGTGGTAGTTACCCCAACGCGCCTCGCTCTTGTCCCATTGCGCCCGCACATACAGGCGGCCCTGGCTGTCGGTGTCTGCGATGGTCGTTGAATCGTCGCCATAAACCGGATAATAACGATCCGGATCCAGGCGTCTGAACACGCTACGTGGGTTCTTCTCGTCGAGCTGGCTCAAGATGTCGCTGAGTTCTTCCTCTCCAGTGTCGAGTTGTGCAGTGACGAGGTATTTCCCTTTGATCTTGCCTTTGAGATAAAACGCGATACGCCCTTCGGCCAGGAAATCTTCCTCGTAACGATCCTCTGACGCCAATTGTTCAACGCTACCGGACAGATCGCTGCTCGACAGTGTCAGATCGATCATCGCGACGACATACATCGATTCGCCCGTGACTTCAATCGGCACTGTCGTCTCGTGGGACACAACACCACTATCGTCAACGAACGCCACGTCGAATTGCTGTGAACCGACCGGAAGCAAATATTCGACGGCGAAATTGCCACTTGTATCCAGTGGCAGTGGATCGCCGTTGATGCGCAGCCCGCTGTTATCACCGATATCGCGACCGTGCAGGCGGACACGACTGCCATGGATCGGGATGTTCTGCTGTGCGAGATCGTTGCACCCGTAAACATCCTGCAACGCTTTGGCTGAGTCTTGCGCCGAGAAGCCGGTGAGACTGTCACGCTCGGATTCCACCGGCAGCGTCAGAATGGATTCCGGATCCGCGACGTTGGACTCTATCTCGTACTTCATCTTGAGAAAGTTTTCGGCTTCCTCGATCGAGTACTGTATCGGCTCCTCACCGCCGGTGTCGGGGTTCACTAAACGCACGAAGGCTTCGCTCGGCGGCAGAGTCATCACGCGTTCACCGCTGATGGCCAGCTCCACGCGGCGGTTGCGCGCGCGTCCGGTAGCGGTGTCGTTCGTGTCGACGGGTTCGCCGGAAGCACGACCCGAGGTTTTGACGTTGGATATCGGCACACCAAGCCTGCGCGCGACGTGGTCGGCTACGCTTTCGGCGCGTGCTTCGGACAGTGCCTGGTTATCGACGAATTCGCGGCGATTCGACGCGGCGATCGGTACGTTGTCGGTATGTCCCACGGCTTCGATGCGGATGCCCGTCGCGCCCCGCCACGACGAAGCGATGCTGTCCAGTTCGACTTTGTCGCGCGCGGACAAATCTGCTCGGCGAGATCCAAACCGCGGGGTCAGCCTGTAGATTTGAGACTCGCGGCGCTCACTCTTGCTGCCCGGCAGAAATACCAGAACGTTGCCGTTCAGCGGTGACGTGTCAGGCGCCGGGACCTTACCTTCCGGCACTGCTGCTTCGGTGCGCACTATCGGTTTGGTCGCCGGCATCACCGGATCCATCTCTCGTATTACGATCTCGCTGGCATTGGTTTCGTCGATGGCACCCGCGCCGTCATGGGCCCGCAGCAAGTAGCTCAGCACATCGCCATCTCGGTAATATCTGGCAACCCCATCCCAAGTAACACGTGTGTAATTGACGCGCGGCACGGCCAGCGTGGCAACAGGCTCAACGCGCCCGGTATCCTCGGTGCGGAAGATCACGAGTTCTAGCGACTGCATAAACGCCGCGTAATTGTTGTAGACGTAAAAATGCGCGCCGGCGCCAATGTTGCCGTTAACGATCGGCAGCGTCCTTGGGCCCACCACGGCAAGTCGTGGCTCGACCTGTGTTGGATCTTCCGTCGCCCACAGCGCACCTCCGTTTGCCAGCCTGACAACAAATTCGCCACGAATGTCTGCGCGCCTGTCGCTCTGCCCTGCATACGCTGACGAATCGGGCGACGGCAGCGGTGCGTCCTCACGAGTGATCACGACAAATGAGTAACCCTCATCGCCGACGCAGGTCTCGGCGGTGCATGCCCGCTCGACGCTTGGCGACGCAGTTTCGTCCGCGGGCAGCACACGGAAATCCACATCGCGCACGAGCTCTTCGCCGAGCATGCGCTTTAGAACGAGGTAGACACCGGCAGCACGCCGTTCGGCCAGATCACGATTGTAGACCGGGCGACTGAACCGCACGGCAGCGGCTCCCGGCACAGTCGATTCGTCGACCACGTTGCCGGTCATACGCACTTCGACCCAGCGATTTGCCGCACGACCACTTGCAGTGGTAGGCCCGGCAATCCGCTCGTCGGGCCCGTGGCCGACCGCGACAATCCGTGCGGGTTCGAGATCGAGCTTTGTGCGTAGATATTCGGCGATAACCGCGGCGCGTGCCTGCGACAGTGCATAGTTGTCTACGGATTCATCGTGGTTATCCGGCGCGACCACATCGGATGCGTGTTCCACGACCTCCACACGAGTGTTCGAGACGTTGCTCCAGTCTGCCGCTATGCGATCCAGATCGGCGCGATCGGTTGGGCTCAAAGTCGCCTGGTCCAAACCCAAGCTGGGCGTCAGGGTATATTCCCTGATCTCCATCGTCGGTCCGGGCAGCAGCGCCTGCGCAGATTGCGCCTCGTCGGCTGCAGCGACACCCTCTATCGTGACTATGCCGCCGCCACTTGCACGCAGACGTTCGGCGAACTGGCCGAGTACCCGCATATACGTACTATTGACTTTATCGTTGTTCTTGTCGAAAAAGATTTCGCTGAGTTTCAGCTCTACCGTTTCACAACATACCGTGTCGCTCGGCAACCGCACGCCAAAGTCAAAGCGATTGACGAGCCCGCGTGTAATGCGCTTGACCCTCGGATTCTCGGTAGTAAACGTCGTGCCGCGTGGCAACGTTACAGGGTCGGCTTTCACAATAAAGTTGCGTCCGCGCTCGATAAGCCCGCCGTCGAGACCGGCGAGGTGATAGCGGCCGTGCTGATCTGTCTCGACGATCAAACCTTCTGCCGCTCCCAGACGCACACCGGGCACACCGGCTTCGCCCGGATCCTGCCAGCCGTTGCCATTACGGTCGTTGAATACCTTGCCGATAATTGTCGTGTCGTCGAAATCCGGGTCCGCGGCGATGGTGACGGTCGCTGTGCTGATGTTGCCGATCGGGCTACCCACCAAAAACGGCTCGGCGCGATTAACGTACTGGCCATGAGTGACGCCGGCACCGGCCTGCAGCGTGTAAGTCAGAAACACGGTCTCGAAACGCGTCACCGCGATGCCGCTGAACGTCAGCGGGCGCGTTCCCGATACGCTGACGATCCCCGGGACACCGTCGAGGCGCACCGATGCGGGCAAATAACTAAACCCTGCCGGCTGTGTATCGACAACTTCGACGCCGGACAAATCGATCGCGCCGACGTTTTCGATTGCGATCGTGTAGGTGACCAGACTCCCGGCCAGTGTAGTGTCCGGACTGACGCTCTTGTTCAGGACGACGGCGGTCGGACCGACCACAATCGTGACAGTCGCTGTATCGGTGCCACCGGTGGCATTTTCTATGGTGTACTGATAAGTATCGACGCCTTCAAACCCCGAATCGGGCGTGTAGATAAAGAAATCATCAGTGGGGTCGAGGGGTGTGCCATTGTCATCCAGCACGACCGATCCGTTTGGCGGATCGGTGAAACCGATGATGCTCAGCGGACTGTTGTTGGGATCGGTGTCGTTAAGGAGCGATCCGATACTAACAGGCGTGTCGGTGTCGGTAACCGCAAAATCATCGACGGCGTCGGGGCTGGTAGCTGAAGTCGTCGATGCACTGGCCTGATCGTCTTCGCCCGGAACGTTGTTGTCCGGTGTCGAATCCGGATCGAACTGCTCCACTGCCGTGATCTCGGCACTGTTATTGAACGAACCGACTGCATTGACCGCTGCCCTGATCCCGAGTGACCGGTTGCCCCCGTTCGGAATATTGCCGACGCTCCAAATGCCGGTCGCGGGATTATAGCTGCCACCGCCGTTGTCGCTAATGTAGGTGAAACCACTCGGTAGCGAGTCGGTGATCTCGACTCCCGTGGCATCGTCCGGACCATCGTTGTTTACTGTCAAAGTGAATACGACCGGATCGCCGGTATTGGGAACCGGATTGTCGACTGTCTTGACCAGCGACAGATCCGACTCGCCGGGATCGACGAACAATACATCGTGGATCGAGATGGACTGAAAACCTGGATCACCCAGACCGATGATGTTGCTGTAGACGACTTGCACCTGGGTGATGCCGAACTGAGCAAACACGAATAATGCGTTACCGTCCGATGAATCCGACGGCGCACCGACCCCCGGGACGCCGCTGATCGTTGCAGGCCCGGTGATGCCGTTTTGGGTGCTGGACGTCAGCATTGTCGGATTGATGGTACCGGTGTTGTTTGTCGCGGTAACTCTGACGTTGTCATGAAAAGCGCCTGCTGCGTCGACATCGAAAACGGTGATCTGAACATTACTGACGCCGTCGGGATAATCGGCGAAATCGAGAGTTATTGTGACCTCCGGATTCGACGCATCGGGGTAATTGGTCGATATATACAGACTTTGCTCCGGTGGCACGATCCCACCGGTGTTGTTTGCATTTAGTCCGGGCGAGTCATCCATCGCAATAGTCGGATCGCCCAAAAACGACGTGTTGCCCGAAACGGTCAGAGCCACCGAGCCGGCACCGCTGGCATACGTCTGACTGAGATTTGTGCGTCCGGCGGGAGTCCAGGTAACCGCATCCCAGTCGACGATTTCATCGCTGGCAACCGACACCAACGGTAGCAGTGTCAGCAACACACACAGCCGTGTCGCGCACGCAGCCCTGCGGGTTCTCCCGCACGCCGGTTTCTGCGACAAGGAAGTGAACATAATTCTGTCTCCCTGCATTAAAGTAAATAGCTGTCCGACGGAGGCTGCGGAACACGCACGGGATGTGCCTCGACAAAAACGCCGGAGAGCCGGTCGACTGCTCAGGACCAACGCCGCCGCTTGCGCCACCAGCAATTCCTTCGACGAGCCGGGCACATCCCCCTAATTCAGATTCCGCATGCCAAGCCTTGCAGATTACATAATAATATAGATTGCTCGCGCATATTTCCTATAATATGAGTAAAAGAGGTTCTGGCAGGTCGTTGCCGGCACCAGATTCAGCAACAGTTATTTGCAAGGTCATAATGGGCTGATTGCAGTCAGCAGCGGCAAAGAATAAATGACCGGCTACAACGCGACGGCGATGGCCAGTTCATAACTGCGACATTTGGAATCACGGGGGCATCAATGAACACGACATCCTGGATCAGGACAATCATCTACAGCACGGTTGCGGCGCCGCTGATTCTATTTTTCCTGGGTATTTTCAGCAGCGCAGTTACTGCACAGGACCTCGACATTGGCCAGGCGATTAAAGTCACTCGTGGCGGACAGCAACTCGACGATGCCTTGCTAATCACAAATGTATTCGTCGATCGCGACACGCAGTCACTTCAGATTCTCGGCCGTGGCTTTGGCGAGCCGGCAACGCAGCCAGCACCGCAGGTTGTAATCAGCGGTCTTTCGCTAAATGTCATAACGTTCAGCGATGGAGAAATACTCGCGCACCTTCCGGATACCGTGCCCGACGGTGACTGCCGCCTGTTCGTCAATGTGAGCGAGGGTGCAATCGGATGCAACACCGAAGGCTGCGCGGAGTGTGATGGCAAAGTCACCAAGATGACTTTGCAACACATCGGCACTGCTGCGGCGGATATCATGATCGTGCAAAAGAAAGGCGAGGTGATTTTCAACGGCCGGCTGCATGCGGGAGCGTTTTTTACTTTTTCCGGTACCGACAAGCATGGCACGATGGGCCCGGAAATCGAGGTGTTCAAGGATGGCGCCCTGCACGTGAAGATTCATACAAGCTGTTCGCAGCCCATCGGAGCCGGTCTCGTCGCCGGTGATTTTCTGGTCATCGAAGCTTATAGTCGCAACGGTGGGCTGATCTGCCCGATAAACGGGTTAGCACCGCGGCAATGCTTCGAGTCCTACGACCTGACGCTGGGTGGCGAAACCGGACCCCCCGGTGAAACCGGTCCGCCCGGATCCCCCGGTGAAACCGGCCCACCCGGACCACAGGGCATCCCTGGCGAACCAGGTCCGCCCGGCGAGCCCGGACCCCCCGGTGAAACCGGTCCGCCCGGATCCGGTGAACCAGGTCCGCCCGGACCCCCCGGTGAAATCGGTCCACCCGGAGCCCCCGGTGAAACTGGTCCACCCGGAGCCCCCGGTGAAACTGGTCCACCCGGACCCCCCGGTGAAATCGGTCCACCCGGACCCCCGGGTGAAACTGGCCCATCCGGACCC
>JAOTXU010000026.1 GCA_029862165.1 Gammaproteobacteria bacterium
GCGTGGGCTCCTTTTCGTTCAACACAAATAGCCGTTTAGGGTCAGTTATTGCCGCTCCAAACTCTAGCTCGACGTCCGCTCCGAGTCGGAAGCGGTCTTACGGGCGAGATCCAGCATGCGGCCTAACGCCAAAGCTCAGCTGCGTTTGAGGCGGCCGTGCTTTTTGCGTCAGCAAAAAGTGCGGACGGTTCAAACGTCTGCTGCAGCGCATTGTTAGGCGTCATCACAGTGGGGACCAAGTCTCTTTTGCCAATCAAGAAATTCTTTTCCACAAATATCCGACAACCAATAGAGCAGGAACAATGAGTAGTACCACGACCATGGGCACACTGGACTTAATTATTTCTACATTTAGGGCATATACAGTAATAACATCGGAGATGTCCGTTAATACCCTAACAACCAATATTACAAAAAGGGCTTTGTGAGACTTAAGGAGTAAAGCACCAATCATCCCCAAAACTACCGTTACGTTTCTTGTAATGTAAAGTTGGGAAACATAGTTCAACTCGGAAACCTCAGGTATGAAATCTGCCGGACTAATAGCCGTTCCAACGGAGAAAAAAGACACCAAGAGAATCTGGAGTAGAACGATTAACCAAACCCAAATAGGTAGGAATTGATCTATTTGATCGTTTTTGTCATTCATATCGGAGTATTGCCCAATCGGTTACGAACGAGACCAAGTTGACGCCTAACGCCCAAGCTCAGCGGCGCTTGACGCGGCCGTGCTTTTTGCGACAGCAAAAAGTATGGACGGGTCAAGGGTACGTTGCGGCGCATTGTTAGGCGTCATTTGCTGTCTACTGCTGCGGGCCAATTTCCTATCATAGAAAGACGGCGGTAGGCTTGCTAAGCTCTGAAAAAGAAGTCTAAAATTTGAGAAAGATCGACAAATCCAGCTCGATCAGCGACAACCCATAAGGACATCAGACTCGAAACAAAAACTGCCCACAATAGCCACGCAGTCCGACGGTATTTACGACCAAGCGCAGTCAAAGGACCGTTTCGGGGAAACAGATGGAAACCCCCACGGTCATTTGCATAATGGCTGTTGCTCCTCACGAAATAGAACGACGACGCAAACCCAGATAGGACAGCAATTACTGCCAAGCTTGTAATTACGTGCGTCATGCATGTACGCCTAACGCCAAAGCTCAGCTGCGTTTGAGGCGGACAGGCGTTTGGCGACAGCCAAACGGCTGGCCGGGTCAAACGTCGGCTGCAGCGCATTGTTAGGCGGAAGTTGCACGCACGTCTTCATAGTTGTAATTAGCGTTTCCAGCCATAAGCAGCAATTGGGAAACGCACGCGACGAGACCTCATATCGTTAGTGTATATCCGCCATCCGGAGTTAGTGTCGTGCCGGTGATGTAGCTAGCCTCATCAGAACACAGGAAAACAACGGAACGAGCGATCTCTTCCGGACGACCCGCGCGCCGAAGATGAACATTTGGGATCAACCCCACATCGTAGAGTTCATCACCGACGATTTTTCGCGCCCGATGATGCATCGGTGTATCGATGAATCCCGGACACACAAGGTTTACTCTGATTCCCTGTGGCGCCAGCTCGGCGGAGACACTCGTCGTCAACCCGATCAGGCCGTGCTTTGATGTGACATAGGCCGAGCCGGTTGGGAAGCCGAGGAATGAATTGACAGAGCCGATGTTGACCATTGCTCCACCGTGTTCACAATCCAGCATAGCTCTGGCCTCATACTTCATACAGAGAAATGCGCCTTTCAAGTTGATGTCTAGCACTCTATCCCATGCATCCTCAGTCAAATCAGTTATTCCAGCCCACTCTCCTTCGATTCCAGCGTTATTCACTGCATAGTCAAGACGCCCATATGTATCAATGGTGTGAGCGACCATTCTTTCAACGTCTTTTGAGACAGCCACGTCCGTCTTCACAAAAGTAGCAGTTCCTCCTTGAGACTCCACCTCAGCCACCAGAGAAGCCAACTCGTCTTCCCGACGAGCGGCGACCACAACGTTGGCGCCATTTGCAGCGAAGGCTAAAGCGGTTGCTCGACCGATCCCGCTGCTTGCCCCAGTAATTAGAGCGACCTTGTTACTCATAATGGACATCTACGGCCCCTCCCGACTGTTGGTTAGATTGATACACTCGCTCATTTCCGCCTAACGCCTAAGCTCAGCGGCGCTTGAGGCGGCCGTGCTTTTTGCGACAGCAAAAAGTGCGGACGGGTCAAACGTCTGCTGCAGCGCCTTGTTAGGCGGATATTTTACTCGGGACTTCATGACTGGGAGCAACTACTGGACCGGCACGTCTGAATTAAAGCTCACCGCGACTATCGCCCAGACACCGCCTGGGGGCCGTCTGAACACGACCAGTTGCTTCCCATGATCAGGGGGCATGTCCTCGAATGCCATGTTGTAGCTGCTCGTGCCATAACCAATATTTCCTTCTCCCGACACCATGATGTCTGAGAACTTGAGGTCCTTGACGGGCGGGAAGGCTTGCCCCCAAGCGAGGATATTTGCCTGACCGACGACCATCGGGGCGTTTGGTGGCTGAAAAACCGCATCGTGAGCGTAGTGCTGCGCCCAGGTTTCCATGTCCCCGGCGGTGAAGTTTCGGGCGGTGGCTTCGACTATACCGCTCAGCGCTGCCTCGTCCTCGGCCGCAAACTGTGTGGGTTGGGGTTGGCAGCCAGTGATCGTGAATAATACTGCGGTCACGCAGGCAAGAGTGCGATGGTTCATACGAATACCTCTTGGTGATGTACGAGTTCTGCCGGACGTTTCCCTGGCGCGGTATCTGGCGATTCGCCCGTTCACTTCAGGTCGTTCTCACCGAAGTATAGATGATGCCAATACGAGCGTGGGTCATTATCGACCCTTCAGAACTCTACCGGCCAATGGCCGCATCGGGTCGACAGCAGTTGTCCTCCGGGCCGTACCGCTGGTTATCCGCCTAACGCCAAAGTTCAGCTGCACTTGAGGCGGACGCGCTTTTGGCGTCAGCCAAAAGGGTGGCCGGGTCAAGTGTCTGCTGCAACGCCTTGTTAGGCGGCGCCGTCATTCGCCGCCACCGAAAATTCGCGGGCGTATTGCACGCTACCGCCGCTGCTCGGGATGGCACGGTCTTGTAGCTCGATGGCCTGAAAAGCGCTCCCACCGCCGTACTCATCTTCCAGCCCCCAGTTTGACGCAGCTTTGAATCCCAATCGACGATAGTAGCTTGGATCTCCGAGTACAACTATAAATTTGTGACCCAGACGATTACTAGCTTCGAACCCGGCTCGAATCAATTTTTCAGCGATACCTCGGCGTCGGTATTGAGGAAGCACGGCAATCGGTCCAAGGCCCAAGCCGACGGCGGTCTCATTGACAGTCACAGGGCTAAAGGCAACGTGGCCGACCAACAAGTCTTGATCACAACAGGCCAATGAGATGGACAAATGGCCAGCTTCGCGAAGCGCTTCGACAAGATTCGCCTCGGTTGTGGTGGGGAACGACATCGCGTGTACGGCGTGAATCGATTCCGTATCGGTCGGCAATTCCTCGCGAATGTCCATGGCTGCGATGTTCAGCCGCCTAACTATTATTGGGTAGGAAAAACACACTGGGATAATACATGAGAATGTCGAGATAGTGTGTTGGCGGGGGTGGTAAAGTCATTGTGAAATAAGGGTTTGGAAAAGAGAGGGCCGCAATGGAGGGCGGGGGATAGGCTGCATGGAGGAAAAGCCAAAATTACTGGAACAGGTGCGACAAAAGATACGTTTTCGGCATTACAGTCGCCGCACTGAAAAATCGTACGTTCATTGGATTAAACGTTTCCTTATATTTAACGGGATGCGACATCCGCTGGAAATGGGTGCGCGGGAGGTGGAAGCGTATCTCAGTCATCTGGCGAATGAAAAAAGGGTTTCCCCGTCGACGCAAAATCAGGCGCTGAGTGCGTTGTTGTTTTTGTACAAGCAGGTGCTCAGGGTTGAACTGCCATGGTTGACTGATCTGGATCGTGCAAAGCGGCCAAAGCGAATACCAATTGTCCTGACTCGTTCTGAGATCGGCAAAATACTCGGGTTCATGCACGGCACCAACAAGCTCATTGCAAGCCTGCTTTATGGTTCCGGGTTGCGATTAATGGAGGGATTGCGTCTTCGCGTGAAAGACATCGATTTTGAATACCAGTAAATTATTGTGCGCGATGGTAAAGGAAAAAAGGACCGTGTCACGATGTTGCCCAATCCATTGGTACCGGCACTAAAAGACCAGCTGACTCGCGTGCGTCTCATCCACCAAAAAGATCTCTCGGCGGGATTTGGCCGGGCCAAACTGCCATTTGCCTTGGCGCGGAAATATCCTCGCGCCAGTCGCGAGCTGACCTGGCAATATGTGTTTCCGGCTCAGGGGCACAGCGTAGACCCGATCGACAACAAGACGCGCCGTCATCACCATCATCACACCAGTGTGCAGCGTGCGGTAAAACTCGCTGTGCGCGCCGCCGAGATTGACAAAGCCGCCAGCTGCCACACCTTCCGGCATTCCTTTGCAACGCACCTCCTGGAAAACGGTTACGACATTCGCACCGTGCAGGAATTATTAGGACACGCTGACGTGCGCACTACTATGATTTATACGCATGTCATGCAACGCGGGGCCGCTGGCGTGCGCAGCCCACTCGAGAGTTAAGCGCTGAGATCGGGTCTACGGATCCCCGAACAATTCTGTGTCGGGATAGAAGGCGGCCCAGGCGAACCAGTACAGCTGAATGGATTGTAACGGCAGGCCTTTTTCATCATAGGCAGATGCTGTCTGATTGGCGTCGTCGAACTCGATCGATACAGACTGTTGCCCAATCTTGTCTTGGATCGGTGACTCGAATTTTCTTAGTTCGTGCAGTGGATAGGCTTTTTGCGTCTCGCCTATAAACACGCCAAGCACCCAATCTTTGTTGCGCAGCCGCCTGTCCTGATTGGCGACCGGAAAGAAAAGTCTATTGGTGCTGCCGTAGCCCGCGTACGGATTAAAATGATAATTGATGTCCGGGAATCCTGTGTCGGTCGATAACACCAGGGTCTCGGGATGTTTCGCGCGCCAATCCTGCCAGGTCGTGTGCTGCATCGGCAGTAATTTCAGCGATTGCCCTTTCAGCGGACCATTGATCGCCTTGAGCATGATCTGTGACCAGAGCGACTCTGTGCTGCGGTCATAAAGCAACACATCACTGTTGTAGAGCAGGCCCGAGACGCCAAACTCAAGGTTTTTACCAGCAACACGCCCGTCGAATGCGACACCGCTACCGCACAAGGGGCACCAGCTCACGATTAGCGGATTTTCGTCATACAGATCGTTGACGATCTCGTGCCGATTCAGAATGCGAACTGGGTAGGCTTTGCTAATCCCGTTGTACTCAATGCCGAGCACGCGATCCTTGCGCGACAGAAATTCGGCTGCGTCAGCAGCAACAAAACGTGGCGAATCTATCGACGGTATGCCATCGCGTGGCGGTCCACCGTGAGCCAGTTCCTGCTCTGGCACCAGCGGATCGTCGATAACAAAGCCGTTGATGCTCCATTGATCGCCACCATGCGCTGAAACAGCAACGAATATGGCCAGTGGAACCAAGACTCTCCATAGCATGCTCGTATAGACCGGTCGGGACCGGACTTTATTTCTGGTTGTCAAACAAAAAACGGCAGCCGCAAGGCTGCCGTTTGTTGCGATGGACTTTCCGTTCGTATCGTTTGGTTAGTCGAGCGCGTTTTGGTTAGTACCGGCACCACCTGCAATCGCGGAATAGTGTGCAGCCTTAATTTTCCACGTCCCGCCTTCTTTGATCATGACTTCGGTCACGCGGGTCATATATTGACCCACGGCATCCCGGCCCTTTTCCTTAAAAGACCCTTCTGCGTAATACATCACTACTGCGCTCTTGCCGGGTTGTAAAGTTATCACCTCGATGTGTTTTGGCGTCACTGAATTAAATTCATACTCAGAAACCGGTGCGTCGGCCGGAACACGCTGAAGCAGGCCTCCACTGGACCAGAAGTGCAGTGCGCCGTTTTTTGGAACGGCCCCGTCCTGGTCGCGTAAATTCTCACGGCCATAGGCATAACCGTCTACTACTGCCTTGCGAACGTCAGCTTCTGTCTTGGCATCAGCAAAAGCGGCGGTTGATAACATCGGTGTTGCGAGCAAAATGATGATTGCCGCACCCAGCAGGCGCGAAATGTTGAGTTGCATCTTAATTCCCCATATTGATGAGCTATCCGACCAAGATAGTCTAGTTTGGTGTGCTCTGCCGCTGTTTCTAGGAATAGGGACAAAAAAACCCCAAATAGCCGCGGGTAGCTCAGACCTTGCCGTATTGCCTTGCGGCATCGCCGACCCAGCGGCGGATCAGTTTTTTGACCACGGCCGGATGGTCGGACAACAAAGTTATCGCAGTGCGTTGAACGCCTTCGATGAGATGAGCATCACGCACCAGATCCGCCACTTTCATCTCAATCAGTCCAGTCTGGCGGGTCCCCAGCAACTCGCCGGCGCCACGCAATTGGAGATCCTTGCTGGCCACCTCGAAGCCATCGTCTGTCCGACGCAACACCCCGAGGCGTTCGCGTGCCATTTGCGACAGCCCGGGTTTGTACAGCATCACGCAACTACTGCTGTCGGTACCGCGGCCAACCCGGCCACGCAACTGATGTAACTGCGCCAGACCCATGCGTTCGGCATTCTCGATAATCATCAAACTGGCATTGGGCACATCAACACCAACTTCAATAACTGTTGTGGCAACCAGCAAATCGATCTTGCCGTTTTTGAATGCCTGCATGATGCGATCACGCTTATCGGGTTTGACCCGGCCATGCACCAGTTCAACCTGGAATTCCGACAACGCTTCGGTCAGTTTGCTGGCTGTTTCTTCTGCGGCCTCAGCTTCGAGTAAGTCCGACTCCTCTATTAACGGACAGACCCAATAGACCTGACGACCGTCTCGACAAGCCTGGGCAACGCGTTGTACCACTTCGGCACGACGCGTAGCCGGCAGCGCCACCGTTTCGACGGGCAGCCGGCCCGGTGGTTTTTCATCAATGACTGAAGTATCCAGATCGGCATAAGCGGTCATTGCCAGGGTGCGGGGTATGGGTGTCGCCGTCATGACCAGTTGATGCGGCACATGCGCACCGGCAGCACCCTTTTCGCGCAGGGCCAGTCGTTGGTGCACGCCAAAACGATGTTGTTCGTCGATGATGACCAGCGCCAGACGGGAAAACTCAACGCTTTCCTGAAATAAGGCATGCGTTCCAATGACGATTGGCGCGCCGCCGGCAATAGCGGCCAGTGCGGCGCGGCGTTGCGCCACTTTCAATCTGCCACTCAACCAGGCCACTTCCAGACCGATGGCGTCAAACCAGTTTTTGAATGTCGCAAGATGCTGCTCGGCCAGTAACTCCGTAGGAGCCATGATGGCGGTCTGATATCCGGCATCCGCCGCACACAATGCCGCGCCCGCTGCCACGACCGTTTTTCCTGAACCCACATCACCTTGCAGCAAACGCATCATTGGATTGTCGCGACTGAGATCGTCAGCGATCTCACCGAGAGTACGTTGTTGCGCACCGGTCAGGCTAAAAGGCAATGATGCAATGAACCGTTGCAACAATGTGCCATCGCGGGCAAGTGGCAAAGCCTGCTCCTGGCGCACGTTCTCGCGCAGACGTCTGAGACTTAAGTGATGCGCCAGCAATTCTTCAAATGAGAGACGTTGCTGGGCCGGATGCCGGCACAACATGAGTTGATGTGTGTCCGTTCCTGGCGGTGGTCGATGGACAAACAACAAAGCGTCACGCAGCGATGGAAAATCCATGTCCTGTGTCAATTGGTGCGGCAACAATTCCGGGGGCTCGCTTGCGACCAGCTCATCGAGTGCCTTGCCGGTGAGCATCCGTAATCGTCCCTGTTGCAACCCTTCGGTAGTCGGGTACACCGCGGTAAGATGATCTTCAGTTTGGCCATCGGTTTCAGGGCGCAAGACCCGATACTCTGGATGGACAAACTCCATGCCGCCGCTGACGCGCCGTACTTCTCCAAAACAACGCAGTCTGACACCACGTTCCAATGCCTTTTGTTGATAACCGGAGAAACGGAAAAAACGCAAAGTGATTTGACCGGTACCGTCGGCGAGGGAAACCAGCATCATGCGCCGGCCACGGTAGACGACTGCTGTCGTTTGAATCTCACCTTCTATTACGGCTTTCTCGCCAAGGCTTAGGCTGCCGATAGCTCTGATCTGAGTGCGGTCTTCGTAACGCAACGGCAGATGAAACAACAGATCCGATACCTGAGTGACACCCAGTCGTGCCAGATGCTCCGCCAAAGCCGGACCGACGCCCGATAAAGTGGTTACCGGGCGCAACATGGTGGTTGTCACGCCGTCTTTGCTCCGCGCGTTCACGCGATGCGTATCAGGCCAGTTCGATGACAGCGTCTATTTCGACGTTGGCACCCTTGGGCAAGGCCGCTACGCCAACAACGGCTCGGGCCGGATAAGGTTCGCTAAAAAATTCGGGCATCACGTCGCTGACCACTGGAAAGTTCGCAAGATCGATGAGATACACGTTTAACTTGACCACGTCGGCGAGACTACCGCCAGCGGCTTGTGCAACGGCCGCCAAATTACGGAACACCTGGGTAATTTGCGCGGCGATGTCGCCGTCTACGATCTCGCCGGTTTTTGGTGACAACGGAATCTGCCCCGACAGATAAACCGTGCCGCCATGACGCGCTGCCTGAGAATAGGTACCGATCGCTTTGGGCGCGGAATCGGTGTGTATCGCTTGTCTAGGCATCGTTCCCCCTATGCGCAAATCCGCTGTGCCCGCAGCACTTCCGGCATCGCACCGATCCCACGCATGACGCGTTGCAGGTGCTCGCCATTGTTTACTTGAATCATGAAAGTCAGCGTGGAATTATCGCCGTCACGCTCTACCACCTGCACATTTTCAATATTGGACTTGGAGTTGGCAATATTGGCCGACACCGCTGCCAGCACACCCATACGGTTTACGACGTCGACGCGAATCTCCACCTGGAACTCGCGTTCGATATTCTTTTCCCATTCAACTGCAATCCATTTATCGGGTTGTTTGCGATAGTCGCCTAAGTTGCCACACGCGTCTCGATGTATTACCAACCCTCTGCCGGCACTGAGATAGCCCATAATATCGTCCGGCGGTATGGGGTAGCAGCATCGCGCATATGCTATGAGCATGCCTTCAGTACCATAGATTGCCAGTGGTCCACGCGATGTTTCCGGCTCTGACTTGTCCGGGTCGGTTTCCGGCATCAGCCGACGGGCAATCAATGGTGCAAGTTGTTTACCCAAACCGATCTCGGCGTAGAGTTCTTCGGCACTATCCAGCTTCATTTCTTCGAGCGTTGCCTGGAGCTTCTCGCGCTTGACCTTGCGCAAGGTAAAAGACAAGTCAGTTAACGACTTCGTTAACAAGCGCTTGCCGAGACGGACAGCCTCGCTATTTCGCAGGTTCTTGAGATAAGTGCGAATCGCCGCCCTGGCCTTGGCCGTGACGACAAAATTGGCCCACGCCGGGTTCGGCTTGGCGCCGCGGGCCGTGACAATCTCGACTGACTGGCCGTTACGCAACAATGTATGCAGTGGCACCAGTCGTCTTTCAATTTTTGCGCCGACGCAGCGATTGCCCACATCGGTGTGTACCGCGTACGCAAAGTCAACTGCCGTGGCGCCGCGCGGCAAACGCAGGATGTCGCCATTCGGCGTGAACACATAAACCTTTTCGGGGAACAGGTCAATCCGCACGCTTTCCAGAAACTCTTCCGAACTGCCGGTATCCTGCATTTCGACCATGCGTTCCAGCCATTCGCGGGCACGCGCCTGGGCGCTGGAACCTTGTTTCTCGCCACTCTTGTACAGCCAGTGCGACGCGACTCCTGCTTCGGCCAACTTATCCATGTCATTCGTACGTATTTGTACTTCTATAGGTACGCCATTGGGACCGAACAATGTGGTGTGCAGGGATTGATACCCATTCATCCGCGGGATCGCAATGTAATCTTTGAAACGACCAGGCATCGGTTTATAGAGCCGGTGCACAACACCAAGTGTGCGGTAACAGGTGTCCACCCCTTCTACAACTGCACGAAACCCATAGACATCAACTATCTCCGATAGTGAGCGACGCTTGCGCCGCATCTTCTGGTAAATACTAAAGAGGTGTTTTTCACGACCAGTGATGCGTCCATCGATACCAGCGTCCTCAAGTGCCGCAGTTACGGTCGCAAGTATCTTTTTGACCACCTGCCGCTGGTTGCCCACAGATTTTTTTAAATTCTTCTCAAGCACTTTGTAGCGTCGCGGGTGCAGGTGCTGAAAGCTGAGATCTTCGAGTTCCACCCGCATCGAATGGATACCAAGTCGATTGGCGATAGGCGCATAAATCTCCAACGTCTCACGGGCAATACGACCGCGTTTGTCGGCTGCCAGCACACCCAATGTCCGCATGTTGTGCAAACGATCGGCTAACTTAACCAGAATTACTCGCAAGTCTTTGGCGACTGCCAGCAACATCTTGCGAAAACTCTGTGCTTGCGCTTCGGCGCGATTTTTGAATTGCAGTTGGTCAAGTTTGCTGACGCCATCGACGATCTCGGCGACGTCGTCACCAAAACGATCAGCGATCAGGCTCTTGTCGGCGCCAGTATCTTCAATCACGTCGTGCAGCAACGCCGCACAGATACTTTGGTAATCGAGTTTCAGGTCGGCCAGAATTCCGGCTACTGCGACCGGGTGGGAAATATACGGTTCGCCCGATAATCGCTTCTGCCCCTCGTGCGCGTCAGCACCGAAGCGATAGGCCTCGTAGACAATGTTGACCTGATCCTCGGGCAGGTGATCCTGCAGCCGGGCAAGTAACTCCTTTATATCGGCAAACTGCTTACCGCGTGGCAG
Organism: Gammaproteobacteria bacterium; assembly: GCA_029862165.1. Lineage (GTDB taxonomy): Bacteria > Pseudomonadota > Gammaproteobacteria > Steroidobacterales > JABDKV01 > JABDJB01. The sequence goes on from JAOTXU010000026.1 coordinate 10,966, forward strand.
ACGACTCAGAATTGATGCCGCGGTAGACATGGGTCGGCTTGGCGGAGTCGTCTGCGCACGATCACTGGCGCAGCTACTCCGGTGGAGCTCCAAACGGCGGATTGGGCTCGTCTTCCTGCGGCTCGGATTGCGATTCTGATTGCGATTCTGATTGCGGTTCGATGTGCGCTTGTGGCTCGGGTTGCCACTGCGCTTTTAGTTTTGGCTCCACATCCGGTTGTGGTTCAGACTGCACATGCACCCCTGCTTCGGCTTCCGGCTGCACCATTGGTTCCGGCTGCACGGGTTGTGGTTCGGCTTCGGCTCGCACGACCGGTTCCGGTTGCACGGGTTGTGGTTCGGCTTCGGCTTGCACGACCGGTTCCGGCTGCACCATTGGTTCCGGTTGCACGGGTTGTGGCTCGGCTTCGGCTTCGGCTTGCACGACCGGTTCCGACTGCGCCATTGGTTCCGGTTGCACGGGTTGCGGTTCGGCTTCGGCTTGCACGACCGGTTCCGGCGGCACCGGTATCTGCGGTTCGGCCTTCGGTTGCGAAAATGGCTGCGCCAGTGACGCTAACTGAACCGGCGGTTCTGGTTGCGATTGCGACTCTGCCTCAGACGACTGTGAATCGGAGCCATCTTCGAATACGGCTTCGAGAGCCTGTTGTTGGTCGCTTTCCTCGAGGATGTCGGTGTTTACATGGCCTTCGGCGATCTCGCGCAGCGCCACGACGGTCGGTTTGTCGTTTTCCCACTCCACCATTGCTTCGGCGCCGTTGGCCAACCGTCGCGAACGTTTCGATGCTGTCAGGACCAGATCGAAGAGATTGGGAATCCTCTCCAGACAATCCTCTACTGTAATTCGTGCCATTTCGTTTCCTAACTATTAAGACTCCCGCAATTTTCGCGGGGAGTATCAGTCTATCAAAAACGCCGGTTTAGGCCAGAAGCCTGGCAATCCTGGCCTGCAGGGCTGGGTTGGAGCTGCGGTGGACCTCGCCGTCGCTGGCCAGTATGGCTTCGAGCGTTGCGGCAGCGGTGGCAAATTCATCGTTGATAACAACGTAGGCAAACTCTTCCCAGTGAGACATATCCTCACGTGCCTCCGACAGCCGCCGCTGGATCACTTCTTCACTGTCTGAGCCACGGCCGCGCAGCCGCCGCTCCAGTTCCGCAAAAGACGGTGGCAAAATGAAAATTGAGCCCGCTTCGGGCATGGCCGCCCGGGCCTGTCTTGCGCCCTGCCAGTCAATCTCCAGGACCACGTTGTGGCCCTGGTCCAGTATCGCCTGCACATCGCCTCGCCCGGTCGCATAGAAATTTCCGAAAACTTCCGCATGCTCCAGAAAATCGCCAACAGCGGCCATGTGCTTGAATTTTTCAATGTCAACGAAGTGATAGTCATGACCTTCGACCTCGCTGGGTCTGCGTGGCCGGGTCGTATAGGACACTGACATTTGCAAACCGGGTTGTCGCTTGCACAACTCACGTACCAGTGAGGTCTTGCCGGCACCCGAGGGCGCAGAAACAATCCACAACCGGCCATGCCGACTCTTGTTGCCACCAAACAGACTTCGCAGCCAGCTCAGCATTATTCGATGTTTTGGACCTGTTCGCGCATCTGCTCGACCAGCACTTTGATATCAACCGCTGAGTTTGTAGTTTGTGGGTCGTTAGACTTCGATCCCAGCGTATTCGCCTCACGATTGAATTCCTGCATTAGAAAATCCAACCGGCGCCCGACGGCATCATTGCGATCGAGTACTTTCCGTGTTTCTGCAATGTGGCTATCGAGACGATCCAGCTCTTCGTCCACATCCATCTTTTGCGCCAGAATAACCAGCTCCTGCTCGACCCGCTCACGATCAAAGTCAGCTGTCAGTTCAGCCAGACGCGTTGTGAGTTTTTCACGCATGCGTGTGCGAACTTCCGGCAATCTTTTGCGCACGGCTTTGACGTGTTCGCTGATACCGTCGCAACGTTCCAGCAACATGTCACGAATTCGGGCGCCTTCACTGCCGCGCGATTCGCTCAAAGCGGCTAGCGCTTCATTCAACAACTCCAACGCCGCCTGCTGAACCGGGCCGAGATCTCTATCGGTTTCGGCCACCACGCCCGGCCAACGCAGCAGACCCAGCGGGCTGACTGACCCTGGTTGATCCAGTTTTTTTGCCAGCTCGGCCGATCTGGCGATGAGGCTATCGATAAGCTTTTGGTTCAAGTGGATGTCACTGGCCGCCAGATCATCAAATTTCACCTTTAATGCACAATCGACTTTGCCGCGCCCGAGCTGCTTGCTGATGGCCTTGCGACATGCCGATTCCAACGACCGCAAATCCTCCGGCAATCGGAATCCCATCTCTAGATAGCGGTGATTGACCGCCCGGATCTCCCAGACGATTTCACCCCACTCGGCGCGGCGTTCCCGGCGCGCAAAGGCTGTCATGCTGCGAATCATGTCTCTGGCCCGAACGGAGTAGCATTTACTGATCCCATCCCACAATGTAACGTGTTTGCCGCACGTCGCAAAGGTAGTCAATACCGTTTTGGAAGCCCGATTGCAGATCGAGATCGCAAAATACAGCCATATCGGTAACCGCGAAGAGAACCAGGATCGGGCCGAGATACTGATTGGTGATCACAGTATCCTGGCGATGGTGCTGGACGGCATGGGCGGGCATTCCGCCGGGGCCGAGGCAGCGGTGACCGCAATCGCGACGGTGTCCGACAAGTTCCGCAACAGCAAACAACCTTTGCCATTCGCCGAGCGTTTCCTGACGCGCAGTCTTGCAAATGCGCACGATGCGCTGGTCACACTGGGCCACTCACAAGATCTCGATGCCAAGCCACGGGCGACTTGCGCAATCTGTCTTGTCCAGAAAGGCATCGCTTACTGGTCACACCTGGGTGACAGTCGCGTATACCATCTACGCGATGGCGTAGTTCTCGAGCGCACGCGCGACCACACGCATATCGAATTGTTGTTGCGCGAGGGTCTGATCGTCGAATCTGAGATCGCCCGTCATCCGATGCGCAGTTTTGTTGAGCATTGCCTGGGCGGCGATCCGACCAAACCACCGGTCACAGCTTCCGGACCGCACAAGCTGCAAGAAAACGACGTTCTCTTGCTGTGCTCTGACGGCTTTTGGGGCGGGATGTCAGACGAGGCGATAGCTGACGCATTCGCCGATACCGAAGAAAGCTTCGACGTGGAGGAGATAGTCGAGAAGGTTGTGGATGCCGCGGTAGCCAGCAACTCTCCGAGTAGTGATAATACGACTGTCGCAGTGATTGTCTGGCGCGGCAGTGACTAGCCGGCTGAGAAAATGAATAAAGCAGCAACTCGACCCAGCGGTCGTGCCAACGACGCACTGCGTGAAATTACGCTATCGCGCGATTATCTGTCCCAGGCTGAGGGTTCGGCGCTGGTGTGTTTCGGCGACACCCGTGTGATCTGTACCGCCAGTGTCAATGACCGTGTTCCGCCCTTTCTGCGCGGCAGCGGTAAAGGCTGGGTTACTGCCGAATACGGGATGCTGCCCCGCTCTACCGGATCGCGAATGGCGCGCGAAGCTGCACTAGGCAAACAATCGGGCCGCACTCAGGAGATACAGCGTCTGATTGGCCGTTCCATGCGCGCAATCGTTAATCTCGATGCTTTGGGCGAACGCACGATCACGCTCGACTGCGATGTGATACAAGCCGACGGTGGTACAAGAACCGCCGCGATTACCGGCGCATATGTCGCGCTGGCCGGCGCGGTCGGCAACCTGATGGGCCGTGGCGTACTGGTCGATAATCCTTTACACGGCCAAATCGCGGCGGTGTCGGTTGGGATCTATCGTGGTATGCCCGTACTTGATCTCGACTACGCCGAGGACAGCGATGCCGAAACCGATCTGAATGTCGTAATGAACCAGGCCAACGCGTTTGTCGAAGTACAGGGCACCGCGGAGGGTCACGCGTTCCGCCGCGACGAGCTTGACGCCATGCTCGATCTCGCCATTAGTGGCATAGCGCAGTTGATGGAATTACAACGCACTACCCTGGCGGGCTGAAACCGGGCATGGCGAAAATCGTCGTTGCAACCGGGAACCGGGGCAAGCTGAGTGAAATACGCGCCCTCCTCGGTGATTCCCATGAACTGATCGTTCAATCTGACCTCGATGTCCCGGAAGCTGAAGAAACCGGCCTGACCTTTGTCGAGAATGCGATTCTCAAAGCGCGCAATGCGGCACAACACACCGGTCTTGCTGCAATCGGCGAAGACTCCGGATTGGAGGTCGATGCGCTGTCTGGCGCTCCGGGAATATTTTCCGCCCGCTATGCAGGTCCCGGCGCAACTGATACCGACAACAATCAAAAGCTGTTGAAGACGTTGGCTGATGCCGAAGTGCGCGCGGCACGCTATCGCTGTCTCGCAGTGTTCATGCGTCACGCTGACGATCCGGCCCCGCTGATATGCCAGGGTGCATGGGAAGGCACAATCGCGTTGACCCCGGCCGGTGACCTGGGATTTGGATACGATCCCGTGTTTATTCCTGCAGGCAGCGACCACACCGTCGCCCAGATGCCAACCGCCGAAAAAAACCGCGTCAGCCACCGTGCCCAGGCACTGGCACAACTTGTCCGACAATTAGATGCCTGTATCACCTGATCCGCCGCTGTCGGTTTACATCCACTTTCCGTGGTGTGTGCGTAAGTGTCCGTATTGCGACTTTAATTCTCATGCCTTGCGGGGCGAGCTGCCGGAAAAACCCTACGTTGACGCGCTGTTAACCGATTTGGGGGCAGAACTGGAACACTGCGGGTCGCGCTCGATCATTTCAGTTTTTATCGGCGGCGGCACGCCCAGCCTGATAACTCCAGAGCAAATCGAACGTGTTTTGCAACCACTGCTACCGCGGCTGCAGGCCGACGCGGAGATCACGCTGGAGGCCAATCCCGGTACGCTCGACAGCGGTCGGTTTGCCGGCTATCGCGATGCGGGGATAACGCGATTATCTGTCGGCGTACAGAGTTTTAACGATGATTGTTTGCGTTCAATCGGCCGCATACATGACGCCCGTACCGCATATGCTGCGGTCGAAACTGCGCTGACGAGCGGTTTCAGGCGGGTCAACCTGGATTTGATGTATGCGTTGCCAGGACAGACTACAGACCAGGCGCGGCAAGATGCCCGCATCGCGTGTGAACTCGATCCCGGGCACATTTCACATTATCAACTGACGCTGGAACCCGGCACGGCATTTTTCAAAACGCCGCCCGAGTTACCCGATCAGGACGAGACATGGGCCATGCAATGCGAGTGCGCCAGTGCGTTCGCCGGATCCGGCTATCGTCACTATGAGATTTCGGCGCTGGCACGTCCGGGGCACCGCTGCCGGCACAATCTGAATTATTGGTTGTTCGGCGACTACATCGGAATCGGCGCCGGCGCCCACGGCAAACTGACTACCCCTCAGGCCATCGTGCGAACAAACAAACCCCGCTCACCGTCGCACTACATAGCCGCCGTGGCACAACGAGACTGGTCGCAACGAGAGCTTACGGCAGCCGATGCCGGATTCGAATTCATGCTAAACGCGCTCAGGCTAAGCCAGGGTTTTCCGCAAGACCTGTTTGAGACCCGTACAGGCCAACCGTTTGCGGCAATCGGGGAAGTCTGTGGTACCGCCGTGGCGAGCAAGCTACTTGAAATCGACGCCCATTGGTGTCGGCCGACCCCGCTCGGCCGCCGTTTTCTTGATGACCTGCAGGGTCTATTCCTGCCCTCGGAAAAAGCCGCTACTTAGGTCCCTCGAGATTGCCCCCCCACCCTGGCCCTCCCCGCGGAAGGGTGAGGGTATAAGGAAGCCCGGTGCGTCATGCCAAACGGGCTTGTGGCTTGCGGCGAAAAAGAAGACGGTCGTTTGCCTGCGCCGACTTTGTCGGAGGCGCTGGCGAATGCCAGCTCCTAGGCTCGCCGCGGCCGACTGCACTGGTCAAAAGGGATAATCTGAGGAATGACGCGTCGCAACATCGGGTGGGCGTTCGGTCGTGCGATTGAACAATTTATGCACACCCGGTGACTTTAGGCGCCTGCAGGGCGCGATTTGCCGGCAGGGCTTAGGCACTATCCACACACATAGCTGTATGTTGCTGATTTACAGCCTTTTTCCAGGAGTGACGACATTTTCGCCAATTTGACAATATCTTGCTGAAACAAGGAGATTCGGTTTCTCCAGCCATGCTCATCCACAGAGTTATCCACAGTTATTGTGGATAAAGGAAAAATGTCTTAAAAACTTTATCTTATGGGTGCTGTCTTAAACTCGGATGTGGGGTTGGCCACGCTAAGCGGTTGCCTGCTCTGCCCAAAACGGGCTATCCTGCGCGGCCTTTCGCACCCCCTGTTTCGGATATTTTGAGATCATGAAGCCTGAGATTCACCCAAATTACGAAGAAATCGCCGTCACCTGCAGCTGTGGGAATACCTTCAAAACCAGATCGACACTATGCGAAGACCTCCACGTAGAAGTATGTTCAAAATGCCACCCGTTTTTCACGGGCAAGCAAAAGATCGTGGACGCCGGGGGCCGGGTAGACAAATTCCGTCGCAAGTACGGGATTTCCGGCAAAGCCGACAGCTGATACCCGCTTTCCGCCTCTACGCCGCCTGGCAACTCGCTGCGGCGTTGTTCGTTGCTTTCGCACTGACCACGCCGGACCCGGTGTGGGCGAAGAAGAAAGAAGCTGACAATACCGAACAAACCCAATTCGGCGACGCCGCTGTCGGCCGTAAATATCACAAGCAGATTATTGCAGCCTATGGCTTCTACGATAACGACAACGGGCTGGCGACATACGTGCAACGTGTCGGTACAGAACTCGCCGTTCATGCCGAAGGTGAGGATTTCGCCTGGCTTTTCACAATTCTCGATGATGAATCCATCAATGCGTTTGCTACGCCCGGCGGCTACGTCTACGTCACCCGCGCGTTGCTTGCTCATCTCAACACCGAAGCACAATTGGCTGCGGTGCTGGGACATGAAATCGTGCATAGCGCCAACCGCCATGCAGCACGCCAACATGCTGCCGCAAGCGTAGTTAGTAGCGTGGCAGCATCGATTGATCCAACTGCCGGTTTTAACCTCGGGCGATTGTTTGGTGCCGGCCTGGTCAGCGGCTACGGGCGAGATATGGAGCTCGAGGCAGACGAGCTCGGCATGAAAATGATCAGCCGGGCCGGCTATGACCCGAACGCGATGCTGGAAGTCCTCGCGTTACTCAAAGCGCGGGATCAATACGATTCGACCGGCGAGAAAAAGGACTCCGGTGATCGCTATCACGCCATGCTGGCCTCGCATCCGGACTCAGATCGCCGCTTGCGGGAACTGGCTGAGACGGAAAAGGGCGCCGGTGCCGGCACCCGCGATGACGGCGGCGATGAACTGCTGCGACGAATCGATGGTACGGCCTGGTCGGGCAGCCGGTCACAGGGCGTGGTGCGGAACAATCAGTTCTTACACGAGAAAATGGATTTCGCCATCACTTTTCCGGAAGGCTGGGAGATCAATAACCTCCCGGACCGGATCATAGGCACACCGCCGGATGCGAGGGCCCTGATGCAGGTCACTGCCGTAAGTCGTACCACGCGCAAGACAAAGAAAGTTCCGGTTGACCGGTTTCTGCAAAAAATACTGTCCATGACCAAATGGCAAAACTCGCGCATAACGGAAGTTAACGGTCTCGAGGCTTTCATTGCCACTGCACCAAAATTGAATTCTGCTTTCGGTCCGCGTGTGGGGCGCATTGCAGCGGTTTTCCATGGTGAAAACGCATTCATCGTTTATGGGGTTGCAAAAGACCCGGAGGATCACCGGCGCTACGACCGCAAGTTCAGCCGAACCATCGAGAGCGTCCGCGCGCTGACTGATACAGATCGGGTACTGGCAGAACCGCTGGTCATCCGGGTCGTAGAACTGCCGGAAGATGGCAGTCTGGCCGACTTCGCACAGATCGATGACGTAAACGACCCCGATGCGTTGCTGCGTTTGCTAAACGGTTTTTATGCTGGCGGTGAGCCGAAACCCGGCGATCGCATCAAAACCATTCAATAGATCTATTCGGCAAGCAGCAATTCGAGCTCGCGCAGATCGATGCGCCGCATCGGCCGCCCATCGATACGACTACGCGGCGCCTGGCGAACACCATCGCGTGGAAACAATAACGCCAATATTGGCACGTCGTCGGCGACGAAGCGCACCGCGGGATAACGTACATGCCCGCTGCCAGAGGTGCGCAAGCGGCGGTCCGCCAGTCGGTAAGGGACATCGTTTTCGACCAGTCGCAGCGTGATCAATTCCACCGTGTCAGCGAACAAGTGGATCTCCAGGTCCGATCCGGCTGCTACCGCTCCACTCAAGACCGCGCCGACAACTCGTGGGCTGAAGTCAGAAAAGAATTTCAGCGCATCGCGAGCGGCGAGCCGATATTTGCGTAGTCGATCCGCATGGGTTTGCGCATCGAACAAACGCTGATTCTCAACCACAGCAGCTTCGATCTCTGCGTTTCCCGGTAAGCCCGCCTGGTCACTAACACCCAGCTTTTCCGCCGCCTTGCGCTTGGCCAGATAATAGTCATCGATGCCCTGCTCAGATATCAGCCTTGCGGCTTCGTGCGCAACCAAGCGTCGCAAATTATCTGATCGAGGGGAGTTTCGGCGCGGCATGGTTCCCCGGCTGATTAGAACAATGGTTGAGGTTCTTCTTCTGTCTCACTGTCGGGATTGAACAGGTCCACCGGATCTTCTATTTCCCGTTCCGGAATTTGCCCGATTGGAAAAATTTCAAATATAGCATCCTGATCGTCAGCACTCGCGCGCAGGCCCGACTCCCGTGAAATCTTCACGCGTATCAAACCCGGTGGTGTAATCACCTCCGTTTCCTTTGTGCCATCCAAAGCAACACGCATATAGTCTATCCACGCCGGCAGTGCCGTCGTACCACCTACCTCTTTTGGTCCAAGCGGTCTTTCCTGGTCAAAACCAACCCATACCGTGGCAACCAAACGATCGTTGAATCCACTGAACCATGCATCTCGATAATCATTTGTGGTTCCGGTTTTTCCGGCGAGATCGAAACGTCCGAGCTGACTGGCAGATGCGGCTGTTCCGCGTCTCACTACGTCACGCATCATGTCTACAACCAGCCACGTATTATCTTCGTCGAGGATACGGGGTGCGGCCTGATCGGCGAGGATATACGGCCGATTGAGTTTGCACGTATCGGGCGGGGCATCGCGCAGATCTTCGATCCTGTTCAGGACCCGGCAATCGGCGCAGACCATTAACGGATCAGCCTGAAAAAGCTCATTCCCGTTGGCGTCTTCAATACGCTCAATGTAGTAGGGCTCAACCTCGAAACCACCGTTCGCAAAAACAGCGTATTCGGTCGCCAGTTCCAACGGCGTAAGAGTGACGCTGCCGAGCGCCAGCGACAGATCTCGCGGTAATTGTTCCCTGTCAAATCCGAGTTGCACCAGGTGATCGATTGCGTTGACGATGCCGATCTTTCGTAGCACACGAATGGAAACGAGGTTGCGCGAGCGCACCAGCGCTTCACGCAGACGAGTCGGGCCGTAAAAATTCTTGCCGAAGTTTTCCGGTCGCCAAGTATCTTCAAGCGCTGCGTCTTCAAATACCACCGGCGCATCGTTGATGATGGTTGCCGGTGTAAGACCATTGGCGAGCGCCGCAGAGTACACGAAAGGCTTGAAGGCCGAGCCCGGCTGACGTTTGGCCTGCACGGCACGATTGAACTTGCTAGTGTAATAGTCGAAACCGCCGATCAACGCCACGATCGCCCCATCATTGGGTGCCACCGAAACAAATGCGCCCTGAACCTGCGGTATTTGCGCGAGCTTCCAGCCATTATCTTCAGTGGCATAGACATAGATCACATCGCCACCGCTCACAACATCCGAAGGTTTTGCCGGTGGTGGTAAATCTTCCTCGTCCGCAGGCGGTTCGTCGAGTCCCAGCACCCAGGCAACGGATTGCGGACCAAGTTCTGCCAGACCGATCTCAGGTCCGTAAATCCTGGCACTCTGCTCGTCGCTGCTGATGACCAACGCCGGTCGCAAGTTGGCCATGCTGGGATAATCACGCAACAACTCCGCCCAACTCGCAGGATCGTCATCAGTCGGCAACGCGACGTTGGCAAGCACACCGCGATAGTCATGCCGTGAGTCATAAGCGAGTAATGCTGTTCGCAAAGCCATCGTCGCTGCTGCTTGCAGCTTGCTATCAAGCGTCGTTGTGACTTTGTAACCTGCGCTGTAAGCCGCTTCTGCGCCAAACCGCTCTACCATGTCCGCACGCACCATCTCGGCGAGATAAGGTGCTTCCTGGGCGACGGTTGGCGCATGCAGCGTCGTGGTGATAGACGAATTCAGGGCTTCTTCGCGTTCGTCCACGGTAATAAATCCCAGCTCGAACATCCGCCGCAGCACATAGGCGCGACGTCCCCTGGCCTTGTCAGGATTAGTAATGGGGTTATCAGTTGACGGCGCCTTGGGCAGGCCCGCAATGGTCGCGGTTTCAGCGAGTGTCAATTCGTCCAGTGTTTTCCCGTAGTACACCTCTGCTGCGGCACCCACGCCCCAGGCACGCTGACCCAGCAAGATCTTGTTGAAATACAACTCCAGAATTTCTTCCTTGCTGAGCGCCCGCTCAATGCTCAGGGCCAGGAAGATTTCACGAATTTTGCGTTCGTAGGTTCTCTCATTAGTGAGAAAGAAATTCCGCGCCACTTGCATCGTGATCGTGCTGCCACCCTGGCGTTTTTCTCCGGTGAGCAACAGGCCCAGGACGGCGCGGGCCAGCCCCTGATAATCCACCCCCGGATGATCAAAGTAGCGGTCATCTTCGGCGGCCGTGATCGCTTGCACGAGTTGCGCCGGCACTTCCTCGTAAGTGACTGGTAAACGGCGTTTTTCTCCGAATTCCGCCATCAACCGACCGTCCCGCGTATAGACCCGCAGGGGGACCTGGAGCTGAATGTCGAGCAAGGTATCGACGGGTGGCTGATCGGGCAAGACATACACGTAGGCCGCCACCACGCCTGCGACCCCGGCGGCGGTGCCCAGAAAGACCAGCACCAAGGCCAGAACAGCTAGTTTCAGGAGAATTCTCATACAAATCATGGCCCGGACCCGGGCAATGGCACTCTACTCGCCGCCGAGTGTGAACGATATCACGTCAAACGACCCCGAATAACAATTAGAATGGGCCCGTCTCAAGGCCAATTATGTAAAACTTGAGACCCCGACAGGGCAGAGCAGTTCAGGAGAGGGAAGGGAGCGCGGTAATTGAGTAATCGATCACACTTCGTAACCCACCCTTGTTGTTAATGTTATATAGTTCACTGATAGACTTAAGATTATAGACTATCTTTCTTTCGCAATTACCGGCAGCGCAAGGGAAAAATGCCTATTTTCTCCACAAAAAATAAGCCCGTCCTCGGGCTTGACATAACTACATCATCCGTAAAGCTCATTGAGTTGAGCAAGAGCGGCTCCCGCTATCGCGTAGAAGCGTATGCGGCGCAACCGACCCCTCTGAATTCGGTGAACGAAAAGGCTATCGTCGATGCGGATGCAGTGGGGGAAGCGGTGCGTATCGCCGTGAAGCGTTCTGGCGCACGTGCCCGTGACGCGGCCGTGGCTATTAGCGGCGATGCAGCAATTACCAAAGTCATACAGATGCCCAGTAACTTTCAGGGTTCTGACCTCGAAGGACAGGTAGAACTGCAAGCCGACCAATACATTCCATTTCCGATGGAAGAGGTCAGTTACGATTACGAAATTGTTGGTGCCTCCGACAATGACGCCGAAATGATGGATGTTTTGCTGGTGGCAACTCGCACCGAGAACGTCGAACAACGCCAGGCTGCCGTTGAGGCCGCGGGTCTGACCGCACGCATAGTCGACGTTGAGGCCTTCGCTGTTGAGACTGCTTGTACTTTACTGAAACATCAGATGCCCGATGAAGGAACAGATCACTCTGTTGCGGTCATCGATTTCGGTGCTACCAGTACGTCATTTAACGTGTTGCGTGATTTAAAGGTGGTTTACACACGGGATTTTGCCTTCGGTGGACAACAACTTACCGAAGAGATCATGCGCACCTATGGCCTTAGCCTGCAGGAGGCCGGTCGAGCAAAGAAAGAAGGTGGGCTGCCGAGTAATTACGGCCCCGAAGTACTCGATGCTTTTATAGACGACATGACACAACAAGTCAGTCGTTCGCTACAATTCTATTTGGCGTCCGGCGGTGGGCGCGAACAACCAGAGCAGATCCTGATCTGCGGTGGATGCGCCAACATCCCGGGTGTTGGCGATTTGATTACCAGCCGTGTAGGAATTCCGACGGAAATTGGAGACCCACTCGGTAAAATGAAAATCGCCTCAAAGGCCAAGGCAGCGGGAGTGCACAAGGATGCAACAGCGTTGCTGACCGCCTGCGGCTTAGCGTTGCGGAGTTTCGACTGATATGCCACGTATCAATTTATTGCCCTGGCGCGAAGAGCTTCGAAAAGAGCGCCAACGTAACTTTGCCATTGCCGCAGCTGCGGCCATCGTGATCGGTCTTGGCGTGATCTTTGCTGCCACAACCATCTATGGCGGCAGAATTGAGCATCAAAATGACCGTAATTCGATGCTTAAAGCAGAGATCACCCGACTTGACGAACAAATCGGCGAGATCAGAGATCTGGAAGCGAAAAAGGAGATGCTGCTAAAGAGAATGGGCATCATCGAGCAGCTTCAACGCAGCCGTCCCGAAATTGTGCATCTGTTCGACGAGTTGGCACGTACCGTGCCAGACGGCGTATATCTCGAGTCAGTAAAACAACAGGGCAGCCGGCTCACTTTAAAAGGCAATGCTCAATCGAGTACGCGTGTATCAGCGTATATGCGCAATATCGATAAATCCGATTGGTTGGAAGATCCCGGTCTGGACGTTGTTGAGACTAGAGATACCGGCCCATCACGCAGTAGCCAGTTTACGATCTTTGCCAAACAGGCCAATCCAAACAAGACAGAAGAAGAGGACGACGAAGTATGAACTTCTTCGACCAACTTCGCGCGCTTGATTTTAACGACATTGGCCGCTGGCCATTGTTATTCCGTGCACTGTTGATCGGGCTGCTGTTTATTCTCGTCGTTTTCGTGGGCGTTTATTACAAGGTTTTCAAGGAAAAACTTCCGCAGCTTGAGCGTGTACAGCAGGAAGAACAGAGTCTGAGATCGGTGTTTGAAAATAAGCAGGGGCAAGCTGTCAATCTTGATGCTTACAACACACAACTCAGTCAGATGGAAGGCTCCTTTGGTGCTCTGCTGCGGCAACTGCCCAACCGCACCGAAGTACCGAGTCTGTTGGTCGATATCTCACAGACAGGCCTTGCTGCCGGTCTGGACGAAGAACTCTTTCAGCCCTCAGGTGAGGTCAGAAAGGAAGACTTCTACGCGGAACTGCCAATACGCATACGTCTGCGAGGCTCGTTTCATGAACTTGCAGCCTTTGTCAGCGGTGTCGCTGCGCTGCCACGGATCGTTACTCTGCACGACATAGACATTAAAGGTGCACAGGACAGTCCGAATGACATGGTTTTGGATCTGACCGCAAAAACCTATCGATATCTCGACGAGGAGTCTGAGCTGGGAGGTCAGCCATGATGCGATTTATCGTAATCATGCTCTTCGTTACTGCGGCGCTGAGTGCTTGTTCGCGTGACGTATCCGATCTCGAGCAATACATTGCCGAGGTACATGCGCGCGAGGGCGGGCGTATCGAACCATTACCGCAGATCAAGCCTTACGAAACTTTTGTTTATTCGGCGAGTGACTTGCGTTCGCCGTTTTTGGCAGCGGTGGAAAATCGGCCTGATAACCTCTTAACAAGTTCCATTCGGCCCGACCAGGCACGCCCGCGTGAGTTTTTGGAACAGTTTCCGCTCGATACGCTGCAAATGGTTGGCACACTTGAACTCGGTGGCGGACATTACGCCCTGGTCAAGACCTCAGACGGACTTCTGCATCGTGTTCGCGAAGGCAATCACATGGGGCAGAGCGAGGGCCGGGTGGTCGAGATTTCCAACGCGGAAATAAAAATCATTGAAATTATCAGCGATGGCCTTGGCGGCTATATAGAGCGTCCTGCCGCTGTTGTACTAAGCGACTGACTCATGGGAGTTTTGCGATGACGTGGACCAATAAGCCCAGCGATTACAATCAGGGGGATACGCTGTGGCGCTGCCGCATTTCGATGTTGGCAGGCTTGTTGCTAAGCTTCCTGGTGTTGCCTGCTTGGTCGGCCGATGCGCCATCAAACATGCTGCAGGACATCGAAATACAGGCCTTGCCTAATCAACAGCTGCAACTTCGTTTGCGCCTGAGTGGCCCGGCGCCGGAACCTCTGAGCTTTACCATCGATCGGCCGGCACGGATCTCGCTGGATCTGCCGGATACCGGTCTTGCCCTTCAATCGCGACGCAAGGACGTCGACATCGGGTCCCTGCGCACGATACTCGCCGCCGAAGCGAGCGGACGAACACGTGTCGTTCTGAATCTCGATACGCTCGTGTCTTACGATACGCGCGTTGAAGGCGATAGCATTTATGTGACGTTGGGCGCCACACCGCAACGGGCTGCGTCCACACCTGCCTTCGGCCCCGGAACTACCGTCAGTTCCACCGTTTCGGCGTTGCCAGGCATACGCAGTATCAAGTCTGTAGATTTCCGTCGCGGCAACGACGGCTCTGGTCGAGTGATCGTCACGCTTAGCGATCCCAAGACCGTTGTGGATTTGCGAGAACAGGGCAACACCGTCATCGTCGATTTCCGCGACACTCAACTACCGGCAGAATTCCGCCGGCGTATGGATGTGCTCGATTTTGCAACGCCCGTGACTACTGTCGATGCAAGTCAGGCCAACAGCAATGCGCGACTTGTTGTATCCGCGGGCGGGTCCTACGAGCAGGTCGCTTATCAATCGGACGATCGGTTCACAGTCGAATTGAAGCCCTTTATACCAACCGCTGCAGAACTGTTCGAAGAAGAACAGAAGAAAGATTATACGGGTGAACGGCTGACCCTGAACTTCCAGGACATCGACACGCGAGCTGTCTTGCAGTTGCTTGCCGATGTCAGCGGTATGAATGTTGTGGTCAGCGATACAGTCACCGGCAACGTCACGTTGCGCTTGCAGAACGTGCCCTGGGATCAGGCGTTGGACATCATCCTTGAGACCAAGGGTCTGGATATGCGCCAGCGCGACAACGTCGTTATCATTGCGCCCGCGGCAGAACTTGCGAATCGTGAACGGCAAGAGCTGGAGCAGCTCCAGCAGTTTGAAGAGCTGGCACCACTGCGTTCCGAATTCATCCAGGTGAACTACGCCAAAGCCTCGGAACTCGCGTCGCTGATCCAGGCATCTGGAGCCAGCCAGTCTTTGCTGTCAGAACGTGGCAGCGTCTCTATCGACGATCGTACCAACACTCTGCTTGTACAGGATACCGCAGACAAGCTGGCTGAAATCCGGCGTCTGGTTCAGACCCTGGACATTGCGGTACGCCAAGTTCTAATCGAATCACGCATCGTTGTCGTTAACGACGATTACACGCGCGAACTCGGCGTACAGATGGGTTACACCGCGATTTCCGACAATAGCTCTGACGGTTTGATCTCGGTGACCGGATCGGCAGCCGGTTCAGACGTTATCGTGTCGTCGGCGGTCGAAAATCTGAACACCACTGGCGACCCGTTTCCGGTGACGCTGCCGAATATTAATGATCGTTTTTCCATCAACGCACCTGCGGGCTCGTCGGTCGGCCGTTTGGCGCTGGCAATACTGGACTCCGATTATCTGCTCGATCTGGAGTTGTCGGCGCTGCAGGCCGAAGGCCGAGGCGAGATCGTATCGACACCGCGTGTTATTACCGCGAACCAGCAGGAAGCTCGTATCAAGCAGGGTGTGGAGATTCCTTTCCAGGAAGCCTCCGCAAGTGGTGCGACCACAACCAGTTTCAAAGAGGCCGTGCTTAGCCTGACTGTTACACCGCTGATTACGCCGGATGACCGGATCATCATGGATCTGAACGTCAGCAAAGATAATGTTGGCGAAGTTGTGGCAAGCGGCAGTGGTGGGCTGGTGCCCAGTATCGATACCCGTGAGGTTGTCACACAGGTACTGGTTAACGACGGCGAAACCGTTGTACTCGGCGGCATCTACGAGACAGAAGTGCGCGAGACGGATACTAAAGTTCCGGTACTGGGTGATATTCCAGTACTGGGTCAATTCTTTAAACAGACTCAGCGAGTCAATAACAAGGCCGAGCTGTTGATATTCGTGACTCCACGGATTCTGAAGGACGGGGCGAATCTAAACTAATTGACCGACGCCCGGCGGCGTCCTATTTCAGAGGATTGAAGAAATGCGAAACTTGATCACTGCCCTGTGTCTGTCGGCCTTCGTGCTGGCCGGTTGCGGTGGCGATGACAACAGTCTGACCGGTAACACTGGCGGCCCCGGTGGCACCGGTGGTACTCCTGATGACGGTGGCACGGGCACCGGAATAGATATTGCCTCAGTGGACGTTATTACCAACAATCCACAGATTCCTTCGGATGGTGGCATTCCGGCGACAATTACGGCTTTTATTAAAGATGGCACCAACAACTTTGTTGAGGGCGCTACGGTATTTTTCTCGGCGTCCTCTGGCGGCCTGGTCGTTACACAGAGCACCACCGACGTTAATGGCACCGCTACGGCCTCGCTGACGACTGCCGGGGATCCCACTAACAGAGTCATCACCGTCACCGCCACGTCGGGCGCGCTGAGCCAGACGATTGACATCAATGTAACCGGTTCGCAGCTCTCGATCGCTGGCCCCAATAGCCTGGTTCAAGGCGATACGTCTACCTATACCATAGTCATGATAGACGGCGCCGGGACTGGTATTGCCGGCCAGACAATTACGTTGACCTCGGCCAACGGCAACACGCTTTCGGCTGCGACGTTGACGACCGATGTTGCCGGCCAGGCACAGGTCGATCTAACCGCAACAACGGGCGGCACGGATACTCTGACTGCAACAGGTCTCGGTCTAACTGCAACGCAGGGCCTAACGGTTTCTGCCGACAGTTTTGTTTTCAATGCCCCTGCAGCCAACACCGAAATCGCACTCAACACAAATCGGACATTCACAGTTGCCTGGCTGACAAACGGTGTGCCCCAGGTCGGTGAAACAATCAATTTTTCGACTACTCGTGGCGTATTTGTCGGACCATCCACTGTCGTTACAAACGGCGCAGGCCAGGCTACGGTGACGATAAGTTCGAACAACGCCGGTCCAGCCATCGTAACGGCCGACGCGGTTACAGGACCGACTACCCAATTACCGGTGGAGTTTGTCGCAACGACACCAGCAAGCATCGAGATACAGGCCGATCCGTTTACGATTGCGCCCAACAACCAGGCGACCATCACGGCCGTCGTTCGTGATACAGACAACAACCGGGTTAAAAATGCCAGAGTGATCTTTACCCTGGAAGACATTACCGGTGGCACACTGTCTGTCGGATCGGGCATCACTGACAGCCAGGGCCGGGCACAGACTTTCTATACGGCCAGCGATGTAACAAGCGGTAACCTGGCCGTCGTGGTGAGCGGCACGGTTGAAATTGCCCCAATGATCACTAATTCCGTCAATCTGACCGTCGCGCGCAGAGAACTATTTATTGCGTTTGGCACGGGCAACGACTTGATAGAACCGCCTGATCTGGCGACCTATGAAATGCCTTTCCGGGTTATCGTGACTGACTCTGAAGGTAACGGCGTGCCCGGTGTAACCGTTCAGTTCGATGTCAGATCGACACGCTATACCAAGGGTTGGTGGGTACTGGATATCACCGGAGATTTCTGGACGACAAATGTCCTGGATATTTGCATTGACGAGGATCTCAATGGCAACGGCATCCTCGATGCGGGCGAGATCGACGAAAATGGCAACGGCACGATCGAGGCCGGTAACGTCGTCGAGGTCGTGCCCGGTAATGCGATGACCAACGATGAAGGAACCGTGCTTATCAGCATACGCTATGCCAAGTCATACGGTGCGTGGACGGAAGTAAACCTGCGGGCGCTGCTCAATGTGGCCGGCACGGAGTTTTCTGAAGACGTGACCTTTGTGCTGCAGGTGCTCGCCGACGATGTGCGTGCTGATGGCGCACCGCCAGGCATACTGAGTTTCCCCGATCCTAATGAGCCTGGAACTCCGCTCGGCTCGTTCATAGCCAGTCCTTGGGGTTACGGAGATATTTGCGCCAAACCCTACTGATCACAAGCAGCTAACGACTCCGAATGCGGGTTTCCATGTAGAATCATGGAAACCCGCAATCGTTTCCACAGTCCGTGTCCGCGACGAAGCTTCCACCACGCATATTCCTGATCGGCCCAATGGGTGCGGGCAAGACGGCGGTTGGCCGCCGGCTGGCAGCGATGCTCAACTACGAATTTATCGACGTCGATCACTACATTGAACAACGCACCGGCGTGGATATTGCCTTTATTTTCGAAAAAGAAGGCGAACCGGGATTTCGGTTGCGCGAAAGTCGGGCAATTGCGGAGCTGAGTAACCGCGCTTCCTTGGTTCTTGCGACCGGTGGCGGTGCTGTGCTGGCAGAGAAAAATCGCGAGCTCCTGCGCGAACGCGGTCATATTATCTATCTGAAAACATCGATTGATCAGCAATACGATCGTACGCGCGCCAGCCAGACCCGGCCGCTACTGAACCTCGATGATCCACGGGGACGCCTGGAAGAATTGATGGAAATACGCGGCCCACTCTACGAAGAAATTGCCACGCTACGTATTTCCACCGACCGACGCTACGTCAAGTCCGTCGCCCGCGAGATCCACAAACACCTCACCACCTGATTCCTTCGAGCAAGAATCGCGGCAAGGATGCCGCTCCCACATAATCAATACGTCTGTCCCCTTCGGGACAGACTCCTTTGCTCTTCCCCACGCCTCCACTCGCGCCCAAACCGAAACAAGTCGCGACAAACTGCTACTCATGGGATAAGCGACGCTAGCGGCGAGAAAGAAGACGGTCGTTTGCCTGCGGCGACTGCGTTCCTCGCCGGAGCCCGATTTGCGTGTATCGCGACACGCAATAGAAGCCGGCTTCTAGGTTCGCCAAGATTTACGCGTGATTTGCTC
>JAOTXU010000012.1 GCA_029862165.1 Gammaproteobacteria bacterium
AAGCCTTTATCGATCTCTCGGCTTCTAAACACTAGTTACGGTAGTCGAGTGGCGGAGCCCGATCGCCGAGCAACGCCTCGTAAACGTAGTCTTTGCCGTGGCGCTTATCGTGTTCCGCACGGGCGGCCTTGCACAATTCGTTATTGGTCATTAATTCAATGGCGCCCAGCGCCAGCACTTTAGCCGCCATGTTAGCGCCTTTGAAACCGATGCTCGTGCCCCCGGCTGCTGCGGCCTGCCAGCTATGCGATGACGTGCCGGGCACCCAGGTCGCAATACGCAACCCGACCGTCGGAACTGCGATGGAGACGTCGCCGACATCGGTGGAGCCATACCCCAGACCAGTTTCGAAAGGCTGTATTTCTTCTTGTGAGCCGATTTCTTTTGTTGGCTTGACCAGCGTCTCGTAGAGCTCTTTTGCGAAGGATTTTTCCTTTCTGTCGTACTTGATGCCGCCGACCAGGCGCATTTTTTTATCCATCATGCGTGCCAGTGTCTCATTGATCATCACCGGGTGATTACCGTGAATGATCTCCCAATCAACTTCCGTTCCTGTGCCGGTCGCCGCACCACGCGCCGCGTTTTCGACACGTTTCCACAGTGTCTTGACCGTTTCCGCTTCCGGGTGACGTACGTAGTAAAACACCTCGGCAAAATCGGGCACAACATTTGGTGCGCTGCCGCCGCTGGTGATGACATAGTGAATACGCGTTTGCTGCGGTACGTGTTCGCGCATGAGGTTAATCATGTGGTTGAAAGCCTCGACACCATCGAGTGCTGAACGAGCCTTTTCCGGCGCTCCAGCCGCATGCGCGGACACGCCACGGAAACGAAACTTGGCGGAACGATTGGCCAGCGTCGTGCGGGCCTTGGCTGAATTCTCATCGTCCGGATGCCAATGCAACACAGCATCAACGTCATCGAACAAACCGGCGCGGACCATATAGACTTTGCCACTACCGCCTTCCTCGGCGGGCGTGCCGTACAGGCGAATCGTTCCCGGTCTGCCGGACTGGCCGAGCCAGTGACGTACGGCAATGGCCGCGGTGACCGATCCGGCGCCAAACAAATGATGTCCACAGGCATGCGCGGCGGTCTTGTCTGCAATTTGCGAGCGATAGGGGACGGCATCCTGATTGATACCTGGTAATGCATCCATTTCGGCCAGTATCCCGATAACCGGTTCACCGGAGCCGTAACTGGCAACAAATGCCGTCGGTATATCTGCCACACCGGTTTCAATTGTGAAGCCTTCTGCGGCGAGGCTCTCCTGCATCAAGGCCGTACTGCGTTGTTCCTGATAGCCGACTTCAGCCAGTTCCCAGATTGCACGTGCCATCGTCGCAGTCTGCTCGTAACGACCGTCTACAAAATCGAGTACGTCTGATTGTGCAGGCAATTCCGCCGGCACAGCTAGGCTCAATAACAACAGCAATCGGGATCGCATCTGACTATCTCCAGGTTACGGCATGCGACCTTAACATACGCGAACCGGCATCCCGCCGGACAAAGCCGTGAGGCAAAGACTTATGTGCGGTCATCGCTCGATGCTGTAGAGCAGGTCGGTACTGGTAAGTGCCCCGGATTGGGTTTCGAGTGTTAGATTGGAATTGATCCGGTAACGCAGGCGCAGTGTGTTGATTGCCTCGAACAGACCAACGCCGTAGCTGACAAACAGGCGCGGAGAGAGGTGCTTGCCAACAACGAGCGAGGTGCTGGCAGTCTCACCGGCATCCTGAAATTCCACCGAATCCAGACCGAGTTCCCGGCCGAGACTACTGGCCAGTACTGAACTGCCCTGCAATGCGAGACGTGTTGCGGTGTCGCTGACCGCTGTCTGATCAGCCTCGTTGAGATCTTCCAGACTGCGACCGGTAATCAGATAACTCATCGCTTGCGTATCGGACATGGCTGGAACCGAGTACAACGTCAGTACAGGAGCCCGCAACGCGCCGCGGACTTGTGCGCCTGCAATTACTTCGCCCGCAGTGCGTGTCGCGCGTAAGTTCAGACCGGGATCGTCGATCCGTCCGCCGGTGAAGTCGAGACGGCCCGTATCGATGGTGAGTTCCTGTCCGTACGCGCGGTAACGCCCGTTGATAATCTCGAGCGCGCCACGGCCGACGGTAGGTTTGTTCGGCGTTTCGATGACCAGCACGCTACCGCTGAGATCGCCCTCCAGGCCATATCCCTTAATATGAACCGCCTCACCCGCCGTGACCTGGACCGTTCCGTTTATTTGCCAGGGCGTAACCGGTGCCGAGTCTGCAGTTTGTCCGACAATCACCTGATCGGGAGACACTGTGATTCCGGTGCCGATATCGATCGGTGTAATCCGCGCGGCTGGAACCGTGATATCGCCACCAATGCTCAGGTCACGTCCGTCTACGGTCAACGTTAATGCTGGCGAGGCATCCAACCAGATTTCGGGCAAGTCGATGGCCCGAAAAGACTCGCCATCGATTTTGAGCTGCCCACGTGGCCCTCCCTCTTGCCAGCGCAGATCACCGGCTAAGGAGATGTGACCGTCTCCGCTGCCGGCACGACCGTCAAAACGCAAATCGTTGCCCTTAGTCACTACGTCCACGACAGTGTCTTTCAAGGTAATACCGAGATCCGGCAGAACCAGTTCTGTAGCCTGCAGACCGATCTGCCCGGATAGATCAGGCGACGTTTTAGTACCGGCCAGTGCGAGATTGGTTTGGAGACGACCGTCGATGCTTGCGATCTGGGGCACCAGGGCGGTGACGATACTCAGGTTTTCGATTCGGGCCTGCACTGTGCCTGCCAGTGTTTGCGCAGCGCCTCTCGGCACGGTGACATCGGCATCAATTAGCCCGGCATCACGCAGGTTGAGTTTTATTTCAGCGTGAATACTGTCTGGATTGAGTGTTGTCTCAAGCAGTCCGTTTTCGTACGCGATCAAGATATTTTCATTATCGTCTTCGCGGTTTAGCACACGGCCGTCGGATAGTTGTAGTTGCGCCGCGCCAAGCCAGGCGGAGCCCGACGAGGCCAGATGTCCGTGTCCGGAAATGTCACCTTCGTAGGTCAAATCAGGTGGTAACAAAGGTGCAAACATTTGCACCGGTAATGAGTCCAGTTGAAATTCGGTGCGTGAGGGCTCTGTAATCGACAATTCACCACCGGCACAGAGTTGTGAGTCGTTCTGGCGCAGGCAGGTTTGTGCCAGCGCAATCCGATCACGGCCGATCGTCAGTGATGCTGGGTCGGTGAGAGTCCAGACACCGGTATCGCCGAGATTGGGGTCAAAGCTCGTGATCTGACCTTGCCAGACGCCATCAGTAACACCACCTTGCAGGGTAGTTTTCAACTTGACAGCAGGCGCATCTATCTCGACATCGATCTTATGCCGCGCGACGGTACCATCGGTACTGCTTTTGAACGTGCCCAGCGACACTGACCCAATCTCAACACCTGACCCCTCGAGATCGATATGTGCGGTATCGTCGGCATTCAGCCCGACATCGAAGTCGGCACCAACACGCTTAGCCGAAAACGTGCCCACCTTTACGTCTTTCATGATCAGCTCGCCATTGAAACCCGGGCTGTCACGTTGCCCGCCGGCTATGCCCCGGCTGCTTACAAGCCCGGACCCGTCCGATACAAGCAACGCGATATCTGGCACGTGCAAATTCCAGCGTAAATCGACCACGGCTCCGATCTGGCCGTTTGCTTCGATGCGGGCCGGTCCGGCGCGAACATCGACTTCGCGAAAACGGATCATACCGGGGGCATAGTCGAAAGAAGCTGCGCCGCTCAATGCATTGCCTCTCAACTGTCCTTCGAGCCCGTGCACGTCCACGGACACTTGCGCGCCTTCAGGGGGCAGCCTCGCCACAACGACGCTGTCAAACCCGAGCCGCCCTTCCAGTTGTGTATGCCACCGGCTGAGTTCCAAATCCCGCGAGACGAGTTCGAGACGCGCGGTCGGCGACGCCGTCCAGTCCAGCAGACCCCGGCCGGTCAACTGACCTTGTTCGAAGTTGGCGCTTATTTTTATTATTTCGAACTGACTGGTTGTACCGCGCCCGTGCAATGTGAAATTGGCGGCCGGTAGCGCACCTAGCTCTGTCGTGCCATTCGACGTCAGATTGTATTGATTCTTTGATCCCGTCAGATTGGCGACGCCATGCGAACTGGTAAACCGGGGCTCCTCACCGGGTGGCCAGACCAGGTCTGTCCACTCCAATTCGAGATTCAGATCGGACAAATCAGTACGCAGCGTACCGTTGGCCTCGATGGTGGTTGCCAGGTCTTCGACGCTTAACCTGATCTGGCGCAAATCGACTATGTCTGCATTCAAATTGCCATTGGCCTGAATGACAGCCGTCGTCGCCCACAAATCGGGTGCGAGTAGCCTGCCATCAAATGCAAACGCGTCACGCGCGAGAGAATAGTTCAGTGTTGCGCTTAATGCGCCCGTCGGGAGTTCGTCACCTGTAACGGCAGGACGCTCGATGTCGAGTTTGCCGTCGATATGTGCGTCACCTAACAGGTTCGCTGCCGCGCCGGATAGTGAAAGTTTGAATGGCCCGTCGGCAGCAACCCGCAACTCAAGGGTGTCGGTGTTACCGTTGGCGCTGGTTGTGCCGTGGACCGGAGTGTCCGCACCGTCGATTCGCACAGTCCAACTCAGTTCGGTATTGACATCATGAGGTGTACGCACGCCGATCATGGCAGTGCCCGATACATCAAAAGCACTGGATTCTACGACCAGCGTTTCCAGGCTGTAACGCTCGTTGTCGAGGCGGCCCGCAACTCTCAAAGAGTGGACCGGTACAGAAACCGCGCCCTGTTCGATAAGGATGTCGTCAACATGCAAGACGTCGGTCGTAATCGTTAGCGGTAAGGCGGGCACACTGAATACACCGGCTTCGGCTTTCCTGGTGGCAGATTCCGGTGCCTGCCAGTGTACGCCCTTTGCATCGAGTCGCTCGATATGCAGATGACGTGAAGGCAACCGGGTAGGTTCCCATTCAACATCGAAACGCTCGACTGTCAAGCGTCTGTCGTCGTGTTCCCAACTCAGTTTTGTTACCCGTAGCGGGCCGATCACGCGGCCCTCCAGCGTTTCGAAGCTTAACTGACCCGGCATCATGGGTAGGACAACGCGCGCGACTAGCCGAAGCCCCGTTTCAGTCGTTATCAATGCGACGCTCACGACCAGCACCAGTGCCAGCAGCAGCGAAACAATTAGAAAGGTACGTTTCACAGGTCGGCCCCTACGCCGATGTGTAGTCGTAGAGTCTGGTCCCCTTCGCTGACCGGCTTGGCGATATCGAGCCGTATCATGCCTACGGGCGTGAGCAGGCGTCCGCCCAGCCCGACGCTGAACTCCAGCTCGTCGCGAAAGTCGTCGAAGGCGTTGCCGGCATCGACAAAAAACGCGGTGCTCCAGCGGCCGGCAACAGGCCATTCGATTTCGGTACTGGTCGCGACAAAGTGACGGCCACCGACGTTCCGACCCTCTGCATCGTGCGAGCCTAGCTCGTTAAAACCGTAGCCTCTCACACTACGGTCGCCTCCCGCGAAAAACCGTTGTGACGCCGGCAGGCTCGAAAATTGACTTACAAATGATGTGCCAATGTCGCCACGCAGCAGTATGCGTCCACGTCCGATCGGCCGGATCATTCTCGTTTCCAGTTTGAAACGAATAAAGTCCGTATCGGAGCCCAGAGCTTGAAGGGATCCACGCAGGTCGGCACTGATACGGCTGGCGCTGCGTGGCTGCACGGGAGTATCGCCGCGACTGCGCGACAAACTAATACCCGGGAGCAGTAGCACATCGGACGTACGAATTTGTGCGATCTGGGTATTTTCGTGGGTTAACTGCAAATAGAGGTTGCGCTGCCACTCGCCCAGCACCTTGGTTAGCGTTGCGCCGAGTTCCTGACGCCGGCTCTCGGTATCGTCGCCCAGATCCTCGTCACGGTGTGCAAACGACCAGACAAAGCGTTCGCTGCGCGGATCGCCGATTGGAATGCTGTAACGTGTAGAGAAATCGACGCTCGGTTTCGAGACACGCAAATCAATATTAGCCTTGTGCCCGCGTGTGTTAATACGCCGATTTTTCCAGCCGAGACTGACACGAGGACCGACATCTGAGCTATAACCGATGCCGGCTGAGTACCGTTGGCTCTTGCGTGCGATCGTCTGGATGATTATCGGTACACGAAGATTATCAGCGTGTTCACGTTCGGCCGTCACCTCGACGGCAGCGAAAAAACCCGTATCCTGTAAAGCGTATTGCGCGTCGAGTAATCTGGATTGTTCGAAAGGTTGGCCATCTTCGATTCCGACGTACCGCCGGATCAGATCATCCGTCAGAGCATTCTGGTGGATCGAAATCTGGCCAAAAGTAAAGCGAGGTCCAGTCTCGAGTACGAGTTCAATATCGGCTATGTTTTCGGCTGGATCAACATGCATCGTATGCGTCGTTAATGATGCATCAAGGTATCCCTGGTTGAAGCTAGCACGGCGCAAAGCGCTCTTGAAGTTTTCGTAGCGATCGTGACGAAGCTGATCTCCCGTCTGTAGTACGTCGGCCGCCAGAAGTTTTCGTAGGGCCGGATTATCACGACCGGGACCAGTCAGATCGATCGTCAGGTGCCTGAGCAGGACCGGGGTGCCGGGGTCAACGCTGTAAGTGGTCAGCCAGCTTCCTTCTGCTTCACGCATGATTTTCCCGAGAGTTTCCGGGTTGTAGTAGCCAAACGGTTGCAACGCCAGCCGAATCTGCTCCGTCGCGCGCCGGTGCAGGCGTCGTATCGCCGTCTCGCTAAGGTCGGTCCGTTCCTCCACCGCTGTCAGATTCAGAAAGATCCGTGCATTGTCTTCCAGTTCGGGGCTCAATCCGTTCAGACGTACAGTCACAGTGTCGGGCCACGCCGGAGCAAGCGGAGCCAGCAATAGCGCAGAAATAATGACTATCCGGACCGGCATGTTTGTTGAGCTTCCAATTGTAGACAGTGGCCGCGGGACGCAAACATCGTTAGGTTCACAGTTCTTACGACTGTGGATTGTTCGATGATTATAGTCAACGTGGGTTCAGTCTTGTCTTCAGCGAAGCGCAAAGGACACGCAAACACGATGCCTTTTAATAAAGAACGGCCGGTGTTGATGGATTAGCTAAAAAAAAGCCCCGTCTCACGACGGGGCTTGGAGTTCAATATCGTTCGTAGTGACTTATTGCTGGTTAATTCTCGCAGCCCAGTTATCGGCAACTGATTTTGCCGCGTCCCGTCCGCCCAGGCCAAACGCCAGCCCTGCGGCAACTGCCACACTACCGATCGTGAAGCCAAACGCCATATTGACGATATTGTCGGCCAGACCCATAGCCTTGAGACCCATTGCCAGTACGAGGCCCAGGATTGCAATTCTCGCAATATTGGCCACGCCCGAACTGCCAGAGGCGCTCAGTTTGGTGTAAGCGAGCGAACTGAGGAAATTACCGATGATCAGTATGACTCCGCCAACGAGGATCCCGCCGCCAAATTCCAGGACTTTGGCGAAAACTGTCGAGATAATGTCGATTCCCAGAACATTTACTGCGGCCGTTGCAGCTGCCAGCATCGAGAAAAGCATGATTGCGCCACCGACAAGCTTGGTCGGGGTAAATGAGGGTGTGAACAGGCCTTGCGCCCCGAGTTTCTCTGGTAATGCATTGATATTCATCCCATCGAGTAAGCCGGAGAGCATAAACACCACGAACTTCGCGACAAAATAGGCGACCAGCAGAATGACCCCAGCCCCGATAATGTTCGGTACCGCAGCCATTAGCTTATTGATCATCTCAGAAGCCGGATCGGAAATAGCAGGTATGTTTAAAACACCCAGCGCAGCAACGACGATCGGCAGCAAAATTGCACCGAATAGCATCGCACTGCCGAGCTTCGAGACCTTCATATCGCTGTTTCCGGTTCGTGCAGCAAGCTGTTGGTCTACCTTGCCGAGCCCTATACCTGCCAGTTCGGAAACGATCTTCGCTATGATCCAGCCCGCATAGCCGATTACACCGGCCCCTATGATATTCGGTACTGCCCCAGTGAATTTAGCCACCATATCTTTCAACGGCGCCAGCACATCAGTCAGACCGAAGTATTGCAGCACTGCCATCAACACAAAGATGGTCAGTACCGCTTTGATCAGAGCCGCAATGGGCGAAGCCAGATCCGTGACCGAACCGTCTGGATTGCTACGGTGTAGCGCACCAACTTTCTTTAGCATCCGTCGGAATACGCCTGCGATTAGTTTTACGACGAAAAGACCTATGATCAGAATCGCCAGACCGGTCAACGCTGTTCCCAATGCGCCGGAACCTGCCGGACCCAGGAACTCAGTCATCTTGTTAATAATCTCGTTCATGGTGTGTTTGCCCCAAAAGCCGATTGATTATGTTGACTACAGTAAAGAAGGTGGCGGGCAAATTGAAGGAAATCGTGTTACGAATTGTCAGATGGGCGGGGCAACTTAGACTCAGTACAGACCGGAAGCGTGTATGTCTTCGCTAGAAACAACTGCAAATTCTTGTGTCACGACGCTTTCGGGCCAGCACGCAGCACAGATCGGAGCCGGCCAGGAATCGCCGACGAATTACTATCGCGCAGGTGGGGACAGTCCGTCTCTTTATGGAGGTATCCAGACTGTCCCCAGGAAACAGGCCTAACGGCCCTCCGCCACGATATCCCAGAGATAGTCCTGGTGCGAACCACAAATCGATGAGAATTCGCGACCCGCGGAGGTTCCGCCGATGCTGCCCAGCAGTTCGTCCCGCGCAGCGAATAATTGATCGAAGTCTTCTGCTGTAATGGCGAGCAGACGCCGGTATTTGCCACCGACTATATGACTGAACCAGCCCCACGACGTCAAGGTTCCGGCTTCCAACTGTTTGTCATAGATCGGTGCGAATACTTCGTCCACTAGCTCGTCGGCGCGACTCTCGTTTCCGATGTTGCAAACCAAATAAACCGACAAACCAACCTTGCCGCGCTGTTCGATAGTATTACCTGCTTTGTTTTCCCAGATGTAGTCATCGTGCGAGTGGCAGGCTTTGCCAAAGTTGTTGTCACGCGGTTTTAGTTTCTCGTCGACCATGTCACCTTGTTTTTTGCCCGCTTTGATGACCGCCGTAACACTGGGGCCCATGTGATAAGTCAAGCGGCGCCATTTTCCGCCGGCGACATGCTTCATATACCCCCAGCCCACGATATCGCCGGATTTCAGAGTCGCTTCGTATGCCGGTGCCATGTACTTTTCGAACGTCGCGTCGGCTGCGTCTTCCCCGGACACGTCACAGTTCAGATACGTTCCATAGACAAAGAGTTTTTCATCGTCATCGGCCGCCCACGCGGTTGCCGACAGCGTGATAAGAATCACGCCAACTAATATACGCATAAATTTCCCCTTTTCCCCAATTATGTCTTCGGCGAAATACCGAATTGCCAGAAGTATAGCGTACCAGCCTTTGTTAGGCGGGCACGATCTTGGGATAAACCGGATCCCAGATTGACGCCGCTACGGCGTCATGCACCCTGGCCGGATCGACATCGGCGAGGCCATCGCGGACGGCTTCTTTGCCGACTTCTTCTGCAATGGTCAGGGTGATGTCGCGTAATCGCGCCAGTCTTGGAAACAGCATACCGCGTTGCAGAGATTCCTCGGGTACCAGGTCGGCCAACGTTTCTGCCGCAACGGCGAACATCGTACCTGTGACCTCGCGCGCCCCGACGGCCAGGGCGCCGAGACCCACACCGGGGAAAATAAACACGTTGTTTCCCTGACCGGTCTCGATCGTGCGGCCTTTATATTCAACCGGCGGAAATGGACTACCGGTCGCGACCAGGGCCTGGCCATCGGTCCAGGCAATGAGATCTTCCGGACAGGCTTCGGATTTGCTGTTTGGATTGGAGAACGGAAAAATAATGGGTCTGGCGGCGTGTTTGGCCATCGCCCGAACCAGTTGTTCGTTAAATGTATTCGGGTGACCTGTAGTTCCGATCAATACGTTGGGCTTGAATTTTTCGACAACCGTCTGCAAGTCGTGTTTTTCGGCCAACCCGAACTCGTTCAAGGCGTCATTACCCCAGACGAATTCGCGTTTGTATTCGTCGGTAACACTGAATTTCCGGTCTTCTGTTAACAGGCCGCGGCTGTCCGTAATGGCCACGTGTTTCGTCAACTGTTCTTCAGTCACTCCCTTGCGACGTAGCAAGTGACGGATCTGGCTGCCAATACCAGTGCCCGCGGCACCGGCTCCAACTATCACAACACGCAGGTCACTGGGAATGTCGATACCGGCAGCACGCGACCCGGCCAGTACGCCGGACAGGCCGACCGCACCGGTCCCCTGGATGTCGTCATTGAACGACAGTATCTCTTGGCGGTAGCGTTGGAGCAGGTTAAGCGCATTAGCCTTTTTGAAGTCTTCCCACTGTAGCAGCGCGCCGGGGAAACAACGTTTTACCGCTTGCACGAATTCGTCGACTAATGCGTCGTAACGCTCGCCCCGCAGCCGCGGATGACGCCAGCCCAAATATAGCGGGTCGTTTTGCAATTCTTCGTTGTCAGTGCCGACGTCGAGGCTAATCGGCAAGGTGCGAGCCGGATGAATGCCGGCGGCAACCGTATAAAGGGCCAGCTTGCCAATCGGTATGCACATGCCGCCTGCACCCTGATCACCCAGGCCAAGTATGCGTTCGTTATCGGTGGCTACAATCAGTTGGATATCCTGTCCCGGTGCATTGCCGAGAATCTCTTCCATACGTCCCTGGTGGTCGGGGGTGATCCACAGACCACGACTGTGTCTAAAGATATGGCTATAGCGTTGACACGCATGTCCCACAGTTGGTGTGTAAATGATAGGAGCGAAGTCTTCGAGATGCCGGGCCAACAACTCGTAAAATAGGTGCTCATTCCGTTCCTGCAACGCGGAGAGCCCAATGTATTGCTCCAACGGCTCTTTCTTCTTCAGCAGATTTTGACGGACACGGGTCACTTGTTCGGCCATCGTACTGACATAGTCGGGCAGCAATCCTTCGAGCCCGAGGCTCTTTCTTTCCTCGCGGTCAAAAGCGCTACTCTTGTTCAGGAACGGCTGAATGAGCAAATCGTTACCACGAAGTGACGTAGTCAGAGTTTCTGTGCGTGCATTCATCGAGTGTCTCCCTTTCCCCGTAGCCTACTGTGTTTCTCGTTGGTCGCGAGGGTTTTGTTTGCAGGTGTCGTGCTTAGCTATCGAAATGCAGAAGCGGTGCGCGTCCGGAAAATACGGGCTCCAGAGGTCTTACGCTTTCGAATCAGCCTATACGGAGGATAGGAGATTTTTGCGGCGCCGGTAGCTCATTGAAAAACAAAGATATTAGACCAATCTTTACGGGCGGCGACGCGGTCTCCCAGCGCCAGGCGGCGTCTATTGCGTGGCAGTGGTGTTGTCGGCATGCGGTCGGCGGTCGCCGTCCTGGGGCATAGATTCTGGAATTTGCTGATTTTCGACGCGATTTCCCTGCTTGCGAAAGTGCCAAAGTGTGACTTACGTCAAATAATGCTGCGAGGCAGCATGATACCTAGGTTAAGAAACCCCGCTTGAGCGAGTCATGAAATTGCTCAGAATGAAGCCAGCGCCGATATCGGCCGAGGAGGCCAGCGCAAAGCTCGAGGCAGTCCTCGATACTGCGGTCGACGCCATTATTACAACGGATGCCTGGGGCACGATCGAGTCCTTCAATCGCGCAGCTGTTGCGATGTTCGGTTACGAGGCGCACGAGGCGATTGGCCGCAACGTCTCAATACTTGTGCCCGAACCACACGGTTCTCGCCACGACCAGTACATGCGTGCCTATGTGGACACAGGAAATGCGCAGGTTCTCGGTCGAAGACGGGAAATCAACGCACAGCGCCGCGATGGCAGCGAGTTTCCCATTGAACTGGCTCTCAGCGCTGCCGATGTAGGCGGTCGGCGAATCTTCACCGGCATAATCTCCGACATTTCGCGTCGCTCGTCGGCAGAAGCCGAGCTCTCGCATTACCGCGGACATCTGGAGCAAATGGTTGCTGATCGTACTGCCGCACTTGAAAACACGCAGGAAGCGTTACGGAGTGCTAACGCAAAGCTCAAGCAAATGGTACGGATCGATGAGTTGACTGGCATCGGAAACCGCCGTGCATTCGATGAACGCCTGGCGATCGAATGGCGCCGGCAGCAACGCAATGGCAATCCGCTGTCGATAGTTATCTGCGATGTCGATATGTTCAAGCTTTATAACGATCATTACGGGCATCCAGCCGGTGATGTGTGTCTACGGCGAATCGCTACTGTTTTTGGTGAGTGTTTTCAGCGCGCAGCAGAATTCGCTGCGCGTTACGGCGGAGAAGAATTCGCCGCGATTTTGTCGAATACGGATTTACAGGCTGCGAATGAGCGCGCGGAAATTTTGCGCAAAAATGTTCATAATTCCGCAATCGAACACGATGGCTTGGAAGCTGGCAGTTACGTGACGATTAGCGTCGGCGTTGCGAGTCAGGTGCCGGCGCGATCTGTGGACCCGATTACACTTGTAGAGGCAGCCGATGCGGCGCTGTACCGCGCCAAACAGAGTGGCCGCAATTGTGTCAAAGTTGCCCGAGAAAGCATTTTAGCGGTTAGCGAGATCGCGTAAGCGTCTTCCTTTGAGAGAGACTCTCATTTAATTCAGGCTGACTCTGGTGTCTGCACGAGCTGTGCCTCAGCGCGTTTCGCGAACTCCTTCAGCTTGTTTATCTGTTTATCGTCGAAATGTCGCGGGCGGATATCAATGAGGCATAGAGTGCCCATGATATGTCCATCTGGCAGTCTTAGCGGACAACCGGCATAGAAGCGAACACGTGACTCCCCGGTTACCATCGGATTGTCTGCGAATCGGGAATCCAGAAAAGCATCCGGAACTATAAGGACGTTATTTTCCACGATAGCATGTGCGCAAAATGCGACGTCACGCGGTGCTTCTTTGATATCAGTTCCAATGCAGGACTTGAACCACTGCCGGTCGTGATCAATAAGACTGACAAGGGCCACAGGAACATCGAATTCGTCTGCTGCCTCGCGGGTTATACGATCAAACCGTTCTTCTGGCTCAGTATCCAGAATCGCCAATTCCTTGAGTGCCGCGAGGCGCGTATCTTCGTTTTCCGGCATCTTGGCTCGCACCCAGCGACAAGTCGTGCGAAGAACCCATGCTTTTAGTCGTGTGCGAGCGTATCCAACTGAAAAAGGTCGGACGATTCGTTCGATCTTGAAATCAAGCTTGTCGGCCGCAGAATGCTGCCCATCCGTAATAATTACTATCGGAGCCTGCAGTTGAAGCTCCCTTGCCTTGCGACACAGCATCAGTGCGTGATCAACCGAGTTTTGCTCGTCCACCATGACCAGCGATGGTCGCTCTGTTTCAAGCATCTTTAGTGCGGTATCAAGGTCTGCGGATGGAAGCAGACGCACATTCTCAGCTGCAGCAGCCGCCGCTACGATGTCGACTGTGGCCGAATCCGTGGGCCCCAGTAATATTGAGTAATCGGCAAGAGCTGATTTGATGTTGGTGCTGGCGGAGGGCTCTGACGCGCGGCGTGGAGTGGCTTTGTGGCTAGTGGGCCTCAATTCGATTTTTTGACCCTCAGCGGCGCCAAAAACCTGTAATGGCTGGCCGGATGAACTCACCTTATTTCTCACGGTGCTGATGATTTTGTCGACGGCGTCATCATCTCGTGTGGGATCATGGTGTGTTAACGCCAGCTGCTTTACTCCTGCAGCACAACAAACGTCGACCGCATAGTCTGCGGTGCTATGACCCCAACCGACTTTGGTAGGGTATTCTTCTTCGGTGTATTGCGCATCGTGAATGACAAGATCCGCATCACGCAAAAAATCGACATGCAGGAGATCTTGCGCACCCAGCTCGACTGAATCCGGCTCGCGCGGGAAGGGCTCATGATCGCATGAGTAAACTACCGAGTGTCCGTCGGTTTCAAGCCGGTAGCCCAGCGTTAGAGCCGGGTGATGTAGATACTGCGTGGTGATTGTGATGTCGCCGATTTCGAATGTGCCCTCGACGAGATCGTGGTATCTGATTTTTGCTCCGAGCGCTTCGAGTGTTACAGGAAAATAAGTGGACTGCATCTGCCCGGCCAGTGTGTCTCTAATAGTTTGGCCAAGGTTATTCGGCGCATAAATATCCCACTCATTATCAGGCACGAATAAAGGCGTAAAAAACGGGATGCCCTGGATGTGGTCCCAATGGGTGTGACTGATTAGTAAGTGACCGCGTACCGGCTGCACTGGCCCGGCTGCTAACGCACGGCCGAGGCCATGGGCTCCGGTTCCGCAATCGATAACTACCAGCGTCCCGGAATCCGAGCGCAACTCGATACACGATGTGTTTCCGCCGTAGCGGATGGTGTCGGGCCCCGGTTTTGGCAATGAGCCCCGTGTGCCCCAAAAGCGAATCAGCATGATTGTTTGATCCCGCGTCGGTCCTTCTAGCTGTAGTAATTGTAGACCACACTCGGCGGCGCATCATCCCTGTGTCTTAAGGTAGACCTGATAAGGCAGATCAGGATGATGGCCGCTGCAGCGCGGCTCCAGCCAGCGCCAACCAGCCTGCAACAAGGCAGAGTCCGCCAATCGGCGTGATTGCGCCAAGCCAGCGTGCGCCTGTGAGGGTCATCAGATAAAGGCTACCGGAGAATACGAAGATCCCAACAAGGAACAACCAACCGGATGCATTGGGCCAGCGGCCGGGCCAACGCTCTTTGGCCTTTGCTACGGCAATCAACGCCAGTGCGTGATACATTTGATAGCGCACACCGATTTCAAAAACGCCCAGCAGCTCTTCGTTGACACGGGTCTGCAGGCCATGCGCGCCAAAGGCGCCAAGCATCACACCAATCGCTCCCACGATGGCGCCGACGGCAAACCAGTTAAGAGTCATCGATGCCTCCCTTACTCTGGTTGCGATTTGAGAAAGAGTTAGTCGGCATCGCCTAAATACTGTTGCAAAGTGGAGCTCATTGTAAGTTTGTATGTATCAGCTTTTCGCTCGATGAATAACGCAGCAATCTCTTCGCGTTCAGCAAGTTCCGCGCCAGCTCGTGGCCCCAGGACGAGTAAAGCGGTCGCCAACCCATCCGCTCGCATGACGCTATCGGCCAACACCGAAACCGATGCAAGGCTATGCGTGACCGGTTCCCCAGTATTTGGATCAATCGTATGTGAGTACCGTTTGCCATCTTCTTCAAAAAAATTTCGATAGTCACCAGAAGTCGCCATACCCAGATTGCGTAACGGTAATATCTGTTCGATTTGTGGAGAGTCGGCGTCCGGGCGCTCCACGCCGATGCGCCAGGGTTCGTCTTGAGGGTTGTTGCCCATCGCGCGCAGCTCACCGCCGATCTCTACCAGATAGTTTTTGCTTCCGTTCTCATCAAGGAGCGCAGAAATCCGGTCCACGGCATAGCCTTTCGCAATCGCAGACAAATCGATGGACAGTTTGGCCACTTTTTTGCGCATCGCAGGTGGACTCAGCCTGACTTCGAGGTTTTCGTAACCGGTTTGGGCACGGGCGCTTCTGATCTCGGCGGTTGGCGGCCTCTGGGTTCTGGCCCCGGTCGGACCAAAACCCCATAGATTGACCAGTGGGCTGACGGTGATGTCAAACGCCCCGTTACTAAGCTGACTGATGACCAGGGCCTCGCGGAGCACGGCTGCCACAGGCGGCGAGATGGGGAACCAATCGGTACTAATCTGGCGATTGAACTTCATCACTTCCGAGTCCTCCTTGTACGTAGACATTGCCTGGTCTACCTCGTCGAGTGTCGCTATGATCCGTCGCTCCAGTGCCCCGTGCGACAGGTCTCTACGCAGATCCGTGATTTGTACGGTCCAAACCGTGCCCATCGCCGAACCGCTAAATGACACCAGCCCATTTTTTGGGGCACCACACGCAAGTAATGTGCAGCAGGCAGCCGCAAAGAGAAAACTTCCTTTAGGCACGAACACCCCTGTCCAACGATGCATTACCGGCGATTGCGTTCGTCTACTTATTCTCGGGCATGCGACTGGATAGCGCAAGGACTGTAGCTTGGTCTGGTTGGCCTCGCCGCGTTGCATTGTGCATTTCCCAACTCTTGAAAATTGAGCCGACTCGCTTGCTTGTCGTCCACGAGCCGAAACTACGAACAAGTCGTGCAGGCAAAATCTTTCTCGCTGCTAATTACCGACGTCTCGCTAGCGTGATGAGCGTACTCTGATGAGTTTGCCGGGCGTGCCATCAGTAAGGATGTAGAGCTGATCGTGCGGACCGGTGCGCACATCTCTGATGCGGGCATCGAGTTCACCGAACAGGGCCTCTTCAGCCACGACCCGGCCGTCTTTTAGCTCCAGGCGTCGCACTTCGCGATCGAGCAGGGCACCAACAAACAGATCACCAGTCCACTGCGGGAACTCAGCGCCTTCATAAATGGCCAAACCCGACGGCGCAATCGAGGGTGTCCAATAGTGCTCGGGTTGTGCCATGCCTTTCCATTCTGTAAAAGGCGATATCAGTGCGCCGTTGTAGTCGACACCGTACGTAATGGCTGGCCAGCCGTAGTTTATACCACGCCTAATGATGTTGACTTCATCCCCGCCACGCGGGCCATGATCGTGCTGGTAAACCGTGCCTGATCGACTGAGTGCGAGACCTTGTGCGTTTCTGTGGCCATAGCTCCAGACGTAAGGCGATTTTGGAAAGGGATTGCCTTTGGCTGGTGTGCCGTCATCGGTGATACGAATAATTTTTCCCAAATGGCTTTCGATGTCCTGCGCAGCCTCGCGATAATCGAATCCATCGCCAGTGGTCAGTAGCAGTGTTCCATCAGGCAGGAAAATCATGCGGCCGCCATAGTGTACCGGCGTGCCTTTAGTCGGTGCTACGCGGTAAATAACGTCGAGATCCTGCAGCGTGTCATTCACGAGTCTTGCTCTTGCTATCGTAGTTGCATTTTTTTTGGGTGTGCCCGCCGCATAGGACAAGTAGACCAGACCGTTGTCCTGGAAACCGGGATGCAGTAGGACATCGAATAACCCACCCTGGCCCGCATAGTAAACGTCAGGTACGCCTTTGATGACGGCTTCGACCTCGCCCGCAATACTGAGCCGCTTGAGTCGTCCTGCCAGTTCGGTCACCAGAAACTCGCCGTCTGGCAGAAACGCAAGGCACCAGGGCGACGCCAGATCATCCGCCATCGTTTCCAATTGATATTGCTGTGCCACGCTGGTCGTGGATAAGCACAGTATGGATAGGCTAAAGATGAGTCGCTTCACCGAGTTTCTCCTGCTAGCCTATCGATACCGGAGTGACGTGAGTAGGCCATGATGCGAAGAGTAGCAGCCTTTTTGCTCGCGCTGCTTGTTACCTATGTCCTTGCCGCTACGGCCGCGACCCAGTCGGTGCTGGCGCGGTTGGGTGAAATGGGCATCGTCGTGACCTTTGACCACCGTATGGGTGCGATCGTTCACGATCTGTTCGGTATGCTCAGCAGTTTTCTGCCGCTACTGGGCGTTGGTCTGCTCATAGCCTTTTTGTTTACGGCACGAGTGGACCGCTGGGTGCCTGGTTGGCGGACGCCGCTTTATGTGCTTGCCGGCGCGGCCGCAGTCATCACAGTTCACGTAAGTCTGAAGATCGCATTTGATATCACACCGGTTGCGGCAGCGCGTAGCGCAGGCGGATTGCTGATACAAGCTCTGGCGGGTGCGGTCGGCGGCTATGTTTTTGCCATGAGCGGCCGGCCTGCATCGCGACCCACGGAAAATCATGTCTGACCACAAAAACAGATCGCGTGCATCCTTACAGCCACTGAACTTTCGCACGCTGGCACTCAGTGTCTGTGGTCTGGGTTTTTTGCGGCCAGCTCCTGGAACATGGGGTAGTGTGCCGCCCGTTGCGATCGTCGCGGTTTTCGTATGGCTGGGTGTCAGTACGTGGTTGTTAGTCGACGTTGCATTGGTGTTGTTTGTGGCTGCGTCGATCGCTTGCGTGGTTTTTGGTGCTTATGCAGAGAAGCGTTTTGGCCGCAAGGATGCAGCAGAAGTCGTTGCGGATGAAACAGCCGGAGTGTGTGTGCCGGTCATTGTGGCAGTCCTGGTACTAAGCGATACGCCCGATAGATATGTTGGACTAGCTGGGGCTTTCGTGCTTTTCAGATTGTTCGATATCGCCAAGCCATGGCCGATGCGCCGGCTGGAGCAGTTGCCGGCCGGGTGGGGTGTGTTAGTCGATGATTTAGTGGCAGGTATTTATGCGGCGCTCTTTATTATGGTATTTGCCAGCCTGTGGTTTGGTGCGTATTCGTGATCCATCTTCGTGGTCTGACACATTTGAGTCGAATTTCGTGACACAGATCACGGTCTGCGCCGGTTAGTTGCGATTTAATTGATCCCGATCCTACGGAGAGATATCTCTTGGTCGGTAGCCCCGAAACTCCCGACACGCAAGAGCTGAGACCCCCTTTGATAGCAATCGACGGCCGCTGCCCAAGCGGCCGTTTTTTTTTACAAGGGCGAATCTGGATTGAATTTCGGGCGACGCTTCTCGCGCGCGGCCTTGAGTCCTACACGGACATCCGGCTGCCGGAAACCCATGAACTCTAAGGCCAGCGATGCATCGAATGCAGGTCCGGCGCTGCGTAGCCAGTTATTGAGGGCGTATTTGGTCCAGCGTATTGCGCCCGGACTGGAATTGGCAAGTTGGCTGGCAACTTCGAGCGAGCGTTGATCAAGATCTGCGTCGTCTACGCATAGCGACACCAGACCGATACGTTCCGCTTCGGCGCCATCGAGCGCCTCGTTGGTCAGCAGGTAGTACTTGGCTTTGGCCATGCCACAAAGCAACGGCCAGATAATGACGGCATGATCGCCAGCGGCGACGCCCAGCCGGGTGTGGCCGTCCAGTATTTTCGCGCTGCGTGCGGCGATTGAAACATCAGCGAGGAGGGCGACAGCTAGGCCGGCACCGACCGCTGGCCCCTGGATAGCAGAAACGACTGGTTTGGAGCAGTTGATAATGTTGTAAACCAGATCACGCGCTTCCTTCCAGACGCGGGCCAACGTTTGCTCATCTTCGATCATCGACTCAATCAATTCGTAGTCGCCACCGGAGGAAAACGCCTTGCCGTCGCCACGAACAAGCACTGCGGTCACCGCGGCGTCGAGATCGATGTCACGCCAGACGTAAGCGAGCTGCCGATGCATGTCAGCGTCTGCGGCGTTAAGTCGATCATCCCTTTTCAAAACGATCTCCAGCACGCCCTGTCCACGGTCGGAGAAATGCAGGGACGGAAAGTCGGTGGTGTAGCGGCTAACGTTCATTGTGAGACCCGTTCGATAATCATTGCGATACCTTGACCAACACCTATACACATCGTGCATAAGGCGTAGCGCCCATCAATTGCTTCAAGCTGGTAGCACGCGGTCGTGATCAGCCTGGCACCGGACATGCCCAGCGGATGACCCAGCGCGATCGCGCCACCGTTTGGATTTACGTGCGCCGCATTGTCGGCCAGCCCCAGTTCGCGCAGCACTGCCAATGATTGCGACGCGAAGGCTTCGTTGAGCTCGATAGTGTCCATCTGATCGAGAACCAGACCGCTGCGTGCCAATGCTTTTTTGCTTGCAGGCGCGGGGCCTATACCCATGATGCGCGGGTCGACACCGGCAACGCTGGTGTTGATCACACGGGCCATCGGCTTGAGCTGGTGTTTTTTAATTGCTGACGCCGAAGCTACGATCAGGGCACAGGCACCGTCATTGACACCGGAGGCGTTTCCAGCGGTGATAGTGCCGTTGTCACGAAATGGTGTTTTCAAGCTCGCCAGTTTTTCCAAACTGGTGTCGGCACGCGGGTGCTCGTCCGCGTTGACGATAATGGCCGGGCCTTTGCGTTGAGCGATTTCAACCGGTGTGATCTGTGCAGCAAAAAACCCCCGCTCAATGGCACCGGCAGTTTTTTGCTGACTGTTCAGGGCGAAGGCATCCTGGTCAGCTCGGCTGACGCTGAATTCAGCTGCCACGTTCTCGCCGGTTTCAGGCATTGAATCGACGCCGTACTGCGCCTTCATAACTGGATTGATAAAGCGCCAGCCGATTGTCGTGTCATATATTTCCGCGTTGCGGTTGAATGCTGTCTTGGATTTCGGCATCACAAAAGGTGCGCGTGACATTGATTCCACACCGCCGGCAATGATCAGATCGGCTTCGCCTGTCCGGATACACCTGGCAGCCATCGCTACGGCGTCCATTCCAGAACCACAGAGCCGGTTGATCGTGGCACCTGGTACGTCGACAGGCAGACCCGCCAACAGCGCTGCCATGCGTGCCACATTACGATTGTCTTCACCGGCCTGGTTGGCACAACCCAACAACACGTCGTCGATGGATTTGGCGTCGAGTTGTGGATTGCGTGTTATCAGTTCCCGTATCGGTATCGCGGCCAGATCATCCGTCCGAACGCTTGCTAATGCGCCGCCATAACGGCCTATCGGCGTGCGCACGGCATCGCAAATAAAGGCTTCGGTCATTGAGATTCCTCAGGTATATCTAAATCTGCAAAACAGGGGCCTGCTCAAGCCTGGTCGTAATCGAGTTCGATTTCAGTGGATTCCGGACGCGCCTGGCAGGCGAGTATGAAACCCTCTTCCAGTTCCCAGTCTTCCAACGCGAAGTTGGCGTCCATATTGACCTTACCCTTACTTAGCATCGTTCTGCACGTTGAGCAGACGCCCCCCATGCACGAATAGGGCAAATCCAGACCGTTTTCCTGGGCGGCATCAAGCAGCGTCTGATTGTTGTCGCGCATCTCGAAGCTTTGCTGGGCGCCATCCATGATGACAGTGACCATGGTCCCTTTGCCGCTTTGTTTTCGTTTTGTGGCCTTGGCGAGGGGTGCGTCACTTTGTTCCGTGCGAAATCGTTCGGAGTGGATGCGCTCTGCATCGTAACCAAGTTCGATCAGGGACTCGCGTACGTCGTCGATCATCTGATTTGGGCCACAAACGAAAACATCATCAGGTCTCGTGTGCTTCAAAAAAGCCTCATGCAGTAGTTTCACTTTTACGCCATCTACACGACCGCAATAAGCGGGGATTTCGCCTTCTTCTCGGCTCAAGATGAAATGCAGCGACAGTCTTTCGGTATAAAGGTTTTTCAGACCCCAGAGCTCTTCTACAAACATGGTTGTCGAGCGCTTGCGATTGCCATAGAACAGTATAAAACGGCTGTTTGCTTCGGTCTCCAAAGTCGTTTTCACAATGGAAAGAATCGGTGTGATGCCACTACCGGCAACAAAGGCTGCGTAGGTCTTGGCTTGTGTGCGATCGAGCACTGTCTGAAAGTGGCCGGTTGGCGGCATGACCTCGATTGTGTCGCCCACGTCGAGTTTGTTAGCCACATAGTTGGAAAAAGCGCCCTGATTACGGACACCCAGACGTAGTGTACCGTCTTTGACGCTGGCACAGATGGAATACGTACGTCGCATGATTTCACCGTCTATGTCGGCGCGGACCGGCAGGTGTTGTCCCTGCGAGTAACGAAACGCATCGGCCGCATCGTCGGGAATGCGAACAGTGATCAGCACAGAATCCGCGGTTTCCTGCGTCTTCTCGACAACTTCGCCAGGGTAAAACTTCAGCATCGAAGATTCAGAGGCATTTGAAGTACTCGAATGGCTCCAGGCAGTCGCTGCATTTGTACGAGGCTTTGCAGGGAGTCGACCCGAATTCACTGACTTTCTCGGTTTGCTTGCTGTCGCAACGTGGGCAGGCAACACGCAATTCGTCATTAGTCGATCCGGCCGGTGGTGCAATACCATACGCATGCAGTTTTTTGCGGCCTTCGTCACTTATCCAGTCGGTAGTCCACGGCGGAGACAGGACTCGTTCGACAGTGGCATCCAGACCGTTTTGACCCAAGTGTTTGAGTACGTTGGCAGCGATAACTTCGGTTGCCGGGCACCCGGTGTAGGTTGGTGCGATACCGACCGCGATACGGGTGTGGTCTGTGCGCACCCATCGCACGATGCCTAAGTCGACGATGCTGAGCACCGGGATCTCGGGATCAGGCACCTCTGACAACAAACGCCATACTGTGTCCTTGTCGGCTTTGGCAGTTAGCACCATCACTACCAGCTAGCCGCTGGATAGGCGCGTTGCAGAAACTGCATGTCAGCGAGCAAATAGCCCAAGTGCTCACTGTGCCGACCATAACGACCGCCACCATCCATCCAGCCGTCATCCGGCTGGATCAGGGTGGCTTCGGTCAGTGCGGCACCGACGAATTGATTCCACCTTGACGATAGCGTCTCTGGATTCGGGCCGATGCCGTGCTCGACAGCCCAATTGTCGGTTTCGTCAGCCACAAAAAGTTCGCCGCTGAAGCGCCACAACTCATCAAACGAGTTTTGTATGCGTTTGTGACTTTCGTCGGTGCCGTCGCCCAGGCGCAAGACCCACTTGCGTGTGTGCCTCAAGTGATAGCGTATTTCTTTACTCACCCGTTCCGCGATCTCTGCAATGCGGGTGTCGGTAGAGCGAGAGAGACCTTCGAGTTGAAACTGATAAAAGCTCTCATACAGAAATTGCCTTGCAATAGTTTGGCCAAAATCGCCGTTAGGTTGTTCGACCAGCAGCACATTTTTGAAATCAATGCTATCGCGCAGGAACGCGAGCTGGTCTTCGTCACGTCGCTGACCTTCGACCTCACCGGCGTAACTTAGGAACAACCGTGCCTGACCAATGTAGTCCAGAGCAAAATTCGCCATGGCCATTTCTTCTTCGAGTTCAGGCCCATGGGCGACCCACTCGCCCAGTCGTTGTCCCAGGACCAACGCGTTGTCCCCGAGACGCAGCAAATACTCGAATAAATGCGTCTTGTCTGTCACAGGTTTTCCACTCCCTCAGGCACTTCGTAGAAAGTGGGGTGGCGATAAATCTTGTCTTCGGCCGGCTCGAACAAAGCCGACGATTCGGCGGGATCAGACGCGGCGATGTTGCGGGATTCAACCGCCCAGAGGCTTACTCCCTCGCCACGCCGGGTGTAGAGATCGCGCGCATGGTCCAGCGCCATCGACGCATCGGCCGCATGCAGGCTGCCAACATGACGATGGCTCAGGCCGGAGCGGGAGCGAATAAAGATTTCGAATAGTGGCCAGTCTTCTTTCTTCATAATCGTATTTCCGTGCTTGCGTCAGGCAGCCTGACACCGCCGTTTCTGTTTCTGCGCGTAGGCAACTGCCGCGGTACGTACCCATGCGCCGTCATCGTGTGCGGACTGGCGTGCCGCCAACCGCTCGCGATTGCACGGACCATTGCCTTTCAAAACTTCGTAGAATTCCTGCCAGTCGATTTCGCCAAAATCATAATGACCGCGTGATTCATTCCAATCCAGATCGGTATCCGGCATCGTCAGACCCAGGAATTCAGCCTGCGGCACCGTGACATCGACGAATTTCTGTCGCAACTCATCGTTGCTAAAGCGTTTAATTTTCCATGCCATTGACTGAGCGCTGTGCTTGGAATCCACATCGCTGGGACCAAACATCATCAACGATGGCCACCACCACCTGTTCAGTGCATCCTGTGCCATGCGGCGTTGTGCGTCGGAGCCGCGGGATAACTCCAGCATGATTTCGAAACCTTGTCGTTGATGGAAACTCTCTTCCTTGCAAACGCGGACCATCGCTCGTGCGTAGGGACCGTAGGAGCAGCGGCACAGCGGGATTTGATTCATTATTGCTGCGCCGTCGACGAGCCAGCCAATCGCTCCGATATCCGCCCAGCTAAGTGTCGGATAGTTGAAAATGCTTGAGTACTTTGCCTTGCCGGTGAG
Organism: Gammaproteobacteria bacterium; assembly: GCA_029862165.1. Taxonomy (GTDB): domain Bacteria; phylum Pseudomonadota; class Gammaproteobacteria; order Steroidobacterales; family JABDKV01; genus JABDJB01. The sequence goes on from JAOTXU010000012.1 coordinate 23,909, forward strand.
CAGTTGCTCGGTTAGCTGATCGCGCGATACGCCGAGCGTTTCCGTGGCGCTATATAGGTAGAGACCGTGCCCTGCTTCATCCTGAACCTTGGCCAGTAGTATCGCTTTGCGTCGCAAGGTCGGTGCGCGCGTGATCCAGTTACCCTCGGGCAACATGCCGACGATTTCCGAGTGCGCGTGTTGTGAGATTTGACGAATAAGGGTCTTGCGGTAACCGTCCGGCATCCAGTCCTTGGGTTCGATCTTTTCGTCGGCATCAATTCTTGCCTGAAAACGAACCAGCTGCTCAGTCCCGTCGACTTGTTTTTCGGTGTCCGGCTTCTGGTCGAGACCCTGGGTATACATAGTGCGCTCCGGCTGGCCAAGCCCTAAAATATGGCACACAAATAATGTTTACACAACCAATTCTGTATCATGATTCTGGCGCCAACAGCGGTTTTTCCAGCGCCACACAACGCCCGCGAAACAGGGCCACCAGCTCGCCTTCTTGGTTGGTGACGTTGACGTCGTAGGTTCCCGAGCGCCGACCTCGGTGTCGTTGGGTGGCGGTTGCTACCAGGCGATCGTCCAGCCGTACCGGCGCGAGAAACTCAATCGCTGCGGTGGCCGCTACGCTGACTCGGTTATACGCATTGCAAGCGAATGCAAACGCTGTGTCAGCCAGCGTGAACACATAACCACCGTGACACACATCGTGACCGTTAACCATTTTGGCAGTTACTGTCATTGCGGCGAGCGCACTGCCGGGTTTTGGGATATTAATAGCTATGCCTAGTTCGCGAGACGCCAGATCGGCGGCGTACATTTTTTCCGCACAGGCCTGCGCCAGTTGTAACGGATCATCTGTTTGTGCCACCTCAACGCCCCTTGAAAACGGGTTTGCGCTTTTCCAGGAAAGCGGTCACGCCTTCGCGATAATCCTCGCTGGAACCAAGTTGTTGTTGCAGCCTGCGTTCAAGATCGAGTTGGGTCGAGAAATCATTTTTCCAACTTTCTTTTAGCGCTTTCTTGATTCCGGCAAGTCCGCCCGTGGGCTGCGTTGCAAAGTGTGCACACAACGCTCTTGCCTGTCTCATAAGATCGGCGTCGTCTACTGCCTTGTAAATCAGCCCCCAGCTCTCTGCCTCTTCAGCACGCAGTGGCAGGCCCAGCATGGCCAATGCAGCCGCGCGTGCCGGGCCGACCAGCCGCGGCAGTATCCACGTGCCACCGGAATCAGGAAGCAAACCGATCTTGCAAAACGACTGGATAAATTTTGCCGATCGAGCCGCGATTACAATGTCACACGCGAGGGCGATATTGGCACCGGCACCGGCGGCGACACCATTGACCGCGCATACCACAGGTTTTGGCAAAGAACGTAATCTGCGCACCAGGGGGTTATATAATGTACTAAGTGTCCTACCGAGGTTGACCGGCTCAGCGTCGTCACTGACCGCGCGATCGGAGAGATCCTGGCCGGCACAAAAGGCCCGTCCCGAACCCGTAATCAAGAGTGCCCGAATATTTTCGTCTTGCTCGACTTCTGCAATTGCGTCGGCCAGCTGCTCGTGCATTGCGGCGTTGAAGCTATTGAGCGAGTCGGGCCGGTTAAGGGTCAGCTCGGTGTATCCGTCTTGGCCTGATACGATAATGCTCTGATCAGTCATGATGTAGTTCCCTAGCGTAGAGACAACGCGATTGTTGCACTTCGGCTTACGACGACGAGCATCGAGGCACTCATGGCTTTGCCAGACCGCCGAATCGTTGAAAGTATTGTGGCTCGGCTGGTGGCAGCAGCCCTTCGGCCGTCTCCATGTTTTTGGTCAGGAAGCGCTCCGTGGGTCCCGTGATCAGTTCGTAAAGATTCCTGCACAGTTGATAGGCTGAGACACCGGTCCATTTGGCCGGTAACAGCGCTTCCGGCAAGAGTGGGTCGCGCAAGAGTACTTTGCGGTACTCGTGTATGAGTAATGTACGGACCTGGAAAGCCTGCTCCGTATCAGGTTGGCTGACGCGCTGCGCTGCCCGATAAATTGGTCTGAATCGCCTAGAAAATTCGGCATAACGTGCGCCCAACTCATCGAGTTTCCAGGCATCGTGTACCAATTTGCGTAGATAGTCATCGCGATCGCCCTGGACCCGTGCATCCATAATCAATAATTTGTCATTGACAGCGTGCCTCGCAAGATGGGATTCGACGGCCGACATGTCCGGTGCGGGATGTGCCAGGAGATTGGCCGAAAATGGTGCGAAGCCCAGCCAACGCAATTCTTTACGAACGGTGTCACGATGCTCTGCTGCAACCCCGGACAAAAGAACCGTCGTCCAGGTACCCGGCCATTCCGGTCGAGGTTCAGTGTAAATGCGACGACTGGCTTCCTCGAATCGTTCGCGCCCCTCGGGTGTCACGCTATAGAAGCTGCGCCGACCGATCTGGGTCGTTTCCAGCCATCCGTCTTTTACCAATCGGAATACGGAAGTGCGCACCAGGCGTTGATTAATGCCGAAGCCTTCAAGTACACGGATTAATGCTCCCAGCCACACGGTGCCGCCGTGCGGTGTGATGGCATCTCCAAAAACACTAATGAGCAGGGATCCCGCCCGAATGGGTCGTTGTACGCGAAAGTCATCGAGCAGTTTGGTGGCCGCCCGGCTAAAGCTGTCTGTGGGGATCGAAGCCGATTTCTTTTCTGCAGTGTTTGGCATGGCAGCGGTTACACTTGCGGCATAGCGTCGTGCAATGTGATACTAATTATACTACACGACCTGGAAGAACTATTTCAGTTTGATCGCAAGTTACGATGCGCAGAGCTTTGGCAACGCGTGTATTTAAAGTGTGGAAAACATGAGGCTTGAATCTTTTGCCGAGGGACAATGGGTCGCCGGTCGTGATGATGGGCCGGTGTTGCTCAGCGCCGTAAACGGCGAGCCCATCGCCAGTATTAGTAGTCATGGTCTGAATTTTGCCGACATGGTTGCCTATGCGCGTCGCGTGGGTGGTCCCGGCTTACGCAAGATGACTTTCCATCAGCGCGCCGCCATGCTCAAAGCGTTGGCAAAAGGTCTCATGGAAAACAAGAAGGCTTTCTATGCGCTGTCGACGAGTACGGGTGCAACCCGCGCAGATTCCTGGGTCGATATCGATGGCGGTATCTCAACGCTGTTCGTTTATTCCGGCAAGGGCCGTCGCGAATTGCCCGACGATCAGGTCTACATTGACGGACCGCCTGAAATCATCTCGCGCAACGGCACATTTGTCGGGCAACATATCTTTGTACCGCTGCGTGGTGTGGCCGTGCACATCAACGCGTTCAATTTTCCCTGTTGGGGCATGCTGGAGAAACTTGCGCCGACACTGTTGGCCGGCATGCCGGCCATCGTCAAGCCGGCGAGCAGCACCGCGTACCTGACTGAGCTGATGGTGCGTAGCATCGTTGATTTGGACATTCTGCCCGCGGGGGCACTGCAATTGATTTGTGGCAGCACTGGCGATTTGCTCTCGCAGTTGGACTGTCAGGACGTCGTAGCCTTTACCGGCTCCAAAACGACCGGTGACAAGTTACGCCAGCATCCAAATATACTGGCCCAGTCAGTTCGTTTCACAGCGGAAACCGATTCACTCAATTGCGCGATACTGGGTCCCGATGCTGTAGCCGGCACTGCGGAATTTGATCTTTGTGTCGATGAGATCGTCAAAGAAATTACCAGCAAGGCGGGCCAGAAGTGTACCGCAATCCGTCGCATCATCGCGCCACGTGAGTCCAGCGCTGAACTGGTCAGCGAACTTGCAAAAAGATTGAGTTGCATCCGCCTCGGAAACCCTGCGAGCAAAGAAATCGATATGGGTGCGTTGGCAAGTTTGGCGCAACGCGAAGAAGTACGTAGCCGTATCAGTGAGTTGGTTGCAGAAGGTGAAATCGTCTATGGCGACACTGAGCACTTCGATGTAATCGATGCGGATGCCGAAAAGGGCGCTTTCTTCGCGCCGGTGCTTTTGCATTGCGACCGGCCGATGACGGCTGCCGCGCCCCATCGGGTTGAAGCGTTTGGTCCGGTCGCGACGGTCTTGCCCTACAACGATCTTGGCGAGGCGGAGGAGCTGGCGCGAAAGGGTGAAGGCAGTCTTGCCGGGTCCATATACACTTATGATGATGACGTGGCTCGCCGTCTGGTGCTGGCGATTGCGCCATATCATGGTCGACTGGTGTTGATTAATCGTGATTGTGCCGAAGAATCCACCGGTCATGGCTCGCCCTTGCCGCATCTTGTGCATGGTGGACCAGGGCGTGCCGGTGGTGGCGAGGAGCTCGGCGGTATCCGTGGCGTGATGCATTACATGCAACGCACGGCGTTACAGGGCACGCCCAGCATGTTGACCGAGACGACCCACCAATGGATACGCGGCGCACGCGAGGCAGGACCGGCGCAACATCCTTTCAGGCTGACTTTCGAAGAGATTGAGATCGGCCACACCCTGCATACAAAGGAGCGCGAGATCACGATCGAGGACATCGAGCGTTTTGCCGAGCTAAGCGGTGATCATTTTTACGCCCACATGAACGAAGACGATGCCGCGCGTAACCCGTTCTTCGACGGTCGCGTCGCGCACGGATATTTTCTCGTGTCTGCGGCGGCGGGGCTCTTTGTCGATGCGCCGTTGGGCCCGGTGCTGGCCAACTATGGTCTCGATAACCTGCGCTTCGCCAAGCCGGTGAATCCGGGTGACCGAATCAAGGTCAGGCTTACCTGTAAGCAAAAAACCTACCGCGAAGGACTGGGATATGGTGAAGTATGCTGGGATACCGATGTAACAAATCAGGACGGTGACAGCGTGGCCGCTTATGATGTGCTGACCATGGTGGCGACGGCAGAAAAAATGCAGGAGATATTGGGCGCCTGAGGCCCGTTTCAGAATGTTTGAGAGACTCGATCGTCTGGCTGATGACCCCATTCTGGGGATGATGGCGAAGTACCGACAGGATACTTCTGAGCAAAAAGTCGACCTTGCCGCCGGTGTTTACCAGGATGAACTGGGAAACACGCCCGTTTTGCGCGCTGTCAAAGCGGCGGAGCAGCGAGTACACGATAATCAGAAAACCAAGACCTATGAGGGTTTGGCCGGAAATATATCTTTTAACGTGGCGATGCAGGACTTCATATTTGGTGAGCGACATCCTGCACTCGCCGACAAGCGTATCGCCACTGTGCAGACGACGGGTGGATCCGGTGGTCTGCATATCGTAGCCGACGTACTAAGGCGTGCAAACAGTGCGCCTGTGGTTTGGGTCAGCGGTCCAACGTGGCCCAATCATCGTCCGCTAATAAAAGGTGGCGGGTTGGAGTTCAAAACCTATCCATACTATGACGCTGAGCGCCACGGAATTGATTTCGACGGCATGTTGTCAACGCTCGAACATGCCAACGCCGGTGACGTGGTCTTGCTACATGGTTGCTGTCACAACCCAACCGGTGCCGATTTATCCGCGAAACAATGGGATGCTTTGGTCGATGTGCTGGCCCGCAACGAGCTGGTTCCCTGGAACGATATGGCTTATCAGGGTTTCGCCCAAGGAACCGACGAAGATGCTTACGGTGCACGGCTGTGCGCCCAGAAACTTCCCGAGAGTGTCGTCGTGACGTCGTGCTCCAAGAATTTTGGTATTTATCGCGATCGTGTTGGTGCCGCCAGCATAGTGGCGGCAGACGCCGAAAAAGCGGTGGCGTGTGCAACTCACCTGGCCAATGTGACCCGCACGGTTTATTCGATGCCACCGGCGCATGGTGCTGCGGTCGTCGACCTGATTTTGCGGGACGAGGACTTGAAGGCGCTCTGGCTGGAAGAACTCGGGGATATGCGCGACCGCATCAATTCACTGCGGCGCAATCTGACCAATGCGCTTGAGGCCAGGACGTCGACAAATCGGTTTTCGTTTATCGCCAGACAAACGGGAATGTTCTCATTGCTGGGTCTTACAGCCGAACAAGTTGATACGCTGCGAGAAAAATTTCACATCTACATGGTCAGCTCCAGCCGGGCGAATATCGCAGGCGTGAGAAAATCCAATCTGGATTATTTGGTAAATGCGATTGCGGCGGTACTCTAGCGCTGATCATGCTAGACAATTACAGACTCGAGGATCGCTACCTGCGTCAGTCGGGACGGGTTTTTCTGACTGGGACGCAGGCACTGGTCCGTCTGCCGATGATGCAGCGAGTCCTTGATCGCGCAGCGGGTCTCAATACAGCAGGTTTCATAAGTGGTTATCGCGGTTCGCCGCTCGGTTCCTATGATATTGAGCTGTGGCGCGCCAAACAACAGCTCGCAGAACACGATATCGAATTCTTGCCGGCGGTAAATGAAGATCTGGCGGCAACGGCGATACTCGGCTCGCAACAGGTCGAAACTGATCCGCAGCGCCGCGTCGACGGTGTCTTCAGTATCTGGTATGGCAAGGGTCCGGGTGTGGATCGTTCCGGTGATGCCCTGAAACACGGTAATGCCTACGGCAGTTCACCGCATGGCGGTGTCCTGGTCGTCGCCGGCGATGATCACGGCGCCGTGTCTTCATCAATGCCGCACCAGTCCGACGTTGCGTTTCTGACCTTTTTCATGCCGCATCTCAACCCGGCCAACGTTGAGGAATACTTGAGTTTCGGTCTGTACGGGCTCGCCTTGTCGCGCTTTTCCGGTTGCTGGGTCGGTTTCAAAGCCGTCTCGGAAACGGTTGAATCGGCAATGTCTGTGCAACTGCCCGATACGCCGGAGTTTGTGATTCCCGACGACTTTAGTCCGCCGCCGGGCGGGCTGCATTATCGTTGGCCCGATTTGCCGGGTCCGCAGATCGAAGAACGCCTCGAAGCGAAGAAAGAGGCAGCACTTGCTTTCGCTCGCGCTAACCCGATCGACAAGCGTATCTACAATGTGCCTGACGCGCGTTATGGTCTGGTCACGACCGGTAAGGGACACCTGGATCTGATGGAAGCGCTGCGTTTGCTCGATATCGATCGTGCCGAGGCACGCCGAATCGGTCTGGATGTTTATAAGATCGGTATGGTCTGGCCACTCGAGCACACTGCCGCGCTGGACTTTGTGCGCGAGCAGGAAGAGGTTCTGGTTGTCGAAGAGAAGCGCGGCATTATCGAGAGTTGGTTCAAGGAGTCTTTTTACGATCACCCAGGTCATAAGCCGCAACGCATGGTGGGCAAACAGGATGAGCAAGGCGAAAAACTGATTCCCTGGGTTGGGGAGTTGTCGCCACTGGGTCTCGCACCGGTTATTGCCAAACGCATCGACAAGGTTCTTCCGGGTCTTAATCTCAGTGAACGGGCAGCAGCGTTGCTGCGCGCGCCGATAGAGATAATAAAAATAAAAGGCGCAAACAGGATGCCTTATTTTTGTTCCGGTTGTCCGCATAATACTTCGACCAAGGTACCGGAGGGTTCGCAGGCGCTGGCCGGCATCGGTTGCCACTTTATGGCGAGCTGGATGAATCGTGATACTGAGTCACTGATCCAGATGGGTGGCGAAGGTGTTAACTGGATTGCCAAATCGATGTTTAACGGCGGCCAGCATATCTTTCAGAACCTGGGCGAGGGCACTTTGTATCATTCCGGCTCGTTGGCGATACGTCAAGCGGTCGCTGCCGGAACCAACATTACCTACAAGATTCTGTACAACGACGCTGTTGCGATGACCGGCGGTCAACCTATCGATGGACCGATCAGCGTAGAGTCGATTGCACATTCCATGCGTGCCGAAGGCGTCGAGCGCATCGCATTACTGTCGGACAAACCGGAAAAATTCGACAGTAGAGACTTTCCCGGTGGGTTAACCATCGATCATCGTCGCGAATTGGACCGGGTTCAGCGCGAGCTACGCGAAATACCGGGTGTCACTGTACTCATCTACGAACAGGCGTGTGCCACCGAAACGCGTCGCAAGCGTAAACGCGGGACGGTGCCCGAGCCGGACCGGCATGTGGTCATCAATGACCTGGTTTGTGAAGGTTGTGGTGATTGTTCAGTCGAGTCGAACTGTCTTTCCGTCGTGCCGAAAGAAACACCATTTGGGCGCAAACGACAGATTGATCAGAACAGTTGCAACAAGGACTTCTCGTGTATTAACGGGTTCTGCCCCAGCTTTGTCACTATCGAGGGTGGCACCCGGCGCAAGCCAGCCCCGGCGGCGCACGATATATCCGATCGGGTCGCGCGTTTGCCACAACCACACAAACCTTCGCTGGCTGAACCTTATGACTTGTTGGTTACAGGCGTAGGTGGTACCGGCGTGATTACGGTTGGCGCAATAATAACCATGGCGGCCCATCTTTCTGGCAAGGGCGCCAGCGTGTTGGATTTTATGGGCTTTGCACAGAAATTTGGCACGGTTCTCAGTTTTATACGCATGAGTGATGATCCTGTGTCTCTCAATCAGGTGCGCATCGTGCGGGGTAGGGCCGATGCCTTGATCGGTTGCGATCTGGTTGTCAGTTCCTCGCCCCGCGCATCGCTTAGCTACTCAAGATCGGCAACCCGGGCGGTGTTAAATACTGCCGAAATGGCAACCGCCGATTTTGTCCTGGATCGGGATGCGGCACTAAAAGCCGACGACAGGATTGATGCCATCGAAAAATCGGTTAAGGAACTGGATACAGTGCCGGCAAACCGACTGGCAGGAAGACTCTTGGGCGACACTATTTACGCCAACGTTTTGACAATGGGTGTCGCGTGGCAAAAGGGATTGATTCCACTGTCGCTTGAGTCTGTCATCGCCGCGATCGAATTGAACGCTGTCCAGGTGGAGAACAACCTGCTTGCGTTCGGCTGGGGCCGGCTAGTCGCCGCAGACCCTGAATATGTCTATGGACTCGTGCCACCAAAAAAATCGTATTCCACTGAGAGTCTCGCAGAAATTGTGCAACGGCGCAGCGAATTTCTGACAGATTATCAGGACAAGAAACTGGCAGAGAAATACAGGACTCAGGTCGAACGGGCACAAAAAGCAGAGGCCAGCGTGGCAGGGGGCTCGACTGAGCTTAGTATGGCGATCGCGCGCAGCTATTTTAAGCTGCTATCGTACAAGGACGAGTATGAAGTGGGTCGGCTGCACACGCAGACAAAATTTTTGGAACGCGTTGCCGCCGAATTCGAAGGCGACTACAAACTCAACTACCACATGGCGCCACCGGTTTTTAATGCGGGGACTGATGCCCGCGGCCGGCCACGCAAGCGAGCCTTTGGCCCCTGGATGACTGGTGTGCTTGGGATGCTGGCTCGGTTTAAGGGGCTGCGGGGCACACCCCTAGATCCCTTCGGCCGTTTTGCTGAACGCAGAATGGAACGCGATCTAGTCAGTGAATACGAGTCATTAATCGACCGATTACTGAGGGGGCTGACGGTCGACAAGTTGGGCGCCGCCATCGCCATCGCCGCAATGCCGATGGAAATACGGGGCTACGGGCCCGTGAAGATTGATGCGGCAGCACAGGTACGTGCCGATATCCATGCAATGATCAGCCAGTACGAACATCCTGCACCGCAGAAAGATCCAAAACCTCAAACAACAGAATCAACACCCGTTGCCTGAGTTTTTCTTATGCCGATAATGCCCGTTATTATTGCGCTAGCGCGCTGGGTCCGGGCGGCCTGAAAAAAAGATTCGCCATGATGGCGAGATCCCGGAAATTAGCCCTACCGTCACCGTTCAAATCGGCATCGGGATCGTCAGTGAAGAAATGGGCGCCCATGTAAGCCAGGTCTGCGAAATTTACCAACTGGTCCTGATTGAAATCCGGATCACAGATGTTGCCGAAACCGTCAAAATCGGTATCGCGCTGATCAGTATTTTCCACGGTGATGCAGTTGTCCGACAGATCGTCCAAGCCATCGCCATCGTTATCGCCAACTGGAATATTTAAGGTGGCGAATACGCCGGCATGGTCAGACGGCCACAAGCCACCGGGCGTCTGATCTCCGATCTCGTCGCCGACGACTTCGGAGTGAATCACAATCGCCGCAGGCGTCGCCGCGTTGCGCACAAATACTATGTCTATTCTGGAGCTAAGTTCGGGAAGTGGATTGTTCAGGGTTTCGATATGGCAACACGTGAAACCTGGATCGGCCGGCGCGAACTGCAGCCAGGTATCGACAAAGCCGGCATCGATCAACTGTGCGTAGGCCAGTTCCGGTGCGGCGTCAGGCGAAGCATTGAAATCACCCAGTAATATTACTGGCAAATATTCATCCGCCAGCGCATCGATCAATTCCGGTGCCTGAAGGGCCTGTACAGCCCCACCAAAATCGCCACCGGTCTCAAGATGAGTGTTGACGAAGCGATAGGTGCGCCCACTGACTTGAGCGTCGACTGCCAAAAGGCCGCGCTTAAACTGAATATCCAGACCGCTGAGATTGACGGACACGAAGTTGTCATAGGTTCTTGTCAATGGATTACTGATGACAACATCGTTGCGCACGAGGATCACATCGCGGTCGGTAAGCCGAATGTCATCGAGTACCGGACCTAATAGCGGCAGTTCAACATCGGCATTTTCAATTACAGCCGCAACTTCATACGTAAGGCCCCGGCTGACCATCGCATCGAGCAATATCTGCAGGAAATCCAGCTCCACATCCACAGCGGGTACCGGGTTGCCGGCCAGTGCGTCACCGGGAGACTGGCGTCGCAGTAGTGATACTTCCTGCAGGCCGATCAGGTGTGGGCTGGTCTCGAGGATCTCATCTGCCAGCGCCTCCGCACGGGCCGCAAAATCGGTGTCCAATACTGTCTGGTAGACCGCGGCAATCTCCAGCAAAGCTGAAATTGCGTCCGGCGCCTCGATTACACGAAATATATCCGCGCCCACGTAAATATTTCGAGTCAGCACCCGGACTTCGTCGGCCGGCTCGACCGAGGACACGATTGCGGGCAACAGGAGTAAGGCCATTGCGCTGATGACACCGAGTCGTTTCATTGTTTATTCCCCCAGGAGACAGACTTCAGCGAGATAACTTATCGTATCTTAATCCGATGACGAGATTCGTCATTGACGTTATGTCACATAGGCCCGAAGCGGTATGATTGTCGACCTCATCCTGTAGGGGCAGACGAATAGTGAGTTACGAGTGAGCGAGTATCGATTGCCTCAGTTTCTGGTCGGTGGAGCGCAGAAGGCCGGATCCACCTGGTTGGCCGAGATGCTGTCTCATCATCCCGCACTCTATGTTCCCGCCAAAGAGGTCCACTTCTTTGACCTGGATCAAAACTATGCGCGCGGACCCGGCTGGTACAGCGAACACTTTTCCGCTGCCACGGACGGGCAGCTCTGTGGTGAGAAAACACCGGATTATCTGTTGGTTGAAAAACAAGACGGTACACGGCTGCCTGCCGCACAGCGCATACGGGAAATGTTGCCCGACGTGAAACTGCTGCTTGTGCTGCGTAACCCGGTAACGCGGGCGGTCTCTGCCTTACGTCATCATCTCTGGTTCCGCCGCTTTCCCATATCGGCAGCACCCGAAGAGATACTTTTTGGTAAACATCGCGACCTTGCCGAGGAGTGGAGTATCTTGTCACACGGGCTCTATTCTGTGCAGCTCAGACATTATTTCGATCTGTTTCCTGCTGAGCAGATACGTGTTTGGATTTTCGAAGAGGACATGAAGACCAATCCTCTGCAGCTAGTCAGGCAAGCGGCATCGTTTATCGGGGTCTCAGAGGAAGACGCGACGATCGATCCGAATCGCGTATCGAATCGCGGCGTGCAGTCTGCGATCGCGCTGCGAGGACACTACTATCTGCCTTTTCTATCGATTGGTTGGCAGGTCATCGACCGAATACTCAAACAAAAATTCAATGTAAGTCAGGAGTGTCTGAATCGATTGATCGACCATTACAGTAACGACGTCGACGCGCTTGCCGACTTGCTCGGTCGCGATCTTTCCATCTGGCAAGCATAACGCCCGCTTACTGCGGGCGCGTCGCCACACTGTCACGAGCTAGCGGTCGATGTATTGGCGTTCGGAGCGTTCGCGCCGCTCCTGAGCCTCGACACAAAGTGTAGCGACAGGACGAATCTCCAGCCGCGCAACTCCGATTTCATCGCCGGTTTCTTCACAGTAGCCGTACGAGCCATCGTCAATGCGTGCCAGGCCCTGATTGATCTTCGCAAGCAATTTTCGCTCACGGTCACGTGTGCGGAGTTCAAGTGCGAATTCGGATTCCTGAGTTGCCCTGTCGTTGGGATCGGCAAGATGGACGCTTTCGTCCTTCAGGTGATTGATAGTGTGGCCCAGGTCAGCAACAATTTCCGCTTTCCACGCCAGCAACTTTTGCCGGAAATGTTCTAGTTGTTTCTTGTTCATGTACCGCTCACCACGGCCTGACTTGTACGTGCTGGCGATACCGGGGCCACTCATGACGTTGGCACGCGAGCGCCGGCTGGCAGACTTCTTGCGGGATGGTGTTTTCTTCCCCGTTGCCTTTTTTGCAGTTGATTTTTTCACGACAGTCTTCTTGCGAACCGCAGCTTTTTTCACAGTCTTCTTGCGAGCCTTTTTCTTCGCAGTTTTCTTCTTCGCAGCAGGCTTCTTCTTGGCAGCCGTTTTCTTGGATGCTGTTTTCTTGGCCGGTTTCTTCGCCTTTGTGCGCTTCTTGCGCATTGTCGATGTTCGTGTTGGCATCGCCTCTCCCTATAAACTGGTGTGCTCAACTGGACGAGCGCGGTATTTTACACAAGGCCAGCCCCGAGGCAATGCCCTGTTCGTCACAGTTTTCGCAAATAGGCGCACACAGTTATTAAGGGTTCTATATTCAAGACAATGGCTTATGCTCACCAGGATGCGACAATAAGCTACGATAGGCTAACGATAGGTCCACACCGGGCCACCGGGTGAACAAGCGATCAGGGTTCGCCGAGGCCACGCCGGTCCTGAGTCCTCAGCATCAATACTTCGAACCAAGCTGGACAACCGAGTATTTCTTCACGCGTTCTTGCGTAATAACACTCGTGCTTTAGTGCCAATCGGCAATCTGTTGTAAATCGCGTTTAGGGTAGGTTTGGATGAATATGTCTGCCAGATTTCCAGCGCGAAATCACTTTCCCGCGCGAGGTAGTTGAACGAATAACGACAAAATTCATTGCAGTGTCCGGGACGCCATTCCGGCGGATATTTCGTGTTACTACGCAGACCAAGTTTTTTCATAGCCCGTTTGAATTTGAGAGCCGGTGCGTCGATATTTGGAAATTCCAGCAGCGCATAACCCCCGGGACGCAACAGCGCGTTGATCTGGCGCAATGCGCCAACTGAATCCGGCAAGTGCTCAAGAACATGACGCAGGATAACGACATCATAGTTCGCGCTGTCGTCGAGGTTCATCTTCAGAAAGTTGCCCACGTCAACTTCGATTCCGGTGTCGGCGGCTATCGCGCGTGCTGCGTCTGCTGACAGTTCCAGTCCGCGTACCTCCCAGCCGTGTTCGCGGGCGAGGTAAAGAATACATCCGTTGCCACAACCGATATCCATAAGCTTGGCTGGGCCAGGAACATGGCGGTGTAAGAATTGCCAGGTCGCCGTGCCCTCAACGTTTCTCTTGTTTTCGACGAGCGTCGGGCTGACATATACCTCCGTGTATTGTGACTGATCCAAACCATGATCAAGGTCGTAGTTGACCAGGCGACAGTTGTGGCAGCGGTAATATTTCAGACGGCTACGGTAACCCTCGGCAAAGTCGAAATGCAGATCGGCGCTGTTACAAAGCCGGCAGTGGGTCAGCGGCACGTTATTTGCCCCTGTCTGTCCTTGGGCGCTGCTTGGCTGGACTCATGCCAGGTGGCCGATAGCTTCCGCACGTTCAGCCAGGAACGGCCGATAGCGCGCGAATCGTCCAACAGAACGGCTGTGTATAGGTTGCCAGGCTTGCGTGTGGGACGGCGAACTGGCGTGTCGCCCGGCTTCTTCCGGATTCAAGACGGCATCATTCCACTCCACATCGAGACGCTCCAGCAGCGGACGCAACACTGACTCCGGACTCGCCACCAATTCTTCATATTGGATATCGAGAATCTGATCGCCCAGAATCTCTTGCCAGTGATGCATCAGACGACTGTAGCTAAGCCAGTAATGATGCAGACTATCGAGGCTGAAACTAAACCCCAGCGATGGATCGAGGAAGTTCTGGAAATAACAGGACAGAAGGCAATCCGCCGGGAAGCGGTTGCAATGAATGATGAGCGCATCGGGTAATATTTTCGAAATAGCTCCGAGGTAAAAATAATTGAGCGCCATCCTGTCTGTCATCCAACGGATGCCTGTCGGCGCAGCTGTGCTGGCGCAATAATGGTCGCCCATGCGGTCGAGGCCCACATCATCAAGCGTGCTAATCCCGGTGGGATAGTCGCCGCTTTCGTTGACCAATCGGCCGATGAGCGCTAACTCGCCGCAGGCATGTATCTCGGGATGCCCTGACAACATGGTCTCGAGCAGACTGGTGCCGCTGCGCGGCATTCCGATCAGGAACAGCCGTTTCGGTGTGCGTTCAACAACAGTTGCCCGGCGTACAGTGTTTTTGTCGAATGCTGTGATGATCGTATCAATGTAGGCACTATGTACAGTCGTGTCGAAATCGGGACGCAGCACGGCATTCGCGACATCGTAATGACCCAGTGCAGCGCCATAGTCGGCGCTGGCATCGTAAATATCGCCCAGAAGAAAGCCAAGGCGACGTCGCGTAGCCCGATCGAGGGTCTCCAACGGCCTGCCATTGCCATCGAGTAATGGTGTGAGCATCTCAAGTGCGATTTCCCGCCGCCCGACACGCCGGGCCAGGCTTGCGCCGACCAGTCGTACGTCCGGTGATGCCTGATTGCTTTCTATTATCTTAGTGATCAGGCTCAGCCCTTCCGTTGCCCGGCCCTGGCGCTCGCGTAGTTCGGCCAAGCCAGCCAGCGCACGCTGATGTGTCGGTGCCAATTCCAGGGCAGCTTTGAAACCTGCTTCGGCGCCAGCGAGATCACCGTTTGCCATCAAGACAGCCGCCAGTTCACTACGCGCATCGATATTGTTTGGCGCTAGTTTAAGGGCTCGTTCCGCCATTTCGCGGGCGGCATCGAGCTCTCCCATGCGATGCAGAACCATCGAGAGGTTTGACGCTGCCATTGCATAGTCGGGGGATATTTTCAACGCCTGGCGCAACGCAGCGGCTGCGCCGTCAAGATTGTTGCGTCGTAATAACAGCGTACCGAGGTTGTTAACGACGCGCGCATTTCGGGGCGCCTTGGTTGCAGCGCCACGCAGTGTTTCGATAGCACGATCGAGAAAAGAATTTGCGGCCTCGGCGTTGGCACGTGCAATCAGTGTTGGAACATCATCCGGCCAGAGTTCCGAGGCGCGTTCCAGCGCTAGCAGTTCGTTTACATGATCATTGCGATGTCGGTGGACGGCAGCCAATGTCGACCAGGCATCGGCGCGTTGGTCGTCTTTAGCCAGCAATTTATGCGTAATATTTAGTGCTTCGTCGTGTTGCTGTACGGTGGCGAGGCCCCTGGCGAGCGTCAACGCAATACGGTCGTCTTCTGGTGCGAGCCTGGCCGCATCGCGCAAATGGTCGATGGCGCTATCCTTGATACCCATCTGCAATTCAAGCTGGCCGTAAAGCGATCGGAGTTTGGCGTCAGCAGGCCTGGCCTCCACCAGATTTGTGTATATGTCATGTGCTGCCTGCAAGCGACCGTTTCGATGAAGGCGTATGGCTGTTTTCAAGTCGTGCGTGTTCATTGATACGGAACAAGTGTAAAGAATAGGGGGCACATGGGAAATAGCCGATTCGTATCGGCAGGCGTTTCGGTCGCCTGCCATCGACGCGGATCGGTGCACTTTTCAGCGCATATGACACATGGTAGGTGGCATCACTTATGCGCCAGTTTCTCGAGCCTACGGTCAATGGTTTCCCGTGACAGCCAACGACCGCGCGCCACTACGCCGGCAATCTTCGAGATATTGCCGATATTCTGCGTAGGATCCGCATACAGCAACAACAGATCGGCCTCCAAACCTGCGCGCACGAAACCAAATGTGTTGCTGGCACCAAAAAAACGTGCCGGGTTGGCCGTTCCCGTCAGCAACGCTTCGCGTGGTGTCAGCCCGGCTTCCACCAGCGTTTCCAGCTCCCGGTGTATGGCAAAACCCGGTACATTGAATACTTGTGGCGCATCCGATCCCAACAGCAATTTGGCGCCGGCTTTGTGTAGAGCCAGAATCAAACGATGGCGCACGTCGACAAAACGACGCGCTGATGCCGCATCATATTCAGGACTTGCCAGTACATCGGATTTTCGCCGCCGCCAAGTCGCTACCGTCGAAGCTGGCATGTAACGCATTTCCGGTCGTGTCGCCATGGTGTCTGCGTCAACGGGCAATACGAAATTCTCGATCAGACTTTGTGTCGGGACGTTCCACACATTTGCGGCCGCAGTCGCTTTAGCCACTTCGTCGATACGTTGTTCGTCGACTCCTGATACGAGTGCCGCGCCAAAAAAGCCAGCGTTATCGGGCTGGTAATCGGCGGTGACCAGTGCCTGCATGTAGCCATCGAGATGATCGATAGTCGCTTGGCGAGCCTGTAGCGTTCGTGTGATGCCAACCTCGGCCGATACATGTCCGGCAAACGGTATGTCCAAATCATTGGCTGTATCGACGAGCGCATCGTATTCGTCGCGCGTCAGTCCCGGGTGCAGTTTTAGAAAATCGTAACCTGCCATGTGTTGCGAACGGGCCATATTCCTGGCAGCCGTGGGGCTGTTCACACTGCGGCCGTTAAAAGACGGTCCTGATGTATAGATGCGCGGCGACAGCAACTCGTAGCCTTTTGCTGCGGCACGCAGGCGTAGATGTCCCGGCTCCCCAAGCATGCCGCGCACAGTCGTCACGCCGGCGGCGAGATACAGAAAAAGTACGCGGTTGGTGTAGGCGGTGCCTTGAGATTGGCTCGGGATGTGAGCGTGCATTTCCGCCAGACCCGGTAGCAGATAAAGCCCGGTGCCGTCGATGCGCAGGGCTTGTTTGGGCAATTCGATTTCTTTGTCGCTGAGGGCTTCGATCAGGCCGTCACGGACAAGCACCGTGCAGTTTGCCAGCTTGCGGTCCCGCTCCAGGTCGAGCACCGTCACGTTTTCGATTGCGAGCGGCGGCTGACCGGGCATACCGGGCGTAACAGCAGGCGCGCCATGGCCAGTCGTTGCAGCCAGTAACGTCGCCAGTAGAACGACCGACTTACTAGCGATGCGCGAGGAGGGCATAGGCCATCACGTGAAAGATGTAGTTTTGTTCATGTACGCCATGTAGCAACGACGCTCCCGGCCCATCAGCGTATATTGGCACATCGGTGCCCGAATGGGTTTCAGAACCGGTTGGCACAGCACTTTCCTGCATATAGTCGGGCTGCTGTGTGTCGACATTCGTCAGATCAGTGCGGCTGGCGGGCGTCTTTTCGTATGCGCCAACCTGGTGTGGGTAGACTTTCGGACCGGTGGTCTGGCTGTCTGAGGCGCCGACATGGCCCGGCCCGTTGCCGTAAACCAGTGTCGTGTACGGCAAACCGGCGGCATCCAGGGCATAAACATTGGCAGGACTGCCGTCCTCGTTGAGACTGATGACTTTACCCAAAATGGGATTGCCACGTGTTGGATAACCGGCGATCTCCATTACATGACCGTGATCGGCCGTAACGATGATGAGTGTATCGTTGGTATCGGTCATCTGCCTCGCCGTTGCTACGGCATCAGACATGGCAATCGTATCGTGCAGCGCGCGATACGCGTTGGCACCGTGATGTGCGTGGTCGATGCGACCGCCTTCTACAAACAAAAAGTAGCCATCGTCAGATTTCTTGAGCATGCGGATAGCCTTTGCCACCATATCTGCCAGGGATGGCTCGCCCCCCGGCCCATCATTTCTATCAGCTTCATATTGCATGTGAGAAGGTTCAAACAAGCCGAGCAATCTTGATGCGTTTCTAGGGCTAACTGCATCAAATTGCTCCTTGTTCCACACGTACTTAGATCGTGTTCCGGCGCTGCCGAGCCATTCGGTTATTAGATTCCGGTTGTCTTGTCGCCATCCGGTTCTGTCCGAATATTCCGGATCGGCTTCTGTTGCGGGCATGAATGGCGCGCGACCGCCGCCAAGCACAACTTCGGGCCCGTCGCCGTGGTCAAACTCCACCAATTGACGCGCAATATCGGCGCAATCCTCAGGACCGACAGCTTCCCATTCGCGATTTGGTGAGTGCGCATAGGACGAAGCAGGTGTCGCGTGCGTAATCCTGGCGGTACTGATCACACCGGTGGCAATACCGCGTTGCTCAGCCAATTCCAGCAAAGTCGGTACGCTGGCAGTTTCCAAGTTACTGCACTCGCCACGGGCTACACTTGCATCGACACCGATAGCACCCATGATGGTCTTGACGCCGCTGAGCATAGCCGTCGCGGTGCCTGCCGAGTCAGGAACCTGTGCATTGGTGTTGTAGGTCTTGGATAAAGCGACGTAAGGAAACCTTTCGAACGCCAGGGCGTGCTCTTCGCCCGTCGCGCCAGCTTGCTGGCCCTCGAGAATTCTGGCCGCGCTGACGGTGGCAACGCTCATGCCATCGCCAACAAAAAAGATGACGTTTTTTGCTTTTGCCGGGCGGGTCTTGCGTTTCAGTGCGGCGCCAAGCGTGGCTTGCCCCGCCTCATACCAAATGTTGTCGAGATCGGGCACGGCGGGTGGCCCCGGTCTGGGAGGCGGTTGCTTCATCGACGCACAGGAGGTGACGAGTAGCGTAATGACAATAAGCAATAGGCGCATGGCTGGTACCCTCGTTCAGGCGCCTATTGCAACACACTGTGCGCTGAAGCGAAATCCCGCCGAGAGCAGGGTGATGACCTACCGGGTTTGCTCTATGAAATGACTCAAAGCGCTGGCATAGGCTGCGCCGGATACGACGTGGGCGTCATTGTGTCCGCCCTGGAGCGAAAAAAAAGTCGTTTGCCCAGGTGCGGCAGCCAATAGCTTCTGACTGAGCTCAAAGGGGATAATTTCGTCTTGCGGGCTGTGCATTAGCAATATTGGGCAGGTGATCGACGCGATGCGCGATACCGTATCGTATTGAATCCTCGCCAACCCGGCGGGCAGATACGGAAAGGCAATTCGAGCCATATCGCGTACCGAACTAAAGGTGGATTCCAGAATCAAAGCTTGCGGTGAGACTTCAACGGCCAACCAGGCCGCAATGGCACCCCCCAGCGACCGGCCAAAGATTACGATGCGTTGCGGATCGATTCCCTGGTCCTGTGTCAGGTAGTTCCAGGCGGCCAGGGCGTCCCGATAGCTGCCTTGTTCGCTAGGTTTTCCTTCGCTGTGACCGTAGCCGCGATAGTCGATAATGAATACATTGAGCCCAAGTTGATGAAAGAGATGTATTGTTTCCAGACGGTGAGAGATATTGCCGGCATTACCATGGAAATACAGCAAGACCGGTCCGTCGCGATTGGGCACAAACCAGCCATGCAGCAAAACGCCATCATTGGTTTTGAATTGCACTTCAGAGTATGTCAGACCGGCATCGTTCGGCGTGGCGTCCAGGCGGCGACTGGGTTCATCGGGGAAGTAGATAAAACGGGACTGAAAAAACCACACACTGATAGCAAGCCCTGCATAAGCGAGGGCAGCCAGACCGAACATGAAAATTACTGTGCGCATGTGTGATAAACAATGAGATTAGAACAATGCATATAGTGGCGTTAACGGTCCTGATCGTCGCCTTCCTGATAGGTCCATCGATGTGGGTACAGCACGTGCTGCGAAAATACAGCGAGCCTGCAGACCGTTATCCTGGCACCGGTGGCGAGCTGGCGCGACATCTGCTCGATCGACTCAATCTGCATCACATCGGCGTCGAGTCCGTTGATGCCGCCAAAGGTGGCGATCATTACGACCCGCAGGCCGGTATGGTACGTCTTACGCCGGACAAATTCTCTGGTCGATCGCTCACCGCGATTACTGTTGCGGCTCATGAAGTCGGCCATGCGATGCAGGACCGAGACGGTTTCGCGCCGCTCCGCTGGCGCACGAACCTGATAAAAGTCGTTGCCGTGAGCAACAAAGCCGGTGCGGGTTTGTTGGTGGTGGCGCCGGTCGTCGGGCTGCTGACCAGAACGCCGGTCGCTGGCTTGCTGTTTGCGGCTGGCGGAGTAATCAGTCTGGGTACCGGCGCGCTCGTCCACCTGGTGACGCTGCCGACGGAATTCGATGCGAGTTTTGGGCGCGCGCTGCCGATATTGAAAGGTGATGATATTTTGCTACCCGGCGATCAGCGACATGCGAAACGTCTGTTGACGGCCGCTGCGCTCACTTATGTTTCGTCAGCATTGATGAGCCTGCTCAACGTCGGCCGTTGGCTGGCGATACTCCGTCGTTAGACCGCGTAGCGAAGGCGCTGTGAATTACTTTGTCGCCCGGTGCGAGGTTCAGACGCTTGCTTGTGCCGGCATTGAGTTCCAGCACACCCATTACCGCTTCTTCTGATGAAATCGATTCAAGCGATCCGGGCACTGTATTGCTGGCAATACTGGAGATCGTGCCATCAGCGCGGATGAACAGCATATCCAGTGGCAGTATCGTATTTTTCATCCACATGCTGGTCACACGCGATTTTTTGTTGATAAATAACATGCCGTAATCGGCTGGTAATGTTCGGACAAACATCAGACCGTGTTCCCGTTGTTGTGGGCTAACGGCCAGGTAAACAGTAAAATTGTAATCTGTGCCGGTGGTGGTTTTAATACCCAGCGGTGCGGCAAAAAAACCAGACAAGGCAGGGTCACGCTCACCGGCACACGACAACCCGGTAAGGAAAATCAAAATCGCAGCGACCTGAAGTTTTGTAGTCATGCTTGTTTTGACCAGCCCGGCGCGCCTGTTTCGCAAAGAAAAAGCCCGGCAGATTTCGCTGCCGGGCTTCATTATAGCCTGATCAGGCTAATTCAATATCCGCAGATGGACGCGACGATTGCGTTGACGACCAGGACGTGTCGCGTTATCAGCGATCGGATTGGCTTCGCCGTAACCGGTCGCTGAAATGTTGTCGCCATTGGCACCTTTGGATATCAGGTACCGCCGCACCGACTCGGCGCGTTTCTGCGACAGATACTCGTTAAAGACCTCGGGACCGCTGGTATCGGTAAAACCGCAGGCTTCAACCTTCAGTTCGGGATGGCGACGCAGCGTCTGTGCTGCCTGATCGAGGATTGCTGTTGATTCGCCGACTAAATCGGCTGAATTGAGTTCGAACCGCACCCCGGGCAATACAATCTTGTCACGAATCGTGCAGCCACGGACATCGATACGTGCACCCTCGGGCGTATCGTTGCAACTATCGAGGCTGTCGACGACTCCGTCGCCGTCGGAATCCAGCTCGCAACCCACTGCGTTGACGCTGGCTGAAGGAGATGTGTCCGGACATTGGTCGTCATTGTCGCTAACCCCGTCGCCATCACTGTCGACTTGAATTGCGCAACCGCGGCGGTCCACATTGGTTGACTTCGGAGTGTTTGGGCAGCGATCTTTGCTGTTTGCAACGCCATCGCCGTCGCCGTCCAGCTCGCAGCCGAATTCGTCGGCATGCGCTCCTGCTCCCGTAGCCGGGCATCGATCGACGTCGTTTGGCACACCGTCACCATCCGAATCCGGGCTGACGCTTGGGCCGGAGGCCGAGGCATCACCAATCGGTATGTACAGACCGCCCATCAAAAGCAAATCCGAGAAGTCGGGGCTGTGAAAATCCCGCCGATAGCGAACTTCGCCGCGAAAACGTGCCGCTGAATCACCCAGTGGCGCGATCATACCGAGACCCAGTGTGGCCATGAAATTATCGTAATCCAATTCCGGACCGGTGCCGACGCCCTCGACGATGTTAGGCGATATCCAGCCGGTCCCGAGTACCACGTAGGGCGAAATCAGCCCCGTTGACCCGAGATCTCGCAGCAAATCGACTCCTACACCCATCGGGAGGAATTCGTTGACACCGCGGTGCACACCGCCGAACAGCGAGAATTCCAAGGCCCATCGATTGTTAAGCTGCTTGCCAAAACCAAGAGCGGCCGAAAAACCCTGATCCGATGCGCGGTCCTTATCCTCGAAGGTCGCGCCGATCAAAGGCGAGAAATACCACTGGTCTTCCGCAGCGAGCCAGTCGCTGGCGGCGGCAGAGGAGGCTATCCCGAGCCCCAGAAACAGTGTCGCGATTAACATGCCTCTGCTCATTTAATGTGCTCCATTATTAAAGGCTTACGATGCGCCGGGCATCATCTCGGGTTTGCAGCGCACACAATGTACCACAGCAATATTGTTACGTCCGTCACAGTAGCCGGTATAGGCAACTCCCACAAAGGGGCATCAGGTGCCAAATGAAATTTGGCAGTTCGAACGTCTATACATTCCGACTAATCGATAATTTCGCGGCCGAGCTTCCGCCAGATATCACCGGCGACCCGTAACGGGTCGGCGTTCTGGCTGGTGTCGATGAATATAGTCAAAGCCTGCTCGGCGCTGCTGAGCGGTTCAGCCAAGGTTTGCTGGTATTCCAGTACGGCACGATTGGCTTCGGAAGCATCAACACCGTCCCGTTCTCGTTGTAAGACGCGATCGCGCAGCACGGCCTCGTCAGCATGACACTCGAGTATGATCAGTGCGCAACCTGCATCTCGTGTCAGGTCGACGAATAGTTCACGTTGCGCACTCTTTAGGAATGTAGCGTCGACTATTACATCCAGATTGGCCGCAAGCAGGTCCCGCGTGCGGTCACGCAAATACTCGTAGACTTCTCGGGTGGCAGCCGTGCTGTAGATGCCTTGTTCTACATCAGCGCCACTATGTTGTGCCGCATCGATGCCATGCAGGCGTTTGCGCTCGATATCGGAACGAATACGTATGGCCGGCAGCGCGGAGCATAAGCGTGTGGTCAACCACGTTTTGCCGGAGCCGGACGCACCCATTGTGAGTATGACGACCGGGCGACGTGGACGGGTGGCACGTTCTGCCAGCGCGAGATGCATGCGGTAATGACGTGCGGCATCCGCGTACACAACGCTACGGGGGGATTCCTGTTCAGCCCGTAGCGCGGCAATTTTAGCCCGCACCATCGAAGCATAAACCAGATAAAAACGCAGCGTAACTGCCCCGCTGTAGTCTCCGGTCAGTTCCAAATAGCGATTCAATAATCGCCAGGCCAGATCGATACGTTGTCGTGCGGCCAGGTCCATGACTACAAAACCCAGTTCGGACATGACATCGCGCCAGCGTAATTTTGCGTCGAACTCTATGCAGTCAAACGCCAATATATTGCCCTCGAAACGAGTCAGGTTCGACAAGTGCAAATCGCCGTGGCACTCGCGGATGAATCCGTCTCGCCGGCGCTGCTCCATGCGGGGCGTCAGCAGAGTAATTTGTGTGTCGGTCCATTCGCGCAGTCTCTGCAGGGTCAGTTGGTCGGCCGTATCGTCAATGAGTGGTTCCAACGTGGCAAAATTCTCGATAGCCGGGGTCGCAATCGACTCGACCGTGCCCCATTGGTCGTCCGGTTTTGCGACGGGCGCCTGGGTGTGCATTCCGCTGATTGCCACGGCCAGATCGTCCATGTCACGAAACTCCAGCCCCGCCTCTTGCAGTTGCCGGTCCAGTTGCTGATCTTGCGGGAATTCGCGCATTTTCACGGCGTACTCGAGCACCGTCGCCTCGGTTACATCGTCGCTGACGATCACTGGCTGGGACTCGTTGCCGGTGATGGCGACGACGGATTGATACAGCGCCGGCGCCAGTCGTTGGTTGAGTCGTAACTCTTCTTGACAGGCGGCTTTACGTTGCTCCAACGTGCTGAAATCGAGAAAAGGCAGGTTCAACGGCCGCTTGATCTTGTAGGCATACCGGCCGGTCAGCAGGACCCATGAGATATGTGTCTCAATGACACGGACCGTATCGACTGGATGTGGCCAGACCTCTGGACGGCATAAGGCCTGGATCAGTGGGGGCAGATTCTGCTGAACCGCGTTGGAATGCATGACTGAACTCTTCGCTACACCTGTCAAACTACATTAATATGCGGGCTATGTATGCAACCCGGGCACTGGCCGCGGCGGACAACAACTGTGAAGCCGACAGACACTTCGAACCCTGACTATTTCCACAAGGTGGTGGATTGTCAATGGGCCTGTCCGGCTCATACGAATGTGCCTGAGTATATACGGCTCATTGCGCAGGGACGCAATGCCGATGCATACATGCTCAATCGTGATTCCAACGTCTTTCCCGGCATACTCGGGCGTGTTTGCGATCGCCCCTGTGAGCCCGCGTGCCGCCGCGGACGCATTGAAGACAAACCGGTTGCGATTTGCCGACTCAAGAGAGTCGCGGCAGATCTCAGCGAAGACATACGAGACCGCTTGCCGCGCGCGCCGGCGAAGGCCAACGGGAAAAAAATTGCCCTGATCGGTGCCGGGTGTGCGTCACTGACTGTAGCCAACGATTTGTTACCGCTTGGGTACGAAGTCGTCATCTATGAAAAGCTCGGTGAAACAGGTGGGCTGATGCGTAGCAATATCCCGCGCTTCCGTCTGCCGCCGGCAGTTCTGGATACCGAGATCAACGCCATTATCGATATGGGTGCAGAGCTGCGTCTGAACTCGCCAGTAGAGAGCATGAAGTCATTACTCGATGAAGGCTATGACGCGATCTTTGTCGGTAGCGGTGCGCCACATGGCAAAAATCTGGAGTTGCCGGGACGCTACGACACAGATCGTATCCACATCGGTATCGCGTGGCTGGAATCGGTGGCTTTTGAACACGTCGATTCAATCGGCGAAACGGTGTTAATTATCGGCGGTGGCAATACCGCAATGGATTGTTGTCGCAGCTCGTTGCGCTTGGGGGGTAAAGACGTAAAGGTCATGGCGCGTAAACCGCGCAATCTGCTCAAGGCTTCTGATTGGGAACTGGAAGACGCCGAAGAGGAGCAAGTTGAGATTCTGCTAAATCACTCACCGGAAGAATTTGTCATCGACAAGGGCAAACTTGTCGGTATGAAATTCGCCCGTGTCGAATGGCACGACGATGGCAGCGGCCGACTCAAGGCGAAGACGCTGGATCATATCGTCTTGCCGTGTGACGACGTTATCCTCGCTATCGGGCAGGAAAACGCATTCCCCTGGATTGAGCGCGATATCGGTCTCGAGTTTGATCAGTGGGACGTACCGGTGGTCGATGAGGTGACTTATCAGTCAGCTCGCCCAGGAATATTCTTTGGTGGTGACTCGGCGTTTGGCCCGAAAAATATTATCTGGGCAGTGGAGCATGGGCACCAGGCAGCGATTTCAATGCACAAGTATTGTCACAGCCAGTCAATGACCGATCGGTTGCCCTATGGTGTCAATCTGGCCAGCACCAAGATGAGTATTCATGAATGGAGCTACAGCAATGACTTCGATCCGGCTGAACGGCGCTTGATGCCGCATGTGAGTTTGCAGGAGCGCTTCAAGAAACTCGATATTGAAGTTGAGCTGGGCTTTACTTTCGATCAGACCGTAACGGAAGTCGAACGGTGTCTAAACTGTGATATTCAAACCGTGTTTTCGACCAAGCTTTGTATCGAGTGTGATGCCTGTATCGATATCTGCCCGGTCGATTGTCTGACCATTACCCACAATGGTGAGGAAGTCGATTTACGCGGCCGCTTGCGTGCGCCTGCCGAGAATCTGGAGCAGGATCTGTATGTTTCAGAGGGGTTGCCACAAACTGGACGCGTGATGGTCAAAGACGAAAACCTGTGCGTACATTGTGGTCTGTGCGCCGAGCGTTGTCCCACCGCGGCCTGGGACATGCAGAAGTCCGATCTTGTTATTCCCTACGCCAGCGACGAACCGGTATGTCCGACGAAACGCAAAGCCGGGTAAACGATTTCGTCATTAAGCTGGCCAACGTCAACGGGACGGGGTCAGCCAGTGCCAACAGCCTGCTGATGAAGTCTATCTTCCGCATGGGTATACCCGTGATGGGAAAGAATTATTTTCCGTCCAACATTCAGGGGTTGCCGACCTGGTACGAGGTGCGTGTTACACGTGACGGTCACACAGCGCGCTCAGGTAATGTGGATTTGATGGTTGCCATCAACGCTCAGACTTATACGCAGGATTTGGCCGAGGTATCTGCCGGTGGCTATTTGCTCTATGACTCGACCTGGCAGCGGAGTCGCGAACTGAAACGTGACGATGTAACTGTCATCGGCGTTCCACTGGCGGGTTTGTGTAACGAGAAATTCCAAGGCGCACGAGCCCGCATACTCATGAAGAATGTATGTTATGTCGGCGTATTGGCCGCGTTGCTGGATATCGATCTTGATGTCATACGCACATTACTGGAAGAGACTTTTGCGTCGAAGGTCGAACTGGTCAAGTCCAATTTGGAGGCCATAGAGCTGGGTTACGACTATGCGCGCGAGCATTTCGATTGCCCGCTGCCGTTCCATGTCGAGCCGATGGACAAGACCGCCGGACACGTGATGATTGATGGCAATACCGCTGCGGCGCTGGGTTGTGTTTATGCCGGGGCCACCGTTGGTGCCTGGTATCCGATTACACCGTCAACCTCTCTGATGGACGCGTTCAAAGTGTTTTGTCATCGTTTTCGTGTTGATCCGGACACCGGCGAGAACAATTTCTGCATCATCCAGGCGGAAGACGAACTGGCCGCAATCGGCATGGTCATGGGGGCCGGCTGGAATGGCGCGCGCGCTTTTACCCCCACCAGCGGGCCTGGCATTTCGTTGATGAATGAATTTATCGGATTTGGCTATTTCGCGGAAATTCCTGCGGTGTTGTTTGACGTTCAGCGTGTTGGTCCATCTACGGGCATGCCGACGCGGACACAGCAGTGCGATCTCATGTCCTGTGCCTATGCGTCACATGGCGATACGCGGCATGTCTTGCTCTTTCCGGCAGACCCGGCTGAATGTTTTGAATCGGCGGTGACGGCGTTTGATCTGGCCGAACGCCTGCAAACACCGGTTTTCGTGATGAGCGATCTGGACATCGGCATGAACGACTGGATGGTGCCAGAGTTGACCTGGGACGATGGCTATCAACCGGATCGAGGCAAAGTACTCAACAAAGAAGAACTTGAGCAGGCTGAAACTTTTTATCGTTACCTGGATGTCGATGGCGATGGCATCTGCTACCGAAGTTATCCAGGTGTGCACCCAAAGGGTGCCTATTTTTTACGCGGCTCAGGCCACAACGACAAGGGGCAGTACACAGAAGATGCCGGTGAATATCGCGATCTCGTGGATCGTTTGCGACGCAAATGGAATACGGCGAAAGAGCTCGTGCCGGGCCCGGTGATCAGTGGTTCATCCAACCGGCTGGGCGTCATTTCCATGGGCTCCTGCGATGGCGCAGTACGCGAGGCGATCGCCCAATTTGAGCGCAAGGGCGTGAGCCTGGATTACATGCGTTTGCGGGCTTTCCCGTTTTCCGAAACGGTACGCCGGTTTATCGATGACCATGAGCAGCTTTATGTCGTGGAACAAAACCGCGACGCACAGCTCAGGACACTGTTAATCAATGAGCTGGAGCCCGACGTGGCCAAGCTAGTGTCGATGCTGCACTACAGTGGCCTGCCTATCAACTGTCGTTTCATAATCGAGGCTATCGAAGCCAGCCTCGACAAGGGTGTGGCCGCATGAGTTTTATACGTAAACCTAACATTGCCTATAAGGGTCAGCGCACGAACGCACTGGGTCTGTCGATGCGCGACTACGAAGGCGGAATGTCTACACTTTGTGCTGGTTGCGGGCACGATTCGATTACTTCTGCATTGGTGCAGGCATTTTTTGAGCTGGATATCGAGCCGCACAGGGTCGCTAAACTATCCGGGATTGGGTGTTCTTCCAAAACGCCAGCGTATTTTCTGAGTACGGCTCATGGCATAAATACAGTGCATGGGCGGATGCCCGCAGTTGCCACCGGTGCTAATGCGGCAGCGCGTGATCTTTATTATATTGGTGTTTCCGGTGACGGTGATTCCCTGTCCATCGGTCTCGGGCAGTTTGCACACGCGATGCGACGCAATCTGCACATGTTGTACCTGATCGAGAATAACGGCGTCTATGGATTGACCAAGGGGCAGTTCTCGGCGTCAGCCGATCTCGGCACGAAGGCAAAAAAGGGCGAGGTCAATGAGCAACCACCGATTGATCCGGTGAAGGCAGCGCTGGCGTTTGGTGGCTCGTTTGTCGCGCGAGCTTTCTCTGGCGACAAGGATCAGCTCTTGCCATTGCTCAAGGCCGGGCTTAAGCATAAGGGCTTCGCGATGATCGACGTGTTATCGCCGTGTGTAACCTTTAACGATCACGAGGATTCGACAAAAAGCTATGCTCATACACGGCAGTTCTATCATCCCGCCGTACACACAGATTTCATTCCTCCGGCTGAGGCGATTACTATAAATTATGCGGAAGGTGACGTGGTCACGGTGGAGCTACATGACGGTAGCAAGCTGGTTCTGTGCAAAGTTCAGCCAAGCTATGATCCACACGACCGGGCAGCGGCGTTGTCCTATTTGGAAAAAAGCGAAGCAAAGGGCGAGATAGTTACCGGGCTGCTATACATCGATGAAAATCGTTCAACCATGCACGCGGTCAACAATAGCGCGGTCAAACCGTTGCGCGAAATTCCGTACGAAGACCTGAACCCAGGTGCGGCAAAACTCGTGGAGTTACAATCGCGTTATCGCTAGGAGGTCGGCGCCATAGCCAGTTTGCCAATGGCAAGGCAACGACGATCTTCTTCCAGGGCATTTCTCAGCCCCCTCTCCAGTATCGGATGAAAAGATCCTGAGCTGATCGCATGCTCAAGTCGCGTAATACTCTTGTTGGTACAAGTTGCGGGGATAAGCCGGCTGAACTCACGCAAGAATGCGTCATCACGCGTCCGACCCAGCAACTGTAACGCACTCAGTAACCGGTCGCTGAACGGCTCGAGCAGTTCCAGCTGATGCGACGGAAAAAGCGCCCGCATTCCGTAACGCAACTGACCCAATGGCATGAAGTCCGGTTTGTCGAGTACACCATCTATCCAGATTTGTTTGATGCTGCTGTCTGGCCGGGTTGCGGTGACTTCAATCGCCCGCTTGCGGCCACGATCTGATTTATCACGTAGTGCTTCCATGTCGGCGCGACTTTCAAAATCGCCAAAAGCGAATGCATTGAGCCGGCTGAGAATGTCCCAGCGAGTATCTGCATCAATCTCTATACCCCTCGGTATCCGATGCCCCTCAAGAAAGGCTTCCAGTTGTTGCAGATACTCCGGTGTGCTGGCCAGGGCAACAAAACTCTTCAGCCAGGTCTTTTGCCTTTCACCCCCCGACGGTGCAGCGTTGAGTGCCTCCCAGGCGGACTGCTCCAGTTTTTGGATCGACCGAGCGGCCGAAGCGTCTCGAGGCCCGGCGCTGCGTAGCAAATAGTTTTGCGATGCCTGCATCGCACGCGTGAGTTGTATCAGAAGAAGATTATCGGTCTCTGTGACTGCGTGCTGTGTGATCAAATCGATGTATGCCGTCAGAGGAAAATTTGCATTGCGGACCATTTCCCACAGACTCTGCCAGAACATCGCGCGAGCCAGCGGATCACGGATGTTGCCGATGTGGGTGTAGAAATTTTTTAAGGTAAGTGGATCGAGTTCGGTGCGTGCAAAACTCCAGTCGTCGTGATTGACCAGCGTCATCGCGGGGCAGGGTAGGCCAGTAACCTCTGTGACTTTGCTGCTGCCGCCTTCGATCGACACCGGAAATACACTGGCATCACCCTCGGCATCAAACAGCGCAACCTGTATTCGGTGTGCACGCAGCGGTACGCCACCGGGTGCAGTTTGCTGCAGTGTCAGCGCTGAAACTCGGCCGTCGGCACAAATTAGGTTGGGTAAGATGGTATTGACTCCGGCGGAGCGCAGCCAGGAGTGCATCCATTCCCTCAAGTCCATGCCGGATGTGCCTTCCAAAGCACCGATGAAATCCTCCAAGGTAGTGTTGCCCCAGGCGTTTTTTTTCAAGTAGCGTCGTAAACCCGCACGAAACGCCTCTGGACCGACAAAGTGGGAGAGCTGTGTTAACGCCGATGAACCCTTCTCGTAGGTGATTGCATCAAAATTGGCGAATGCAACATGCGTGTCTTCAACCGGAACATCTATTGGGTGTCGCGATTCGCGTTCGTCGGCACGATAGCCCATTTGCTTGGCGCCGGCGAAAAAACGCTGTGCGGGATTTTCCAGAGATGTTGTAGCTTGCATTGCAATAAACGACACATGAGT
This sequence comes from Gammaproteobacteria bacterium, assembly GCA_029862165.1. Lineage (GTDB taxonomy): Bacteria > Pseudomonadota > Gammaproteobacteria > Steroidobacterales > JABDKV01 > JABDJB01. The sequence goes on from JAOTXU010000012.1 coordinate 54,274, forward strand.
AGCGACGGCTTCCTTAAGCCATAGACCATCCCACCATTTTGGGGTTACGAGATCGCCAAACCACATGTGCGCCATTTCATGCAACAACACTTCGGCATGACGTTGCTTCTGTTCTATAGTGCGCGCCGCGCGAGTCACATACAATTCGTTGTAGGTCACCGCCGCGACATTTTCCATTGCTCCGATGTTTAAATCGGGCACGATAACTTGATCGTACTTATCGAAGGGATAAGCGATATCGAACAAATTTTCGTAAAACGCAAAACCATTGCGAGTCAGCTCGAACCAGTAGTCCGCGTCGACATAGGCTGCCAACGTTGGTCGGGCCAATAAACGCAAGGGTATGGAGCCTGCCTGTGCCTCCCAGATGGTGTATGGACCAGCATGCAAAGAGAACAGATACGTGCTGAAGGGTCTTGTTTCGGCAAACTCCCAGTCGCGTATTCCCGGGCTCAGCATCGTCACAGTACTGGCCTGGGCAGCACTAACAACTTCCCAGTGCGCCGGCGCAGAAACAGACAGTTTATAACGGGCCTTTAGGTCAGGCTGATCAAAGCATGGAAACAAGCGGTTTGCATCGTAGGGCTCAAAGTGTGTGTACACGTAGACCCGCTGATCTTCAGTATCACGAGTGCGTTGAAGACCGGCACCATCTTTGCTGTATGGATGAGAGTAGTGCACCAGTACCTTATTGAGACCCGCCTCGAGCTGGCCGATATCCAGCTCAATCCACGCTCCGTCGTAGTAAAACTCGCTATCGACGCCATTGATCTCGACGGAATAGACCGTGCCGCCTTTGAAATCCAGGGTCAGCGGCTGCACATCGGCCAGCTGAAATTCAACGACCACTGTTCCGGTATAGTCGTCGCTGTCTGCACTGAGCGACATGTCGATGTGATAACGCACATCGCTGACGAGCTCGGATCTGTAATGCGCTTGATCCGCGGTCAGTATCGGTTGTTTAATGCGTGGCACGTTCTTAAATGCAGATTTTGTTTCGGGTTCATGAACGCATGCGGTAACCCACAATATACTCAGTAACGCGACGATATGTCTAAACATCGCGAGATACAATCACAGAAACCGGTTTGAAGGAAGCTGCACCGCACTATCCGCTGCATCGGATAGTGCCCGACGGGCTGTCAGCCGCTATGAATAGAAGATAAGCAAGACGGGGGCCGTCAGACCCCCCTTGTTATTTCAGCGACGCATCATCGAAGCATACACGTACGGTTGCCACAGGGTGGAAGTGGATCGGAGCAGCAGCGTGGCAGCGTAACCAGGCCCCCGTACACGTTTAACCGGTGACCGCTTAGTTCATAAGAGGCATACACCGTATGCACATGAACACGATCATCGACGAAGTCCGTATCGACTGCTCGTCCCAGGGCTTCCCGAAGTGCCAATCCGTCAGAGCCGAATGTGGGTAAAACTTCCATGTCAAGTATTTCGCCGGCTTTCCCAAAGGTAAGAGAGACAAAGCCACGTGCGCTCGTGGCGAGGTCCTCCACGATGACACTGTGCAGCGAAACGCTGGGTTCAGGCGTGTAGTTATGGTTCGGCGGATGCGAGCCTGCATGAACAATAATTAGCGACTCGTTGTCGCTTGCGAGCTGTCGCGCATCATCAACAAAAATCTGGCCGTCGGCAGCAGTGCGCCGCACAACAAGTGCTTCGTTGTTTTCAGGTTTAATATTTCGATACCTTCCATCCAGCCCCAATATGGTTGTCGTGGGTTCCGCTACCCTGCATTCACCGCATCCGGGGATCGATCCATCTCTCGTGCAAACCTCAATGGGCGGTGTCACGCCATCGCGCCAGGCGTCGCCGATCTGAGCAAATTTGAGGGAACTAAAATTTGAGATTTTTACAAACAACGCGTACCAGTTGTCATTGAACTCGCCGAGAACCAGCTCTCCCAACCTTACGGTGAAGGCATCTTCCGCGCCAATGGTGTGTTGCAGGTTCCTGATGTTGATGACGTCCAGCGGGTCGATCCCATATGGAATCCGAACCGCGATAAACGCGAGGGCCGTAACGGCAATCATTGTGAGGCCAGCGGTCCAAATGAAATTCCTTTTCATACTTGATTCTCCTTGAAAATTAGAAACCGAGAGCACCCTCCACGTCGTCCGCATCAAGGTGGTCCGCGATGCGCTCGGCGGTCGCAAAAATGTCGTCGATCTGATGATTGTGGTAGCGAACTTCGGCGTCGGCTCGATATCCATCCAGGTTGCACGCAGGACTCGTCCTGCAATAGAGCACAAACCACGCCTCCTGCCGGATCGGGTCGGCATGTTCCGGATACTGCGCGTGCAGGACGGCAGCCGCGAAGTACGCCCGCGATCGGATAAAAGGTTCGGCGAATTGGTGGGCCAGCGCCGTTTTGATGTTCGTGATATATGCGTCACTTGCCTGATTGCGCCATACAAGCGAAACCAGTGGGTGACCTGCGCCGCTCACTGCTTCATACCATTGCGTGGCTGCGGCGCCGGGATCAGGAATCTCTTCATGCAGGGACGCACACTCGTCTAGTAACTGTTTACTGCGAGCGAGGATGAAGTCATCGGCTCCAATAGTCTCCAGCCTTTCAATGTCGCTATTCGAGCGCGGTGCGCCGCGGCAATAATCGCTTACTTCGTACAGGACGAATTGACTTTCCATGTCACCTGCCAGGGCGGCATCCAAGTGCTTTCGGTACAGTGTGCCCGGATCAAAACGTGGTCTCGTCGCGATTCTTGGATGTTTTGAGCGGCGAGGATCCTGTTGCGCCGCGCTATTCAAATTCGCAGCGCCATAAGCGTCCGTTTCAATACTGACGGGCTCGTCGGCGGGAGCAAACTCTACAGATGAACTGATCGTCGTCTGCAACGGCGTGTTTGCGCCACGCCAGAGCAGCCCGATGATGACCAGTGTTACGGCGGCGGCTGCAATGATTCGCGGATTCATCCGGTTTCCTTCCGTGGTCGCGTACGACGTAAATTCTTGGGGTAAGCCTAAACGGACCAGGGTTTATCTATCAACACCCTATAACTCGTTCATCTGCACACATTAGCGTTGCGCTGGTGTCGATCAGGCCTGCCAGAGTCGATCGCGTTTGTCGCCGCGCGACGTGAAATTAAAGCACGACCGGTATAGATTGGATTGGTGACTACTGTCTAGCTGACAACGATGCGTTATACCAGACACGTTTTTTTCCGGGGGACAGGAAATGAGGCGACAGAAACTGACAGTCATTATCGTGTTGTTGGTTCTGAGTGGAGGATGCGCAGGTAGTAGTAATATCGTGCTGCGAGCGTCCCCGGATAACCAGACATCACGCGACATGGTAACTGCTACAGAAATAGCCTTCGCCCAGACAATGGCGGATCGCGATTTCGAGGCCTTCAAAACGTTCCTGTCTGAGGAGGCGATTTTCATGTCGGGAGACCAGCCGTTGCGTGGCAAGACACGAGTCGCTCAGGTATGGCAAGGCTATTTCGAATCAGCTGAGGCGCCGTTTTCGTGGGATCCGGAGCGGGTCGTCGTGCTCGAGTCTGGTGGACTTGCAATGAGTTTTGGCCCAGTCAAAGGTGCCGACGGTTCCCTCGTCGGCACATTTACATCGATATGGCAACACGAAGCAGACGGCAGGTGGCGCATTATCTTCGACAAGGGTGGGTGCGCCTGTGACAAGTAGAATTCGGTCGGCGGAGTAAGAGTGTGAATACCACAGTGCAAACCATTTCTGTAGCAGGACTGGCCTATGCTTTCGTTCCGGCGGCGTTGGTCGTGGTGATTCTTTTTCGATGGTGTTCAGCGGGCTGGCCGGCGATTTACGCGTTAGTGCGGATGTTGCTACAGCTGCTGCTGGTAGGTTTTGTGCTGGTCTACATATTTGATGCAGAAAGCGCATGGCTGATCTTACTTGTGCTGATCGTCATGCTATTGGCAGCCAGCTGGATTTCGATGCGACCGGTTCGGCACAAACAGACAAACCTGTACCGGCATGCGGGCATCGCAATACTGTTGGGTGGTGGTCTCACGCTCGTGCTCGTGACACAACTCGTACTTGATCTGGATCCATGGTTTTTTCCACGCTACGTGGTCCCACTGGCCGGAATGATTTTTGCCAGTTCGATGAACACCATTAGTCTCGCGGCAGAACGATTCGAAGCAGAACGGCAACAGTCCATCGGATATCGACGCGCTCGAGCCGTGGCGCTGCAGGCCTCGCTTATTCCGGCGATCAACTCGCTATTTGCAGTCGGTCTGGTGTCATTGCCGGGAATGATGACTGGGCAGATTCTGTCGGGTGTGTCGCCGTTTGTCGCTGCGAAGTATCAGATAGTCGTAATGTGCATGCTATTTGGTGCCTCCGGAATTTCTGCGGCAATCTATCTGGTGCTGAGTGGCCGGGAAGGGCAGCAACAATGAGTGAGCAAACACCCAACATTGTTGCGTCACCCGAACGGGCCGCCGAGGGGCAGAGCAAGATCGAGTGGGTCCGGCGCAATATGCCAATACTGCAGGGACTGGAAAAGGAGTTTTCCAAGCAAAAGCCATTCGCCGGAAAACGTGTATTGGTTTGTGTCCATCTCGAAGCAAAGACTGCTAATCTGGCCACGGTATTTGCTGCCGGTGGAGCAACCGTGGCCGTGACCGGCAGTAATCCCGATTCGACCAAAGATGACGTAGTGGCGGCACTGGATGCTGCCGGATTGCTAGTGTATGCCCGCCATGGCGCAACTGTGGAAGAAATGCGTCGCTATATGAATATGGCACTCGATTTGCGTCCACATATCGTCATCGATGATGGCGGCGATATCGTCGAGTTGTTGCATGGCCCTCGCGCCGAACTGTTGCCTGAGCTAATAGGCGTCTGCGAAGAAACGACCACCGGTGTGCAACGCGCTAAAGCGCTTGCAGCGGCAGGCAAGTTGCGGTTGCCGGTTGTTCTGGTTAACGAAGCGCGCTGCAAGTATCTGTTCGATAATATGCATGGCACGGGCCAATCGGTCTGGGATGCTGTTATGCGCACGACAAATCTTGTGATCGCGGGCAAAACCGTGGTGATCGTTGGTTTTGGCTGGTGTGGCCGTGGCTGCGCTTTGCGGGCGCAGGGATTGGGGGCGCAGGTCATTATTTGCGAAATTGACCCCGTGAAAGCCGCAGATGCGTCCATGATGGGTTATCAGGCGATGCCACTGACAACGGCCTGCCGCAAGGCAGACATTGTGATAACGGCAACCGGCATCACCGGTACCTTGCGACAAAAACATTTCGAGGCGATGAGTGACGGTGCACTCATCGCTAACGCCGGCCATTTTCAAGACGAAATTGACGTGATTGCACTCAAAACACTGGCGGTGCGCGATGAGCAAGTGCGCGAAAAACTATGCGGATATCAGCTTCCATCGGGCGCATGGGTTTATCTGTTGGGCGATGGCAATATCGTCAACATCGCCTGTGGCGACGGTCATCCTGCTGAGGTTATGGATACTAGTTTTTCGTTGCAGGCCTTATGCGCGCGTTTCTTGGTGGGCGAAACGCGCATGGCGCCCGCGGTATACGCAGTTCCGGATCACATCGACCGTCGAGTTGCCGAACTCAAGCTGGCCAGTACCGGTATCGAGATCGATTAAGAAACCGAATGGAACGGCGGCAGCAATATTCTCTGCTATTTAGGCCGGCACATCTGAATGACGCGGAGAGATTGTCTCGATTTGCTGAGCGGATATTTCGCGAGACCTATGCTTCGGTAAACCGTCCTGACGATATTGAAGGCTATGTCGCCGAGCAGTTTGGATTGCAGCGGCAGCAAACAATCTTGGCAGATCCTGATATCGAAACCACGGTTGTTGAATCGGACGGTGAGTTGATAGCTTATGCGGAGCTGTGGTTATCCGTTGCGCCGGACTGTATTGACGACAAGAATCTGTTGGAGATTCGTCGTCTCTATGTGGATCAGCCCTGGCAGGGCACTTCTGTGGCGTCGTCCTTGATGCAGACAATCCTCAACCTCGCTGAATCACGGCCGGCGGAAGGTGTGTGGTTGGGTGTTTGGGAACATAGCCCACGGGCGCAGGCTTTTTATCGCAAATCCGGTTTTGTCAGGGTCGGTCAGCATGATTTCCGATTGGGCGCTGCTACACAGACCGATCACATCATGTATCGTAGATTTTAGCGCCCTCTCTCTCGCCACGATAGCGCTCTCGCCGTGATTGTGAGAGCGGCATCCCCGTTGCGGCAAAAAAAAGGGCGCACCGCATGGTGCGCCCCGAATAGATTGGATATGTTTTTAGCTGCTGTGGTCGATTGCCGCTTTTCGCACCAGTGCGTAACCGACACTGTTGAAGTTCCAGTCAGCGACTTCCTTGAATAACGCTTCGGCCTCGTCGTGATCGCCTGAATCCTCTAAGGCCACCGCAAGGTGATACTTGACGTAAATATTAGTCAGGTCGGCCTTGCGAAACTCCGCGACCGCCTTACCGGGTTTGTGTTGCTCCAGATAGATCAGTCCCATAAGTTGATGATATGGCTCCATTTTTCTCGGATTTTCTTCATCCTGAACCAATTTCTTGTTCTCTTTGGCCATCTTTTGGGCGGTCCTGAGGTCGCCTCGGCTCGCGGCTGCGCGGCCTTTGAAAAAAACGATATTGGCTTCCTGGATACGGGAGAATTCGGGCGTGCCCACTGCCTCTGCGTCTGCACGGAGGAGCTTGCCTCGCATCTCGAGCAGTTCATCGGCCTCGTCGTGCATGTCCTTGTCCATGCAGATCATTGCGGCGTTGGTCAGCGTAAAAATCATTGCGCCGGTCTTCTGACGAGTTGGCAGATCTGTTGCCTCGATTCCTTCGTACAGTTTTTTCAGGCCCTCTACGCCAGCTTTTGGATTGTTGGCATGCACCCAGGTGAAGTGTTTGTAGTTTGCAAGAAATGGCGCACCCTCTGGCTGTGCAGCGTCGATACCGCGTTCATAATTTTCGCGGGCATCATCGTAGTTGCCCAGAAATGAGTTGACGTGGCCTAGTTTCACAAAGGCGGTGCCGTTGTTAGCATCCAGCAGTGTCGACAGGCGGTAGAAATCGGCCGCTTCCTGCAATTTTCCGGAGGCGCGATACACATCACCCAGACCCCAATAATGATTGTCTTCACCGGGCTGCAGGGCAATGGCTTTCTTGAAATAGTGCTCGGCCTTGGTGAAATCCTTAGGGTCGTTGAATACGAGCGAGTTGCCCATGGCCAGATAGGCCGGCGTGAAGCCACTGTTCAGATCGATTGCTTTTTTGGCTGACTTTCTTGAATCCTCGAAGCGATTCAGGCCCGCCTGGACATTCGACAGTGTCAGCCAGGCACGTGGACTGTCTGGATAGACAGCGACCAGTTCCTCGGCCAGTTCGACCTGCTTCACGAAATTGTTATCCATGAACCGTAGATTGATGTTGATGAGCAATGCCTCGCCTTTACTGGCATTTTTTGCCAGCGACTCTGCCTTCGTCATGGCGGCGTTGAATTCGCCTCCAGAAAAAGCGTTGTTGCCAACTTGCAGCCAGGCGCGAGCAAAAGACGGGTCTGCTTCGGTTGCCGCACGGAAGAGTCTGTTGGCTTCCGTGCCGTTACCTACATCGGCCGCGGCCTGACCTGCGATATACAGAGTCATGGCGGCCTTCGAATCAGTTGTAATCGGGATTTCTTTTTTATTGCCGGCAAAAGCCAGCGTAGAAAATAACAGCACAATAAGCCCGATCGATACTTTCAATTTCATATTTCGCTCCTCGTTTGTAATGTGATAATCCGGAATCGCGACTTTCTATCCGTCACGATATCCGGGAACAAACCGCACTGGCCCTACGTGCAATACGCTATCCGGTGCGAACCGGGTTACGGGTTTTTGACGATTTGACAGGACGGCATGGAAATGCTCCGGATGCCTTGCCCGCGGATTGTGCGTCCCTACCTAACGGGAAAGACAATTTCAGCCAGCTCATTATAGCTTGATACGAAGTGCGCAGTAATACCACGACGGACATAGTCGGGTAACTCCTCGAAGTCGCCTTCGTTGGCCTTGGGCATGATGATAGTTTTGATCTTGGCGCGCCTGGCGGCGACTACTTTTTCCCGTATGCCACCGACGGCGAGCACTTGACCAGTGAGCGTCATTTCGCCCGTCATCGCCATTGACACCGGTACCCGTTTTCGCGCCGCAAGCGACAGCAGGGCGGTGGTCATCGTAACTCCGGCGCTGGGCCCATCTTTGGGAGTGGCTCCGGCGGGCACGTGCAGATGCACAAAGGACTTCTCAAAAAAACTGCTGTCGATATGCAGATCGTCGGCATGAGAAATGGCGTAGCTGTAAGCGATCTGGGCCGACTCCTGCATGACATCCCCGAGCTGACCGGTCAACTTGAGTCCACGCGAAAACTCATGCACTTGTGTCGCTTCGATCGACAGCGTATCGCCGCCCATCGGCGTCCAGGCCAGGCCGGTCAGGATGCCAATACCGCCGAGACGCTGACTCGGCCGAAAGTCCGGACGCCCCAGGTAGTCGGCTACATCGGCCTTGTGTACTTTTATGGGTGTCTTTGCTTTGTCCAGCAGCTTGATGACAGCTTTTCTGACTATCGCACCCAGTTTTTTCTCCAGCTTGCGAACTCCCGCCTCCCGTGCGTAGCCCTCAATAATGGTGCGCATGGCGGCTTGATCGATGCGTAACTGACTGTTGTCTATTCCAGCCCGTTTAAGCTGACGCGGTAGCAGGTGCCGTTTGCCAATAGCCAATTTTTCGGTCGTGAGATAGCCGGACAGACGAATCATCTCCATTCTATCGAGCAGAGGACCCGGGATGGTGTCAAGTTGATTCGCGGTACAGATAAACAGCACTTTGGACAAATCGAAACGTACGTCGAGATAGTGATCGAGAAACGAATCGTTCTGTTCGGGGTCCAGCACTTCCAATAGTGCTGATGCGGGATCGCCTCGGTAGGAAGCGCCAATTTTGTCAATTTCATCGAGCATAATCACCGGATTGGCTGTGCCGGTCTCCTTTATGCCCTGGATAAACTTTCCGGGCATGGCACCGATATAAGTTCGACGGTGGCCTTTGATCTCTGCTTCATCACGCATGCCGCCGACGGAAAATCGGTAAAAGTTCCGACCCAGCGCTTCAGATATGGAACGGCCTAATGATGTCTTGCCCACGCCTGGTGGGCCGACGAGCAGAAGTATCGAGCCGGATACTTCCCCACGCATTATCCCGACCCCCAGAAACTCGATGATGCGTTGTTTGACGTCGTCCAGCGCCTCGTGGTCGCGATCCAGCACTTTTCTTGCGCGAGCGAGATCAAACTTATCCTTTGAGTAAACGCCCCATGGTAATGAAGTCAGCCAGTCGAGATAGTTACGGGTAACCGCGTACTCAGGCGAGCCTGTCTCGAGCAGACTGAGCTTTTTCATTTCCTCGTCAAGACGAGTCTGAGCGTGTTCGGGAACATTGCGATCCGCAATGCGTTCCCGAAACTCATCAAGTTCTGCAGTACGGTCGTCCTTGGATATTCCAAGTTCTTTCTGAATGGCTTTGAGTTGTTCACGCAGGAACATCTCGCGTTGACGGCCAGTAATCTCTCCCTCGACCTGCTTGCGAATCGCTATTTGAGAACGAGCGACCTCCAGCTCCTTGTTTATCAGACTCAGGACCTTCTCCAGACGTGGCAGGATACGGGTCGTCTCCAGCACATCCTGCAACTCCTTGCGTGTTGCCGTCGTCATCGCCGCGGCAAAGTCGGCCAGCTGTGATGGCTCGTTTGGATTGAAATGCTGCAGGAATAGTTGCAGCTCCTCGCCATACAGTGGATTGAGAGGTAAGAGTTCTTTAATTGTATTAATTATTGCGACCGCATAGCCCTTAACTTCAGGGACATTTGCGTAGCGTGTTTCCGGGAAATAGGTAACACTTGCCGAAAAGGGTTGTTTTCTGGATATCCACTCATTGATGCGAAAACGCTGCAGTCCCTCGAGTAAGACCTGCATCTGGTCGTCGCTTCTTTGTACGCGATGCACGCGACAGGCTGTCCCCATGCGATAAAAATCTGTCGGGATTGGCATTTGTCCTGCACCTTCGCGCAACAACAAAACGCCCAAGGTTTTCTGTTCTGTCTCCAGTACCGCATCGATGGTTGGTTCCCAACGCTCGCTAATCACAAGCGGTATTGCCTGGCCAGGGAAAAATGGCCGTGCTTCAAGCGGTAGCAGATGAATTGTCGGTGGCAGGGCTTCCCTCGCCAACACCAGCTCGCTGCCAGGTGTCGGAGCGGTCGGAGCGACAATTTCTTCGTGTTCGATATCCATCAATAGAGTGTATCAGAGCGAATCCGAATCAGATCTGCTCCAGCAACGTCGCTAGTTGCACGTAGTGAGAGCCTTTCCATTGGACGTGCTGGCATTGCTCACACTGCCAAAAATCGTCGAAGGTCGCCAGCATCGTAAAGGGTAAGCGATCCATAACCTCCGAATCGTCAGCGATCCGCAATTGCCCGTTGCACTCGGTGCAGCGCGACAGGGGCTTGATGCTGCGACGTAGGTCAAAGGCCTCGATAATCTCGCGAAACTGTGCTGGTGGGTCGTTGGCTTGTACCTGGTAGGCGTGAGTCACCCGGCCGTGCTTGAGCAGTTCCTCGTTACGACTCAGTATTGTGCGTTTTTCAGCGCTTGCGATCTCGATTATGTCCAGATCGCTCAGCTCGCTGTGATAGGCGCAGTCGACTCCCGCCAGACGCAGAAGCCTACCCAGCTTCTTGAGCTCGAAGTCCAGCACAAAACGGCTTCGGCGTAGGGGGCGTGGGCGTAAGCGATTGGCAGGTGAGATATCAAAACGCTCAAAAACGGGAAATACAGCGACTCGTTCGCCGCCCTGTAACCGATGCGAAAAACTAACCGGCTCGTCGCCGACCAGGATGAGGTCACACTGCGTATGCGGTACACCCAGTGAAACGATTAGTTCTTTCACCGAGGGATTGCCTGTGAAAGCGTGAGTAAAACTCTTGCGTTTCTTGTCGTCGGGCAGGAAATCGTTTAACTCCTCATAGAATCGAAATTCGGCCTGTCTGGTGTTGCGGTGAGTGTTCATAAAGAAAAAAGCCGGGTCGTCTTAGACCCGGCTCTATTTATGGCTTGGTGATGTGCGGTATCAAAGCTGCAAAAAAGCATAGAGCCTGTCTTTATGCACCAGGCGCTTTTTCTTTAGTTCTTCAAGGAAAAAATGATCGCGTGGTTCCACGCATTGCTCGATCCGTATGACTTGGCGGTTTAAGTTGGTGTACTCATCCACCAGTTTGGCGAAGTTGAGATCGATTTTTTTGAGGTTGTCGATTCGTTCTTTGTGTTCTGGAAATTCGTGATAGACGTCGTGATTCTGACCGTACATGCTATCGAGGTTCATCCCCTCGGTTTCTGCAAGCATATTTCGCGCCCTCCGTATCGGTTGAAAAGCGGCGACCGTCGCGGTCGACGTGACGCGGTGTGCGTCAATTCAGAGTGTAATGAAATTGCCGGCAATGCCAAATGCTGCAGTGCAATATCGCTTTAACACAGGGCTGCGGTGGATGCGGGCACGGATAATAGGCTCATATAGCGTGGCGCTCTGCGCGATTTCGCCTGGGGAATGTAGCGCGAGGTCCCGGAATGGAGCCGGATCATTTTTCGAAGTATCAGCTGCTACGGTGACTCGTCAGCAAGGAAAGAATCTCGTCTCGGTTGGTGACGGGAGATCTTTCCTGTAGCGCTGTCGCAAAACCGATTGAGTCCATGCCGGAAAAATAACGCCGTGACGGGGATAGTTCACTTTCCGGAGTCTCGATCGTCACGGCCGGATCGGCACCGTGAGCAAGGAGGAAACGCACCACGTCGGGTTCGTTGTAGAGAATTGCCTCGTGCATCGCCGTGTGGCCAATGAGACTGTGTTGATCGATGTCGCAACCTAGTTCGATCAGGCGACTGGCGGTTGAAAGAACACGATCATTGTCGAATCCATCAAGCCCGTAAGCACGCAGCGTCAGACCCAGTGCATTTTCATCACGGTTCGTCTCGGGGCAGCCATCCCATGATTGTACGCGCCACTTGGCAATATTCCGGAGCGAGATTGGTAGCTGGCCGCTGGCCGCAAAGTTGAGCACCGTAGCCGCATCAGACTTCATGACCAAATTGAATGCCATAGCCGTATAACCGAGCATGCCCAGTGTGGCAGTAACGACGATCATCAGCAGGAATTTCTTTAGCATTCTCTAAGACCTATCTACGGTGAGCCGAGGAGAATACACCTTAAGCCGCTCCGCGTCTGCCAACAACATGCATTCTGTCGGCCAGCCCAGCGTCTTCTTTAGGCTAAATTGTGTTAAGTCGTCGCGATTGCCCGCATGATCAGCCCGCAGATCCAGGCGGCATAAGTGCCGACGGCATAGCCGAGTACGGCGAGCAGGACACCGACCGGAGCCAGCGAGGGATGGAATGCGGCAGCAACCACCGGAGCCGATGCCGCACCGCCGACATTGGCCTGGCTGCCAACCGCCATATAGAAAACGGGCGCACGAATGAGTCGCGCCACCAGTATGAGCAGACCGCCATGAATACCGATCCAGAGCAATCCGACACCGAATAACCCCGGGTTGCTAAAAACGGCCGTCACGTCCATATGCATGCCAATTGTGGCGATCAGTACATACAACATCGCCGATCCCACACTCGAGGCGCCCGGACCCTCGAGTTCGCGAGCGCGCGAGAACGACAGGACCACTCCGAGGGTCGTTGCAATGACAACGATCCAGAAGAAGCTGCTGGTTAGACTCAGGCGTTCCAGTATCGGCGCGTTGTTCTCGATCCACGGGACGATAAAACCGGATGCAGCATGGGCAATACCCGTGACGCCAAAACCGATTGCGGACATAAACATCAGATCGTGAAACGTAATATTTCGAGCAAATTTGTCATGGAACTGTTCAACCCGAAATTTCAAATCTTCAATGGCTGTCACATCGGCACCCATGCGCCGGTCGATATCGGCCGATTTCTGTGCCAGGTATAACAAAACCGCCAGCCACAGGTTGGCGCACAGCACATCGACCGCAATCATTTGCGAGAACAGCGGTCCGCCAACATCAAAGACTTCTTTCATTGCAGCCATATTGGCACCGCCACCAATCCAACTACCGGCAACGGTCGTAAGGCCACGCCACACGGCGTCCGGCCCGTCGCCACCGACGGTTTCCGGACTGATCAATCCGACCAGGATTAGCGCCACAGGGCCGCCGATAACAATGCCGATTGTTCCGGTGAGAAACATTACGATGGCCTTGTAGCCAAGACGCATTACTGCTGGTAGATCGATGCTCAGGGTCAGCAGTACCAGACAGGTCGGCAACAGATAACGGGATGCGACAAAATAGAGCCGGCTCTCTTCCGCATTGATCAGGCCTATCGTGTTATAGATAGATGGAATGAAATAACACAACAACAAAGTTGGCACATACTTGAAGAATTTTGCGCCAGCGCGCGTATGTTTTTGTGTATAGAAGATCGTGCCCAGCGTAACGGCCAGCAGCCCCATCAGGACTGCATCGTTTTCAATCATTAGCGATTCAGGTAATCGCCACCATGCTGACTCATCTGTCACGCGATTGTGATCTTATTCATCTGAACCGGGCTGGAAGACAGCCTGCAGTTCCTTTTGAGTATGTGGCGGTACCGGATCATAGTGGCTAAAGTCCATCGTATAGAATCCTTCGCCACCGGTAATTGATTTCAAACGTGACTGATAGTCGCTGAGCTCGGCCAGCGGCACCTGGCCCGCAATCTGGACCTCACCGTTCGGTTTTACGGTGTTGCCGTTTATTCGGCCACGCCGCGACGACAGATCCCCTGCGATGTCGCCCATGGCATCGCTGGGGGCTGTAATTTCGATATTCACGATGGGTTCAAGCAGTACGGGTTTCGCTTTTGATATCGCCAGAGAAAAAGCTTTTTTCCCGGCAGCGACGAAGGCCACTTCCTTGGAATCCACTGGATGGTGTTTGCCGTCATAGACCGTCACCTTTAGGTCCTGCAGCGGATAACCGGCGATGGCGCCTTCGTTCAATACCTGTCTCACACCTTTTTCTACAGCAGGGATGAATTGTGAGGGAATCGAACCACCTACCACCTTGTTTTTGAATTCGAATCCCTCATCGCGAGGCAACGGTTCTATACGCAGAAACACTTCACCAAACTGACCTGCACCGCCGGTTTGTTTTTTGTGGCGATAGTGACCTTCTGAATTGGCGCGAATCGTCTCGCGGTAGGCGATACTCGGCGGCCGTGTTTTGACTTCCACGTTATAGCGTTCTTTCATGCGCTCCAACACGATCCGCAGATGCAGTTCGCCCATGCCGCGCAGGACGGTCTCGTTGGCCACTGCAATGTGTTCGATTTTCAATGTTGGATCTTCGGCAACAAGCTTGTGCAACGCCTCGGATATTTTTTGTTCGTCGCCACGTCGGATGGGTTCGATCGCCAATCCATACATAGGCGGCGGTGTCGTCGCGGGTTTCAGATGATATTGATCTTCGTCATGAGAATCGTGTAGCACGGCATCGTATTCAATATCTTCGATTTTCGCGACGGCCCGGATATCGCCCGGTATGCCACGCGGTACTTCGACATGTTCCTTACCCTGCAATGCGAGCAAGTGTGCAATCTTGAAAGGCTTGCGTGCGTCGCCGATGTAAAGCTGAGAATTAGCGGTGACAGTACCCTGATGAATTCTGAATATACCGAGGCGCCCGACAAACGGATCGACGGTAACCTTGAACACATGAGCAATGACATGGCGATCCGGTTCCGGAGCGAGGTCAACCGGCACGGCATCACTGCCTTCGCCTTTGAGGAAATGTGGCGGATTGCCCTCGTGCGGACTTGGCATCAGCTTCTCAAAAATCCGCAACAACTGCTTCACGCCTACATCCGTGTCCGCCGAAGTAAAGCAGATTGGAACGAGGTGCCCGGAACGCAGGGCCTTTTCGAAAGGGTCGTGTAACTGATCCAGACCCAGTTCCTCACCTTGCTCGAGATAAAGCTCCATCAGCTTTTCATCGACCTCTACGACCTGATCGATTATCTCAGTGTGTGCCGCAGCGACGGATGCGAAATCGGTTTCCTCCTCGGACATCTCGAAAAAACAATCGACAACTTTTGAGCCGCCGCCGGCGGGAAGGTTTAGGGGTAGACATTCGTTACCGAATATTTCACGAACCTCCCGCAGGACGCTATGCAAGTTTGTGTCAGGCGCATCGATACGGTTGATGATCACCATGCGGCACATATCATAGGCCTTGGCAACTTCCATGATGCGCTGCGTAGACAACTCTACGCCGGTTTGTGCGTTGACGACTACTGCTATTGTTTCTACGGCTGGTAGTGCGGCGATGGCACGCCCGAGGAAATCAGGGTAGCCGGGCGTGTCGATCAGGTTTACGTGGATATCGTCGTGATCGAAATGACAAAGAGTCGTATCCAGCGAATGCCCGAGGTCTTTCTCCTTCGGGTCAAAGTCACATACGGTTGTGCCACGAGCGATGTCGCCCTTACTGCGAATCGCACCCGCACACGCCAGCAATGCGTCAGCGAGCGATGTCTTACCGGCGCCAGCATGACCGGCTAATGCAATGTTTCGAATTTGATTGGAAGTGTAATTACTCACGCGTGTGCCCCAGGCTCTTTTTATCCAAATGATGGGAGCGCGCCACCCCTGGCGCGAGCGATCCATACTACGCTGCGGCGTGAGACTCGCCAAGATTGACGGTGAGGGGCTCATGCGCCCGGGCACGGGTCCCCGAAACGTGATCGGAATCACGAAACTTGCTGTTTTTTCAACGATATACTTGGAACACACGGGCGTTGAGCCCGGTCTAAGTTAGAGATATCGGGAGCTGCGCCGGGAGGCGTCACCGGATGGAAAGTAGAAACAAAGTACTTGCAGTCGCAAACCTGCGCGAGTTTTTCCACGATTCGCTGGATACGGCGTTGTCAAACCAGCGCGTCGATGCGGCCGATCACACCGCACACTACATAGTCAATTTGCTAACGTTGTACTCTCGCGCTGACGAACTCTATGACACCACTTCGGAAGGGCGGCAAATCAAGCCGCTGGCATTCATGCTGGCCGATGCGCTGGAAGCCGATACGCTTAACGACCGTGATCGTGCGTTACGACGCTTGGGTGATGTCGCGCTTTTTATGGCTGGCTTTTTCGTGCACAGCTTTAGTCGAAAACTGATCGATGTTGATTACTACATTTCCATGGGTGGTGGCGCTTACAGCCATTTGTCGGAAACCACTGGCGGTCATGCCGGTTTTCGTGATGTATTTGTAGAGCTGGCAGAGAAATTTCAGCGTTTCGTCGACGTACTCAATGAAATTAGCGCCATGAGTTGCGGCAACAACGATGAAGACATATTGCGGCTGTACGAGATCTGGATGCGTACAGGCAGCCCCCGGGCCGCCGCCCAGTTACGTTGTCTCGGCGTTGAGCCGAGTTTTTACTCCGTTAGTCTTCTGACCCAGTGAGTCACGCGCCAGATCTGGCGGCCAGTATTCAGGCTTTACTGGAGCATATTTACGACGTGCCATCACGCTGCGATATCGCCGACTACCTGATTACCGATCGCAGCCTGGTCAAAGCGCTACAACAGAATCCTAATGCACGCGAGGTTAACGAGAAATTACTGGTGTCTGAAGATGGCGCTCATCTGGATCTTAGTCTTTACGTCAGTGCCGAAGTATTGAACCGCCTAGGCAAGCATGACCCGTTAGTCAATCTACATCATCGCAACTTGTCGGACTTCTGGTTAGTTGTGGAGGGTATCAGTCATTTCCTCTATCTGGCGTGGAATGGGCATCACGATAGACCCGTGACGCTGCTTGAGCTGGAGTTACAAGCGGAAGTCGATAAGTTCGTTGCAGCCCTGCACTTGCTCGATCAACAAGGGGAGTACAAGATCTCGGACGAACTGCATCGAAACCTGTTTGAATATTCTCGATTCGATGACAGACTAAATGCTGAGCATCTAGTGCGCTATCGTCATGCAAGCCGCTATGCGGGCAAGTACTGCAAGACACTCTATCGTCGTTTCATGCAGCGGGTGCGCCGGCCCAGCATGCTGACCGAACTGCGGCGTTTCTACCGTTTGCCGCAGTCAGCCAAGATCCGGCACATCGATACGACCTTCTGTACCGTCTGACGTCGCCACGGAAAATTATTTGTTCCTAGCCTAGCGGCCGTGCGCCTCGTCAACTCTCTGGCGGAAATCTTTCGCCCAACGGTTGAAGAGAATCTTGGCATCACCCGTATGAGTCAAACCGGCCCTAAGAATGCGGCTGCCGCTGCCCCATCGAACGGCTGCTGCAATTTGCTCGCCTGTTACCGAATCGACAAATTCGCCCTCCATGGACGCTCCACCCAGACCGGCACCGGTGATCTTGGTGTAGATCAGCAGGTTCAGTGCGCCTATCGAGCCATCGACGTCGGTGATACCGACCCGGATTGTCGCCGTTTCGGGTCCGGGCACGTCCACTAGCTGATACCCGTCATCTTTGGCCAGCGCATCGCCTACTCTTGTTTCAACGTATGCCCGGAGTTCTTGCAGTTCCTTCTCGGTGAACTTACGTTCTCCTTCAGGTTGGCTATACAGCATCCGAACCGGTTCGATAATGAATTGGGAATAGTCACCCAGTTTGCCACTATCAAAAACCAGATGATTTTCGTCGAATTCCTGAAGCCTGGAGTAGTCACTGAGAAAGCCGGTCTGACTTGGCTTTCGTACCGGGGTTGCGCACCCGGCAACAGCAATTATCGCTGCCAAACCAAGCACTGTAGTTGTATGCTTCATCATTCTCCCCTGTCAGCCCTGCCACGGCAGCAGAATACATGAGTGTAGCCCAAGGGAAACACGATGTTGCGCTGGGCCCGAATGGCTCGCTGAATATTCAGTCAGCGGGCGTATCTAAAAGATTTTCTACCGGCCCGACGCAGGCGCCAGCGCGGCTATAAAGGTTTCCGGTTCCGGCCGGATCCGATAGTTGTCGGTCTGATCCGCCAGTACAATCGTGCCGGTCGCGTCGACTACGATTACGGTGGGCAACACACTTTCAGAATTGTAGCCTAGTACCTGCATTCCAGCCGGTAGACTGTGCTGCCACTCAATGCCCAGTTGCCGCGCAATACGATTGTCGACGTCAACCACAAAACGCATCGGTGCATCGAATCGTTTTGCGAGCTGGGCGCTTTTTGTCTGCGGTTGCGGACTGATCAAAATTACTTGAATTTTCTTCTCGGCCAGACTTTTGTAAGATGCCGCGATCTCCTTTATCTGCGCCATGCACAGCGGACACCAGTTACCGCGGTAGAACAGCAACACCGCCGGGTAACCACGCAAATCCTCTGTATTGAATTTGGTGCCTGCGGAGTCTGTCGCCGAGAATTCTGGCAAGGCCGCGCCGATACGCAGGGCTGTTGCCGGCGCGCGGTGGAACCGCGAATACCAAAAAAGATAAAGCAGATAAGCGATCGCGCCCGCAATGCCCAGCACCACAACCACGATGTTCTGGTCCAACGGTCCGGCAAATGAAAGTAGTACACCGGCCAGCGTGATAGCGCTGATTGCTGGCAGCCACGGGTGGGATCTGGGCAGGTTTCGAAGCACCATTACCCACATGAAAAATAGACCCATTGGGGCATGACTCAACAGCACCCCTAACCAGCCCGGGCTGAGGTCATCGTACAGTTTTTGCGCGGCAATGAACGTGACAACGACCGCATAGGGTCCGTAGGCGCTGATAAATACAGACTTGAGGAGATTGTTCATGTTCTGGCATATTCTACGCTTCCACCAGGGGTTAGGGGACTACCTAAATGCATAGAGTATTGATTGCCATTTTATTAACAGCTTCGGTTTGCGATGTGTCGTTGGCCGACCGATTTGCAGCGGACCAGCATCGTAACGCGGCACAGTTGACTCGATTTGCTGTGGGTTCCCATCGATCCGCAGCGAATATTTCCCGCAATCCGTCGCGGCACCCGGTGGAGACCTTGATGTTTTTCGGCATACAGCCTGATATGACAGTGGTGGAGATTTCGCCGGGTGGTGGTGGTTGGTACACAGAAATTCTAGCGCCGTTTCTGCGCAATCGTGGTACGTATTATGCCGGGAGCTACGACCCCGAATCGGAACGGGAGTACTACCGGCGCAATGCGGTGCGGTATACCGACAAGTTGGCCGAATACTCGCAACATTATGATCGGGTTAATGTCGGAATTTTCGCGCCACCGGAGCAAACCGATACCGTAGCCGAAGGCAGCGCTGATATGGTGCTGACCTTTCGCAACTCGCACAACTGGATGCGCGACGGTGTTGGGCAACAGGCGTACAACGCGGTTTCTCGCATGCTCAAGCCTGGCGGCGTACTGGGCGTTGTTCAGCATCGCGCAAAAGCGGGTAGCAAAGTCGATCCGAGCAAGGGATACATTACTGAAGAAAAAATTATTGCTATGGCGGAAACCGCTGGCCTGCGTCTTGTCGCATCCAGCGAGGTGAATGCCAATCCGAATGACACAGCAGATCATCCGGAAGGCGTATGGACATTGCCGCCGGGCTTGCGGCTAAAGGATCAGGATCGCGAAAAATATATCGCGATAGGCGAGAGCGATCGTATGACGCTCAAGTTCGTGAAAGACTAAACTCGTTTCCGGACGGGCCGGGTAGTCGCTAACAGGGGAACGGGGAGAACAGCTATGAATACGAAAAAATACGTCATTGCATCGATTGCAGCGGGCGTGTGGATATTTTTCTATGGCTTTATTGTCAATGCTGTACTGTTGAAAGACTTTTATACCGCGAATGTAAGTCCGGACCTGATGCGCCCCGAAGGACAGGAAGTCATGTGGGCGATAATTGCATCGTGTTTGTTGCAGGGCTTTGCACTGGCTTGGATTTTTACCAAGGGGTACGAAGACAAGGGTATCGGTGAAGGTCTGCGATTTGGTTTGTTGATCGCCTGGTTTGTGGCCGCACTCTACCTGCTCTTCTACGCGATACAACCGTGGGGTATGACGACTACGTTGGTTTCGATTGTGGCTGATGGCATCATGTATTTGGGTGCCGGGGTCGTCATTGCCGTGCTCTACAAGCGCTGATCACGACTTAGCTGCGGACATACGGGGCTAGCACGTTGTCAATACGCGCAATCGCGTGCGCATCAAGATGCCTGCCCGATGCACCGGCATTGTCTGTTACCTGATCGGGGCGACTGGCACCGATGATAGCGGACGAAACATTAGCTTGACGTAGCACCCAGGCCAGCGCGAGCTGAGCCATTGATATGTCCAAATCGTCGGCTATAGCCTGTAGTTGCTGGACTGCCGACAACAACTTGTCGTCCTTGGCGCGATCCATGAAATCATTCATGGCCGGATTTACGGCTCTCGAATCGGCCGGTAGTGGTGCGCCCGGCCGGTACTTCCCTGTGAGGACACCTTGCGCCAGCGGCGACCAGACTATCTGGCTGATGCCGCTGGCAGCGCACAGCGGCATGACCTCGCGCTCCGGATCTCGCCACAGCATCGAATACTGGGGCTGACTTGAAACGAAGCGCACAACATCCGGTATATCTAACGCGGCCCCGATCTGTTCGGGGCCCCATTCGCTAAAACCGACGTAGCGAGCCTTACCGGCATCAACGACCTCTGTTAAGGCCTGCATGGTTTCGGCCAGCGGCGTGTCGTGATCGTAGCGATGGCATTGATATAGGTCGACATAGTCTGTGCGCAGACGCGTTAGTGACGCATCGATTTGCTTGTGTATTTGTTGAGCTGACAGCCCGCTGTCGGTTTGCGACATCGGAAAATAGAGCTTTGTCGCCAGAATATAGTCTTTGCGTGGGTAGTCACTTAGCGTCGCGCCTAGAAATTCTTCGGCAGCGCCATGGGCGTATACATTTGCGGTGTCAATGAAGTTGATACCGCAGTCAAACGCCTGGCGCACACAGGCTCTCGCCGTGTCACTGTCCACACCTCCGCCATAGGTCAGCCACGAACCCAGGGCGATCTCGGAAACTCTCAGGTCACTGCTTCCCAGTTGGCGATATTTCATGCGAGCAATTGTACATTAGGTCGGGAGTGACCCTTTGCGATGTTCCAGGGCGCGGAATCCTTGCTGCGAGACTGGCTGCAGGGAACGAGAAAATGAGTCTGTGCTCGATTGAGGGAGACGTTTGACTATCAGGCGAGTTGGACGACGTTTTGTTCGTTGGTCTCGGCCGCGTTGGTTTCGAGTGCCTGACGCATCATGCTTGCGTCAAGTGGCCTGCTGAACAAATAACCCTGCATGTATACACAACCCTTGTCACGTAACGCATGGGCCTGCGCCATTGTTTCCACACCCTCAGCGATGACATCGAGCTTAAGGGAACGAGCCATAGCGATTATCGAGGCGGTAATGGCCGCATCGTCAGCATCCATGGTGATGTCCTCGACAAAAGACCGGTCGATCTTGATGATATCGATTGGAAAACGCTTCAAATAGCTCAATGATGAGTAGCCTGTGCCAAAATCGTCAACCGAGATGTGCATGCCCATCGCCTTGAGTTCGGTCAATGTAAATACTGTCTCTTCGGCATTGCGCATGATCGTTCCTTCGGTCAACTCCAGTTCCAGCGCCGCGGGGTCCAGTCCGGATTTCGCCAGCGCCTGGGAGACGACCAGCACCAGAGTGTTTTGCCGGAACTGTCGTTCAGAAAGATTGACGGCAACTTTGAATTGGGTAAAACCTGCATCGTGCCACGACTTGGCCTGCAAACAGGCTTCTTGCAGTACCCACTGACCGATCGGAATCATCAGGCCAATCTCTTCGGCCAGCGGGATAAACTCGGCGGGTGAAACCATGCCACGCTCGGGATGCACCCAGCGTATTAGGGCCTCAGCACCAAATATGCGACCCGTGCGGATGTCGACCTGCGGCTGATAGTGAATTTCAAACTGGTCGCGTTCCAGCGCTTTGCGCAAGTCACTTTCCAGATCTAGCCGACTGATGGTGACAGGAGACATCGACTCATTGTAGAACTTGAAATTGTTTCGTCCGGCGTCTTTTGCGTGATACATGGCGGTATCTGCATGCTTGAGTAGTGAGTGCACATCTGTGCCGTCACGGGGGAATTGCGCAATTCCCATACTCGTACTACAAAACAAATCCTGATCACCGATGGTAAATGGTTCTGCAAATGTGTCGAGAACAGCCTGTGCAGCGCGACGGACCTCCATGATTTGGTTTACATCGTCCAGCGCCAGCGCAAATTCGTCACCGCCGAGGCGCGCGAGCATGCCACCGAGTGGTCTGGAATGATCTAGTGAGACTACATTGTGATTATCGAGTAAAATACTCAACCGGTTTGCGATACTGCACAGTAGCTCGTCTCCAGCGTCATGACCCAACGTGTCGTTAATACGTTTGAATCGGTCAACATCGAAATACAGCACTGTGACGCTCCTGTTCTCCAGCTTTGCCTGATGCACAGCAGTGCTTAGATTTTCGTCAAAGTACAAGCGGTTGGGTAATTTTGTCAGGGCATCGTTGTAAGCAAGAAAATGAATTCGTTCCTCAGCGGACTTGCGGCTAGAGATATCGCTTAGCACATAGATCAGCGCCAGAGGTTCTTCGCCCTCGTGCAAGACCGATGCAGACATGCTCAATGTTAGTGAATCGCCATTGGGATGCCGGTAACAAGTCTCAACATCCCGTAAGGTTTCACCTCTTGCAAGTTGAGCATGCGTCTGATTGTCGCGATGCAGCTGCTGTCCGGGGCGAAAGACGCTCTCTATCAGATCTTCCTCAGTCGCTCCAAGCAGTTCGCAGGCGGCAGGATTGAGCAACTTGATAGTGCCAGTCGTATCAGTAACCACCAAAGCATCGGTCATTGTGTCGATAATTCTCTGGCCGGCCAGGGAAGCGGTGATATCACAAAGTCTGTAATTCCACGTCACGTACGCAAGCACACAAAAAAGTAAAAAGATCGGTGCGAAGCCGATCGGGTACAGCGGTATCCCAATTGTGCCCAGGTAGTCGACACCGCTCATGCTGGCGCCGGCAATGCCGATCATCACCAGACGCAAGCGTCGTGCACGCGTGCTGTTCGTCTTTGCGGATTGATATTCGCGCCACAATAACGTGAGACTGCATCCCAGCGCAGCGGCGACATAGACCATGAAAGCTGTGCCAACGATGCCATAGTGCGGGTAATAGCCCCACCATTGCGGGATAACCTCGCTAATATGATGTGCTGAAACCCAGCCGGTGACCAGAAATATGCTGGAGATGATGACGCAGCCGTAGATGACCCGACGCAGACGAATGTGCGCATCAACCAGGGTAGCCGCGAACATGAGTGCTGCGGTGGGCGTAAAGACGATACCCATTGTTCCGAAGCGGGCCCATAAGTCGGCAGCAATTGGGGACACCGAGAGGTACATGATAGTCGAGCCGGTCATCCACAACAGCATTGCCGCTGTGATTAGTGCGAATGGGATGGCGGCCGGTGAACGGTATTCCCGGGTTAACGTTGCGATGCCAAGAAACAAAACAGCCGCAGCCGCAGCACCTGTTGGCACCGCATGTATGTTGAATGCGTAGCTGGCCGCTTGCGCTGCTTCGCCAATCATTTGGACCCCTTTCACTTCACCTGCTACGGCACCCTTACGCAGCGTGTTACCTAATCTTCTCAAGTAATGGAGCAATCGTCCGTGATCGGCTTCACAACCGCCCGCGGGTTGCCGGCGAATCCGCACAAGATTGGATGCTTATGGTAATCTTCGTTGACTCCACGCCGGTTAGTTAGTGCCAGTGTGTTCTCGCGGCAATTCAACATAAAGTATGGTCCAAACCACCGACAGGGTGTCATCAGGCAACCCCGAAAAACCGCAACGCAACGGCGGCGCGAGAATAGTCGTGACCTATAAAGGGAAGCGGATAGCCAAGTATAAGTTGGCGAAACGCAGGATCATGATAGGCAGACGTCACGATTGCGACATTCGCATCAACTCGCGCAGTGCGAGTCGTCATCACGCACAAATATTTTCCGTGCTGGATCAGGATTTCGTGCTTGATCTCGACAGCAAGAATGGAACCTTCGTGAACGCCCGACGCATCAAGAAGCATACCCTGGAAAATGGTGACACGATCAGCATCGGCGGCTTTGATCTGGCGTTTACCCGTCCGCCCAAAGACCTCCAGTAATCGCGTTTGGAACCTTCAGCCGTTGCAAGCCAAGGATCGTATTATGAGAACTATGTGCTTTCTGTTGGGTTTTACCCTACTGACGGTCGCAGCATGCGATAAAAGAACGCGTACCGTCGAAGCACCGCCGGACCTTGCCAAAACAGAGGAAAAAATTGCGGCGAAATTCCCGACCGGGCAAACGGCCAACGCGGGTCATGATTATCATTCCTACGCGAATTCGCATGAGGCCCGGGTCACGCATTTGAGCCTGCAGCTGACGGCTGATTTCGATCAGCAAATTCTCAAGGGCAGCGCTATCTTGTCGGTGGACAGGGTTACACCAGCAGCGGATGAACTTGTTCTGGATACGCGAGAGCTGGATATACAGGACGTCACGGTACTCGATTCGTCGGGTAAATGGCGCCAGACCTACTACCGACTGGCGGAAACAGACCCCAATCTCGGAGCGGCGTTGTATGTTGATCTGCCTGCCGATGCAACAGATCTACAAGTCCGGATACGCTATCGGACCTCACCGGCCGCGTCAGGTCTGCAATGGCTGACACCGGCACAGACCGCCGGGAAACAGTATCCGTTCTTGTTCACTCAGTCGCAGGCCATACACGCACGCAGTTGGATACCGCTGCAGGACACGCCGGGTGTACGTATGACATACGATGCTGTCGTGCGGACGCCGCCCGAGTTGCTCGCGGTTATGAGTGCATCTAATGAGCCCGGCACACCGCGTGATGGCGAGTACGAGTTTTCGATGCCGCAGGCTATTCCTTCGTATCTAATTGCGTTGGGCGTCGGGGATCTGGAATCCAGGCCAATGGGCAAACGCACGGCTGTCTATGCGGAGCCGTCACTTCTGGAATCCGCCGCGCTTGAGTTTGCGGACACTGAGCAAATGCTCGAAACCACGGAACGTATGTACGGGCCTTATCGTTGGGGCAGATACGATTTGCTTATCCTGCCGCCCAGTTTTCCGTTTGGTGGTATGGAGAATCCGCGATTGTCGTTTATTACGCCGACCGTCATTGCGGGTGACAAGAGCCTGGTATCGCTAATAGCGCATGAACTTGCGCACTCGTGGTCAGGAAATCTGGTTAGCAATGCAACCTGGCGGGACCTGTGGCTGAACGAAGGCTTCACCAGTTACCTGGAGTCGCGGATCATGGAGGAGATCTATGGCGAAGGCCGGGCGGCGATGGAAAATGTGCTCGGCTATCAGACGGTAATGCAGGAAATTGAGGAGCTACCGGAGCCGGAGCAGTTACTTGCCATTGATTCGCAAGGCAAGGATCCGGACGACGTTTTTTCAAGTATCCCTTACACCAAAGGCCAGTTATTTCTCACCTGGCTGGAGCACAAGTTCGGTCGCGAACGCTTTGATGCGTTTTTGAATCAATATTTTGAACAGTTCGCCTTTCAGAGCATCACGACCGAAAGATTTTTGGAGTATCTGCGCGAAAACCTGTTACAGAGCGAACCGGGTGTGGTTGACTGGGGCCAGATCGGGCGTTGGGTATTCGAACCTGGCATGCCGGATGAGGTCATCGTGCCACAGTCCGACGCGTTCATACGCGTAACGGAGAAAAGTGGCGCGTGGTTGGCGGGCGAAGTAGCCGCAGCCGACATTGATACTCAAATCTGGACTGTCCACGAGTGGCGATTTTTTCTCAACAACCTGCCGTCGCGGCTAAGTCCTGAGCAGTTGGCCGATCTGGATGAGGCTTTTGGGCTTACCGAATCAACCAACAACGAAGTTGCCCACAGTTGGCTGGTAATCGCCGTGCGAAACGACTACGCGCCAGCGTACGCAAGACTTGAGGATTACCTCGTTTCAATTGGTCGTCGCAAGCTGATCACACCGCTGTACGAAGAGTTGATTAAGACTGATAAAGGCTCCGATTTTGCCAAACGCGTGTATGAACTCGCCCGTCCCGGTTATCACCCGCTCGCCGTGCGCACGGTCAACGGGATTCTCTATGGCGAAGACTCCTGAGTCCGATCGACGAGCCGGTCATCCGACACAACTACGTGCCAACGGCCCATAGGTAGGTCCCGGGCGCGCGGGCGTGGACATAAACATCATATCCAAGCTGTTTGTCGGGCTGACAAAAGCCCTGTTTATTTCAATGTCGTGTGTGCCTGCGGTTTTTGCCGCAGTCGACCGGGTCGACGTGCACGCTGTAGCCGATGTTTCAACAAACTCACACATAGCGTACGAACGGCTGCACGGCACAATATATTTCGCGTTCGATCCTGAATTGCCGGTCAACCAGGCCATTGTCGATATAGAGAACGCACCACGCGACCCAACCGGGCGAGTTAGGGCCAGTGCGGACTTTGTAGTTTTGCGACCAAAAGATTCATCGTTGTCGGCACAAGTGGCGTTACTGGAAGTCAGTAATCGTGGTGGTCAGGCCTCACTGCGGTACTTTAATCGTGGATCGCGTTATTCGGGCTTGCCGGTCAGCGAATCGCATTTTGGCGACGGCTTACTAATGCGTCATGGCCTGACACTTATCTGGGTGGGCTGGCAGTTTGATGTTCCGTGCGAGCCGTGGAGGTTGCGCGCGACTGTCCCAATTGCGATTAGTGGAGATCAACCAGTCACTGGATTACCTCGGGCGGATTGGGTGGTCGAACAAACTCGGCGCACTTTGGCGATCGGCCATCGTAATCACTGGGCCTATCCTGTTTTGTTTGCGAATGATAGCGAAAATGTTTTGACGTGGAGGGCGTCCCGTCGTGCCAGTCGCGAGATAGTGCCACAAAGCGAATGGCGCTTCTCAAAGATATCAGCAGACGGGCAAGAGCGCCGCAGTTACACACACATTAGCTCTCCCGCCGGATTCGAGCCCGGAATTTACGAACTGGTCTATCGCGCAGCACATCCACGAGTCGTTGGTCTGGGTCTGGCTATCGTGCGTGACACGATGGCGTACGCCAAAAATGACCCTGAGAGTCTGTTTCCCGTTAAACAGGGCCTGGCGTTTGGCGTATCACAGACGGGGAGATTTTTACGGCATTTTCTCTACCAGGGATTCAACGTGGACGAGACCGGCAGAAGAGTCTTTGACGGCATGTTGATACACAGCGCCGGAGCAGGACGCGGTAGTTTCAATCACCGCTTTGCACAGCCATCGCGAGATGCGCACCAAAATTCCGCTTTTTTTTACCCAACGGATCTTTTCCCCTTCTCTGGTCGGACGCAAAGGGATGCAATCAGCGGTGTGACAGATGGATTGCTGTCGGTCTACGAAGACGAGTCGCTGCTGCCAAATATCATGTATACGAATACTGGATACGAATACTGGGGTCGGGCGGCATCTCTAATTCACACATCGCCAGATGCCAAAGCAGACGTTTTACCATTGCCTAATGAACGCATCTATCACATTGCATCGGCACAGCACTACCAGGAGCATGGGCAACCCAGAGATAGCGATAAACTAGTCGTCGACAAAATATGGCGTGGTAATCCTTCACCGTTTCTGGTCAATTTGCGGGCACTGATTATTGGACTCAAGGACTGGGTGAGTGGCGATGCGTTACCACCAGTCAGTCGCTACCCGCGTTATGCCGACGATACGCTGACAGATATCGAAGAATTACGTCTGCCCGATGTAGGCATCAGGAAACCACAGGTTGTACACGTTGCGTATCGCGCCGACTACGGCGAGCGCTTCAAAAAGGGCATCATCGACACGCAGCCGCCGCATCTGGGCGAGGCTTTTCCGTCGCGGGTGCCACAGAACGATGAGCTGGGTAACGAGCTGGGCGGGATACGCAATGTCTGGATTGCAGTGCCGATTGCCACGTTTTTGCCCTGGAATCGCCACGGTGATTTTGCATTGACAGATTTTCGCGGCACGTTTATTCCGCTGTCCACAGCTATCACAGATAGAGATCCGCGGCCCTCTGTATCAGAACTCTATCAGGACCAGGCCAAATTTCTGGACCTCTCGCGCCGCGCCGCACACGATCTCGTGGCTGCCGGTTATCTTCTGGCAGAAGATGCGGATTGGGTCGTTGATTACAACCGGTCGCTGTGGGAATGGCTACATACCGATTAGTTCTGATAAGTGACTTGAGACACAACGACCGAGCGCATCATAGTCGTAACCGCCTTCCAAACCGGACACAATGCGACCGTTGCAGTGCTCACTTGCCACTGTACAGATCAGGCGACTTACCCAGCTAAAGTCTTCATCCACAAGCATCAGCCCACCCAAAGGATCGTCACGGTGAGCATCGAAACCGGCGGAGACGAAAACCATTTGCGGCTTGTGTTTTTCAATAGCAGGTAGCCAGTCACGCTCAATGGCGGTACGGAATGCTGCACTGTCGCTGCCAACCGGCAGCGGTGTATGTACGATATGCGCTGGCGCATTTTCCAGGCTGCTATACGGATAGAACGGATGCTGAAAGCTGGAGCAAAAAAGGACACGTTGGTCCGAGCGAAAAATACTCTCGGTGCCGTTGCCGTGATGCACATCGAAATCGAGTATCGCAACACGATCCAAGCCATGGTGCTCTAGTGCGTGCGACGCGCCAGCTGCGACACTACCGAATAGGCAAAAGCCCATTGCGCGAGAGTATTCGGCATGATGACCTGGTGGGCGCATACAGCAAAATGCGTTGTCGAACTCAGCGTTTAGTACTCTGTCTGTTGCGTCGATGATCCCACCTGCCGCCAGTAAAGCGCTTTGCAAGGAGTGAGGGTTCATGGCTGTATCGCCATCCAGGTGCACCAGTCCGTTTGCCGGATTCAAAGCGTAGATACGTTCAATGTGTGCAGGGTCATGGATCCGGGCAAGCTGTACACGGGTTGCAATTGGCGGTTCGCATTGTTCGACACGATCAAGTAAGCCATCGGCCCGCAAACGATCGTCAATTGCCTTTAGGCGGCCAGGGTTTTCCGGATGACCTTCGCCGACGTCATGTAGCGCGCATAACTGATGATGGTATAAGGCAGTCGTCACGGCTTTATCATAGTGTGATCAAAGTCTCAGATTAAGGTCTTTTTCCGGCGCAACGAAAAAATAATGCGGAATCGTTCACAGACGGTTCAGACACCGTCTATTAGAGTGTGTCATATGGAGGAAAAGTATTACACACATTTCCTGATCGTGGACGGTACCCAGGACGGTTACACGGAGTTCAGCGGCGTTGTGGAAGTCATGCGTTACTCGGAGACAGAATTCGAAGACCACGATGTGCGCTGTATGCTCGCCGACAATCTGGAAGTCGAGGCGGACGATCTTACTGTTCTGCAGTGGTCCCGGGTGCACTAAGCACAGCAGGCTCCCCGGCGCGGCCGCTCATCTTCTCCGTTTGGCACGGCGCCCCCTCCTCCTAAGCAAAGAGCCCGGCCGTCGACCTCACAAAAGCGTCGCAACGCGACGTGTCTCGACACCACGATCAAGGTTCCGGCGGTCTGGTGGCGTGTACAGGGCTGATTTGTGATGTGAATGCCGGTATTGTCTTGCGACCGGTACCCAAGATCGCTAGAACAGACATTGAGTTTCAAAGACCATTTTTCTGGCCACGCGGGGGACTACGCGCGTTTTCGCCCCGGGTATCCACGTTCACTTTTTCAATGGTTATCAGAATCGGTTAATACGCACGATACAGTGTGGGATTGTGGCTGTGGCAATGGCCAGGCCTCAGGGCAGCTTGCAGAGTATTTTCAGAACGTACATGCCACGGATGCCAGTGCCGAGCAGATTGTCAACGCGTGTGGCCCTGGCAACGTACGCTTTCACACCGCAACCGCGGAAAACAGTGGATTGCAAAACGATTCCGTCGATCTGATCTGTGTCGCGCAGGCACTGCACTGGTTTAATACACAAAACTTTTACGAGGAAGCGCAGCGGGTAGGCAAACAAAGCGCCATATTGGCAGTTTGGATGTACGGCCAGCCGAAAGTCGAGGGCGCCTGCAACGAGATTTTGGCCAAGTTTGATGAATTGGTTGGTCCCTACTGGCCACCGGAGCGAAGCTGGATCGATCAGGGCTATGCCAATGTCCGGCTGCCGGGACGCAATATCGAAACCAGATCCTTTAAAATGCATGTGGGCTGGCCTTTAGAGTTTTTGTCGGGATATGTCGGTTCGTGGTCGGCAACGCGTCGTTACCGGGCGGCCACGGGGCATGATCCCATACCGGAGCTGGAGGCGCGTTTAGCGCAAGAGTGGGGTGACCCGCGGGTGTCCAGGGCGATCATCTGGCCTCTGATTGTCCTAGCATCGCATCTCAATAGCGATCCGATTTCCTGATTTCGCTCTGCTTGTTTATCATTATCGCCCCTTCGCGGATCCCTGATCCCGAATCACACAAAACGAAGGTTTCGAAATGGCTAATAAGACTGTTACGTTGACTGACAACAGCACTGGAAAGACGACCGAGCTGCCATTGCTAAACGGCACTTGCGGGACGCCGGTGCTCGACGTCAGATCGCTCAACAAAGAACTCGGTTGTTTCACCTTCGATCCTGGTTTCAAGGCGACCGCAAGTTGTCAAAGCGAAATTACTTATCTGGACGGGGCAAAAGGCGAGCTGCTCTACCGCGGTTATCCAATTGAGCAGTTGGCAGAACAGTGCAGTTTTCTCGAAGTCTGTTATCTGTTGCTGCATGGCGAGCTGCCGAATGAACAGGCAAGGGATGAATTTGTAGCAAACATTAGCAGTCATACTATGATCAACGAGGGTTTGCGCGTCTTTCTGGATGGATTTCGATATGACGCACATCCAATGGCTATCATGACCGGCGTAGTAGGCTCATTGTCGGCCTTCTATCACGACTCACTCAATATCTATGACCCGGAACAGCGCATGATGACGGCGCACCGTCTTATCGCCAAGATGCCAACAATCGCCGCAGCAGCCTATAAGCACTCAATTGGCGAACCAGCAATGTATCCGCGCAACGATCTGAGCTACACGGGAAATTTTCTATACATGATGTGGGGTCGGCCAACGGAAGCTTATGAACCGGATCCGGTTGCCGAAAAAGCGCTGGATGTCTTGTTTCTGCTACATGCGGATCACGAGCAGAACGCCTCGACCTCGACCGTGCGTCTGGCAGGGTCATCGCAGACAAATCCATTTGGGGCCATCGCGGCGGGCACGGCCAGCTTGTGGGGTCCTGCACATGGTGGGGCCAATGAGGCCGTGCTGCGGATGCTCGACGAAATCGGCAGCGTTTCCAACATCGATAAGTTCCTCGCACGTGCAAAAGACAAGAACGATCCATTCCGGCTGATGGGTTTCGGTCATCGTGTCTACAAAAATTTCGACCCACGCGCCAAAATTATCAAGAAGATGGCGCACAAAGTGCTGGAGAATTACGGTGACGACCCGCGCATGGAGCTGGCATTGCACCTGGAAGAGATTGCACGCAAAGACGACTATTTCGTGAAACGCAATCTTTATCCTAATGTGGATTTCTATTCCGGGATTATCTATCAGGCCCTTGGAATTCCGTACAACATGTTTACGGTAATGTTCACTATCGGCCGAACCGTAGGATGGATCGCGCATTGGATGGAGATGGTGTCTGATCCCAAGATGGTAATCGGGCGCCCGCGTCAGCTCTACACTGGCCATGGGCCCCGCGACGTACCGTCCCTAAAAAAACGCTAACTGATTTTTTTTCCATAGCCGCCACCACCCGGTGATTCAATGATCACCGCGTCGCCGGCAGCTACGTTGACTGTGTCGGTCGCACCTAGCGTTTGAGTATCGCCATTAGCACGGCGTACCTTGTTGATGCCGACGGCAGCAGCCTTACCACCGGCCATACCGAACGGCGCAATCCGTCGATGATTCGACAGGATGGCTACAGTCATCGGTTCACGAAATTCTATTTCACGTCGAACTCCGTTTCCTCCCCGCCAGTTTCCGGCTCCACCCGAGTCTTTGCGGATGCTGAAATCGCGCACGAGCACGGGGTAACGCCATTCAAGAATCTCCGGGTCGGTGAGTCTCGAATTTGTCATGTGACTGTGTATGGCCGACACACCGTTAAAACCGTTGCCTGCACCGCTGCCGCCGCAAATTGTTTCATAGTATTGGTATTGTGCGTTGCCAAACGTGAGGTTGTTCATCGTCCCCTGCGAGGCAGCCATTACGCCCAGGGCGCCATACAGCGCATCGACTATGCACTGCGAAGTCTCTACGTTGCCCGCCACCACTGCCGCCGGATACGTCGGATCAAGAATGCTGCCTGGTGGCACCCTTAGCCTAATTGGTCGCATACAGCCTTCATTCATCGGGATTGCTTCATCGACGAGAGTACGAAAAACATAAAGTACTGCGGCCCTGCAAACCGGCAGTGGCGCATTGAAGTTGCCGTCACTTTGGGCAGAAGTTCCTGTGAAATCCACTTCGACGCTACTGGTCTTGCGATCGATGCGGATTGCGACACGGATTTTTAGTCTGTTATCGAGCTCGTAGCAAAATTCGCCATCGTCCAGTGCATCGATAACACGGCGCACGGAGGCTGCAGCATTGTCCTGCACGTGTTTCATGTAGGCAATGACCGTGTCCAGCCCGTAATGCGCGACGACCGTATCAAGTTCCACGACGCCACGTTCGTTGGCGGCAACCTGTGCTTTGAGATCGGCAATGTTTTGATCGGGATTACGCGCCGGCCACTGTGTTTGTATCAAGGCCTCGCGTAATGCCTCAACGCGAAAACGGCCATCGCGGACCAGCAGGAAGTTGTCGAATACAACGCCTTCTTGCTCTATGTTTTGACTCGCGGGTGGCATCGAGCCGGGTGTGATTCCGCCGACGTCGGCGTGATGGCCGCGTGAGGCAACGTAAAACAAAATACTCTTGCCAGGCCGGTCAAAGACCGGCGTCACAACGGTGATATCGGGCAGGTGTGTGCCACCGTTGTATGGCGCGTTGATCAGATAAACGTTGCCTGGCTCGATATTACCGGCGTTGCCGGCAATGATTGCCTGCACACTCTCGCCCATTGAACCCAGATGTACTGGCATGTGCGGCGCATTGGCAACCAGGTGACCATCGCAATCGAAAACCGCACAAGAGAAGTCCAGGCGCTCCTTGATGTTGACCGATTGTGCTGTGTTCGCCAGCACGACGCCCATTTGTTCTGCAATATGCATGTATAGGTTGTTGAAGACTTCAAGCATGACCGGGTCCGCTACCGTGCCCACAGCTGGCTTGCGCTGTGCGACACAAGTTCGGGTTAACAGCAAATGATTGTGTGGTGTGACTTCGGCCTGCCAGCCTGTTTCGACGACTGTCGTCGCGTGATCTTCCACAACTATAGCGGGACCATCTATGGTGTGCCCCGAAACAAGTGTTTTGCGCTGATAGAACGGTGTGTCGTGCATGCCATCGGCCATCGCCACAGCGTGTCGCGCGACCGGCACTGGCATTTGATCCGCGGTTTGCTGAGAAATGGTGTCGGCCTGCACGTCGCTACGACCTATGCACTCTACGTGCAGCGAGTCGATAATGATTTTCCGTTCAGCGGCTACGAAGCCAAATAGCTTTTTGTGCTCGTCATTAAACGCCAGCTTCATTTTCTCGCACGAGCTTAATGGCACCGGCAATGATGTATCGGTATCGGCGTAGCGCAGCATGAGATTGGTTGCAATACTGTGCTTCGTCGCTGCAATCTTTTGGTCAAGCAACTCTGTCGTCACTGCGCGAGTCAGTGTCTCAATAGTCTTCGCAAGATCGTGAACTGCCTGCGGCGACAGTGTTTTTTCGATCGTTTGCTGACGTATTGCCCGGATGTCGGCTAGACCCATCCCATAGGCCGATAGCACGCCGGCAAGGGGGTGTATCAGAATGCGCTCGATCCCGATTGCGTCGGCCACCAGACAGGCATGTTGTCCACCCGCGCCACCAAAACAGTTGATCGCGTACTCCTTGATGTCGTGACCACGCTGCGTCGAGATTTTTTTGATGGCGTTGGCCATGGTTTCCACGGCTATTCGAAGAAATCCGATAGCGATGTCCCGACCCGCTGGCGGGTACTCGGCGTTGCCGGGCTTGCCGACTCTGACCGCCAGTTTTTCAAACTGAGCGAGCGGCCCGAGCACATCGAGCGGTTCATTTCCATCCGGCCCGAAGACTGCGGGAAAGAATTCCGGTCGTATGCGTCCGAGAATCAAGTTCGCGTCGGTTACGGTAAGTGGTCCGCCGTTTCGATAACAGGCAGGCCCGGGATTTGCGCCGGCTGAGGCCGGCCCGACTTGCAGTCTGCCGTCCGCAAAACGCAGGATGGATCCGCCACCGGCGGCAACTGTATGGATTTTCATCATTGGCGCGCGCAAGCGCACACCCGCAACCAAAGTTTCATAACCGCGCTCGTATTCGCCGCCGCGATACAACGAGACATCGGTCGACGTACCGCCCATATCGAAACCGATGACTTTGGAAACACCCGCCATTGCTGCAGTCTGCGCCATACCCACCACGCCTCCTGCCGGGCCCGACAGGATGGCATCCTTGCCCCGAAAGTGGCTCGCATCGGTTAATCCGCCGTTGCTCTGCATGAACAACAACCGCGGCTGTGTGCTTTTATCGAAAGACTCGAGCGCCTGATTAACCTGTGCAATATATCGTCTGATAAGTGGTGACAGATAAGCATCGACTACTGTCGTGTCACCGCGACTGACCAACTTGATTAACGGTCCTACGTCGTGCGAAAGCGATATTTGCTTAAAGCCACAACGCCTTGCAATGGCCGCCGCCTGGAGTTCATGTGCCGGATACCGCCACGCATGCATAAATACGATGGCGACTGCTTCGATCCCGCGGGCATTTTCCCGTGCCAGCGATTCGGCCAATGCCGCCTCATCCAATTGGCAGAGTACTTCGCCCTGTGCGTCAACGCGTTCAGTGGCTTCGATGACTACCGTGTGCAGCAGGTCCGGTAAAACGATTTGCCTGGCAAAAATGTCCGGCCGGTTTTGATAGCCAATACGCAATGCATCGGCGAAACCGCCAGTCGTAACCAGCACAGTTGGATCGCCGCTGCGCACCAGTAATGCATTCGTGGCAACCGTCGTGCCCATCTTCACGATTCCGATCTGCGCAGCGCCGTGTGATCCAGGCTCAGCGTCAAGTATTTCCTGAATGGCCTGCACGGCCGCATCGCGATAGTGCGCGGGGTTTTCGGACAAGAGCTTGCGACTGATAAGGGCTCCGTCTGGTTTTTGTGCAACAACATCCGTGAACGTGCCACCGCGATCGATCCAGAACTGCCACTGTTGTCCCGTCATAAGCCGACGGTAATGGGCGAATGCGTGTTGATCAAGTGTCTGTTATGGTCGGCGCAGATGAGCAAGCATCTGACCATTCTGCTTACATTGATCGCCTACAAGATCACATTGATTGTAATCGGCTTGTGGGCACAGCGGCGTACACGTGACAACACCGATTTTTTTCTTGGCGGACGACGACTGGGTCCCGTCGTCGCCGCTATCAGCGCCTCGGCCAGCTCATCCTCCGCCTGGACACTGCTCGGTGTTAGCGGCGCCGCCTATGTCTGGGGACTTTCCGCTATTTGGCTGTTTCCCGCCACGGTCGGTGGTTTTCTCCTCAACTGGTTGTGGGTGGCGCCGCGGCTGATGCCGGCGTCCAGAGCCAGCCGGGCTATTACGTTGCCGGAGTTTATTGCCGGTGACAGTGTGGCGCGAACTTGGATCCTGCGTTTGGCGTCGGTAATCATTCTATTTTCGTTCATGTTTTATGTTGCTGCTCAGTTTCAGGCGGCGGGCGATGCGTTCGCCAGCACATTTGATGTGTCGATGCATACGGCAATACTCATCGGCGCAGGTATTGTTGTGTTGTATACGCTGCTGGGTGGTTTTTGGGCGGTTAGCGTTTCCGACACGCTGCAGGGCTTGTTGATGGCCCTGACCGCGGTCCTGTTACCGGTGGCCGCACTGATAGCGGTTGGTGGATTCGCTGAACTCATGACAGGTCTCGGTCGCACGGGCGATCTTGTTTCGCTGTCCACCACCGGCAAGTTTACCGGTATCGCTGCGGTAGGCTTTGTATTGGGCACGTTGGGTATCGGTATGGGTTACCCAGGTCAACCGCACGTGGTAAACCGATTTATGGCATTGCGTGACGAAAGGGCTTTGTCACAGGCGCGGGTGATCGCGATTATCTGGGCAATAGTCGTTTATGCGGGCATGTTGCTCTTGGGATTGTGTGGGCGCGTACTGGTCAATGAACTCGATGCGGGCGAGCAGGTATTTTTTGTGTTGTCGGACCGGTTATTTCCACCGGTTGTGGCCGGTGTGATGATTGCCGCTGTCCTGTCAGCAATCATGTCTACCGCAGACAGCCAGTTACTAACCGCGGCATCTTCGGTGAGTCACGACTGGCGGTTGGCTGCCGACGACGCCGGGTCAAGTCTGGGACGCACGCGTATTGTCGTTATGATACTCAGTGCCGCAGCGGTGGCAGTAGCCTTGTTTGCGCCAGAGACAATATTCAAACGCGTATTGTTTGCCTGGCATGCAATTGGCTCAGCTTTCGGGCCGCTCGTGCTGCTGCGGTTGGCCGGTTATCGCATAGTGTCTGGTGCATTGCTGGCAAGTATGCTGACGGGATTCTTGCTGACCATTGCTCTGTATTGGGTTCCGGACACACCCGGAGATGTGGCCGAGCGACTATTACCTTTCGTGCTTGCACTACTCATCGCGCGACTCGGTGCCACAAGGACCTCTTGAATGTTTGTTCGCGTTGCCTATTCCACGGATATTGGAGAATTTGTGCTGATGACGTCCTTGCTCAAGGATCATGGTATTGAGGTGCTGGATATGATGCGGGGCGGGCATGTTTCGATCGCCGGAGTCGATCATGGGTTTTATGTGCAGGTGCCAGAGAGCCAGATTATCCGGGCTCGTCGCTTTCTGGGCGAAAGCGAATTCAGTCACTGTGTGATCGAGGACAAGCAAAACTGACGCTTTTTGTGAACTGCGTCACACTCTGAAAGGCCTCGCCACCCGGGAATGTGACGCAAATCTCACAATCTGTAACATTCTATTTCCTAGAATCGTAGTGTGTTCTGCGGTGCTAGCGCAAGCAGGGAATATGAAGGTTAAATCCGCACTGGAAATTTCAGAACGACTCGCGTCGTGGGAAATGCTGGATGACGCGTCGGACGTATTACAAAATTGTCTCAACGCTCATCCGTTTCATCCGAAACTATTACAGCGACTGGGCAGAATTCGACTGGCTCAGGGTCGCCCGGAAGAGGCCGCGCCGTTGCTGGAGCAGGCCCTCGCACATCACAGACTAATGGCTGACTGAACATCCTGCAGCCCCTCCAACAGGGGAGAGGGGTCGGGAACGCCCCTTTTCCTGGCTACTCTCTCCGGGAGGGGAATAGCTGATTACTTTTTTAGACGGTAGCAGGGCGCGTATTCGCCGCCAGCCAGCTTCATGCGGTTTTGGGCGACGAAAGAAGCCAATAGCGTATCCAATGCGTCCATCACCTTTTTGTCGCCAGACAATTCAAAGGGTCCATGTTCTTCAATTGCACGGATTCCGTTCTCTTTCACATTGCCGGCAACAATGCCGGAAAACGCGCGCCGCAGGTCAGCAGCAAGTTCATAGGTTTCCTGCTCCCGGGAAAGGCTTAAGCCCGCCATGTTTTGATGGGTGGGATCAAAAGGCAGCTGTAGCTCCGGTTCTATCTTCAACATCCAGTTGTAATAGAAGGCGTCGCTGGTATGCAACCTGTAATGTTTTACCTCATCCATGCCTACCCGGGCCTTGCGCGCTACCTCGGCCGGGTTGTCGATAATAATTTCGTACATGGACCGCGCATCATCGCCAAGCGTCGCTGCAATAAATTCGTCCATCGTGCGGAAATAGGTCGCGGCGCTGGCCGGCCCGGTGAATATGAGAGGCATCGGCATTTGCCGATTCTCTGGGTGCAGCAATATACCAAGGATATACAGAATTTCTTCAGCGGTGCCGACACCACCAGGAAAGACGACGATTGCATGACCAGCGCGTACAAACGCTTCGAGTCGTTTTTCGATGTCCGGCATGATTACCAGGTGGTTGACGATCGGATTCGGCGATTCGGCCGCGATGATTCCGGGTTCGGTGATTCCAACATAGCGTCCCGTGTGGATTCGTTGCTTGGCGTGCCCGATCGTCGCGCCTTTCATCGGCCCTTTCATGGCACCGGGGCCGCAGCCCGTGATGGCGTTCAGTCCACGCAGTCCGAGCTCATAACCGACATCCTTTGTGTAATCGTATTCGTGCCGGCTAATTGAATGACCGCCCCAACAGACTACAAGTTTCGGTGTTGTGCGGATTTCGAGTACGCCAGAATTGCGTAGTACATGGAAAACGGCATTCGTTATATCAGCGGAATCGCTTAAATCAAACTGGCCACGCCAGTCGAGTTCACGATTCATGTACAGCACATCCCGCAAGACAGCGAACAAGTGTTCCTGTATTCCCTTGATCATCTTGCCGTCGACAAAGGCGCTGCGTGGGGCGTTGCTGAGCTCGAGCTTTAGCCCACGCTCCTGTTGCAGGACCTTAATATCAAAATTACGATGTTGCTCCAGGACTAACTTTGCGTCGTCTATATGTGTGCCGCAATTCAATACAGCCAGTGCGCAACGCCTGAACATCGAGTACAGGCCGTCACCGCGCATTGAGCGTAGTTCGTTGACTTCCTGTTGCGACAGCAACTCCAGACTGCCCAACGGGCGCACTGACGCGTCGACGCCTTCATAGGCTTTGGTTTGCTGGTCGCGCGGCGACTTGTTTGATGGGTTTTTCTGAGATGCAGTTAGCGGCGAATCTTCCACGTTCAAATCCGGTCTGAGTATCGGGTGAAGCAGGTTATCTTATCTATAGGCAGTTGGATGTCACGTTTGTAGATCTCTTTTCGGAGAAATTCCTGCTCGATTTCACAGCGTTCTTTGTCCGAGTCCAGATACCAGGCGCGGTGACGCCCGTCTTCTCCGCCGTTCCAGCGGTAACCTCGTGCTTTCAAGAGAGTTTTCGCCTCAAAGGGCGAATTGACCGCCCATAGCCGGTAGGTCGTGCGCCGGGCGCTGTCGAG
The DNA here is from genome assembly GCA_029862165.1 of Gammaproteobacteria bacterium. Lineage (GTDB taxonomy): Bacteria > Pseudomonadota > Gammaproteobacteria > Steroidobacterales > JABDKV01 > JABDJB01. The sequence continues at coordinate 93,646 of JAOTXU010000012.1, forward strand.
CAGGGCCAACAATGCAGTATCTCCACTGGGCAGTTTTTGCGCGAGCAGATGGATACCGGCCAGCGTGTCTGCGCCTGCGCTGTGGGCACTGTAGAAAAAGCCGAATCGGTAGGCCAGATATTCTTGCTTGCTACTTTCGAGTCCTTCATCACGCCAGGGAATTTCGAGCATCGAGCAGGCCCATCCCTTGTGCTCAAAACTCTTACAGCGCGCCTCCACAAAGCGTCGATCGAAACCGGCATTGTGGGCGACTATCAGATCGGCTTCTTGCACCATTTTCTCGACTCTTTGCCAATCGATCGTGTGACCGCGTACGTCATCATCGGAAATTCCTGTGAGTCTGGTTATTTCGTCAGGAATCGGTCGACCGGGGTCGTCAAACGCTTCGTATCCATCACGGACTGAACACACCAGTCCGGTTACGCTGAAGTCAAAAGGAGTCAGGGCAAGCTGGATGATTGCGTCCGACGCAGGATCAAGACCGGTGGTTTCTACATCCACATACAGACCACGTCGCAGTGTGCTCGTATCATCAGGATCCGGGTGGTAGCGCTGAACAGCACGCAACCTGCGCAGGACCCGAAAGTCGGTATCCTCATCGAGCTTCTGGGCCAGTTCTTCCAATTCTTGCCTTTTCATAGTGGACTCAAAGCCTTCGCTGGCCGATAGATTAGCACCACGCAACACCCGGTGTGGTTCATTGTTAAGAATGATCTGGCGCGGTAGTCTAGGTTGCGAACAGAGTCATAATGAAGCGTAGGTTTTGGGGTCGAGGTGGAAATGTACGATCTGAGTTCCGCGGATTTTTGGGTCATTGCGAGCATGGGCCTGGCGGTTGGCTTGTTTGCCGGGTGGTTGATGACAACTCTGTTCCAGCGCAGACGCGCCGGCGGGAAAAACGCCCAGCAGCTGCGCAACGAAATGGCACAGTACCGTGACGAAGTTAACGAACACTTCGCGCGCACGGCTGAGCTATTCAAAGAGTCCACCGAGAAGTACCGGGATCTCTACGAGCACCTGGCCGGTGGCGCACAGACGCTGGCAAACGATTTGCCGGACCGCACCCAGGTCGATTTCCGCCCCGGCAAGCTATTGGCAAACCAAAGTAACGACGACAGTGTCGTGTCGTCCACGCACAGCCCAGCGTCGGACGATCAGACTGCTCAGGTCGTCTAGACTAGAACGCGACATCCAGTTCCTGCACGGGGCGCTCAAAATACGGGTGAAACTCCGACGGTAGCGTGTGGTAGTCGAGACCAGCAATACGAGCGTCGAGGCTGACAGCATTATATGTGTGCCAATAGAGTACATTTAGCCCGCTGAGTTTTCCGCTATGCATATCGGACAGCAGCGCAGCCATGGTTTTGGCGGTGTAGGTGCCTTCCAGAGCAATATTTTCCTGTTGTGCCAACAGTTTTTTCGCAGCCATGCCTGACTCTGTGAATACCGCGTAGCTTTCTCCAAACTGATCATGACGAATGACGTCTTGTTGCAGAGAGATTAGCGGAAACCGGTCGTCGATTTCATGCAGTAGCTTGTTCGTCGCATCATACAGTTTGTGCAACCCCGGTAAATTACCGATGCTATTGCGCACAACTCGTATCGGTACGACTTCGGTTGCCAAACCGGCGGCACGTAGACCGAGCAAGAGTCCGGCTGCCGTGCCCATGGTTCCAAGGGCTACATAGAGTTTGTCCGGTTCTGGCAATTCGTTATTCGCTACTTGTTTCGCCAGCTCGAATGCTGCGTTGACAAATCCGACTGTGCCCACAGCAGATGAGCCACCACCCGGAATAACCATCGGCGCAACCCCGGTTTTGCGACGATGGCGCAGGCATTGAAAGCGGGCACCGTGTGACGCGGCAGCCTCGCTCGCATAATGGTGCAACTCGGCATTTGTCGATAGGGCGGCGAGCAGGTTCTTTGCCACATAGTGCGCGTTTCGCTGTGGTGTAAGGGCGGAAATGCAACGCATGCCTTGTTGTTCGGCGTAAAGGGCCGTGGCCAGCGCGTGGTTAGAACCGGCCACCCCAAAAGTCATTACTTCTTGCGCGCCGTTTGCGGCCGCTTCGGCCAAAAGGAATTCCAGCTTGCGAACCTTGTTGCCGCCGTAGAGTGGGCCGCTCATCGCATCGTTTTTAATATCGATACGACAGTCCTGGCCGATATTTGCCAGACGGGCTACTGGCGTAGGCCAGTCTCCCAGCGATACATGCGGCAAACCGCGCTTGAGCGCGGGATACTGTCGAAATAACTCAATCACGGGGTTGGGAGGATAGCACCGCCAGGCCACATCAATCTGATATCTTTGCCGTCCCGAGATGGTTGGAGACCCTTTTGAGAATCGTAGTTGCAGGCGGTGGTTACGCCGGGTTGGCTTGTTTGATGGAGTTGCGGCGTCGCATGGCGGATGCCGAACTGATCCTGATCGATCCGGGTGAGGATCATCTCAAGATCACTCATCTGCACGAAACCGTTCGGCGACCGCTGCGCCGTTTTCGTAGGTCCTACATGGAGCTCGGCAAACGAATTGGCTTTGATCATTACCGCCATGCTTTGGATTGCAACAAATTGGCCGACTTTGCTGCTGAGTCGGCTATCGATATCGATGGGCATCGATTGTCTTTTGATTTTTTGGTTATCGCAACGGGAGCCAAGCCACCGTCGCTATCAAAATCCGCGCAAGTCTACGATCGTGATGATTTGCGAGAGCAAGATGCCGGGGATCTCGTCTCGCTATTTCTCGGCGACGAGACTCGACCACGCGAGCTAAGTGTTGTGGGTGGTGGTCCTAGTGGAATTCAGATTCTGTTTGAGTTGGCCGATTGCATCGAAGCCAGCCGACAACCCATAAAACTGCGTCTGGTAGATCGCGAGGCAAAGCTGCTCGGAGACTATCCATCCAAACTTGGTGACTACGTGCAAGACAAGTTGGTTAGTGCCGGTATCGAATACTTGCCACAAACAGAGTATGTCTCCAGTGACGAAGACACACTACAATTTCGCGATGTTTCGACAGGTGAAAACCTGGTTGTACAGTCAGGGCTGACCTTCTTGTTTCCTGGTGTATCGCCATCGCCATGTGCACTTAACTCCGATCGGTATGGTCGCGTCGAGGGATACGAATCGATTTTTGGCGCAGGTGATTGCGCGCGCTTTGATTCTCGTGGCGATGACCAGTTAACGGCACAGATTGCGGTCAGACAAGGAAAGTTGGTTGCCCAGAACATTGACCGTGTGTCGCGCGGAGTCCGCCTGTTTGAGTACTACTTTAAAGAGCTGGGATATGTGGTCAGTCTCGGCCCGCTGGATGCGGTGGGATGGTTGTTCCTGCAAGACCAGATCGTTTCCGGATTGCCGGCATTTGCCATAAAGGAGGTTGTTGAGGCGCAGTACGATCTTTTTGTTGCGGGATTGGATACTTACATAATCTAAACTAGACGCCGCGTTTTTATGTTGCGTTGTTTTGAAGTGAAAGAATCGATTAAGATAAACAGATAATGAATGAGACACGTGGCTGCCAAGAGAACCCGTGTCGCAAATAAAGCACTACTCTTAGAGGACCGAAATCATGTTGCGATGGGAAACGTATGCACCGTTGGTGGCAGCACTTAGTTTGATTTCGTACCCGATCGGGGCCGATCGACCGCCGAAAGAGTCAGTCGCGGCCAGTGCGACCGCCAGGGCTTTTATCGATACGGAAACCGGGGAAGTACGCGCTCCGACCCAGGCCGAAACCAAAGAAATGGCAAAACAATTCAGGCGACGGTACATCGACCTATCAATAGACAAACCTGTTAGGCATCACGAAGACGGCAGCAGGTCCAAAGAACTCGGCACGCGGTATCGGATGTATAGCGTTGCCCGCATTTCCATTGATGGTGAAATGGAGACTCTGTGTCTAACGGCCGAGCAGGCGGCAGATTTTCTGAGCAATGAAGCTAAGGCCGAACACCAAGGCGGGCAGTCTGAATGAGGCATCTGGCTGCATCACTGATCCTGTCATTTATGTCTGGTAGCGTGCTGGCCGGTGCGAATTTCATCGTCATTAATGATGATTCGCCCAGTGTTGGCTTTAATGACAATACGCCAGTCACACCGGTAGGCGGCAATACGGGAACGACGCTGGGCGAGCAAAGAATGATCGCATTTGAATTTGCGGCGGGCCTTTGGGGTGGAGTGGTTGACAGTAACATCACGATCCGGGTCAGTGCTTCGTTCGCTCCGTTGTTTTGCACATCAAATTCGGCAACGCTGGGTAGTGCCGGTCCGACGACGATACACGCTGACTTTGGCGGGGCAGCGTTTTCTCAAACCTGGTACCCGCAAGCGTTGGCGAACAGTCTGTCGGGCACGGACCGGAGTGGTCAGTCAGACATGGATGCTGAGTTCAACGGCGACATTGATTTTAATAACGGTTGTTTGTCGGGGACAAACTGGTACTACGGGCTGGATAACAACAATCCGGGCGGTACGATCGATTTTCTCAATACCGTCATGCACGAAATTGCACATGGCCTTGGTTTCATCGGGTTTACCGATCTGTCTAGCGGATCTCTGGCGGGCGGCATACCGGGGATTTTTGCCCGATTCAGTCTCGATAATGATGACAGCCTGCATTGGAACGAGATGAACGATTCCCAACGCGCAATCTCAGCAACAAACAATGGCGGGTTGGTCTGGGACGGCCCGAATACAGCCCTCCTCGCATCTTTCAGTCTGTCGGGCGGTAAAGACGCCAACGGATTCCCGCGCTTGTACGCTCCAAACAACCTGTCCGAGGGTTCCTCGGTGTTTCACTGGGACACGGCTACGTCTCCCAATACACTGATGGAACCGTTTCAAACCGGTTCACTGGCGGCCAGTGAGACTCTGGATCTCACGCCAACCCAAATGAAAGACATTGGTTGGCCGATCATCGATATTGACCAGGATTTGATCCCCGATATCTACGACAATTGCCCGGCCGACGAAAATATAGATCAGGCCGACGATGACAATGACGGCATTGGCGATGTATGTGATGCCTGCTCAGGAGCCGACGCCGACGAGGACGGCATTCCGGACGCTTGCGACAATTGCACTCTCGTTTTTAACCCCGATCAGTACGATAGCGATGCTGATGGCTTTGGTAATTCTTGCGACGCCGATCTCAACAACGATAATTTTGTCAATTTCGCGGATCTGAGCCTACTTGCCAACGCGTTCTTTACCTCACCTGCGATTCCCGGCTGGAATCCTGACGCCGATTTCGACAATTCTGGCATTATCAATTTTGCGGATCTGCAGATGATGGCAACAGGATTCTTCCTGCCACCCGGCCCGAGCGGGCTGGCACCCTAGAAATTAGTGCGCGCGACCCTGTGCGGCAACTGCTGCCGCTTTACGCTTTATTTCGTCCGCGTCGCCGAGAAAGCGTTTGGAAATAGGCTTCAGGTTTTCATCAAGTTCGTATACGAGTGGAACGCCGGTGGGAATATTTAATTTGACGATCTCATCGTCAGAGACCCCGTCCAGATGCTTCACAAGTGCCCGCAGACTATTTCCGTGAGCCGATATGATCACCCGCTGACCCAAGCGTATTGTCGGTGCAATGGTTTCATCCCAGTATGGAACCATGCGTGCAACGACATCGGCGAGGCATTCGGTCTCCGGCATTTCCCATTCTGCAAGTCCGGCGTACCTGCGATCCTTCCTGGGATGTCGCTCGTCGTCCTGACGCAATGCCGGCGGCTTAACGTCGTACGAGCGTCGCCAAATGTGCACCTGGTCTTCACCGTGTTTTTCTGCAGTTTCGGCTTTATTCAACCCTTGTAGTGCGCCGTAGTGCCGCTCATTGAGTTTCCACGAGCGCTCTACTGGTAACCACAGGCACTGAAGTTGGTCCATTACTATCCAAAGTGTACGTATCGCCCTTGTTTGTACTGAGGTGTAGGCCCGGTCGAAAAAAAGATTTTCTGCAGCCAGCAGGCGCGCAGCCTCGGTAGCCTCGACACGGCCTTGATCGGTGAGGTCGACGTCCGTCCAGCCAGTAAAACGGTTTTCTTTATTCCACAGACTCTGGCCGTGGCGCAGCAAAACGAGCGTATGCATTGTTAATTCCTGATGCGTAATCGGCGGCCATTGTAACCCTGTCCAATACCGGCTTGCCTATGGCCTGGCCGGGACCCTCACTGGCGAGACCCGGTTTTCGGCCGGGGAGTATTGTATAAAATCAATAGCTTACACAGTCGTTTTTCGCCGCTCCGGATCCGAGCGAAATCGCGCCCTGAGGACTGTCAGTCCAGCGCCTCGATGGCGCGGAGAATCTTGCCCTTCGCATTGTTGATCGATGAATCTATTTTATCCAGGCTCGCTGGCGTGTTCGCGAGACTGTCCCAATTGTCCTGCCATACAAGGAACAAATCGTCGCAGGCAGTTTGGACGTCGGCGGGCATTGAATAGGCCAGATCCTTGATTGCGATTACGTGCGTCCAGCCAACGCGCGGATTGCCACGTACATCGTCCATATCATAGTGGCTCAGCAGTACCACTTGCTGCAGTTTCGCTATTTCGTTCATTAGCTGGAAACCGGCAGAACGCACGTTGCGGTTCGCCTCAGTGAGTTCATTACGCCAAGTGTTGTAACCCAGGCTACCAACCGCTACGACCAGGCTGATTAGTGCTACAGCATTCCGGCTAATTTGTGCTCTGATCGAAGAATTATCTTTTTCTGTCACCTGGCCTCCGGTTTCAAAATGGGCAGGGGGATTATACGACTGCTGGCCGCTTATGCGTAAAGATGCATCAGATTTTTGTCATGCAAGACACACTCTCGCATTGTTCGCGCAAAGCATCGTCAAAACGCACAGAGCTCAGGTTATAATCGCCGCCGTTGGTTGTATGGGGATTGTATGACGCAGAGTGTGACGGTTTTTGGGGCCGGTCTGGTCGGCCGGGCAATTGTCGCCGATTTATGTCCGGAGTTTTCGACACGGGTGGCAGACGTGGACGAGACCAGGTTGACAGCATTGGCTCAGCAGTATGCCGTCGAAACACAGCAAGCTGACCTTGCTAAATCGGATACGATCGCAGCATTGTCCGCCGATTCCGATTTGGTCGTTTGCGCGGTCCCCGGTTTTATGGGGTTTGCCACGCTAAAGGCGATCATAGAGTCCGGCACCGATGTGGTTGATATTTCTTTTTTTGACCGGGACCCCTTCGAGCTCGATGGCCTGGCCAAAGAAAACGGTGTTACAGCAATTACGGATTGTGGGGTTGCGCCGGGTATGAGCAATCTTATCGTTGGTTATCACAACGCGACGATGAAGGTAGAGAGTTTCGATTGCATGGTGGGTGGTCTGCCCTTTGATCGGGTCTGGCCATATGAGTATAAGGCTCCATTTTCACCGAGTGATGTAATCGAGGAATACGTTCGACCGGCACGTTTACGCGAGAACGGCGAGGTTGTGATTCGTCCGGCGCTGTCCGAAGCCGAGTTGATCGAGATCGAGCCGGTTGGCACGCTGGAAGCCTTCAATACTGACGGTCTGCGAACGCTTCTGGATACAACAAGTATTCCGAACATGCGTGAACGCACGTTGCGCTACCCCGGTCACATTGAACTGATGCGTGTGTTACGTGAAAGTGGGTTTTTCGACACCACGGCGTTGCAGATCGGTGGCGCCAGCATACGTCCGCGTGACCTGACAGCGGCACTACTGTTTCCCTTATGGAAGGCCGGACCAGGGGAAGAAGAATTTACCGTGATGGTGATCGAAATCACCGGTCTGGAAAACGGCGAGACAGTAACGCATCGTTATCATCTGTTCGACAAGGATGATCCAGCGACTGGTCTGAGTTCCATGGCGCGTACTACCGGTTTCACAGCGACCGCGGCAGCGCGTTTGGTGCTTGACGGTAGTTTCCGCCAGGCCGGCATTTCGCCGCCCGAAAGCGTGGGAGCAGTGTCTGGTTGTCTGCAAAAGATGCTTGCAATGCTTTCTGAGCGCGGCGTGACCTATCAGCACAGCCGGCGGGCTTAGCGAGAGAGATTCGGCCGAGTAGCGAAAAAGACCGGCGACCAGAGTTGGCGGCCGTTTCGGTGCTGTAGAATGCGTGATCCATCGATTGCCGGATGAATTAAACATGAAGACAACGCTCTCTTTCCACGGTGGCGCCGGCACTGTTACGGGCTCCAAATACTTGCTGGACACCGGCAAGACCCGGCTGCTGATCGACGCAGGGATGTTTCAGGGGCTGAAGAAACTTCGTCTGCTCAATTGGCGTGAACCGCCTTTCGATGTAGACAGCATCGATGCTTTGCTATTGACGCATGCCCATATCGATCACGGTGGTTACCTGCCCCGTCTGGTGCGTCTGGGGTTTTCCAGTCCGGTTTATACGACACCGGCATCGCGTGACCTGGCGAAGCTCCTGCTCATGGATGCCGCGAAAATCCAGGAAGAGGACGCCAGGTACGCGAACAAGAAAGGCTACAGCAAGCACCGCCCAGCGTTGCCGCTCTATACGGCAGAAGACTCCGAAGCGGCCTGTCAGCTTATGCAACCCATAAATTTTGGGAAATGGTTCGAGGTTGGCGAGGATACACGCGCACGTTTTCTCAACATGGGCCACATCCTGGGTTCGGCCATGATCGAAGTGCACGTGCAAAATGGTGCCGACCCGTTGCGGATCGTTTTTAGCGGAGATGTCGGTCGTTACGATGTGCCACTACATTCGAATCCCGATTCGCTTCCGGAGTGCGATTATCTTGTGGTTGAATCGACGTATGGTGATCGCAACCATAATCATGCGCCGGTAGAAGAGCAGCTTCGCGAAGCGCTGACTCGCTGCATCAATCGCCGTGGAACCGCCTTAATTCCTGCGTTTGCAGTTGGCCGCACGCAGTTGGTGACTTTTTCTCTGAGAAGCCTGATTGAGGAGGGCAAGTTGCCCGATGTGCCAATACACATCGACAGCCCCATGGCGGTCAATGCTACGGAACTCTACAGCGATCATATTGAGGATCACTCGCTGGATTCAGCGCTGACCGATGACGGTCGCAGTCGCCTGTTTCCCAACAACGTGCACTTTTCGCGTTCGGTCAAAGAATCGAAGGCCTTGAACAAGATGTCCGGACCACGCATCGTGATTTCCGCCAGCGGCATGTTGACGGCGGGCCGGGTGCTGCATCATCTCAAGCGTCTGTTACCTGACCCCAAGAATCTGGTCATGTTGGTTGGTTATCAGGCGGCAGGCACACGAGGCAGAAGCATGATGGAAGGTCGCGAGACTATAAAGGTACACGGCGAGCATGTGCCGGTCCGAGCGGAGTTTATTCCGCTTGGTGGCTTATCCGCGCACGCAGACCGCGATGAGTTGTTGCGTTGGATCAGATCCGGCCCACGTGTGCCGCACACCGTATTTGTCACGCATGGCGAGGAAGATTCTCAAAACGCCTTTGCGAAATTGTTGCGCGATGAGCTCGATTGCAGGACACACACTCCAGAGCTTGATGCGAGTTACACTCTTAAGTAGTTTCTTCGGTTTGCATTCAAGTGAAAATATGACGGAAACACTATATCGCGATGATGCTTATCTGAAGTCGTGTACCGCACAGGTTGTGGCCGCAACAGAACAGGGCGTGATTCTGGATCGCACGGTTTTCTATCCGCTGGGTGGTGGTCAGCCGGGCGATATTGGGGAGCTGCGGCTGGTATCCGGTGCGCGACTGTCGGTGAGCGATACTCGCAAGGGCGCGGGTGACGAAATAGTCCATATTGTCGCCGAAAACGCTACTGTACCGGCCGTTGGCGAAACGGTGGAAGCCGTCATTGACTGGGATCGTCGTTATGCGCACATGCGCATGCACACCGGTCTGCACTTGCTCGGTGTCGTCTTGCCTTTTGGCGTAACCGGGGGTTCGATTAGTGCAATAAGAAGCCGCCTCGACTTCGACATGACTGACACTGTAGATAAAGAAACTGTTTGCCGTGATCTCAATGCACTTATTGAGGCCGATCATCCCGTATTGACCCAGTGGATCACCGACGCAGAGTTGGCCGCACAACCTGAGCTGATCCGCACGATGTCGGTTAAACCGCCCCAAGGTGCCGGACGCGTTCGTCTGCTGAATATTCCGGGAGTCGATTTGCAGCCATGCGGCGGGACCCATGTCGCGCACACCGGTGAGATCGGTCCGCTGCGGCTGGGGAAAGTGGAGAAAAAGGGTGCCCGCAACCGCCGCGTGAATATCCTGTTTGACCAGAGCGATTAGGAGGTCGCAACAGCCCGCGATCCGCAACATACCGGTGGTACAAAAACTAAGGATCCGTAGTTCTTTGGTAAAAAGGAGGTTCGGTCCTTAAGATAGACAAACCGGTACCGGATAACCTGGTGCGTCGCACCATTCGAATACGGCCGGTCTTTTGGGGGCACGAACGGCCGCCGTCCTGGCGTTGAATGCATAATGCTGACGCTGGTTTCAGGCTGACTGGGGAGCTGTCCGTTTGTTGGGATGGAACTGACAGCACAATTTTGAGTATCGACCCGGTCGCCAGTTATGCTGGTACCGCGGGCTGGTGCAGTAACAAGTGAGGCCAATAAAGTGAATTATTTCGTAACAGGTGGCACGGGTTTCATCGGCAGTCGTCTGGTCTCGAAGCTACTTGAGCGTGGCGGAACGGTCTGGTTCCTGACACGTACCGATGATGCCAGGCGTTTGGCACCGCACTACGCACGCTGGGGTGAGAATGCCAGCCGGGCACACGCACTTGTCGGCGACTTGAGTGCCGATGGCCTTGGCATCTCTACCAGCGCGCAGCGCGAGCTGCAGGGCAAGATCGACCAGGTGTTCCACCTTGCGGCCATCTACGATCTGTCTGCCGGTGCTGAGGAGCAGCGTGAGACAAACGTGGAAGGCACTCGAAATGCGATTCGCTTCGCCGAAAGCATCAGTGCCGGGCGCTTCAATCACGTAAGTTCCATTGCGGCCGCCGGACTCTATGACGGCGTTTTCCGTGAGGACATGTTTGAAGAGGCAGGCAAACTGGATAACCCGTATTTCGAGACCAAACATGCCTCCGAAGCTATCGTACGCACTGAGTGCAATATCCCGTGGCGTGTTTACCGACCAGGCATAGTCGTCGGTGACTCGCGAACAGGTGAAATGGACAAGATTGATGGCCCGTACCACTTCTTCAAGGCAATTCAGAAGGCCCGCTCTGTCCTGCCACAATGGATGCCGACCATCGGTGTGGAAGGCGGTCGCATTAACATCGTTCCGGTCGACTTTGTTGTGGACGCGCTCGATCACATAGCGCATGTCGACGGCCTTGATTCCAAGTGTTTTCATTTGACAGATCCGCAGCCTCGTCGAATCGGGGAGGTACTGAATATCTTTGCCGATGCAGCGCATGCGCCCGAGATGGCCCTGCGTGTCAATGCACGGATGTTTGGATTTGTACCGCCATACGTGTGGAAAGGCGTTGCCGCGTTCCGTCCCGTACAACGGCTGACATCGTCGGTTCTGGAGACGCTTTCTATTCCGCCGCAGATGCTCAGTTTTATCAACTATCCAACACGCTTTGACTGTCGCGAGACTTTGGCAGCGTTGGAAGGAAGTGGTATTGCCGTTCCTGACCTCGAGGAGTATGCCTTCCGTTTGTGGGACTATTTTGAGCGTGAGCTTGATCCGGCACTGCATGTGGACCGGAGCCTGACGGGCAGGGTGGGTGATCGCGTTGTAGTCATTACGGGGGCCTCGTCCGGCATCGGTAAAGCGGCTGCCTTAAAAATTGGCGAAGCCGGCGCCAGACTGGTCCTCGTAGCACGCACACCTGAAAAACTTGAGGAGACGGCGGCGGAGATAGCGGAGCTGGGTGGTAAGGCATCAATCTATCCCTGTGACTTGAGCGATCTGGATAGTTGCGATGAGACGATGCAGAAGATCATCGCAGATCATGGTCATGTTGATGTTTTGATAAACAATGCCGGTCGTTCCATCCGCCGGGGCATCGAAAATTCCTTCGACCGCTTTCATGATTTCGAACGCACGATGCAGCTTAATTATTTTGGCGCGCTGCGCACGACGCTACGTGCGTTACCTGTGATGATTGCGCGAAGATCTGGACAGGTAATTAATGTTTCGTCGATCGGTGTGTTGAGTAACGCACCGCGGTTTTCTGCATACGTCGCTTCCAAGGCCGCATTAGACGCGTTTACACGCTGTGCAGCGTCAGAGTTTTCGCATCAGGGTATCCATTTCACTACGATCAATATGCCACTTGTGCGTACACCGATGATCGCGCCGACCAAGCTTTATGACAATGTCCCCACGATCAGTCCGGAAGAGGCGGCAGATCTGATCGTAGATGCGATCGTAAACAGGCCAAAACGTATTGCAACGCGTTTAGGTATATTTGCCGAAATCGCACACTTGCTTGCCCCCAGAGTTACGGAACTCGGTATGAACGAGGCCTTTCGTCTGTTTCCGGATTCATCCAAGGCATCCGGGAAGAAAGAGAAACTCGAGCCATCGCCGGAGCAGATTGCGTTGGCACAGTTTACGCGCGGCATACATTGGTAGGGGTTTTATTTGTCGGCGCCGCCCAGGCGGGCGGCGCCGACGAGTGGTTGTCGCAGCCGGTGAGGTTGCGGCGCGGCGAGTCTATTTGCCGGTACGGGTGAATCTCGGTTGATACTAAAGCGGCGAGCCTAGAAGCCGGGTTGTCTTTGCGGCTCCGGCGAGGAACGCAGTCGCCGCAAACACAAGCCCATCTTCTTTCTCGCCGCAGGCCTGCTATCTCGCGGTGCATGCGTAGGAACGGCATCCGTGCCGCGATTCTGCTGCGAGGCTAGAAGCCGGCATTTGTTTGCATCTCCGGCGAGGAACGCAGTCGCCGCAAACACAAGCCCATCTTCTTTCTCGCCGCAGGCCTGCTATCTCGCGGTGCATGCG
>JAOTXU010000045.1 GCA_029862165.1 Gammaproteobacteria bacterium
GGGGGGCCAAATTTCGCGGCATCTCTTACCTGCAATTTCGCAAGAATCGCCCCCCACCCTAACCCTCCCCCCGGAGGGGGGAGGGAATAGGAATTTAGAGAAATCACCCATCGCGGGGAGGGGGAATAAGAAAATTTAAAGTGGAGGGGCGAATCCCCGAGGGGAGGGGGAATAAGAAAATTTAAAGTGGACGGGCGAATCCCCGGGGGAGGCGGAATAAGAAAACCAGTGTGGAGAAGTCACTCGTCAGTATCGATGACGCCGATGTAAGGCAGAGTGCGGTATTTTTCAGCGAAATCGAGTCCGTAACCTACGACCCATTCATCGGGAATATCAAAGCCCAGGTAGTCTATCGTTACGTCGACCTGGGCGGTGCCGGATTTTCGCACCAGCGCACAGGTCTTGATCGACGCCGGTCCGCGTGTTTCCAGCATTTCCATCAGGTAGTGCAAAGTGTGGCCGGTATCGACGATGTCCTCAACGATGAGCACATGCTTGTCCTCAATACTCTTGCGTACGTCCATGATGAGACGTACGGCCCCGCTCGGGACACTACCGCTTTCATAGCTGGTAACGGCAATGAACTCGACGACTCTCGGGATCGTTAGGCGCCGTGAGAGATCCGCGAGAAAAATAAATGCACCCTTTAGCACACCGAGAAGTACGAGTTCCTGTCCGGTGTAATCAGCGGAAATTTGAGCTGCCAGCTCACCAACACGACGCTCAATCTCTTTTTCGCTGATCAGGACTCTTTTTGCCGCGTCGTCCATATCGCCTTCCTTCATACCGATCGATATTCAGATGCGGCCACTTTGAACAACCGCCTCCCGGGACTATGATGTCACATCACAGGCGCGGGCAGCCATACCAGCGGCCTATCGGGTCCCTTGAGTAGAGACAATGACAACATCACAAAACCTGGTCGAATTGATTCACAAGCTACCCAAAGCAGAGCTGCACCTGCACATCGAAGGTAGCCTGGAACCACAAATGGTTTTCGACCTGGCCGAGCGGAACAAGGTAGAACTCCCCTACAAATCGGCCGGTGAACTGGCACGGCTTTATGATTTTGAAGATTTGCAGTCGTTTCTGGACCTCTATTACCAGGCGACAGCGGTCCTGCAAACCGAGCAGGACTTTTATGACCTGACGTGGGCCTATCTCAAGACATGTCAGACAGAAAAAATCGTGCATGCCGAGATCTTCTTCGATCCGCAAAGTCATACCAGTCGCGGGATTCCATTTGAAGTAGTGCTCGACGGCATACACGGTGCCCTGGCCCGAGCGGAATCGGAGTTGGGTATCACCAGCCGCCTGATCATGTGCTTTCTGCGTCATCTGCCGGCGGCGCAGGCACTCGATACCTGGAAAAGCGCGAAGCCATTTCTTGATCGCATCCATGGTGTCGGGCTGGACTCCTCTGAACGGGATTTTCCACCCCGCCTGTTTGCGGACGTTTACGCGCTGGCACGTGCCGAGGGGCTTTACGCTGTAGCCCATGCCGGCGAGGAGGGTCCGCCGGCCTACATCCGTGAGGCGATAGAGCTTCTACACGTGTCCCGCATCGATCACGGCGTACGCATTACTGAAGATCCGGACTTGCTGGCCCAAGTCGCCGAACGGCAGATTCCTTTGACGGTATGTCCGTTGTCGAATACACGTTTATGTGTTTACGAGACGATGGCAGAGCACCCGATTTTGGATCTGCTTGACCGGGGATTGCTGGTGACCGTGAATTCCGACGATCCGGCGTATTTTGGTGGCTACGTCAACAACAATTATCTCGCTTTGGCAGAGGCTCTGGGCCCGTCAGCTGATCAGATCGTCCAGCTCGCCAAGAATAGTTTCAAGGCGAGTTTTCTGAACGACGCCGCGACAATGAAATGGCTGACAAAAATCGACAGTGTCGCGGCCGAACTTTCTCTGCGCGGGTAGAGTCGGATCGAGATACCGGCATGCTCTTAGCAACCAGAGGACCCACTATGGCCGCACAATTCGCAACGCGCTATAGGCGCAGCTTCCACAATGGCGCCTCGCCAGCGCCGGTGTTGCTTTTGGCTGCGTCGCTGAGCCCACCCGCTCTTTTTCCGGGGGAGTGTTCCACTCAGAATTTGATCCGGAGATTCGAGTACGTATCGATCCCGCTTTTCGCTATCTTGGATACGATCGCTTTGTTTTGAAGGAGATCGCCGACGTCGAGAGACATCATTGGGTTAAAAGTACCGACGGCGTCGTCGACGCCCTGGTCGTATTTCAGTTTGAAGGCCTGTTGGACGGTAAGGGTGCACCTTACGAGTTCAATATTCCTGCCGGGGAGGGTATCGCCGGTAGTAATTATCGTTTTACACCGGAGCCGGTGCGTCTGGGCGATCAGGAATACGTGCACAACACCTGGGCTTTTGATAATCGGGCAAGCGCAGCCGAAAATCCGGGCGCGGAATCGAACCGCACTCTGCAGTTTTTGGCGCGACACGACCTACGCATCGACGATGGCCTGATCATGTCGCGCTATGTCCGCGCTGTCGGGGACGAGCAACGCAAAGAGATTATCTTGTTCTATATGGAACCGCTCAGCCGCAGCGGTCACAAAATAGACGAATTCCAGGACGGAGATCCACCAACTGAGAAGTTCGACCGACTCTCAGCCAATGTCGTAGCGCGTGGCCGTGCGGTTATTGAAGTTCTCTCCGAATAAGGGAATAACCCCGCCGCAGGGAAGTTGATTGTGTTACCGATTTTTCTCTAAGTACAATTCCGGATTGCGCGGAGGGGTCGCGCGCCTATCCTTTTGTGATGGCAGGGAATGGTTCCTGCCATGACTAGAGGAGTTAGGAAAATGTCAAAAGTCCGGAAATTCATGCCAAAAACTGAATCGGAAGTTGGCGTGAAACGGGCGTTGACCCCATTCACTCACAGCATGGAGGATTTCTTGGAAAGCTTCCTGCCGCGGCAATGGATGGGTTCAATAGACCCGCTGTTCGGGAAACGGCCGTGGGGTGAGTTCGGAGCAATGGAGCCATTTAGCCTGCGCTTCGATATGATCGATCATGACAGTGACCTGAAAGTCCGCGTAGAGCTTCCCGGCGTGAGAAAAGAGGATGTACACATTGCCGTTTCCGGCGATTACCTCACTATCGAAGCAGAAAGAGAGTTCTCAGCAGAAGAAAAGACAGAGAATTTCTTCCGCAGCGAGCTAGGCACAGGAATGCTGACACGCTCGATTCTGCTTCCAGTCGAGGTGGAAGCCGACAATGTGATGGCGACGCTCAAAGAAGGCATCCTTGAAATCACTCTGCCGAAAGTTCGTGCGGTAAAACGTCACGAAATCAAAGTCGCGTAGTCATGCGACAAGCCTACCGGGGCGGCGCTGTCCGCCCGGTAGGTTCTGTGAAACAACCGCGTCGGTTGTTGCATCAATGGAAGTGCGGGTTTGCTGATTCGTAGCACAACCCAGTACCCACAACGTCAACGCAACGATTAAAGATAGACCCAGCAGTCGTAACACCATGGCAAGCTCCCCGGCCGCTTGTGGCCTTTTGCTGCCTCGTTAGACTGATGAGCGGGCGCGAATCAATCGGGCATTGACGATCACGGCTTGATGCCGCTTTTGACGGGAGGGGAAAGGAATCGCGGCTAAAGCTGCTCAGGCAGTACCGGCTACGTAACAGATAACTGATATAGCTGCGAATACCAGCCATGACAGATGCTTTCCCCGTGTGGCGATCAACGGAAACATCGCGCCAATACCAAATGTTGCGGCAATGATCAGCAGGATCTGATTTTTTGAAGCATGGCCTGCGTTCAGGCTTAACAACAGCGCAGCAAACCCCCACCACGATACTGTTGTCAGGTGCCAGACAAAGCGAAGTGTCTGCTTCGTGAAGGCATCACTACCAAATAGCGGGGGCAGGGATTGCCGGAAAAGCCGGATAAGAATGTACTTCTCGCCAAGGTACGAATGAACGAGCCCGATGAGGATCACGAGTGCGGCGGCAAGAATTAGCATCGTACCGGTAGCCTACTCAAGCTAAGCGGCAAAATCCAAAGCATGCGCTTTTTAGACACATCTTCCGAAGCAGCCTGACAGTGTTCCATTCATCGCGATAACGCCAATAGACCCACGGCATTCATTTTAATGCTTCCCAGGTACAGCACGCCGTCCCATTCGTTGACACTGGTGATGACGCGTACCTCACCGGCGGGCGCGTGCAGGTTATGGGTGACCTGACCATCCAGATCAAGCCCGACAACAAAGCCGTATTGTCCTTCCAACGCCAATGCATCCGGCGGTAGCGCGCCAAGCAGTTTGCGGATGAACGGTTTTGCCGCCAGCGCCTCGATCGCCGGATTTCTAAGCGCTGGAATCGCCACCCAAAAAGTATCGGTCCCGTTAAACGACAGGTTGTCCGGGCTGCCTGGCAATGCATCAAAAAATAAATCAGTGCGTCCGGCCTCGGGTCCCTGCAACCAAAGACGATGTATGCGCCCTGTTCCGGTTTCGGTTACCAGTACATACTGGTCGTCGGGACCCAGCGCGACGCCGTTGGCAAAAAAAAGATTGTCCAGGTGCACCGCGGTTTCGCGGGTAGCCGGAGAATAACTGAGCAAGCGCCCGGTGGCGCTGGCCTCCAGGAAATCGTAAATATAGTGACGTTGATCGAAGCGTTGCGAAGCATCTGAGAACCAGACAGTCCCATCGGCCGCAATGTCGAGGTCGTCGGCAAACAATATCTTTTTTCCGCCTACGCTGTCAGTCAACACCGCGATGTCACCGTCCGGCGAGATCGAAAGGAGTCCCTTGAATGCATCGGCGACGATGAGATTGCCTTGCTGGTCGAACTGCATGCCCAGCGGTCGCCCACCGGTGTTTTGCACCACGCTGTGGTTGCCGGCTTCGCCATTCGAAAAACGCACGATGCGCCCATCATCGAATCCGGTATAGAAAAAACCGTCCGGACCACGCGTAACATCCTCCGGGCCCTCCCCGACACCGTTAATTAGCAGGGTTGCCGCAGACAGATGATTGTTTGGTGCGAAATCACCGGTCAGCCCGGGGTTTGGCGCCGGATCCCAAACTACGGGTTTGACGTCGGACAGTGACATCATGGCCAGTAGCAATATCACGACCAGACCGATCAGGCTGCCAATTGCCCACAACAGGATTCTCATTGCTGAGCCCTACTTGTCAGAGTTATGCCATGGCTCAATTTGACGGCGGGCTTAACACCGCTTTGCCACGACGACTTCGGATGGAATACTAAAAGCGGCCACCTTTGCGTGGTGCTGGACTTGCCACTCCGACTCTCGCAAAAACGGCAGGAGATCGACGGGGCGGCAGCCGCCGACCAGAGCGGGACGAACGGACTGAATCCAGTTCACCACGCGCCCCATGCTGCGAGAGGCAGGACCAGTTCCGGTGGAAAGACCCGACAGACAGAGCAAGCCGTCCCGGCACAGCATGCGATGGGCAGCTCGAAGTACAGCCCGAATGTCTTCATGGGAGAGCAAATCGAAGACGTAGTTTGACACGAAGCGATCGTAGGATTCGACGAATTCTTCATCCGGCGGCTCGCCCTCGCTAAGTATGATCTCCGCCCGCCGCGCATAGGGCTGGAGCTGGGTTTGGGCCAGGCCGACCATCTTGGGGCTGACATCTACGCCGCGGTAGCGGGCCGTCGGAGAGAGATATTCCTCGAACAGGCGCTGTGCGAAGCGCCCGGTTCCGCAGCCGAACTCGAAAACCGACTCCGCCGACGAAAATTTTCCCTGCAGCATAACCAGCGTGGTGGCCCGGTCTTCGTAGAAGCCCTGCGAGTCCTGCAAGGAACCGATTCGGTCATAGACCCGCCTCGCTTGTTCGTGGGAGAGTGTGTTCATATTCAAGTCCTCTGCATCGGGACCGCCGCAAGCGCCAGCCCACCGGTGACAAGCGTTGCGAATTCATGACGTCTGATATAACGCTGCTGCATCATTTTGTCAGGCAGGGGCCCATGGATTATAACTGCCAAAGTTCCACAGATTTCCTTCAATATCGCGACAGGAATACAGCCGCCCGCCGTAGTCCTGGTCTTCGGGCTCCAGTACGATCTGCGCACCGGCCGACTTGGCCCTGGCATGATGGACATCAACGTCGGCAACAATGATGTATGCGCTCTGTGATACTGGCAGGTCTGGCGCGTTGAGCGGCGCTTGCAGCGCTCCAAACGCGTCGTCACGGGCGGAGCCTAACATCACCATACCGTTTCCGAACAGCAGTTGCGCGTGAGCAATCCCGCCGCTTTCGTCAGGAACAACCAGGCTCTTCTCGAAGCCGAATGCTTTGCACAGCCATTCAAGCGCCGCCGGGGCATCCTTGTATCGGAGTGTCGGAATGATGGTTGCTGTCGTATTCGCTGCTAGTTCGCTCATTTTTGCGACAACCTTGTGATGCGGGAATCAACTAACTGATTAAACGGATCGCTTAAATGCGGGCGAATAATATCGAGGACTTCTCGAAATCCCGGTTTAACCAGAAACTCGTCCAGGGAAGCGACCCACGCACCCCATAACTCGGCATCGACCACGCCTTTTCGGCTTTGGTAATGTACGTTTTGAAAAAGATAGATTAATCGCCGGGTCGCCAGAACATATCTGGGGCGTTCGTCGTGCCCTAACTTTTCCAAACCGCCATTTAGTCCATTCTCCCAGAGTCGGGCGGCAGTTTCGTCACTTGCCAGATCAGACCAGAAACCGTCCTCCGCGTCGTGGATTGCCTGATACGCAGTTGATTTCACAGCAGCGGTATTCTGATTTACCTCGTAGCCAACATAGAGAAGCGAGATCAAAACGCCCACGGCCGCAACCACTTCTGCGACTTCCGCGATTTCTACGAGCTTCATCTACCTGGTCCATTCATGGCTAAAAGGTGTCAGGCTTATTTTACCCCGGCGCTGACCTCGACAACTAGAACATAAACCTGACACCTTTTCCCCTCAATGGCCGGACATGGTGCTGTGCCTTCATGTTTCGCCCTGACTGGGCCAGGTCCATGCGTACCAAACGATTAGTACTTTGAGTGCGATTTCAACGATTCCCAGGAAAATATAGTACGCCCAAGCACCTCGCATTGTGATAAGCAAGACTGCCGTATAGGTCACGGCGAGAACGATGTTCACCCAGCGATTGAGCTTCGGCTTTAGAATCAGTGACAGGAAAACCATGACGGCCGGGATGGTGATAAAGATTGAAGTCCCCACCAATAGTTCTTGAGTCACAGGTCGGGACCACATTTCCCCCGCCAGCATCTCTTGCAGCGCGCCGTGTTGAAAAAGCCTGAAGTGATCTCCATAGACGTAACAGAACATCACAGCTGCCCACAGCGCTGAGAGCTTTATCTTCACGTGAATCTTGATGTCGTCTAAGGCTGTGCCGGTCATCTTCCTCTCGTTCAATCGTTCTATAACTAAATGGTGTAGCCCCCGCGCACCAATACTACGAGTCCCACTTAGTTGTCGG
>JAOTXU010000046.1 GCA_029862165.1 Gammaproteobacteria bacterium
CGATCAAAATCGACGACGTTCAAAGACTGGCCATCGATCTTTGCATTTATAGCCGACCAGGCCTCACTCGTGCCGGTGCCGGACACGACCAGCGCAGGTGTCGCAATGGCCAGTGTGTTCTCGTCCAGCTTTAGCGAAGCGCTCTCGAGTTGCACTTCGAAGGTTGCATACGGCTCACCCGGTCCGGTACCGGACAAATGCAACGATGGTGTATCAATAGATACCGTTGTCTCGAAGAATTCCAGCGCCGGGGCCTCAAGATTGACGGTCAACTCATCGCCCGGCACGCCCTTGCCGGTCGCAGTGATGCCGATGCGCGGCTCAGCAATATGTACCACGCCATCTTCATTGATCTGCACTTCTCCATTGAGTTTTGCCGGGCCAGCTATTTCGTGAGCCGTAGAGACCACGTCGCCGCTGGCGGCCAGCGTGAACGCCGTTCCGGGGACCAGCGGTCCGGTTTTCAGATCAAGGTTGCTGATGCTGTAGCTGTTGCCCGTTTCGGCATCACTGTAGCCGACCTGTGTATTGGTCAGACGGATGCCACCGACGCCCTGGGTCGAAAAACCGGCGCCGCCGGCGTCAGGATCGTCCGCCGTATCCTGTCCGCGCAGAGATTGGAGATCGCTCCAGTTGTTACTGCCGTCCGCCCTGACCTCCAGATCCATTTGCACGCCATCCAGAGTCACCTGGCTCAATTCCATCCGCCGGCTTAACAGCGGCATAAGCTTCACGCTGGCACTGGCTGATTCGAAGCTGGCCATGACCGGGTCACTGAAGCCCTCCGGATTGGTGATCGTCGTACGTCCCGCCTCAAAACCAAGCCAGGGAAAATAGCTCAACGCCAGATCACCCTCGATCGTCATCTGACGACCAGTTTTCTTTTCGACCAGGCGGGTGATGTCATCACGCAACGCGTTTGGGTCGAACAAAAGCGCAAAGGCCGCGATCGCGACCAGCGCCAGCACAAGCAGGACGCCAAAGCCCCACATGAACAGTCTAAATATCTTTTTCACGATCCCTTCTCGTCAATGAATACCGGTGGCCGAGCATCTCATTTTGCCGGCGCCGGGCTGAAGATAAGCCAAACAGAAATAAACGGCAGCCGGAGCAGACTATTGTCTGCCGTCCGCCTAGTTTGACTCAACATAATTGTCATCGCTCCCCAAAATCATGAAATTAGGTTAATTATTTTTTCGCCCAGATTAAGGAAAAACGCGAAAATATTCAGCTATGTGAACCAGTTAACTGCGTTTTCAGTGGCCCGGACGTAATGTTCATGGTGTTAGATTTTTGGGAGAGTGAAGTTGTCAATCATCGAGACGGATCGGCTTAACGGCCACGACGTTGCTGAGGTCGAGGGGGCCGAGGAAGACGTCAACGCGACAGATCGCGACCCGTCCCGGCTGCCTGTTAACAACCTGGATACCTATAAAAACTGGTGCCGGCGCGTGAAGGAAGACTGGGATCCTGTCAATAGTTGAGGCGGCAGCAGGGGCAATGCCTTGGTCGCCGCGTCCATCCGGGCACAAGAATTAGTCCAAAAGCCCTCTTCGAATAACCACGATCGCATATACCCCGGGCATCCGCTGGAAGCGGCTTTGGCCGCGATTCCCTTTTGTCTGGCGATGCCTCAACCGTGATTCCACTGTATCGTGGATAGCGTGAGAATTATTGTTCAATTGATCGGTGGCCTGGCGCTGACCGGCTGTGTCGGGCTGCACGGCTATGGCTCCGTGGCTGAGTTACGCGCCGACGCGCTGGCCGTGTTCAAAGAACACAATCAAACGGCCAGTGAGGTAATGCTCGTTGTACCTGAACTAGCCCCGGATGATGCGGCCACGGTTCGTCTGTTGGATGCCGACGCCGTCATGCTTGCGGCGTGCGAACCACTCAATGAACTGGCCATCGCGCAGCGTGAAGGCGAAAGAGTTTCAATGCGTCAGCGTTCCCGCCTACCGGCCACGATCGATGACTGCCGTCAAACAACACACGAAACACGGCGCCTGCTGAGTCTCATCCCGTAAGAGCGGTATTCTCGCCTCGATCAAATCTGAAACGCGTCTGGAAGGGGCGCCTGCGTTGCTTACAATCACAACGCATATGTCGGACAAAGTGCGACGGTCGTATACAGATGCGCGAGAAATAGAGGCCTGTTTCTTGTGATCAAAAACCTCCAGAACGGCATTCGTTTATACAGCTTAAGGCGGTACACTAGACACTGGCTGGTCGGTGGAGCTTAACGATGCCGTGGTGGGGATGGATAGTCGTCGGTGGATTACTGCTCGGTGCGGAGATGTTTGCGATTGACGCCGAGTTCTACTTGATATTTCTGGGGATAGCCGCCCTGCTGGTGGGAACGACTGAATTAGCCGGTCTGCACCTGCCGATTTGGGGACAATGGCTGTTGTTTGCCGTTTTGTCTCTCACATCGATGGTGACTTTTCGTCAGAAAATCTACAACAAGGTACGCGGCGGCATTCCGGATATGGAAGATACGATGACCGGTCAGCGCGTTCAGATTAGCGATGAACTGGCTCCAGGTGACGAATGCCGGGTCGCTCACCGTGGCACTAAGTGGACTGCCCGCAATGTCGGCCAGACAACCATAAAAAGCGGTAGCGATGCCAGTATCAAGTCAGTAGATGGTCTGATACTCAACGTCAGCAACGAATGAATTCAGTCGAGTAAAGCAATCATGGAAAACACGATTTTTTATGCTGTTATCGTTCTTGTCATCCTGGCGATTATCATTATCGCCAAGACGGCAACAGTGGTTCCCCAGCAAAGCGCCTACATCATCGAAAGCCTGGGCAAATACAGTCGGACACTCAATGCCGGTTTTCATATCCTGATTCCTTTTATCGAACGCATTGCATACAAACACAGCCTCAAGGAACGTGCCGTCGATATCGCCGAGCAGGTTTGTATCACCCGAGACAACGTGCAGGTCGGTATCGACGGTGTGTTGTATATGCAGGTCATGGAAGCACGACTGGCGTCTTACGGTATTAACGACTACATCTTCGCGATAGCACAACTGGCACAAACTACCTTACGTAGCGAGATCGGCAAAATAGACCTGGACCGCACTTTCGAGGAACGCAGCTCGATTAACGCCAACGTCGTGAGCGAACTGGACAAAGCCTCGGCACCCTGGGGTGTGAAGGTTTTGCGTTACGAGATCAAGAACATCAATCCGCCGCATGATGTACTGACCGCGATGGAGAAACAGATGCGGGCCGAGCGTGAGAAACGTGCGGTAGTGCTGACCTCCGAGGGCGTGCGCGATGCCAAGATCAACGAAGCTGAAGGTGAAAAGCAACGGGTCATCAAGGAATCCGAGGCGGCCAAGCTGCAACAAATAAACGAAGCCCAGGGTGAGGCAGAAGCAATATTGGCGGTTGCCCAGGCTACTGCGGAAGGCTTGAGAAAAGTCGGTAGCGCCGTTTCATCCGAGGGCGGACCGGAAGCAATGCAGTTACGCATAGCCGAAGACTACGTCAAGCAATTCGGTTTCCTGGCACAACAGGGTAATACCCTGATCGTACCGGCCAACTTGAGCGACGTATCCAGTATGATCGCTTTGGCCACCAAACTGTTTAAGAACACGGAATCTGACAAGGGCGCCGTAACCCACGGCTAGCACGGCACCAGCCAGACGCTATGCTCACGAGTATCTATTACTTGGGCATCGCAGCCTTGTTTACGCATGAAATGGATGCCGTCATGCGTTCCGAATGGGAGCTTCTTTTCTATCTGAAAAATCTCAACGAGGCCGTCGCTTATCCCATATTTCTGATTTTGCATTTTCCATTATTCTTTATCTTCTTATGGCTCAGCCATCATGGCAACGATCGGATAAGAACGCTTTTTAGATATTGCGTCTCTGTCTTTCTGATGATTCATCTGGGTCTGCACTTGCTATTGTCTGACGACCCAAACAACGCATTCCATGGCCTCATTGCCAATCTGTTTATCTACCTTGCTGCCGGTTGTGGCCTTGTCTATCTTCTTGTCGCCCTTCGACGGACGCGTGGGGCCTGGAAAACGCAGCACCGGCCTTGAGTCAATACCTTGGATAACCTTGATCTAAAAGTACCTCCAGTCGCCTTCGCGCTGATCGTCGCGGCATTCATGTGGCTTGCATCAGCCGCTGTCCCTGCGTTGGCTTTTACGCTGCCCGGCCGTCTAGGCATCGCCACAGCCCTTGGAGCCGCCGGTATCGGGTTTGCAGGAGCAGGCGTTGTAGCTTTTCGCAGGGCAAAGACAACGGTCAACCCAACCAAGCCCGGCACTGCCTCAACAGTCGTTACTGCTGGCGTCTATTCATTCAGCCGAAATCCAATGTATCTGGGTCTGTTGTTAGCGCTCTCCGGATGGGCCGTCTTTCTGAATCACGCGCTCGCGTTCGTTTTTCTACCTGTGTTCGTGTTGTATATGAACCGCTTTCAAATTGGTCCTGAAGAGAAGGCGCTCTTGGGTGTCTTCGGCGAAGAGTATGCAGCTTACCTCAAGTCAGTTCGTCGCTGGTTGTAATGCGAAAGACGTCATACGGGCTGACAGCTAGTCTTCGCCCAGGGGAATGCGCTCCATCTCCGCGGCAACTCTGAAGCCACGGGCCATTATTTCCTTGCGGGCATCACTACCGGCGTACAACGCAGGGTTGGTGTGGTTGAGATGAATAAAACGTATCTTGGCGCGCTCATTTGCCGGCAGCCTGGAAAAGCGCTGCATGCTGTGACGTATAAAAGGATGCGGGAAGCCTGACATGTCGCGACCGGGTATTTCACCATTGTCGTAGAACGTCGCGTCGACATACGCAATATCGGCGTCGGCAATCAGTTCTTCGATATGCGTGCCCTGCTCGTCCCAGGTTTCCCAGCTGTCGATATCCGGCAGAAAAATCACGGTACATGCCGGCCCTTCGATCCGAAAGCCAACCACTTCGCTGTATTCCTGACGATGTGGTACCAGGAACGGTGTTACGGTCAACCTTTTATTGAGTCGTAAAGGGACGCCATCCTGCAAACGGTCTAGCTTGATATTTTCGTACCGCACGAGTTGGTTCCACGGACCATTCGTCTCGAGAAATTCCGCGAAACGTGGCATGACATAAACCGGTACAGCGCGGGCGCCCAATGCCTCATGACCGAGTTGTGCCAGACCGGTGTAATGCCCGATATGTGCGTGGGTCAGGAAAATACCGGACAAGCCAGGTGACCGCGCCGACACTGGAGCAATTGTATCGAGACGATTAAGTTGTTCTTTCAGATCCGGCGTGGCTTCAAACAACCATCTTTCCTCGCTCTGCGGATCGACGAGCGCCAGCGAGACTACCAGGCGGCGCAAAGCGGGATTCCGCCATGCGGCGTGTTTTGTGTCGCCGGTTTGCGGCACGCCGCCGTCCTGTGCAATACCAAGGACTACCAAAAAGGGCTGCTCCGCCTGCGCCGCAGGAACGGAAACGACACATGCAACAACGATGAGCAGGGCCAGATGTATTCGGATTATCATGGCTTGGGCGTCAGTGTCTGTTCGAAAAACCTTGTCGTATAACGACCCATAATATTGAACCCCAACGGGGTCATAGCATAGAAAGCCGGCCGGTGATCAAAATTAAAACTGATCCGCTGCGGCTTGCCCAAGGCTTGCCACAAACCATCGCGTGACTCCTGGGTCATGCAGTGATCATGCGTGGCTTCGATAAAGAGCAAACGGGATGGATCCGGAATGCGGCCGGGATAGGCGCGCGAGTCACCGCCTGCCAGCCCCTCCTGAAAAATTTGCAGATAGGTCTCGGGCGAAAAACCAAACCGCTGCATGGCTGCTTTGCGCACCTGGCCGGGGCGGCCCGTGCAAACCGCAAAGATTTCGGCTGGATTCGATCCACCCAATACCACAACACCAGCGGCGAGTCGTGGTTCATGCTGCAGTGTCAGCGAGGCCACGACCGCGCTGAGGCTGAAACCAATCACGCCGATGCGTTGCGGGTCGATCCGCTCCTGCGTTCCCAGCCAGTCGACCATGCGTCGCACGTCCATAACCATATCGCGCAAACGGTCACCGGTGTCGTGCGCGAGTGCTCTGAATTGTGTCTCAGTGGCCGCGTTGGTTAACGCATCCCAGTCGATGAGATATGCCTCGCTTTCAACCAGCATCACATCGATTTCGCCACCGGAGCGCTTGAGCAGATCACGCGTAAATTTTTTCGACGGGTACTCACTGATCCCCCACACCGGCAACACGATCACGACCGGCCGCCGGCCCACCGTACGACCGCTGAACAACCGCCCGGAAACCGTACCGTCTGGCTGACCGTTATTGCCGGTCGCGGCAAAGCGAAACCGCTCTACCGTGTAATTTCGCCGGTTGGGCCGCAAAGCGGGCTCGCGCTGCATTTCGACCGCAGTGCGTGCGGCAACGAACGGGCCCGCCGGAGCGGCGCTGACCGCACCGGTCGAAGCATCGTATGGTTGTCTGACATGACTGATACACGACACGGTTAACAGATACGCTGCGATCATCAATAGCGTTCGCGCCCATCGACGCATAGGCAGATCTCCCCAGGCTCAAGGGCGATATTGTGCCTTTTTGGATTGCGTCAGCCTATGGGGAGCTGATGCGCAGACGCTCAAACTGGTTATCGAGTGTCTGTAGCAGGTCGGCCATGCTACCGTCGCGAAGAATCGCCGCGTACTCCGCCCGCTTCAATGCCAGATCGCTGACACCGTTAACCAGGATATTGACGATACGCCAGCCATCGTCGGTATCTCGTAACAGATAGTCGAATTCCAGTGCTGCGTCGTCCGGCCGGTGTAACTGAGCACGTACCAGCACCACACCCCGTGGCTGTGATTTCTGTTCGATGATTTCGAACTGCTCCGGATTGAACTGCGGAAATCGTGCTGCATAGTTAGCTACCGCCAGACGCCGAAATTGTGTTGCAAATATTTCTCTCTCTTCAGCGCTAAACCCCGCCCAATACCGACCCAATGTTATTCGTGCAATGTAGTGCAGATCGTGGGTCGCATCGACGACGGGCGCAAGTTGTTCGAAACGCTCGGCAAAGGCAGGTGTGTCGTGACTTGTGTTTTCCAATAGTGCTTGTTGAAACGCCTTGATTGATTCTTGTGGATCGGCGTGACTAATGAGTGGTATTAACAAAACAAGCAGTGCGAAGAATCGTGTCATTGTGTGGCATATTCTATCCGGAGAACCAGTTCTATCCGACCACACCCACCGCATAAGTTCAAAACAAGCGAACGAAACAATGTGGAATAGGTTCCCCCTCCCCTAGAATGTAATGCCCCTCCCTTCGACAGTAATTCCCCCTCCCCTGGAATGTAATGCCCCTCCCTTCGACAGTAATTCCCCCTCCCCGGAATGTAATCCCCTCCCCTCGACAGTAATTCCCCCTCCCTGGAATGTAATCCCCTCCCCTCGACAGTAATTCCCCCTC
>JAOTXU010000013.1 GCA_029862165.1 Gammaproteobacteria bacterium
GAATTCCGCGCCCGTGGGCCTGTAGCTCAGTTGGTTAGAGCAGGGGACTCATAATCCCTTGGTCGTAGGTTCGAGTCCTACCGGGCCCACCAAATTCTCCGAAAAAAGGGGTCAGAGTACATTTCTCTGCCAACAACACTTTTCAAGTTGTCTCGCACCGGAGAAATGTACTCTGACCCCTTTTTTTCCTTTTCAAGCCAGCAGCAGGTAACCGCCTGCTGCAATCATCAGTAAACCCGAAGCGCGACCGATCGAGTGACCATAAGGTGCGAGTTTCTCAACCAACACAAAGACCGCAACACCGGCAATCCATACCAGGTTCATGATCCCGCCGGCGAACAGTAATGCCATCAAGAACCAGCAACAACCGATGCAATAGAGTCCGTGCTCCAGCCCCATGCGTACCGCTCCAGAACGCCCTTGGCGCCAATGCCGGGAGAGGAAATCGGCGGGTGAACGGCAATGATTCAAACAGACGCTTTTTAGCGGCGAGAGCTGATAGACGCCGGCAGCCAGCAGAAATGATCCGGACAGTACGCTGTTGGTGCTCCACATCATCATTGCGTTCATCAGACCGGCC
Source organism: Gammaproteobacteria bacterium (assembly GCA_029862165.1). GTDB lineage: Bacteria > Pseudomonadota > Gammaproteobacteria > Steroidobacterales > JABDKV01 > JABDJB01. The sequence goes on from JAOTXU010000013.1 coordinate 581, forward strand.
TGTTCGAGTGACCATTGCAGAGCAGTGGCTGCCAGGCTGAATGCGAGCCAGGCCAGCAGATAACCACCGCCAAATGCGGCTGTTGGGACGACTGCGTGATCCATCTTTCCCTGTTTCTGGGCATAACGGTGGACCCGGGCGTAGAGCAGAATCATCGGTGCCGCACTCGGCACCATCATCGCGATCATCATGATCCACCACATTGAAGCCATGACGATCCAATAGGCGGGATCCCACGGTGCGGCTGCGCTGGACATATGTGACGGTGGTGGAAACTGCCACGTGCTCATAGCTACGGTGCTCATGCCTGTTCCAGCCCCGGCGATGATGTACAGCCAGCACAACAGACAGATACCGATCAAACCCGCCCCGACAATCCATCGGTCACGGCGAAGCAACGCTTCCGTTGCAGTCACGTTCATTGTCGGCTTATCAGGCAGCGGCGCTCTTTACCACACCGTGGTTGTTCAAGTGGATATGGGCAAACTGCGCATACCTGTCTTTAAATGACATTTCGATGGGGCCAGTCGTCTTGAACGTTGAGCTCCCCATTTCGGCTAGGTTGTATTCAAAACTCTGAGGCAAATCGATGCGGGCGCGATGCGTCTCGCCGGTGACGGGATTACGAATGGGTTCGCCAGTACTCTCGGCGAGTCCTTCGACGAATACACGCCCAACCCTTGCGTCAACATCAATCTCAATCTCGATAGGCTTGAACGCAGGGTCGAATACCTCCTCCATTGTTGACGCAAAAACATTCCACATTGTGGCGCCGGGATCGGTATCCTGGCCGAACAGGATCGCCAGCAATGCCTCTCGTTGCGCCTCGTCCGCGCGCTCATCGACGATGATGAAGGCTTTGCCATGACCTTCGTGAATGGCGCCAGGCCACCACAGCACACCGACGGCGCGCAAACCATCCAGTCGCGTGTCACCGTAGTGTCCTTTATGAATCTGGAAACCCGCCATTGCCTCACAATTTCCATGGGTCGGAAGCGCGTTGAACTGGCACGGACAGCCGTAGGCGCAGTTACAGGTCACCAATTCGTCTGCTTGAATTTCCCAAGGTGTCATCGTCGTACCCTCCGTTTGTGCAAGTTCAGTTTATGGCCGAAACCTCTTCAGTACGCGTCACCGCAACGACCAGCAACACGCCTGCGCCCATCACAATCATATAGATTTGCGCAACGCCCTGTAGTCCGAGAATGAATGCCATCGCGATCAATACCAATCCTGCCAGCACATCGAGCACCAGATGTGCCTTGAAGGAGATGACCTTCGCGACACTGTAGGGATAGTTCGTGAGCAGGCTGTAGATAATCAGGCCAATCCCGCTGGCAATAGACACCCAGTGGGCGATCACGGACTGCTCTCGTATGCCAAGAAAAAACGGCGCAGCAATCAGGACGATCGCCGCCGCGTAGTCGCCAAGACCGTGCGGTGCTGGTGTTAGAAATTTCATTTGTGACCCCAAAACCACTAGTTTAGCCCAAGCTCGGGCAAACTGCGGTGCGACTCATATTGGAATCGATCTTATTCGGGTTCGCCGAGCAACTCTGCCTGGTAATGCGACACCATCTCTTCTGATAGCAACAGGATTTCCGGTTTGTCCTTGCGCAGTGCAACACGGAAACGTGCGAAAATCTCCCATTGGTCATTGATGTGCTCAGCTGGTCCGAAAGCGGCAATGAGCGCCTGACGTAGCCGTACCTCCTCACCCTTGCCTGTCAGAATCCAGACCATCTCAAGCCGGCCGTCACCATAAATAGCTTCGAATTTTCGCGGGAAGCCGCCGTATTCGTAACCAAAGCAATTCACCTGCACCTGTTTTGATGGTTTGTTTGGCAACCACACCCGTGAATCTTCGGAGTACAACAGCGGGCAACTGCTGATAAATCGACTGTTCGCGTGTTCGAGTGATACGTCGAAATCAAGAATTGGTGGGATCGCCGCCGACTTGACGTATTGCGGCAATTCATCACTCTGGCCCGACAGGAAAGGATTACTGAACGTGAACAGGTTCGGGTGCCGCGCGGCATCATTGAGAAACCACACGGCATCAGCCTCGGTGTCTACCCAGACTTCACCCTCCTTGTGAATCTCATAGTGCATATAACTATCGGAATCAGCGGATGGGCGTGCGAATGCAGCAATCGCGCCACCACGCGCTTCGATCATCACCAGCTTGTCGTCAGCGAACACGAACACGGCTTGAGAAACCCTGTTGCGCTCAGACTGCAAGTCCTCGCACAGGTAGTGACACTCCTCGTGCTCGGCCAGTGGAAAACTCGGTGGATCGACCTCAATTGGGTGAGTGAGCCGGCAGCGCTTCTCCAGTACTGCCGCGGCCGGCCCAACCGAATCGCCCCAACTCAAACCAGCGGGCAGTTCACCCGCGATAGCGCTGCCATACATGAATAACGGCAAAACAAGCATGATAGCGCTCATATTGATTGCGGCTCTCATAGCATCTTCGCCCCTTGCCCCCGTTTTCCTCCCACCATGTTGGATGAGGCAATCCGTCAAAAGGTTGTATTCATTCGACTGTCTTTTCGCATTTTCTTTCAAACACCGGGCTTTCTGCTATCTTTAATAACAGCACGGCCCGTGCTGTCAAGGACATCAAGGGGGAATAGCTATGGCCAGTAGTGTTTACAAGGTAACGGAGATCGTTGGGACCAGTTCACGATCATGGGAGGACGCGGCAAAGCGCGCGATCGCGACGGCCGCAAAATCTTTGCGCGAATTGCGTATTGCTGAAGTCAGCGACCTGGACATGACGGTAGAGAACGGCAAAGTCAAAACTTATCGCGCCAAGGTCAAGCTGTCATTCAAATATGAAGCAGATCCTGCCCCGGTAGCGCCAAAGAAGAAAACTGTCAAGAAAAAGACTACAAAGAAAAAGACCACAAAAAAGAGACGTGCAAAGAAAAGAAGCACCAAAAAGAAAAAGGCACGGCGCCGCAAGCGTTAATTGGGCCCATTTTAAAGGGGCCCAAGTGGCCCCTTTCTGAATCGCTTATTTTCGTGGCGACCGCACCAAGAAAGGAGTTGGAGACAAATGAAACTATTTATCGTCTTTGCATTGTTGGCGATTCCGCTCAGCGCGACGGCGGACATGTATGCCGGAGAACGACCCATGGGTCCTATCTATTACACGGCAGCGAATGACAGAGTATCGATCGGCGTCGGTAGCCTGGCAGGACTGAGCGACAGTACCTGTAACTGGTACGGACATGTTTTTACTTTTCTCGCCAACACATCAGGTGGTGAGAAAATGTTGACCCTATTTACTGCAGCGAAGACATCGAATCATCTAATTCGAATCTGGTATCTCCCGTCTTCGACTCCGGGGACCGATCATACCTCCGGTTGTACTGAAGCGACCATGGCGGTGGTGACGCGTGTCTCTATATTCTGAACTCCATTCCAAAACACGATAGACAGCACTGGTGCCGTTCACAATACGCCTGGTCGGCATCGGTGTCAGAAACTTAAAAGGTATCCTGTGACGCAGATGGATCTAAGAAGTCCGACCACGCGTTGTAGACAACAGTATGGGCTCGAAGTCATTGTTCGCACGAGCGGCATTTACCCGTCGTTTCATGATATCGATCGCAGCCGCAATATCAGCCTCAATGGACCGATATTCGTCCGTGTCACGGATGGATTCCAGGTAAGGATCCTGACTCAGACTCCAATTATCGTAGGCGCGAGATCCACGAAACCCTTCATCGAACGCCTGGCGCAAGCGCGCCAGGGCTTCATCTGGCCTACCCTGTAAAGCCAGAATCTGGACGTCACGATTGCCATGACCCCCGGTACCGAGACGCGGCTGCGCTTCAATGACGACTAACAGTCTATCGAGCAACTCGGCTGCTACACGGCTATCGGGGTTCTCGCGTTGCAGCAAATACGCATACTTGAGCACGTTATGCGCGTTGAATTTATTTACCTCAAAATCAGGGTTCGGCAAATCCGGATGGAGCCGCAAACTGTATTCCATCGACTTGGCATAGTCGCCGATCAACAAAGCTGTATCAGAGGCCGGATCCAGCACATATTCTTTCTTGCTACTGAAACCCGATGCAATCGCCTGTTCCCAGGACACCAATGCATCTGAATAGTTGCCAAGCATCATTTTCTCGAAACCGTCGGCTATCGGATACAAGGGATGATCGGCGGGTAGGCCCGCGATTATCGCGCTTGCCTGCTCCCGTTCGCCAAACTGCATCAATACTGCGATCAGGCTTCGACCAGCAAGCGGATCGGTACTCAGCTCGCGCGATTTCGTGGCCCAGGCATAGGCCTCATCCAGCCGTCCAAGCCCGACCAGATGCCCGGCGACGTTTTCATAAGCGAGCGGCCATTCCGGATTAATCCGCACACCTTCCAGCCACTCGGCCAACGCTTCGTCGTTGCGCCCCAGTTGCGCATAGACACCCGCCAGATTGGACCGCGGAATTCGTGCCAACGGATCGAGTTCCAGCGATCTTTGGTAAAGGTCGATCGCGCCTTCGAGATCCATTTCCTGACTCTTCAGACTGGCGAACCAGGAATATGTCCCCGCATGATTCGGGCTCAATTCAATTGCGCGGCGAAATGCTGTCTCGGCTTCCGTCAGTTCCTGCCCACTCCGCTCATGTTTCGAGATGTTCATTTTGAGCAAGCCCAGTGATGCGTAAGCATCTGCGTTTTGCGGGTCCAGCTCCAACGCCTTGTCCAACGCTTCGCTTGCCAGCTGATACGCCTCGTCGTACGGAATGACATTGTGATTAATCATCAGCAGCAGGACGCTTTCTGCGAGCCCGGAGTAGGCATGAGAGTAGCCCGGATCCAATTTGATGGCTCCCTGAAACTGCTCCCGCGCGGCTGTCAGTGTTTCGAGCCGTCTCTTGTACACGTTGCTGCGGCCGGCCATAGAAAGGCTGTAGGCTTCGAGGTTCTCTGTCGGGACGGACACTAATCTGCCCTGTTCTTCCGGCGTCAATTGTGCCTTTAAAGCGGTCGTAATTTCGGCGGAGATCTCGCTTTGGATATGAAAGATATTCTTGGCCGTCAGTTCTCTGTCGTAGGTTTTGGCCCAGATATGCTCGTCGGTCTGGGCGTCGATAAGCTGCGCATTAATACGCACGTTGTTCCCGGAGCGTTGCACCGAGCCTTCCAACACCGTGTCTACGCCCAGTTCGCTGGCAATCTCGCGGAGATTTCTGACCGGGTTGCGATATTCGAGCACAGAGGTTCGTGAGATAACCTTTAGAGCGCCGATATTCGCCAGACTGGTCAACAGATCATCATGTATGCCGTCGGTGAACAACTCGTTTTCCGGATCGGCGCTGATACTCTCAAATGGCAAAACAGCAATCGACGAGCCAACTCCAGCACTGAGGCTCTCGGATTTCTTGTCACGCAAACCGGTCACATTCAGTGTGAGCGATATTGTCAGGGCTGCGACCAGCAGCCCGATGATGCCGTAATTCATCTTGTGGCCGGTCTGTTCAGTCACGGACTTGGACCGATCGACATCTCTCTCCAGTTTGACGCCTTCAGGCGTCCACTCGAGGATCCATGCCAGTAACAGCGTCAGCAAGAAACCGGCGACAACGAGCAACACATAGACTTTGAAAAACCACTCCGGCGCGCCAAAGGTTGGCAACAGCACGGAACCGGCTTCAATTAGTATCCAGCCCACCACAGCATATGCGGCGGCCACTCGTAGAACGTTTCTACGTCTGAGTTCAGCAATAAATGAGGTCATGGGGTGATTATCGCGGATCCTTCTCGGGGCGTCACCGTTATATGACAACGCCGACGCCGAGTCGTTACGCGTCTTTGGGCAGGTCGTGCGGCACGTGCCCTTCCCGCAGCGGGATTGCGGTCACAGGCCGGTTCTCGGCGCACTCCCCCATACGCGCCGCCAGGCTGCCATAGGCACGTGCCAGCGGCGCGGCCGTGACCCCATGCAGCAATGCGCTCAGCACCACGGTCGCCACGGTGATCGTCAGTAATTCCTGGTGGTGTGGGACATCAGCCTCCTCCAATATCAGCAATACGAACAGGATCGAGGCCAGCCCACGTGGCCCAAACCAGCCCAGGAACAACTGTGTCGGCAAGCTCACGCCGGACCCCAGCAAGGAAATGACGATCGGGGCCATACGGATGACAGTGAGGCTCAGTACAGCATAGACAATGGTCATCAGGTTCAGATGTGCCAGGGCTTCCGGGACCAATGCGGCCCCGAAAATCATAAATGTGATGAGCATCAGCAGTTGACCCTCCGTCTCCATGAACTCGAAAAGGAACACACACTGATTCTTTATCGTGTTGCCAAACACCATCCCGGTAACAAATGCCGCGATAAAGCCATTTCCACCGACAAGTTCGGCGAGCACAAAACTCAGCATCGCCAGCGACAAAATACCAATCCCGAGAAATGGCTCGCTGGCCCATCCGCGTTCGCCTGCCGTATCGAGCAGGCGCCCACCGAGATAGCCGGCCCCCACCCCAACCAACGGGCCCAGCGTGACCTGGAAAAAAGCAAACTGCACCCATTGACCGGCACCGGATGCCTCCTGGTGCAGGCTCGCAAAGGCAGCGCATAACAACACCGCTGGCAATGCGATGCCATCATTGAGCCCGCTTTCTACGTTCAGGGTTTGGCGAATACGCACCGGGACCTCCCGGGAGGAAATAACCGATTGCCCCAGCGCCGCATCAGTCGGCGCAAGCAATGCGGCCAAAAGAGCGGCCTCCCACAACGTGAATTGCGGGAAGAGCTGTGTCGCCACCAGGGTCCCCGCCAACACTGTTAGCGACAGCCCAATCAACAGCATCCGTACCGGCAGATTGTGGTCGCGCACAAGTCCCTGCAGATCGATCCTGGCAGCATCGGTAAACAACACGAGGATTAGCGTGAGTTCCGCAATAATGTGGATTGCACCATGACCGGGATCAACTTCAGCAAGTCCCAGCCCACCGCTACCGATGAGAAATCCAAAGGCAATAAAGATCATTGGCGGTGTCACAGCGATCCCCTGAAAGCGACCGGACACCATGGAAAAAGCGAGCAACCCGCCTGCCACTACCGCAACCGAAACCAGATCCATTCACTGCTCCAGCACCACGTTTCTCTCATCAAAACACTGCCGCAAACGATCCGCAACCAGAGCTTCTCCAGATGCACCGGAAACAACACTCGACTGGCGCATTGGCGGAGAGGTTACGAACGGCGGTTGCTGACCTCGGTTTTGCCGGCTGTTACAAACAACCGGGCGCTAGTCAGTCAGATTGATGTTGCGGCAATGAAGGGAAGCAATACACACGAAACGCTGATAGCGCGGGCGGATGCGGCTCTCTACCGGGCTAAATCTGCCGGTCGGAATACTATTCGACACGCAGCCTGATGCTTGTTATCCAGTCCGATCCTTCCAATGCCAGAGTCGACCCCGATGTGAGCTGCCGCGTACGATATAACTGACCACCAATCCGACCACGATCAGCGGCACGATAAAGAGCAAAATCGGGCTGGCGAACATCACCAATGGTAAGGCGAATGCTATAACGATTAAAGCTAGCAGGACCTCCATAAGTTTCTCCTTTTGATACTCCTATCAGGCTACATGCCCGGGTCGATCTTGCAATTCGGATTTGTACTTATCGCCTGGATACAGCACAAAAAACCCCGCAAAAAGCGGGGTTTTTTTAGCGTCTCCAATTAGCTCGTTACCGAGTGCGCCCGTAATGTTGACGATGCAGTTTTTTCGATTGCTGCACCCATTTGTCGCGCCTGATGCGATCAGGAAACGTATCGATATGCTCTGCTACCCACTCGACATCCTGTTTGGAGAATCCGGCGATCTGCTTGAAGTGGTAGACACCCAACTTATTTAGCGTGCGTTCCAGCACCGGTCCTACGCCGTCGATCTCACGCAGGTTGTCCTTGCGTCCTTTGGGTTTGGACAAGCGCCAGCCGGGCCCGCTTGCTCTCCGACGACTGGTGGCCGTTCTGGTCGCAGTGCTTCTGGTTTTTCTCGCCAGTGCCTTCTTGGTCGTCGTTGCCGCGCGCCGGGTCCGGGTGGTTTTCTTCGCCGTCTTCTTGGCAGCAGTCCGGCGCTTACGCGTCGTGGTTGCTGAGCGCCGGACCCGCGTGACCTTTTTCGCAGTCTTCTTTCTTGTAGTGCGTGCCTTACGGCTTGTTGCAGGGCGGCGCGTCTTTGTCGCGGCCACTTTCAGTACATGGTCTTTCTTAGCTAACGACTGTTCCGCTCGAGTCAGTTTTTTGCTCGTATCGTCCAGTTGCCCGGTCAAACGTACGATGTGACGTTCCTTGTCCGCGATATGTCCTTTGCTGCTGCTGTACTTGTCGCGCCAGGTAGTGGCCTCTCTTTCCAGCTTCGAGATTTGCGCATCGCGATCCTTGAGTTTCGGCTCTATCTCGCGGTACTTGTTGCGCCATTGACCGACTTCGCCATCAAGCTGTCTTAGCCGGGTCTGGTTTTTCTCCAGATCGCTGGTCGCCCTGATTGCCTGCGTTCTCAGTTCTTTTAGCTGGTTGTCTCGCTCGCGTATGCTTGCCTCAAGTGTGGGGAGCTTGCGCTTGTGCGATTCAATCTCTGATTCCAAGGCGGGTATTTTCCGCTTGTAGTCGCCCACTTCTTTCTCGACGGACGCGAATCTGCTCTTGCGATCCGCAAGGTCTTTCTGGGTAACCGAGTGTTTCTGCTGATAATCAGCCAGGCTTTTCTCTGCTGCTGAGTACTTTTGCTTGTATCCGTCCACGTCTTTTTCGAGAGTGGGCACTTTCTGTCTAAGGCCCTGAATATCCTTCTCGAGTGTCGAGTTGATCTGTCTAAACTCGGAAACTTCTTTCTCAAGCGGGGAAATTTTCTTCGTTTGTTCCTCAAGCTTGCTCTTCAGGCCGCTTATGGTCTTGTCGCGCTCTGTCACGCGGCTTTCGAACGTTGGAAGTTCCGCTTTCACTCTCTTAACTTCGGAATTCAGATCAATGATGGTCGCATCACGTTCGCTGATTTTAGTTTCCAGCAAAGGAAACTTTTTCTCAAACTCATCTATGCGGTCATCTCTTTCCGAAATCTTTGATTCGAGTTGTGGCACTTGCTCCTGCCAATCCGAGATTTCCGAGCGGAGACTCGCTACTTCGCGCTCGCGCTGCTTTTCCGCGCCACGCAGACGACCAGACCAACGGCTTTCGATTTCGTTAACCTGCTGACTGGCCAAAGCATGCCGTATCATCCAGGCGGCGACCGCGCCTATCAGACCGGCAACGACCAGGCAGGTCAACATTTGTGCTAATAAATAAGTCATTTTTCTATCCCCAGTACATTAAATTCGATGCGTCGGTTGAGCGCGCGCCCTTCTCTTGTTTCATTGCTGCCAATTGGTTGCGTCTCGCCGAAGCCTTCAGCAACCAACTGATCACCGGCAATACCGGCCGCTATCAAATAGGCCACAACCGACTGTGCGCGGCGCTGACTCAATGCCGCATTGGCATCTGGCGCGCCTTGTGAGTCTGTGTGTCCCAAAATCTGAATTCTGGCTGATGAACAACCGCGAACGACGTTCGCGAGTCGATCCAGCAGGGCATAACTGCCACTACTGATACTTGCGCTATTGACCGCGAAGTTAATGCGATTATTCGCGAGCAAGGTGTTGAGCTCCGTCTGGCAATCGGACACGCTCTGCCCGGCCGGCGCCTGCAATTCGATATCGGCACGGTATTGCTCAGGTATCGCTGCCGCGAGCCGGGCTGTCGCTGCATCCCGATCTGCCGGAACCAGACCGCGTACCTGAACGTTCTGATCACTCAGGTAGGCATCACCCTGCACATATCCAGACAACTCCGACTGAACTGCGGTCAAAGCGCGGGACCAGTCGCTCGGCGCGCCCGGTGCCAGCTCGATTTCATCTTGAATCTGTGACGACCCAAACGCGCGATTCGCCTGGTCCAACAACTGACGGCGCGTTGCGTTGTCCGGTACCAGACCCTTTAAAGTTACGGCGTCAGGCGTCTTGGTAATTCGAAATTCATAGGGTGTGACCGCTACGGGCGCAGCGCTTGCTGCTGCAACCGCTACCGGCGCCGACGCACCGCCGACTTGCAGTTCATTGGAAACGGTACGCACACCCCTGATGTCGCTTACCAGCTCCTCCGCCCTGGCCTTGTGATCCACCGTGGGGACGATGCCTGTCAGGCTAACATCGCGACCGTTGACACCAACCGAGACTGCGTTCATGCCCGCAGCAGCCAGTGTGCCCGTCGATTTCGTCGTGAGATCCGCAGCCATCGCCGGCGCATTACCGCGCAGACAAAAAAAGCTAAAAACTGCAAAAACCACCACCGCCGCAGCGGCAATAATCTTGGTGTTCATTTTTCCCCCAGATATAACCACTCACTCTTATGGGCGAGCGTCCACCAAGACTAATTAACCGCCGGCCTGATTGAAATATGCACAGGTTATTGATGACAAAATTTGACTCTTTCCTAAGATGTGGCACCGCACAATTAGAGTTATTCCAATCATATGTGACACACGCTCGCCGACAGCCTGGCGCGCTGCGCATAAGGCCGGCTGGCGTTTTGCCCTAGTCGACCTGGTGGGCGGCAAGAAACATGGATTTTTCCAGCGAAGTGAAGAAATCCTGGTAAAGCTGTTGCTCCTCCACAGCAACCAGCTCCCATTGCGCATTGGCCCGCACCAGCAACTGCGAATCACCGCGGGGGCGCACAGTCACAGTCAATCGGAGTTCGTATCCGTCGAGTCGAGTGGCGCTTACCGAGCCGAGCTCCGCGTCCGCCTTGTCTATTACAAAACTCAGGTCCTGCATTGTGGCAATGATTGTGCGCAGTGTTTGAACCTTGTCCGTGGTGTCGAAGGCTCGCGTTTGATAGCTGCGCAATTCCACTGCGTTGCCCGCATCGAGTACCTGGCCATAAGACAGCGTTTCGCACCCGACGATCATGACCAGAATGAACAGCATTACGGTCACGCGTATGTAAGTATTGTTCATATCTGATGCGCCTCCAGAAAGACGCTTTGCGACAGTCTTTCGAAAAATTGTTGGTAAATGTCCGGTTCGTCTATGGATTCGGTGGCTGCGACTTCGTCAGCGGTATTCCACACAACACGCTGAAACGTAACTCTGACCTGGAACGAGTCATCATCAAGTTTATCCGCCGGACGGCTCACTAGCGCAACACGAATACGTTGTTTGTCGTGCACTTCGCTGTCCACACTCAGGAAGAGTTGCAGCAGAATCTTCCTGGCCATCTGCAATGGCTCTCGGGCTGTGCGCTGTTTGGACGCCACAATCACACCCAACGTTGCCTCGCTTTCGTCGAGATTGAACCCGAGATCCTGTAGTACGCCTGCCGAGGCTGCCAGGATCGCTTCTTCAGAGATGCCATCGAAACGACGGGTCTGTAGATTGCGCCGTTCGAGTGTGTCGGCGGAAAAAGTCAGGACATCCTTGGGCGGCGCGGTCGCGCAACCCAGGCATAGCCCAAGAATGAGCGCAACACTTAATGCAATGACCGCCCGCACGTCGTCACCCCTAGAAGCGGGCCGTGTGATAGGCGAAATCACGCACGCGTTGGTCAGCGTCGAACTTTATGACGACAGTCAGTGTGCGTTGCGAACTCGATTCGGCACCAGCCTCGTAGCTGCTCGCACCGATACCGGTTGCACTGATATCAGTTCCGCCACCAATGATCAGACCGAGTACTCCACCGCGGCTGCGGGAGTAAACGACATCAGTCGCGAATTTGTCGTAAATCCACGCTTCGTTGCGATCGGTGTCTGTCGATACGATATTTGGCGAGCCCAGTACCGCAGCCACGTCGGCGGCGCTCATACCAAGGCGGATTTCCTTTTGCACTGTGCCTACCGTGACCCGCTCCATGGAGTCATCCTGCACAGCGGCCCGATGCTGAGGAGCGCCCGTACAGGCGGACGCCAGAACAGCGGCCGAGACGATCAGTAATAGATTCTTCATGTGATACTCCTGACGTTGCACGTCGTTTGATCGGGGCGCGATCTCCCTGATCGCCACGATTGTCAGTAAAGACCTATTCAGAAGCGAAAAACAATACGAATTTTAGAAGTATTGTTTTATAATACCTCGGGTTCAAACTGACGAGACGAACATGAGTCAAACAGCCGACGTACTAAACGCTCTCAAGAAGGTCTTGCGCGCACGCGGGCTGACTTATCAGGATCTGGCCGGCGCATTGAAGCTGAGCGAGGCGAGTGTCAAGCGCTTGTTCTCAGAACAGACGTTTTCGCTACAACGGCTTGAGGATGCGTGTCGTTTTCTCGATATGAATCTGTACGACCTCACCCGCATGACGCGGCTCGGCGAGGACGAAGATACGACCCGACTAGACCTCGATCAGGAGAAGGCACTGGCTGGCAACACGACGATGCTGACTTATTTCTATCTGCTTCTGACGGGCTGGAAGCCTGCGCGCATCGCTCGCAAGCTGGAACTTGACGGACCGCATAACACCCAGGTCCTGGCGCGTCTGGACAGACTACGGTTGATCGAACTGCATCCGAAGAACCGCGTTCGCCTCATGACGAACAGACGTATCGCCTGGCGAGCCGATGGGCCGATCCGCAAGCTCTACGAACAGGAAGTCAAACAGGATTTCGTGCGTTCGAAATTTACCGGCCGGGACGATGCCCTGACTTTTGAGACCGCCGAACTCTCAGAAGCGGCGATCAGCGTCCTGACACGACGACTGGCACGGTTGGAAAGGGAGTTCGACGATCTGGCCGATCTCGACATGAATCTGCCGCCTGAGCAAAAGCGCAATGTCGGACTGATGCTGGCGATGCGCCCGTGGACCTACTGGCAGATACTTGGACAGCAGTTTCAAAATGAAATACCGGCCGAGCGGCTTATTCGCCCAAACCATAGATGAGTTACTGTGCGTCGTACGGGCAATAGGTACTGGTTGCAATCAGGAAAGCATCTTCGCCAAACCTCCGAACACCCTGATACATGGATTCCGCCATGGCAAGGCACTTAGCGTCTTCGGCCAGGGATCCCAGGCTGAGGACGCCAAAAAGCTTGTCTTTATTGCAATGCGCCTTCAGGTCGGTGTAAAAGCGCGTATCGCAAGCCTCACGATCGACACCGTAAGTCGCGTGACCGTGACGATAACAATAATCATGTCGTGCGCATGCCGGGTGAAAACGCGATCCCGCCGACTCGTCTATGGCATTCACAGCACCGGGTATCGAACAACCAACGGGACGACCGGCACCACACGGGTGCGTCGGTTCACGCCAGGAACGTTTCGTGAGCTTAGCGATTTCATCGAACGCGACCCGCTCTTCCTCGCCGGCAATTGCGTTTTCCTCAACCTCGACTACAACCAGCGACATTGCCCGGCCGTCCACAGTAATGATCTCCACTTCATCGCCGGGTTCAATCCCAGCGTGAATGAACTCGGGTTGAACCGGTATGTCGTGTGTCGGTGTATAAGCGCACGCCGACAGAAATACGAACATCAATATGCAATACCACCGCATCGTCAAAGTCTGGCGCAAGATGTTCATGGGGACATGGTAGTGCCGGCGATGATCTGATCGAGCTTTGTGGTCACCTCCTTGGTCTGTATCAGATCCATTGCCTGCGGGTTACGCACCCGTGTCCCCCACCGCAGTCCGTCGACATCGTTGCCAAACTGTGCTGCGACGGCCTCCGGATATTTGTTTACCACCCAGTGCTGACTCAGATACGGACCGGTGCGCGCCGGATTCGACGTCGCATAAAGGCCAATGACTGGCGTGCCCACGGCCGTAGCCATGTGAGCTGGCCCGGAGTCGGGGCACAACACGGCGGTAGCGCGCTCCAGCAACACCAGCAGTTGTTTAAGCGTGGTTTGGCCAACAAGATTTACCGTAGTGTGTTGACTCAGGCTGGCAATGCGTTCAGCGTATTCCCGTTCCAACGAGCTGTTACCACCGGTTAAGACAACCTGCATATCGTGACGTTCGACCGCATGATCGGCGACAGCGGCGTAACGCTCCGCGCTCCAGTTGCGATGATTCCGAAAACGCTGGCTACTACAGGGGCTGATAATCAGCGACTTTCTATTGGACTGAATGCGATCGTCAATGACACTGCGATCGGCATCGCTAACCGGAATATCCCACCGCAGAACCCGATCGCTTACGCCCAGGTGCTGCGCGAACCCGAATAGAGCGTCCATAGCATGTTGCTTTGGGCGATCCGCAATACGTTGGTTGGTGAATAGCCATTGCCGGTCGCGGGCGCGAACCCGATCGAAACCCAATCGATAAGGCGCCGAAACCAACAGACTGACGAGATTGGCACGCATGGACGCATGCATGTGTAGCAGCACGTCAAAACGGCGTTTTCGCAACGCCCGTCGCACGGACAGGTAGCCCTTCGCACCCTTATTCTTATCCAGCACGACAAATTCTACGCCGGGAATATCGCCAATCAGATGGGCTTCGGTCGCTCCGATTACCCAGGTGAAACTAGCCGAAGGCCAGGCAGACTGCAGCGTGCGCAGCACCGGGACCGTGTGACAGCAATCCCCGATTGCCGAAAGGCGAATGATGCACACGCTATCCGGTGGACCCTGGACTTGCCCGCTCGTTGACGTACCGGCCATTAAAAACCCCTGTCAGAGACATACTTAGAGTACGGTCTCAGACACCAGAACTCTACACCAACAGGCAAGTACGCAGATAAAAAACCCGACCATGCAACGCACGACCGGGCTGATTCGAAAACTCGGGTAATTAGTCGAGTTCGACGGTGCGAACTGCGGTCGCATGGTATACGCGTGCGTTATCGCAATCCAGCAAGCCCCCAAAAAGTTCTTCTGCCTTGCGCCAGCCTGCACCTGTACCGTACATATCGTAGTTTTTGCCGAATGCCTTGTAACTGTAGCCAACCACCCACTTGAAGTCGTATTCGGCCTCGCTACTTTCACCGTATGCAGGATACAAAACATAATTACCGGATTCGATACCATGTTCCGATTGGTAGGCTATCCATTTGTGGATGGCGCCAATTGCATCTTCATGACTGCGTCCTTTTTCGACGGTGCAGTTGGAGAATTCCACCGGACCCGATGCCCATGGATCCGGCGAGGGGCTGATATCGAGCACAGCAAAATTCGTATGAATGTTGCAGGTCACCACCTTGGCAAATTCGGCCTGCATCAATGCGCCCTTCGTCAGCCAGAACTCAGTACTTGCTGCCATAGTCGCCCCGTCTTTCCAACCGCCGACCCACGCGACATCGAAATCAATCTGCTCGCTATGAAACATCGGCGCCAGTGTAAACGCCCAGTATTCGCTTTGGTTGTTCTTATTCATCCAGGTATTCCAACGCGCCGTTGCCCGCACCAGATCAGCCGCATCCTTTCCATTGTTGTAGTCACAGGCAAATATTTCTATCGGCCGAATAGACGGGTTTGACTTCTCGTCTTCGGCTAACACGGATGTGCTGCACACCAGGTACGTCAGTGCCGCAGTGATGCACAAGTTGCTTAGTTTCGTCATGCTTATCCCCTTGGTTCCCTTTAAACCACAAACTAGGCTGAGTATAGCTGACGCTAGAACAGTGAACTCAACTTATCGATCAGCTCATCGGCATTGCTCTGGGAAAACACCAATGGCGGTCGAATCTTCAGCACATTGCCGTGGGGGCCAGTCGCACCTATTAAAACGCCTTGTTCACACATTGCGTTGACTATGGCTCTTGCATGGTCACCTGCCGGTTCAAGGCTGTCACGATCACGAACCAGTTCTATCCCCAGAAACAAACCGGCACCACGAATGTCGCCGATTGATGCATGCCGGCCCTGCAACTCCCCCAGTCGGCTTTTCAGATAGGCCCCCACTTGCAGCGCGTTTTGCTGCAGGCACTGGTCTCGCAGCACATCGAGTACAGCCATACCCGCGGCACTGGCTACGGGGTTGCCGCCAAAGGTATTGAAATAGTCAAATTGCTGCGCGAATTTCTCAACGATTGTCCGGGGACAAACGACTGCCGCTAATGGATAACCGTTTCCCATCGGTTTTCCCAGGGTCACGATATCGGGCACAACATCGTGTCGCTCAAAACCCCACAGGTGCTCGCCCGTACGGCCAAACCCTGCCTGCACTTCATCAGCGACCAGCAACCCGCCGCCGGCGGCCATATATTTAGCCGCCCGGGCAACAAAACCGGATGGCGGTGTGACGATGCCGTCGCAGGAGAAAATTGTATCAACCAGCAGCATAGCAGGTCGGATGTTTCTTTCCCGCAAGCGGTCAACGGCCGAATGGACCTGTGATGCATAGTGCTCTGCCAAGCATTCTGCACCATGCTCGTGGCTGCCACGATAGTCATCGGGTGCCGCGATTGTTTGTACAAAATCGCCACGATGCTCTGCTGAGCTATCTGCGGTGGAGAACTGTGCGACAGTACTGGTGTTACCGTGATACGCGTGGGTGGTCACCACAACGCCGGTGGCCCCCGTATGGGCCTTGGCAATTCTATAAGCCAATTCGTTAGCTTCGCTACCGGAACAGCAAAACAAGCAAACCGGGTCATCAAATGGTAATAACTCGCCCAGTCGCTGCGCGTAATCCACGACGCCATGATGTAAATAACGTGTGTGGGTATTCAGCTGCGCCGCCTGTCGGGCGATCGCATCGACTACGCGGGGGTGACAGTGCCCGACGTGCGGCACATTGTTGTAGACATCCAGGTAGGCACGTCCTGCCGGATCGTACAACCAAACACCCTCGCCACGAACAAAGTGCAACGGGTGATCATAAAACAATCGGTAACTGGGTCCGAGCAGCCGTTCGCGTCTGACTATTAGCTCGTCATCGGATTCTTTGCTGGCGGACGTACGAACTGGCAAGGCGCAAGCGTTGCGAAAATAATCTTCAGCATCGCCTCGCACCATCTCGGCCAGGCCTTCGAGCAGGCGGACTGCACGTGGGTTGCTGGTCAGAATGTATTCACTGTTCTCTGGATAGCGGGCCGCGCGCCAACTGGAGATCACGACAGTCATGGCCACACGTGTCGCAAGCAGGTCGAACAGCACTGCGAGCTCAGTCTCCTCCAGCGGTGTAACGCAGTGATAGGCCGACAGCAGGGCTGCTATCGGTTGTAAAGGGTCACGGGTTTCGGCCAACTGATACGCAGCTGCCACCGCAACATCGATAATGAGTGGTGCATACACCAGGTCGCCAAAGTCAATAATACCTGTAATGTGGTCGGGCCTGTCAGGATCGACAAGCAGATTGCCGGGATTCAGATCGTTATGGATTACCTGAGCACGCAAGCCTGGGAGCACCGGTTGCACGACACTTTCAAAACCGTCTAACACGTGTTCAACGCAACCGCGTTTATGTGCATCGGTGATGTGGCTCAGTAACTCGCGTAGCTGCAGGGCATTTCTTAGATCCCATAACAACGCGTGGTGCGCGGCCGGATGAAAATATCCACGCAATGCGCGACCCAGGCGTGCAAGCAGCCGGCCTTGTGCGTGCTGCAACATTGCTGTGGACCCGTTGGTATGTCCGAGTGGCGTGCCACTCAAATAATTAACCATACGCGCAAAACACCGGGTTCCGTCGGACGCGGTAACTTCAATTATGTCCGATCCGTTGACGCCGGTACGGACCCGTGGCAGTGGCAAGCCGGGATCGACCTCGGCAACATGACGCAACGCCTGAACCTGAAAATCGACGACCTCTCGATCCTCGGACGGATTGGCAATCTTGAGTACAAACTGCAGTCCTGACCCGGCATCAATATGAAAATTCTGATCGCGCTCACTAACCAGCGAATTTGCCGTAGCGTCCAGATCGAAATGGGTCTTGACTATCTGTGCCGCTTCCTGCGCGGTAAAAGCCGGTGGTGCCGTAGACAGCGTACTGTTGTTCACAGCCTTAGTCGTACGCCCGACACCTGGCCGGAGTAGACAGCAGCCGCAGGAGATCTTCACGCATGCGCAGTTCGAGATCGTGTGGGTGAATCGCCACTCGCAAGCGGCCGTTGATTTTGGCTGCCCCAATATTGAGTGTATTTGACACGCGCAGCGACAACGCTCGCAATTTGGTATCGGCTTGAAATCCCATCAATGGCAAGCGCTGGAATAGATCGTTCGTCGCATCGTAAACGCCGCTCAGCGATTCATAACTCTGAAATGGCAACTCACGCAGTTGCTGCCGGGATATCCGGCCCATGGCCCAGGCCGGCGGCACATACAGATCTGGCTCTGCGAAATCGTTTGCAACAAACCAGTCATAGCAATTTCTTATCAGGGTTGAGATTTCTTGCGAGTCTAACGGCAAATGCTCGGCGACGCCGCGAGAGAAAAAGCGGCTATGAATACTGGTGTAGAAGTCACGCGCCGGTGCTGCGAGATGAATCCAGCCGTGACCTGCCAGATTGTCGCCACGATTCTGACGGGATCGCAGCCATTCAATATCGGCTGTTGACCAAGCACCCCCTGGTACAACCAAAAGCGTTAGCGGTGTGACCTGGAGCTGGTCCAGTTGTTGCACAAGGTCCTGCACAGCGCCAATCGTATCGGGCATTAGGTCGTGTACGGAGACCAGCCAGACCGGTTCAGGCATTTCTCACCCCGGCTGCGGTGGATCGTGACAATACATCCAGCCAGTGATTCACCGCCCATTCGTTGAGTTCGCACGCAGCGGTCCGGGCAAGCTTTGCCTTCTGGCTACGCAGCGCAGGATCCAAACTGGCAACACGCAAGACTGCGTCGGTAAGCGTTTCATCGGCACCGATCTGGTTGAGACCCGGACTCAGTGTCTTCCACTGAGTAATACCACACTCCCGTGATACCAGCACTGTCCGATTTCGCGTCATCGCCTCCAGCGCGATAGTGCCAAAGGACTCGACATGCGACGGCAATACAAGCATATCAGTTGCGTCGATCAACACCGGCATCCGTGATCGGGGTAGCCAACCCAGATATGACAGATTCGGAATGCGTTCAGCGGCTGCAGCGACCAATTCACGTTGCGGTCCATCCCCGGCAATTCTGAATTCGATTGCGGGAATCGCCTGCGCCGCCGCGATGATGGACTCCAGATGTTTTTCAGCCGCGAGCCGCCCGGCAAACGTTACAATCCTCAACTGTTCACGCAACGGCGTAACTGGTGTGTTGATAAATACCGGCGCAATCGTCGTACCCATTACTTTGACATCATTCGCACCAATCTTTTTTGCGATCGCTACCATCGCTTCGGAGTTGACCAGGACGATCTGACCATGACGAAATAATAAACGATGACTGCTTTCCAGATACCATTTGGAGAGCCGGCCAAAACCAGGCGATTTTTGCCAGTAGAGCTCTGTCAGTTTCTCAAGATGTGTATGAAAACCAACAACAATATTCGCCGCAGACTTTCGCGCCAGCCACAAGCCAAGAAAACCGTACGGGCCTGGGGTTGATAAGACTACCGCATGAGGCTCGAGCCGGACGTATCGGCGGTGCATTTGGCGTGGATTCGGGATGCAAATCTTTTGAGTCTTGTCACCCGGCAAAGGCAAGCGGACGGGGTCTCGCCAGCGACCCCGCGCGTCTTGTTCCGGGCAAAACAGCTCGACACGTTCGACCCGGTCGCTCAGATGCACACTGAGATCGCGGTAGTAGGTGCCAACGCCGTTGCGGTCCGGAATCGCGTCCGAAAACATCGCAATACGCATTTGCGAAATCTGTGGCATCGTCGCTGATGGGCCAGGAACTGTCACCATCACACGGATGCACCAGTATTTGTCGCTGGCCCCAGCTCCAACTCAGCAATCGTATCGGCAAAACGTGCCCGCAGGCTTGCGGCGTCCAAACCGAATTCATCCAACCGGTAGTCATGCGCACTGCAATAATCACGCGCCGCATCAGACACCGTTGCCAGCCGTTTCCGGTATTCGTCTGACATCGCCAAGCCAAGACTCTTGTAGATATTCTCTACGCCGACTGATAAATCCGGCTTGAATTGATTCATTTTTATCCACGCCCGCTGTTCGTCCGGAATCGGTGTCTCAATCAGGTTACGGTAGTAATAGTCCAGCTGATCTATCATCTTGTCACGAAAACCAAAATCGTACGGATCGTTGCAGAAAAATTCCATGCCACTGCGCAGGGAACTGAGCTGAGAAGGCACGACTTCCAAGGGGTCCCTCAAACAAAAGACAAAGCGCGCGTCAGGAAACTCTGTCGCGAGGCTGCCTAGCAGGGGCGGAAACGATGCATTTTTGGATAAAAACCGCTTGCCCGGTCCGCTCGCGTAAAGATGTTTTTGCACACAACGTCTGTAATAGGTCATCAAACGTTGCCTTTGTGCCGGATCGACGCGTCGGTCAAATTCACCGATATCCCACAACCACTGCGCATAGGGAAATGGCACAACCAGAATAAAACAACTGAGCACGGGCATGAAGACAAAATAATCTTCTTCTGCATCCGCAAGACTCATACCATGTACATCACCGAGTCCGCCAAAAGCTCTTTGCTCACACCATCGCGACATCCGTCCGAGTGGTCTACCAATCCAACCGTCGGCTCGTGCTATCAACCGGATCAACCGTCGTTGGCTGATTGACGGCGCAAACAGACACTCCCAAGTACTTAACGTCGTAAATTGCGTGTCGAGTGCCAGCGTACGATGCACCATCGTTGTACCGCTACGCGGAACACCACTTACAAACACCGGTTTGTTTATCTCAACTTTCCGATAGGATCGAAAAAACAGCTCGTCCAATAAAAACCCAAACCAGTGTGACATCTGCAATAACGCGAATAGAGGTAGAAACAGCAGCATGATCAGCACGCGTTTTGGTGTTCGGCGCGCGCTACTGTCAGACGGCGGCCAAAGACTGCTAACGAGCAACTTCGGGTATCGAACCAGGCTTTGAACAAACAGGGTAAACACGGATGACTCATTAGCGGACAACCGCCCGGGACTGCCATGATACTGCACCGCTCGGGACGCAGCAGGAGCGGTTGAGGTGTCGATCTGGCTAGTGCAGCGGAATGCTAATCTGCTGAAAACCTTCTTTTGTCAGTATCGGCGCGTTCCTGTCCGGATTCGAAGTCCATGGCCGGATTCCACATCATCCAGGTATTACGCGTTTCCTTGGCCTCGTACATCGCTTTGTCCGCGCGCCCGAACATCGCCTCCACATTGTCCTTGCCACCTAGCCAGTAAGCGACACCGACGCTGGCGGTAAACGAAATTTCACCACGTTCCCCCTTATATGGGTTGTCCTCCATTGTGGCACGCAGCTTCTCGGCAAATTGCCGCAGGCTGTCCGGATCGGTATCAACTACGAAAATAGCAAATTCTTCACCACCGTAGCGGCAAACATAATCATCCTCTCGACACTGACGTTGCATCAACCCGGCTGAGTGACGCAACACTTCGTCGCCGGTTCGATGACCGTAAGCATCGTTGATGTTCTTGAAGTGATCGAGATCCACCAGCACCAAACCAAACATTTTGTCGCCGGTGCGTGACTCCATTTCGAGTTTATCGGCGTGCTGCCAGAAACCACGTTGATTGATCAGTGTCGTGAGATCGTCGTGAAAGGCGAGAAAATGGAGTTCCTCGGTGGCCATTTGCAAAGCGGCCGTGCGCTGCATGACACGCTCTTCGAGTTCGTGTGTCCTGCGCACCAGCGCGGCGACACGCCACCGCCATACACCGATCACGGTGACGATGGTCAGCCCTACGAGAATTAGCGAAAATAGCGTAACGGGGGACCAGCTCATGTTTGCACCGACGCGCCTCCCGGAGGCAAGATCATCGCACGTCATCGTCAAAAGCGCGAGCAAAAGCCGCTCGTGACCCCGGATGCGGATGGCATTTTGGCCCCCTTGCGGTAGACGATACAATGGCCCTCCTGGCCACGACCTTAGAATTATTTACAAGCCTGCCGGTCTTAGCACACTGAGGTATTAGCGAAATGACAATTGCGACTTTTGGGGCTGGCTGCTTCTGGGGTGTTGAAGCGGCTTTTCGCGAACTCGATATTATCGATGCAGCGGTCGGATATATGGGAGGCACGCTCGACAATCCGAGCTATGAGGATGTCTGCACCGGCCAAAGCGGACACGTCGAAGTCGTGCAAATAGAATTTGACCCGACGATTACGTCTTATGATCAGCTGCTGGCAAAATTCTGGTCATGCCACAACCCAACTCAACACAATCGCCAGGGCCCCGATCGCGGCAGCCAATATCGATCGGTAATCTTTTATCACGACGAAGCACAACGCGAAACAGCCGAGGCATCAAAAAAATCGCTGGACGATTCAAAAGAATTGTCGGCGCCGATAGCAACGCGAATTGAGGCAGCTACCGTTTTCTGGCGTGGCGAAGATTATCATCAGCGCTATCTGGAAAAACGCGGGCAGGCTCACTGCCGCCTGTGAACGCGGCTGTTCTACAGATGCTGGTGCAGCTCGTCCAGGCTCTCGATTTCAGCCATCGGCGGGGGATGCTCCTGCGGCCAAGTGCGGCCAAAACGATTCATCCATACAGCCGACATCCCGGCGTCTTGTGCGCCAGTAATATCTTCCAGCGGCGCGTCGCCGACGTGTAGCACGCGAGCGCGTGAGACACCGGCGGCTGCGGCAGCAGCCGCAAAGATCGCCGCTTCAGGTTTGCCCACGCCGACATCGGCAGCGCGAATCGAATAATCGAATAGTTCTGACAAACCGATATGCTCCAGATCGGCACTACCATTGGTCACCGCTAACAATATAAATCGTTCGCTCAGTTGCTCCAACGCCGGAATAACATCAGCATAAAGCTGGACCTCATTGCGCGCACTGGAAAATACCTGATAAGCAGTCTCTGCCGTTGAAAAATCATATCCGGCGTTTTCCAGTAGCATCGTAAGTGCGGCACGGCGTTGGAAAGCAAAATCATGACTACGGTCGGGATGCCTGCGCAAAACCTCCTGACGCATCACGGCAAATCGACTGGTCTCGACATCGAGCTCGACGCGTGGGCAATGATGCCGCAACCATTTCCGAACACGTTTTTCGGCGCGGCGGATGACGGGCGTAATCGGCCACAACGTGTCGTCAAGATCGATTGAGATTGCTTCGAAGTGCTTCACCGGTCGCCTAGTGTGACCCGAGTTGTCGTGTTTGTCAGCGCTGGCTCAAGGTTAGGGCGTCATTTCTCATGCGAGTCTCGAATTCCTCGGAGCCCAGGGCATCTCCGTCCGGTCCGACTACTTCCACCTGCCAATTCCCGAGCCGCTCGGCGGTCAGCGTAATTCCTGAAAACGCGGGCGAATGCCAGCCACTACCCACAGACACTGTCTCTTCCTTCAGTAAATTGCCATTGAATCGCCAATTGTATTTCAGGTTGCTTCCAGCCATCCCGCGAACACGAACGTAGTAAAAAACTCGCCTTGGTTGTTTATCCAATTCAATCAGCCAACTCAAGTTGTCGACCGGTTGGCCGTTCTCAACGGCGCTGGTCAACTGTGCTGTTGCCAGCGTGCCGGCCAAGTCTTCCTGCAACTGCAATAGCGCCCGTTGTGCCTTGCCTGGATCAGGCGCTTTCGTTTCGGTTTCGGCGGGTACCACAGTAGCAACCGGAGCCTCGGTTGCCGCGCTGACTTCCCTTGCCACTTGTGCTGCGACGCTTGGCGCTTTCTTGCGTTCTTCCACCAGCTCCGGCTCCGCCGCTACCGCTACCACACTATCAGCCGAATCATCGGCAGCAGTCACAGGCGTCTGGGTAGGCTGGCCGCTTCCAACAAAAACCCAACCGACAACTGCCACAACCAGACCTACAATGCTACCGCCGCTCAACGCGCCGGCAAGAAAACGCCTGCCCATTCGCGGCAACTTGATGGTTTGAATCTTGGCTGTTAAATCGATGGGACTGTCTTCGGTCATGCGGACCTGTGGGTTATCCATGCCCTGTGTCGCGAGTTGTGCGTCCACAGCTTGAGCGCGTCGTGCCGAGAACAGCGCATCAAGTGCCTTTTGCAATGGCATTTCCGGATATACACCGATGGTTTGGCGTCGCGTATGGCCATTGACTTCGTACATATGGACCCAGGTCTTTACGCCATTAGGAAACGTGGCCACAAAGAAATCATCGCCGAGTCGCGTATAAAATCGTTCCTCGCGGGGCTGCAAGTTGACGACATATTCTTCTGCGAATTCGTGCATTCTCGGCTTCTCCAGGGAGAGCCGACATTATCCGAAACAGTTGGGATGCCCGTCGTGACGAAGCTCGCGTTTCTACGCTTCCTTACCGGCCGCGGTTGTACATAATGGCGTAAACCCGCTTACCCGGCGCGCCTCGAACCATCAACCCGCACTATCGGGCAGTGTAGCCCCGACCTCGACGTGGCGTTGTGACGGTTCCTGCGTCGCTGCGAAAACGCACGGGAATAGATTGAGTGGCACCCCAACTGGCTGCGCGATAAACACCAAAATGCAGGTGAGGCATGGTCGTATGCCCGGTGTTTCCGGACAACGCGATCAACTGTCCCTGCTCAATCTGATCGCCTTCTGCCACCAGCGCTCCGTCTTTTTTCAGATGGTAGTACTCGCCGGTTGTGCCATCTTCATGCAGTATCACCATAAAGTTTGCATGTTCACCACAGCCATCTTGCCAGCAACCTTTGTCGTGCCGTTCTACCACTCGCGCGACTTCACCCGCCCGCGCGGCATGCACCGGTGTGCCAACTGGCATATTGAAGTCGACGGTATAGCGCTCCAGACCAGTGTGGCTGAATCGTGAGCCATAGCCCTGGAGCACGCCATAGCGCTTGCCGGTCTCGTATGGAAATCGATAGACAATTGAATCGTCATGGATTGCATCGTGACTACCCACGGTCCAATCAAAATTGTAACGATACCAAGTGCTGCGGTTTTCGCTATGCTTATCCATCCGGGTCACGACTACCGTTTGCTTGGCTGGAACGGTAACCGTAACTGGATTCGCGCCAACCGCACGCAGATTTCGCGCGCGCACCCGCAGACTGACAGTGACTGGAAAATCACGAAGGTTTTCGGCCAGAAAGTCCGCGCTGCCGTCGCTGTGATCGATGGGTCGCAGGCAGATCCAGTTCAGTGAGCAAAAATCGGCACTCGCGGACGTCGAGCAGAACATGAGCATGGCACAGGCCATTATTTTCAGGTATTTTTTGGCCACCACGGCTTTTTCGACTCCTGTTACGGGCCTACAGTTCCCTGACCCGTGCAAATTCAGGTCAAGCCATTTTAAAACCGGCCCGCGCCATAGTGGTCTGTCTCCTAGAAGCGCGCCTCGACCGTTATACCAATGTCCCGCCCCGGTGCATCAATACCAGAGCCGTGCTCGCGGTAGCGCTGGTCCAGAAGGTTGCCTAACCGAAACTTCAGGTTGAGAAAGTCGCTAATTCTCCAACCGGCGGCGATATTGAACGTGGCCCACCCGGCTGTGCCCAGCGGATTGATTCGCGGGTCATCGACATCTCGATCACTAAGCCGGTCCTGCCTTGACGCAAAAGTTGTGTAGCCTTCGATCCAGCGACCGGACCCGCTGCTATAAAGAACACTGATACGACCGTTTAACGGGGGTATTCGATCAGCGGGTTGCGTCCCACCATCGGTCTCATCGCCACGGGTATAGTTGACGACGCCTGAGAATTCGAAGCGGTCATCGGTCGATCGCAGACGGGCGCCAGCTTCAAAGCCCCATAAATCAACGGTCGCGGCGTTGCGTGATTGCACAATTGTTCGACCGGTTGCATCGAGGTCCCCGGTGAGCTCCGAAGTAATCTTGTCGCGGTAGTTTGCGTTCCATGCGATTACCTCGCCAATGAACCGGGCGCCGGCGAATTTGAGACCCAAATCCGCCGTGATGACTTCTTCGGGCTCCAACCCGCCGTTTGCAATATTGAAGCGATTGCCCGGCCGCGGCCCAAGGGTACCAAGATCAAATATATTCGGTGCGCGGAAGCCGCGCCCCACATTGGCCACGAGTTTCAATCCCGGTGTGATGCCATACAGTGCACCGATATTCGCGGTCAAGTCATTTACCTTGACTCGCGCGCCAATAGCACGATCCGCCATCGGCAAGTCTACATCAACGTATGTATACCGGGCTCCGGCATCCAGGGTCAGTCGCCGACCGGCACTAATCTGGTCGTGCAGATATAACGCAAGGCTGTCCATGGTAGAGCCGTCGGGAAAGCGGCTAAGAACGGTCATTGAGTCGCCTGTCACAGTATCGGTGGCGATCCGACTACTGCTGACTTCGTCGAAATAGGCCTCCAGTCCATAGGTGAGGTGGTTAACAGCGGAAGCGACACTGCGTAGTTGTACAGTTAAACCGAATAATTCGCTTTTGTTGCGTTCAGTTCTTAACGATGTGCTGGCTGAATCGCGGGTGCGCCGATCATCGCGAATGAGCTGATATCCTGCATGCAGCTCCAGATCGTCAATATATTGATTGACGTTGCGCCATTGATAACGCGTATGCGCAAAAATCCGATCATTAGGCTCGAAGCTGAATACAGCAGATGCGGGCTCTACCTGTCCAAAGCCGGCAACCAGTTCATCGTGCCGCGGTGTCCCAGGCTGCCGCAGGTATTGCACATCAAATAACCATTCTTGATCTTCACGTGGCAACACACGAACAACACCACGAACTGCCCGCGATGTAAACGCGGAGTCTGTTAATTCCGTATTGTCACCGGCCTCGCGGTCACCCACATCCTGATACGTTGCGGCCACTGCATAGCCAAGTGCTGCACCACTTTGACTAAGGTTCAGATGGGCCAGAGCGGCCTCGTCGGCGGATCCGTAGTCCAAAACCAGACGTCCCGCGAATGCACGGGTCACGCCGACCTCTGGTATCTGACTGACCAGCTGCACAACACCGCCCATTGCATCGGCGCCATACAGGGTGGGCGAAGGGCCACGGACAACTTCGAGTCGGGATAGCATTCGGGCGTCAATCAGTGCCAGGTACTGATTTGGCGCGTTGCGGAAAAGCGCATTATTCAAACGCATGCCGTCCACCAGATGCAGCACTTCCGAACCCTTGAGTCCGCGAATAATCGGTGTGCCCTGTCCCGGCGTGGTTTGCTGCACAAAAGCGCCAGTCACGCCACGCAGCAGGTCTGCAGCGACGGCCGGCGCCTGGCGTTGTATATCCTGGGAATTCACGACTGACACACCGGCCGAGACATCGCTGGTTGATTGTTCCGTGCGACCGGCCGTGACCTGCACTTCCTCAAGGCGGGCCG
This sequence comes from Gammaproteobacteria bacterium, assembly GCA_029862165.1. Classification (GTDB taxonomy): domain Bacteria; phylum Pseudomonadota; class Gammaproteobacteria; order Steroidobacterales; family JABDKV01; genus JABDJB01. The sequence continues at coordinate 27,880 of JAOTXU010000013.1, forward strand.
GATCCTGGTCGGCCGCCGCCGCTGACCAAAGCAAAAAAGCCATCGCTGCAGGAAACCGTCGATCCATTCAAAACTACGTCGTCTGACTGCTCATAGAGCGAGCAGCGAATCATATACGAATCGAGAGAGGATCTGTGCGACCAGAATCGCGATGATTGGTCTAGTGCAGTCGCGAGAAATGATAGACGCGAACGTCTTCAGCGGCCACATCGAGATCTTCCGCAAGTAATTCAGCAACGTCATCAAAGTTCATGGCGTGCATAGAGGGATGGACCTCAACGACACCACCCAGTTCCCGGCATCCGTTAGATGAGCCGTTCTGCAAAATAAAGCAGGCATAGAACTTCGTGGTCATTGGTTCACCTTACTGAAGGAACACTGGCAGTGCTGTGAGACAACCCACAATTTCCGCCCCTCCGTCGTGACTGTCGGTTTTCTTTACATATTCACGCTTCATGATTTCAATCAGTCCACTTAACTTATTGTTTTTTTTGGTTATCCTGCAAATTGGCAGGGTTCTTGCTTCATGTTGTAGGCGTATGTCTGATCGTTGCTGGGGTTGGGTCTTTTGATCGATAAAAACAGCACGGACTATTCGCGACACAAACAATAATTAGCGGCAACAACAACTCGACAACAATAACAATTTACAAGCCCCGCCACGGCGGGGCTTTTTATTGTCTGATCCGGACTCGTGGCTTTGGCTAGAGGCCACTGACCATGAGCTGTGGCGTCAGATCGCACATCAGTTCGATCATCGGCCGAGGTCTTTCGATGCCGAAGCCCTGACCAAATGTCACACCGAGGGTTACGAGGCATTGTCGAACCTCGTCATTCTCAACGAACTCGGCAATCGTCTCCAACCCCATGACATGACCGATCTGGGTAATCGCCGCGACCATCGACTCAGACACCGGGTCGTCGGCAATTTCTTTCACAAATGCGCCATCGATCTTGAGGTAATCGACGGGCAGAGTCTTCAGGTAGGCAAACGAACTCAGACCAGTTCCGAAATCGTCCAACGCGAATTTGAAACCATGTTCCTTTAGTGCCTGCACAAAACGACGAGCCTTCTCCAGATCCGCTACTGCGGCAGTTTCAGTAATCTCGAAACAGATGTTTTCTGGTAGTACATCGGCTTGCGCAACTTCCCTTTTCACAAACTCCAGGAAAGCACCATCACCTATCGACTGACCCGACAGATTGATCGCCCAGACATTGGCTGCCCGCACTCGCCGCGGCAGGTTCGCAGCAAGCATCTTCAATGTATTGCGTACCACCCAACGATCGATAGCCGGCATGAGATTGTAACGCTCAGCTGCAGGCAGGAATTCACTGGGATCGAGTATTTGGCCATGCTCGTTGCGCAGACGAAGCAATATTTCAGTATGCGGCGTACCGTTTTGATCTTGTAGTGGCTCGATGGTCTGACTGTAGAGCAGAAAACGATCTTCACGCAGAGCATTGTGTAAATGACCGATCCATTCCGCTGCCTCGCGCCGGCGCATCAGCATTTTGCTGTCACGCTCATAAACCTCTACGCGATTGCGACCATTGTCTTTGGCAACGTTGCAAGCAACTTCCGCGGCACCAACAACCCCCACGATACTTTCAGACTCCGGAGCCATTCCTGCCACACCGATGCTTACACTGACGTCAAAACGGCGTTTGTCCCACGTAAAACCAGCCTTGTTTACGGATTCACGGATTCTCTCAGCGATCTCTTGTCCACGCTCACGCGAGCAATCCGCCATCAGCACGCCAAACTGGTCGCCACCAAGTCGTGCCACGATATCGCCGTCGCCAAGATGCTCACGAATCTGAGCAGCAACTCGACGGATTAACTCGTCGCCCGCATGATGACTACAGCTATCGTTGACTACATGGACGCGATCGAGATTGATGTGCAGCACACAATGTCCTATGCGTTTGTAACGTACTACATAAAGTGCTGTTTCCAGGTGATACTCAAACCCGTGTCGCGTCATCATGCCAGTAAGCGAATCGTAATTGACCTGAATTATTCTTGCGGCCTTGCGCGACATTACGCGGAGCAGCTTTGCATCACTCGCCCTGAAGTCAGGGGAGTCAGGATCGTTGGCGATCATTAGCATACCGATGACCGCTCCGTTCTCGTCGAACATCGGATCGGCGATCAGTTTGCATTTCAGCTTTGGCAAGCGTGGTGATCCCGTGTCAGTAGCGGGATCGTTAAGTATCACTGCTTCTTTCATGAACACGACGCGTTCATACAGATCGGTAGTAGCAACCTCGAGTATCCGCTCTGCATCCGCCATTGGCACGGCGTTGTTGCCCTGCGATGTCGTCACATTCCTGTCAGTCATGACTAATGCGACCAAGCCCGTGTCGAGGAAGCGCCCCGTGTTTTGAACCAGTTTGCGTAAAGCGTCCTGACCCTCGTCAAAGTACTTAACGTTGTCTTCGGTGATGTAAATAAGATTGAGTTCTTCGTAGCGCTCGCTTAGCTCAGCGGCCATGGAATCAAGCTCATTGAGAAATTCACTTTCACTGGACAAGCAATCGGCAACAATGCTCATGCTGTCCCCGATTTTTGAGTCATCGGTCGCGTCGGCGGGCATAAGAACGAGCAGTACACCGGCAGCCGGATCGGTCCCGTTGACTCGTAGCGTGTGTGCGAAACCAGCCTCGCCTACTGCGCGACACACCATAGTCGTAGCCGTCTCGGGCCATCCTTCCCGGTTTTCGTTGAGCACGGTGATCGCCCGGGCACACTTGCTCAAATCGGAGCAACTACTGCTCCAGCGGCGCAAGCCGACAGAGTCACAAACGGCAAACCCGATTGCGTCCGGCATGAGCCGGCGCATCAGAGGTGCATAACGATCGAGATCGAGGTCCCTGAATTCCATTATTAGCGTATGTGCTCCTCGCCTACGAGCGTATCAGCCATTGAGTCTGCGGAGAAAAAGTTGTCGAGCTGGGCGAGTAACGTCCGAATGCTTACAGGTTTGTCCAATACCACGACACGATCAATGTTTTGTGCTTCGCGTCGCGTAGCCTCTTCGGCACGACCGGTCATGATGATCGTGGGCAGGTCCCGATGCGGAAGATCACGACGTACGCGGCGGCAAAGTTCGACGCCGCTGATACCAGGAAGCGCTGCGGCGGTAATCAGTGCATCGGGGACCTCCTCCGTCAACATGTCCCACGCAGCGTTGCCATCAGTAGTGGTCTTTACCCGGTAACCTGAGCGGACCAAAGCTAGGCGCAACATCCGGGCCAGGTACTGCTCGACTTCGGCTACAATTACTCGCTTCATAAACCACGGTTCCTTGCTATACGCAGGGGCACGAGTTTGGCATCAAACTGGGTAGTTGCGCCGTGATCAGTTTCTCAATGAAGCACTTACGGGCGCGGGCTTATGTTACACCGACTGAGAAAAATACCGATGCAAGAATTCATCAAAAGAAATTGTGTCTGCTGTTTCGATTTCTTCTTGTCGACGTATTGATTCTCGAACCATTATTGTCAACTGATTTCGACGCCCTTCATTAATATCGGCCAGTGCGCTGAAATAAGCCCGATGTGAAGATGATGTACGAAGCGCAAAGTCGTAGAAAGACTCGCTTTCCTCGCGCATTCCCCGCAACACCTGCGCCGATGGCGTTAACTCAGGATCACGTATGGCATCGATTTGCTGCAACAATGCGGTGGTGTAGGGGCAATGCTCGTCATTAGCATCCAGCAACGCTGCTACTTGTCTCATTTCTTCACAGAGCTCCATCGCCCAATCGGTCAACAACCTCGATCCGTCACTGTGCTGTAGCTTGAGGCCGATCTGGCGACCATTGCGGGCAACCGAAAGTTGATTGTGATCAATTTGTGTTTGCTCATCGTCATCTATCGGCGGACTGTGATGCAGCACGCAAAATACCAGCAGCGTTTCCAGGAAACGAAGCTCGTTCTGATTGATACCGACTGGGTCAAACGGGTTCACATCGAGAGCACGTACCTCGACATACTCGATGCCGCCGCGAATCAGGGCGTGGCTGGGCTTCTCGCCGCTGCGAGCAACGCGCTTGGGTCGAATCAGGCTGTAGTACTCGTTCTCGATTTGTAGAATATTGGTATTTAGCTGGCGGTAACGGCCATCGACAATCAACCCTATTTCCTCGTAGGCCGGATGGGGAGTTTCTGTCGCACGGGTCAGACCCTCGATATATTCATCCAGATCATTAATCGTAATGCGCAGACTGGATTGCGCTTTATTCTTGTATCCGACGTCGCTCATACGCAGCGATGTTGCTGTCTCACCGAACAGAGTACCGTCGAATTCTTCAAGACTGGACTCACGTCCTCCAAGAAAACTGCTACACATCGCCGGTGAGGCGCCGAACAGATACAAGGCAAGCCAGCCAAACCGGCGAAAATTTCTTAGTAGACCGAGATACTCTGCGGATACCGCCGATGAATCTTGCCCTGACCAGTCTTCTGCGGCGCCTAGCTCGCACCAAAAACGTTCGCCCAGCGAAAAATTGAAGTGCACACCGGCAATAGCCTGCATAAGCCGGCCATAACGGTAGCCGAGACCACGACGATAAACCGTCTTCATCGTCCCGACATTTGACGACCCGTACTTCGCTATCGGTATGTCTTTGTCGTTGCTAACCAAGCAGGGCATGCTGGTGGCCCAAAGCATTTCATCACCAATCTGCTCGTAAACAAACTGATGCAGATCCACCAGGCATTGCAGCGCACTCCATGTCTCGTGCACCGGCGGTGTGACCAGTTCTAGCAAGGCCTCCGAATAGTCGGTAGTAATCAAGGGGTGGGTCAGCGCCGAACCCAAGGATTCAGGGTGAGGCGTCAAGGCCAGACGACCCTCGCCCGTCACCCGCAGGCTTTCTTTCTCGATACCCAACTGCCTGCCCGACAGGGCACCTGCATTCAACCGGCTCAGGCGCTGCTGCACCTGTCTGTAATCTGTTTGCTTCATAGGGGCCGCCACTATCTCCGATCCCGATGACCGGACGCAAGTGTTGAGGGGGCCCGAAACCTTGAACCAGGTCTCTGTCCGGCCTTGCTCATTACGTTAGTCTGGCCGTCATCTACATCACGAGGAAGTCGGAAAATGCGTCTCAGAGGCCTGATCGCACTCATGCTTATTTGCAGCACATCCGGTGCTCATGCACAGGACTTGATTGGCGCGCTGACAAATATTGGCGACGCCCGCTCGTGGGCAACTGTCAGCGTCCTGCTGGGACTAGTACTCGCAGTGACATTATCGACACTCATCGGGGTACGACGTGGGCACAAAGCGATGGATGAAAAATTCCTTGAGTTAGAACGTGAGCTGTCCCGAAATCAAAAAACTGTGATGATCCTCAAAGACGCTCACGAAGAACTGGAGGTCCGTGTTCGCGATCGGACGGCCGACCTGGAGATGTCGTATAGGAAACTTGACGACGTTCGCGATTCCCTTAAGGCTGCCAACGATCGCCTCACGTCACTCGCTCGCATCGACGAGTTAACAGGAATCGCGAATCGCATGCAGTTTGACGAGACTTTGGACATCGAAATCAAACGAAATATTCGTGCCCAGCGACCGGTTTCCCTGATACTTGCCGAACTGGATTTCTTTGAACCCTACTGTCGCAGTTACGGACGCAAACGAGGCGAACAGGCATTAAAGAAAGTCGCCACTGCCGTCAGCCGCACGTTCAAGAGAGCGCCCGACGTGGTGGCCCGCTACGACGATCAGAGTTTTGCCATCATTTTGCCGGCCACCGAAGTACGCGATGCCATGCGCTTCGCAGAACGTATGCGCCAGGTTGTATATCAGCTTTGCATTCCGAATAGTGAATCGGCGGTTGCCGACCGTCTAACCGTCAGCGTAGGAATCGCGACGATGCAGCCTGACAAGTTATACAAAGCTAAAGATCTGATCGCCGCCTCTGGTCGAGCGATGGAGGTCGCCCAACAAAATAGTAACACCGTGGAATTCGACGCCATTCGCTCCGAACCTGCCGTCGAAGCCTGATTAAAAAGCCGTCTGTCCCCACCGGGGACAGACACCTTTCCCCCTCTTCCCCAGCCCGCGTGTCGCAGGCGACCAGCACCAAACCCTTCGGCGAATCGGGTGCTAGATCCGTAATTAGCCGCGAGAAAGAAGACGGTGTTTGTTTGCAGCGACTGAATTCCCAGACGGAGCTGCAAACAGACACCGGATTCTAGACTCGCCGCATTGCGATGAACCGTAATCTGCCCCACCTTGGCCCTCCCACAGTAACGAACGAGCCGATTACGAGGCCGTGAATAAACGAACGATCCAGTAAGCCAAAATCAACCACTGGATGACGAAAAAAGTAAACCGCACCAGCACCGTGTAATGATTTGTGGATACCAGATGCGCCGACGATTGCGCCACACGCGCGCCCAGAAACCACAACGCCAGCGGGTCAGTAACACCATTGCGGCCCATCGTCAGCGCCAGGAGAATGACTGCAACAAAAAGCGGCAGGTTCTCGTAGCAGTTTGCATGTGCCCGGCATAAACGATTTGAAAAAGACGAAACGTCACTACCATCGGGCAAGAAGCTATTTGCGGCACGTTTCCCGGTTAGTACCAACAGACTGCGCATCCCGCCAATCATAATCAGCAGCAACATCGTCCACGAAACAAAGCCTAACAAGGCCAATGCAGAATTACTCATTACAGTCTCCTTCTTGTTTCCGTTGCTGACCAGTTTAGAGCAAAGCGCCGGTTCGGGCCGACGAAGACAAAAAAATCCCCGGCGAACCGGGGAGAGTTGGGGGAGGTATTCTTACCAGTGCCAGCGGGAAAACCACTTGCTGCGCCGGTTTGGAGGCGGAGGTGCGTAGCCGCGATTATTCCAGCGATCGTTCCAGAAACGGTTGCGGCTGTAGCAATTCGTAATGCCTTTCTCGCACAGCGTCTCGCGCCACTCGTATTTCAGAAAATAGCGGGCGAAAGCGTTGCGCTCGGCTTCGAATTCAACCCGTACCGACGGTGACCATTCGTCACGGCCATAGCCGGTGCCCGCATCGTCAAATGCACGGCCACTTTTCTCGGCTGCCTGCGGTGCAGACTTGCCAGACTTGCGGTTGCGATCCGATTCGTATCTGTCGTCATGTCTCTTGTTATAGCGCTGTGGCGGGCGGTAGTGGTGCTTCTCACGGAAGGCAGAGACTGCAATCACGCCCATCGCGGAGTAGTCGCCAAACGCGGCCGAGTACGAATCTTCCACATCGGTAAAGTAAAAGCGGTTTATGCGATTGCTGGACGTGCGCCAGCCACTGTAGGTGGCACTCTCGTAGGGCCCGAGTATGTACATGCGTTCGTTCGAACGCAGTCTTGATTTCTTGCCCGAGATAATATTTCGGCCGTCAACGGCGATGACCAAACCAATACGATCCGCGCCACGATTGCGCACCCGGACACTGTAGTGCTCTTGTGGCACAGCTTCCAGGTAAGCGCGAAAAGTATCGTCGCTGGAATTTCGCAGCGGATAAGTCTCAAAGTGACGCCCCCGATCCGACACGATATCGATGTCGAGTTCGTCGATCGCATGGCTATTGTAAGCGCCGGCTGCGCTGCTAAAAGCCAGGAGTGCTGCTGTGTATATCAGTTTTCTCATCGTGGTCTCCTCTGTCTGACCATGGCACGTAGTTTCGCGCAGGAGCCCTGAATCAGCCCTGAATTCAGACTGAATCGCGGCTGAACCTCCCCGCTCTGTGCCTATAAACGACCGTGAAGCGGTATTGGGGTTAATGGAAAAACACTTTTTTTGTGGTCAACCCGCGCCGGGCTATGATGCTTATGTGAAGGCAATGGTCTTGAATAGATTGGGCGAGGCACTCCGGCTGGAGCATCGCGACAATCCGCAACCTGGAGCCGGGCAGGTTCTGTTGCGTATCAAAGCCTGTGCCGTTTGTCGCACCGACTTGCACCTGGTCGATGGTGAGCTACCGGACATACACACACCCATCGTTCCCGGTCACGAAGTCATCGGCGAAGTGGTCGCTTGTGGTGACGGCGTGGACATGTCATCGGGCACACGTCTCGGCGTGCCGTGGCTGGGTGGAAGTTGTGGCACTTGCACCTATTGTAAAAACGGTCAGGAAAACCTGTGCGATGACGCGAAGTTTACGGGATACCATCTCGATGGTGGCTATGCAGACCACATGGTCGCAGACCACCGCTATTGTTTTCCCATAGCGGACCGCTACAGCGACACCGAGGCGGCCCCACTGATGTGCGCCGGGCTGATCGGTTACCGTTCGCTGGTCATGACCGGCGACGCGAAGTCGCTTGGCATATATGGTTTTGGGGCAGCCGCTCATATTGTCGCGCAGGTCGCTCGCTACCAGGGCCGTCATGTGTACGCGTTTACACGTCCGGGCGATACCCGGTCGCAAACATTTGCGCGCGAACTCGGCGCCGTTTGGGCAGGTGACACCCATGAAGGTGCCCCGCAGAAACTGGATGCAGCAATTATTTTTGCCCCGGCCGGTGAATTGGTGCCACAGGCACTCAGAGCAGTGCGCAAAGGCGGCATTGTGGTTTGTGGTGGCATTCATATGAGTGACATACCTCAGTTCCCCTACGAAATCCTGTGGGGAGAAAAACAACTGCGGTCTGTTGCGAATCTGACCCGCCGTGATGCAGAGGAGTTTCTGGCCCTGGCACCGGAAGTGCCGATCAAGACACGTGTTCAGACTTTTGCTGTTGAGCAGGCAAATCAAGCGCTGGGCTTGCTGCGTACCGGCCAGATCGATGGCGCTGCAGTGCTTGTGCCGTAACAAGGGGCAGCGGCTCGGTTGTAATTCTGTCAGTGAAAAAGAGTGGGTTGACACTTAACGCCCCTAATTAATCACGTGGTAGACTCCAGTAGCCATTCGCACGTTACTCCCAAAAGGCACTGCAGACCCCACTTCAGGACAGATGAGATGAGTCTCAACAAAGCCGGTGCAGTCATCAAAGAAGTGTTAAACAGGGCGGGTTGGGATCTTAGACGCTCGAAGAATATCCCACAAATCACACTTCTTGGACTCAAGACCAGGCCAATCCGAACGGTCGTCGATGTCGGCGCGAATAAGGGACAATTTGCGCGTCGATTCGCAGAGGTTTACCCGCGGGCAAGATTTTTCTGTTTTGAGCCACTGCACGAGCCGTTTCAGGAACTCGCCCGATGGTCGAATTCCCGTGGCGGTCGGGTCACCACTCATAACGTGGCACTGGGCTCCGACGAGAGAACAATCGATATGAAACTGCACACGGCCCACCCAACTTCCTCGTCGATTCTGGATACTACGGGACTACAAATCGAGTTATACCCGGAGACAAAGGAACAAAAAGTAGTCCAGGTGCAGCAAACAACGCTGGATGCATCACTAAGCGAAGAAGAGCTCGATGACGACATACTGGTCAAACTTGATGTGCAGGGGTATGAAGATCGGGTCATCGCGGGTGGTGCCAATATTTTTTCGCGAGCCAGCGCGTGTATTGCCGAGGTGAGTCTGGATAGTCTGTATCAGGGCCAGGCCCGATTTTCGACCATCTTAAAACTTCTAGGAGATGCGGGATTGGAGTACGCCGGCAACTTGGAACAAATGTATGCAAATGATGGGCATTGCATTTACCTCGATGCAATGTTTGTTCGAGCTCACTCAACTGCCTGATCCTGAAATGCGTATCCTATATGCCTATATCGTAACCTTCGGAAATAATGACTCGTCTGTCGCCTTATTTTAGTTCCCAAGTCGGCGTGATTTCAGGCAAGGAAGTCTAAGTGCGCGAGAAATCGTGCGATTGACGACTATGCCCCCCTACTATTGCCTGTGAACACGACCCGACTCGCTTCAAATATTGTTAGCGCGTTGACGCAGGTCGTTGCCGTCGGCGGCATCCTTTTCGTGCAGTACATTTATCTGGCCCGAGTGTTGGGTTTGGAGCAGCTTGGTGGCTGGGCCTTAGTGATCGCCATCACCGGTACAGTACAGATTGGGCAGATAGGAATGTCCACTACCCCGGTTCGGTATGTCAGCAAGTACAGAGCACGCGGCGAGATTGACAGAAGTGTTCTTATGGCACGGACAGCCATTCTCTCGGTTGCGTTTCTCATGGCGCTGCTATTACCGGTCTCTTATCCACTAATTGTCCTTTTGCTTGAATACGTAGTCGATTCTGCGGTACTCGATGATCTACTTGCCATTACTCCGATCGTGTTATGCGGCACCTGGTTTCTTGCGGTTGGCACGACCTTGCAATCGTGCCTTGATGGTTGCCAACGAATTGATCTGCGAGCGAAATCCGTTGTGGCCGGCTCTTTGGTACAGCTGATATCGGTCCTAATTCTGGTGCCGTTATATGGACTCATGGGAGTCGCATTCGCTTATCTTCTGAGCACACTCATAACTGTCGGCGTAGCTTTGTACTATTGTGGCGGTGCGGTTGGATTATTCAGCGGATCTGTCAATGGCGTTTGGTCAACATCATCCTTTCGGGAAATGCTGTCATACGGCGCACAACTACAACTCATCGGTATAACACTCACTCTCTTTCTGCCACTTACCAAATTACTAATCAGTAACTTCGGTAGTCTCGCGGCTGTTGGTGTTTTTGAATTGGCCAATCGCGTAATTATTCAAGTGCGTCAACTAATCGTTGATGCTAATCGTACCCTCGTACCAGTTTTTTCTGCTACGGCGGAAGAAACGGCTCATTCTGTGAGGACGTTGTATGAAGAAAGCTATTCATTGAATTTCGCGTTATCTTTTCCCGTGTTTGCGGGGCTCGCTGTCTTCTCACCGCAGATCTCGCAATTGTTTACTGGCGAAGTTAATAGCACCTTTGTGATTTATTCATTTATTATTTGCAGTGGATGTCTTGTAAACTCGTTGAGCAACGCCGCTTATTTTGCCAACCTCGGCCTGGGCCGGCCACGTGCTAATGTGATCGGGCACACAACAATCGCGATTGTAAACGTTGTTGCCGGAATATGGTTCGGCCGGCTGCTCGGCGGGATTGGTGTTGTTATTGCCTATTCTGCTTCACTCACAATCGGAGCTATCCTGGTGATAGCGATGTATTGTTCGCATGAGAATCGCGGGCTCAAGACTTTGTTGCCAATTGAATCTCTTGCGCTGGCACTGGCATGCATCGTCTCAGCGGGTCTGGTACTGACTTTGTATCAAAGCGGTCCAAGCTTGCTGGTCACGACACAGGTCGGGTTCGTCGTGGCGACGCTTACGTTATTGTGGGTCCACCCGCTGCGAGAACAGACTGTCTCTAAGCTGAGAACGTCGAAATATTACCGATAGTCGGCATGCGCCCGTGGCCTTGGTTCTCACGCATGCGGCAGTTACCATATCAATAGAAATGACAACCTCTAGTTCGTATGAAACTACTCGTAATTGAACCGGAAGCATCCGGGCATCGAATGGCGCTTTATGTGCGGCTGATCGCACGAGAGGCAATACGGCGCAATTGGTCGTTCCTGCTGATGACTACCGAGAAAGCGATGCGCCATCCCGCCTTTGAATTAGTCAAATCCGAGTGCGTTGATGGGCCTGCCATAGTAAGAATGAGCAGTATCCAGCCTGCCAAAAGACTCTCTCCGATGCACTTGCTCTTGAGCCAGAATCAATACTATCAATCCACCGCAGCCGCTTATAGAACACTATCTTCTAACGACGAGCCTGACATGATTTACGTCGCGAACCTGGACATGTTTGACAAAATACTACCGTTTCGCGGAACACCATTTGGCGAAACGCCGTTTTCGGGAATGATGATGAGCATCAAGTTTCATCGCCGGCATGTCGGCACTGCGTCACCACGCGGCAGTGACCGTTTATTCGGACATCTGTTCAAACGTGCTGTGGCGATTCCTGAACTGCGTGGCGTAGCGGTTGTCGATGAGTCTTTTTTGGAATACACGAAACATCATACGACAGATACGTTTACCAAAGTGCATTACGTACCTGATGTCGGACACCTGAAACCATCTGAAAGCCAACACGATGCACGGCAAAAGCTGGGTATTCCAGCAGACAAGTTTGTCGTACTCGTTTACGGTGGCTTGACGGCGCGGAAGGGCGTATCTCAGCTGATCACGGCAACACAAGCCACAAACCGAAACGATGTAGCGATACTTCTTGCGGGTGTTAAGAACCAGAATATCGCAAACGAACTTCTGTCATCGCCAGCACGATCTCTGGTGGAGAGCGGACGATTATTTCAGTCTTGTGGCTTTCACGATGAGCTCAAGGAACAACGGGTTTTTCGATCAGCAAATGCGGTATGGCTTGGCTACATCGAGGGTTTTACGGGGTCCAGTGGCGTCATGTACCAGGCGGGGGCGGCTGGTCTGCCAGTGATTTCCACACGTCACGGGCTTATTGGTTGGCAAACAGAACGCCACCGGCTTGGCCCTACTGTGGATCCGATGGATTCCAATGAAATCGTTAGGGCAATCGAGATGCTGGTAACGGATAAAAGTCTTTGTCAGCAATATTCCCGCAATGGCTATGCGCTGGCGCGCTCGCATACGCCTGAAGCGTTCGGAACAGGGGTTTGTAGTATGCTGGATAGCCTGTTGTGAGTGAATAAACGTTCTGGTTCTCCCGGTACGTGCCCAAGTCGATATGCGCTCTACCTTTCACCAGGCATCGTGATTTGAAATGATATGGTCTAAGGAAAAGCTCCAAAGCCTGCAACTGTCGTTCTTGTTTGGCCTGACACTCGCGGGATATCCCGCAATCGCAGCGATGAGCGCTATTTTGGGCTTCAATAATCGAACTGGTTCGATCGCCTTGAAACTTTTGTTACTAGGTGTCTGCGCGACAATGCTGCTCCGGTGGCGATGGCGCTATCCAAGGTCAGACCAACTTGGGCTTTGGTTCTTGGTCTTGTTTTTCTGGTTGCTGTACGTGATCCGGTTGGTTTGGGACGCCTATCTCGTATCAAGCCTGCTTACTCGTGATCCTCACGATTACCTCTTTTTTGCGATCGGCACTTGTTTCATACCAATGCTTGCCTTCATGATATCCGGCGGTGCTAATGCGCGTATCTTCGAAAAGGTCCGTGCAGTCAGTCTGGCTAGTGTGCTGCTAAGCAGCGCCATGGTGCTATGGGTCTACTACCAAAGTGTCGACCTCAGTGCGGCCGGTATAGGTTCAAGATTAGGTCTTGAGGCATTAAATCCCATTTCCGCCGGACATCTCGGTGGGTCGCTCGTAATTCTGTCAAGCTTCTGCTTGCTAGAACGTAGAACACGGGGCCGGCGACCAATTCAGGATGCCTATTATTGCTTTGCTTTAGCCGTTGGCATGGTATTGCTGGTTTCCAGCGCATCGCGCGGCCCGGTTGTGGCTACGACGTTTGCTTTGTGTGTATACGGCGTCAGCAGACTGGATCGAAAAAACGGTGTACTGAATTTTCTGGCCGTAGGAACCTTTTTCCTCGCAGGGATCTGGCTAGCCAGCCTCGTTGAATCGAAGCTCGGGTTCTCCTCCATGTCACGAATAATTAATCTGATAGAAATGGGAGGCAGTGATGCGAGTGCGTCTGTGCGCCTTTCCTTAATATCGGCCGCCTGGGATCAATTCCTGTCTTCGCCATTATTTGGCAGTGGATTGGAAGAACGTTACTCGCGATTTTATCCGCACAACGTGATCGTTGAAGCATTCATGGCAACAGGAATTTTTGGCGGAATCGCGTTTCTGGCTTTGCTGATTGCGGCCAGTTTGTATTCATGGAGGCTCCTCATTAAGCGCTCACAATCTGGGTGGATCGCCATGCTGTGCATACAGTACCTAATAGCAGGGCAATTTTCTGGCTCTCTCTGGGGCAATTCGGGCATGTGGTCGCTGATCGGAGGAGTGTTTGCTGTAAGCCAAAGTGGGCTGAACACAAACAGGTATTTCGTAAGCGCACAAGCGGCGAGACATTAATACTGAAACTTTGCGTCACATAATATTGAACCCGCCCCATAGGCGACACAAACCCCCTACCCCACAGGAGGCATGTGATGGCGCGAGCTTAATACCAGCTGGCGTTTGCTGTGCCTTCGACATGTACGGACAAATCGACAACCGTATCGTGACTGTTAGTCCACATTAAGCAGTAGGTATCGTCGGCCACGACTATGTACTGGCCTTTTTCTGCCGCCGTTGCGTGTTCCGGCACCGGAAAAAAAACTTCTTCATCTTGATGATAGTGAAGGTTGAATTTCAGCGGACTATTCGCTTCGAAACGATAAATCACTTTGTCGCCTTGGTTCGATTCAAAACACAGTTCTTTGTGCCTACCGGACTCTACCACCACGTTCCCGGCAAATTGACGCGCGTTGTCCTCCACACCGGAGTGGGCACATGCAACCATTACACAGGCTGTAATGACGACAGCGATAGAATTCTTCATGACGAGTGTTCCTTGCGCCAGTCCCACGGCGGGATACGTTGATTTTCCGGTAGTTGCCAAAGACCCGCAGCGTCCTTCTTTGCTGTTTTCTCTAATCTGATCAGTTGTCTGTCATCAGAATAACGGCGATACACCCAGGCGTGCCCCTGCTCGATCATCTTTGCGTTGATATAAAGACCGTCGCTCACGCGGTAAACACGGGCTACGACTCGTTCATAGCGATCCCGCTCGACCGTTTCGATACGCAGCATTTTACCAAAAATCAATTTGTTCAGTCCCGAGCGGGCGTTAGCCGACCAGGGCTGCGATTGCTCCGGCGCATCGATCCCATACAAACGCACTTCGATTTCGTTGCTACCGCGTTTGACCAGAAAGCTGTCGCCATCGTATACGATTGCAACTCGTGCTTCGATAATTGTGTGGGACTCACCGTCCTGCCAGCAGGCAGAGACCAGCACAAAAGCAAAAAGCACGATGAGTTGCCTCATCGCGCTATTGTACTGAGGAATCGTACAGCAGGTTATTCGGATTCCAGCTCGTGTAGCTCTCTTTTCAGGTCGTATTGCCGGTCTGTGACGATTCGTTCCAGAACCTGCATGCGTTTCTCGAGTTTGTGAAGTTCATCAAGCCGCGTACCCATCTGGCGATCCAGCTCGGATCTGTCCACTTTCTTGCGCGTCTTCAGCCAATTGTTCACCACCCCCGCGAAACAGGAAATAGCGACGATGGCAACGACCATTTCAAAGAGATCCATGAATCAGCCTGCCTTTTCTAGATTGCGAAACTGTTCATTCAGGTCGTAACGCTTGTCAGTCACAATCTGCTCAAGAACAGCGACACGTTTTTCCAGCGTTTCCAACCGAGCCAGACGGGCACCAAACTCCTGTCCCAGCGAATGATCGCGGCGCAGCTGCTCCCGCTGGATCTGCAGGTATTTGCTCCCAAGCACGCCGCCGACAATACAAATGACGAATACTATGCCGAAAATAATTTCTGCGATTACCATTGCCTCCCCTTATCAGTCAAACTATTGTGATTCGTTTTCCAGGTCGCGGAACTCCCGGTCCAGACGAAATCTGCGGGACGTTACGTACCGCTCCATGCGTTGCATCCGCTGATCCAGCTGCCTGAATCGATAACGGGCATTACCGAAGGTCTCACTGGGCGATTTGCGCAGCGACTGCCAAAACTCTTCGTCTTCAACATCCTTGTACAGTCCCTTCGGCTTGATTGGAACCATGAAACCCATCATCACGTACACGATTTCGACCAATGGGAACCAGATCAGGCCTGCGATAAACATCAACCACCGCACGACGCAGGTGCTCATACCAGTATAGTCCGCGATTCCGGCGCACACGCCAAAAATGCGGCCGCGTTCTGGATCACGGTAAAAACGCCGTGGGCTGGGGTCTTTGAAATTTCGGCTACGTCGATTCATCAGTAGTTATGTTCTCCATGGGAACGTCTCCGCCAAAAGTGAGATTCCTCCTCCCGCCCCTGGTATCGCAGAGGCCGATCACGCAGGAGAAATCCGAGGACAAAATAAACGATAAGCGTTAGAGTCGTAAAAACCAGTAGTGACACCACCGCCAGGACGCGTACGACCCACACGTCGAAATCGAAAAACTCTGCCAATCCCGAGCATACACCCATAATGATCCCCGTCTCCGGGTTCCGGTACAGGCGCCGGGTCGGAATGTGCCTCCCATAATTCATACTTTCCTTCTCCAGTCTGGAACCTCATCGTCAAGGATGGTTTCCAGTGCGTTAATACGACTTTCCATTTTCTGGGCGCTCTCCCAGACTTCCTCCAACATGCGCTCATCTGCATTCGAGAGCGATTTGGTCGAGCGCCAGCGGGTCATGTAATGGCCGATGATAATCAGCGGCAAAATGATCGTTAGAAACAGGATGCCAAATACTTCACCCATGCGACACCCCACCCATTAAGAGTTTGCTGACTGCGATATTCGCTTCTTGAGATCCGCGAGTTCTTCCTCAACAGACTCGTCCGTTTCGAGATCAGCGAACTGGTAGTTCAGGTCGTTACCCAATCCAAGATCGTAACTCTCAACCCGGCCCTCGAGATCTTCCATACGACGCTCGTAGGCTTCGAAGCGCACTAACGCATCGTCGATTTTTCCGTTGTGCAATTGCTCCCGCACGTCCAGACGCTTGGTGGCCGTCGCATGACGCATGATTAAGGCTTTCTGTCTCGTCTTGGCGTCACCTAGCTTTTCCTGCAACCGTGCAAGGTCATCATTAAGCTGCGAAAGACCTTCGTCGATCGCCTGGTAGTCGCCACGCACCGCCGCAATTGCTTCGCTTAGACGATGCTTCTCAGCGATAGCGGCTTTTGCCAGGTCGTCACGTCCCTTGCTAACCGCAAGCTCCGCCTTACGTTGCCAATCACTCTCCTCGCGCTCGTAGGATTCGAGCTTGCGATTGAGTTCCTTTTTGTCAGCAATGGCGCGTGCTGCCGAAGAACGGACTTCGACCAGCGTGTCTTCCATTTCCTGAATCATCAACCGGACCATCTTCTCCGGATCTTCCGCCTTCTCAAGTATGGCGTTGATATTGGAGTTAACGATGTCGGTAAAGCGCGAAAAGATACCCATTCTGTCTACCTCAGGTCTGTGTATTTTGCTCGCTTAACATTAAGCATTTTCCGTGCCAGGTCAGGGTCCGTGACATAAGCGCTTGATCCAATGATGAATTTTTGTGACCAGGGTCCCAAAATCCAAAATTAAAGTTAGCATTTTTCGCCAAATATTAGCCTAAGCAACTCTTTTTTCGTAGAATTAGCTACATGAGTTCCCCAATCTCCCATATGCCCTCGATTATCGGCGCAGCCCCGGCATTTGTTGCCCTCCTCGAGCAAGTGTCCCAGGCCGCTCCCATGTCCAAGCCGGTGCTGACCATTGGCGAGCGAGGCACCGGTAAGGAATTGATCGCCTCGCGCTTACATTATTTGTCCAGTCGCTGGGATCAGCCGCTGATCAAACTCAATTGTGCGTCGCTGACTGAGGGGATCCTGGAATCGGAACTGTTTGGTCACGAAGCGGGCGCGTTTACCGGCGCCACAAGGCGTCATGTGGGTCGTTTCGAACGGGCCGACGGTGGCACGTTGTTTCTGGACGAACTTGCGACTATCCCGAGACGTATGCAGGAAAAAATCCTGCGTGTGATTGAATATGGTGAGTTCGAACGCGTCGGTGGTAGCGAAACGGTGGACGTAGACGTTCGCATAGTGGGTGCTACAAACGAGAACCTGCCGATACTTGCGCGCACCGGTGCGTTCAGGGCTGATCTGCTGGATCGTCTGGCGTTTGACGTTCTGGTAATACCGCCATTGCGTGCTCGCCGCGAGGACATTATCTCGCTTTCGGAACACTTCGCTGTAACCATTACCTCAGAACTTGGCCGGTCGTTTTTCCCGGGTTTTTCAGAGGCTGCGAGCAAGGTACTGCTCGACCACGAATGGCCAGGAAATGTGCGTGAACTCAAGAACGTTGTCGAACGCTCTGTTTATCGTTGGGAAGAGGCCGAGGAGCCAGTTGCCGAGATAAACCTCAATCCCTTTGATTCACCCTATCTACCCAAGACCCGTGGTCTGGCTTTGCCCACGAAAGGCGATGTCGCAACGCGCCCTATCGCCACGCGCGGTCGCAAGACACATACATTGCCGCTGGAGTTTAAAGAGGTGGTACGCGAGTTTGAGGTCGGCCTGATCGACACCGCTATGCGTGCCAGCCGCTATAACCAACGACACGCCGCCGAACAGCTGGGCCTAAGCTACCATCAGCTACGCGGTTGCCTGCGAAAATACGATCTGATCGACGACTATGGTCGGGCCCGCAACGACGATCAATCCTGACAATCCCACCCGTCACAGGAACAGGATCAGCTTACTCAAGAAAGGACTCGGCCTATTTTGGGGCTAAATCACGTTCTGGCGCCCCGGCCATGTGGCCCCACGAGCTTTATTTAACTACAGTTAGCCGGTATGAGCCTGTTAAACGAATTAAAGCAGCGCAACGTTTTTCGCGTGGCGGCAACCTACGCTCTGATGTCCTGGCTGCTTTTGCAAGTCGTCGATACCGTTGTTCCCCTGACCGGCTTGCCTGAGTGGACCGGCCGGTTTGTGCTTTTGCTGCTGGCCGTTGGATTTCCGGTGGCACTCTTTTTTTCCTGGGCATATGAACTTACCCCGGAAGGAATCAAACGAGAGCAAGACGTAGACCGCAGCACAGCGGCAAACGGCATTTCACGGAAAATTGACTACGCCATCATTGCCCTGCTGTCGATCGCACTGGTCTATCTCGTCGCGACCCGGAACCGGACCGCTCCGTGGGAAGAAGCGGTTGAACCCTCAATTGCACAGAGCGCCCCGGACGTGGCTGACAACAGGTCTATCGCGGTACTGCCCTTTGAAAACCGCAGCGCTCTTAAAGAGGACGCTTTTTTTACTGACGGTATACACGACGATCTGCTGACCCACCTGGCCCGCATCGGTTCGTTAAAAGTCATCTCACGTACGTCCATGCTGCGGTATCGCGGTAGCGATAAATCGTTACCGCAAATTGCTCGCGAACTTGGCGTCGCAACGATTCTTGAAGGCGGCGTACAACGGGCGGGCAATACTGTGCGCATCAATGTGCAGCTTATCGATGCGGTAACCGACGAACACATCTGGGCTAATAATTATGACCGGGAATTGACTGCTCAAAACATTTTTTCCATCCAAACAGAGATCGCTACGGCCATTACCAAATCGTTACAGGCAACTTTGTCTCCCCAGGAACAAGCGCGTATGGCGACAGCGCCAACAACGAACATGAAAGCCGCCGAGGAGTACATGCTCGGCCGGCAACTTATGGAAAATCGAACGAGCGCCGGTCTGGCCGGCGCTGTGGAGCAGTTCAAACGCGCCACACAACACGATCCAGAGTTTGCCCAAGCCTATGTGAGTCTGGCTGACGCCTATCAACTCCAGATGTACTATAGCGGCGCGGCGCAAAATGAAGTGCAGCCGCTCGCCCGCAACGCAATCGACAAAGCGCTAAACCTGGATGATCGGTTGGGTGAAGCCTACGTCTCGCTCGCTTTCCTCATTGACGGCACGGACGGTAAGGCGGGCGAAGAAGCTTACCGGAAAGGGTTACAACTCCGCCCCAACTACGCGCGTGGCCATCACTGGTACGGGACCTTTCTCAATAGCCGGGGCCGGCTGGACGAGGCTCGGGCAGAACTTGAAAAAGCGGTTGAACTAGACCCAATGTCGCCGATTATTCAGAGCTCACTCGGCACCCTTTACCAGAGGATGGGATTGGTTAAAGAGACTCTGGAACGTTTGAATCACGCCATTGAAATCGATCCTGGTTTTGCCAAGGGCTATGCCGACATCGCCGAGTTTGAATTTTTTGTTCGTGGGCGCTCGGACGCCGCACTACTTGCGATACAGGAATACCGACGTCTGGATCCTGGTACGCCGCGAGCCTTTGCACTGCCTGGACTTGTATATCTCTATCTGGGTGACCCCGATACGGCCCAGGTTTGGATAAAAAAGGCCAACGAACTGGGTCCTGATGCCATCGTGCCACTTTATGCTGCTGCTCTTTTGAATTTGTATCGGGGCGAGATTGATGACGCCGCTGTGAACTTGCAACGCGTACTGGCGATTGTACCGAATTATGTGCCCGCAATTACGAGATTGTGCGACGTCGATATCCAGCGGGGCGATCTGGACGGAGCCCTGAAACGTTATGAACGGTTCTTCCCGGGATTGAGCGAGGATGAATTAGTCGTAAACCGCCGCAATTACGCCCCCGCCGTCGGTTTGGCGCAAGTATTACAAAAGTCTGGAGACGCACAACGCGCCGATGCACTGTTGAGCCGCGCCCTGACAGTCTTTTCAACGATTCCAGTTTCTGTGAGAACCAGCGAGGGTGTCGGTTTACTCGAGACTGAGATTTTTGCGCTGCAAGATCGTAGCCAGGATGCCCTGGCCAAACTCAGGGAAACGATAAATCGAGGGTCACCCGAAGAATGGTGGTATCACGAGAAACACAATCCGCGCATAGCTTCGATACGCAACGAACCTCAATTCCAGGACATGATGCGCGACATTCACTCCCAACTGACAAAACAGCTGACCCGCATTCGCGGGATGGAACAAGACGGACAAATCACGTCAGCGACTACGCTAATCACAGCGCAATCCCGCTAGAAAATATATCAGCCGTAGGCGGGTTGCAGACGGCCTCGCGCATCGCGGAAATGTGGCATCCAGTTCAACGCAACGATGTGCACAGTAATATTGGTTGCTGTCGCCTTGACCTGAATTTCAGTCAGATCCTCGTCCTGGGCGTCGAAACGATCCTCGAGTACCTCGATTTCCTGCTCCATCTGCGTGTTGAGCTCCTCAAGTTGTTCCTGCACAGCCTCGGCTGTTTCCCTGGCGCGCTTAATGTCACCTTTTTCTTTACCCAGCCCGCCCATGCTCTTGATTGCCGTACCCATCCGCGACGCCGATGTTCGACTGACAGTCTTGCGCCCCAGCAGACCGCCGAGTACGGCGGTACCAAAAGATATTGCCGTACTTAATTTTTTGGATTTGGCCTGCTGCGACTCACGCTCAATAACCTGCTCGGCTTTGCGTAACCGTTCCTGACGGATCGCAACCTTGCTGGCATATTTTGTACGAAGTTTCTCTACTGCGACGTCACGTTTTTCGTTGGCCAGCTCCTGCAGTCTCACGCGAAAGTCGCCCTCGCTTTCACCGGGATCGGAAACCAGTTTATAAGTCGCGCTCTTATACAAGGACAAGGGTTTATTTGTCCTGAGCCATCTCTTGAACAGCGTTTCCCATTTTTTGTAGTTCTTTGGATTGCTTGCAGGCGCGGGAGCCTCAGTGAAGATCGCGCCTTCCTCGCCATGGCCTTCCAGGTTCGAGACATCGAAATTCAGCTCGGCTCCGTCATCCCAATCTACGGGTATCGGGCCGTCGTCAATATCGGCAATCAAAAAAACAGATCGTTCTTCACTAACATTATAGCGAGAGCTCGAATAAGCTATTTCAGCAGCCGCGCCAACTTTCGGCACGTACACCAGTTCGACATCGCCTGGTATGCGTGTGCCCAGCGGCATAAAGTACTGTTTTACTGACGCCGGCAATGCCGGCTCCGGTGGTTTTTTGGCCTTGACCGCCTTGGTGGCGGCGCGCTGTGTTTTCTTCCCCGGCTCCGGTGCAGCGGTTGACGCGGCCACCTTGCGGCCACCCATTAGTTTCTTGATCTGATCCCTGGTGAACGGGCCGGACAGATATGACATCACCCAGCGCGTGTTAAACACAACCGGTTCGTCTTCGTGCACATTGTGCATCAGAAAACGCCGCTTGCCCAAACCGGCAATAATCTGTTCCATACGTTGCTTGTCGAAATCGCCACCGGCTGCTGCACCTTCCAGGCCTTCCATGACACGCGCCTTATCGCGCTCAGTTTGCAGGCGTCCGATAAACCACGTTCCCGTGTTGGACAATGCCTTGTAGTCAAGGTCCACCGGGTTTTGTGTTGCCAATACCAGCCCAACGCCATAGGCTCTGGCCTGCTTGAGCAAAGTAAGAAACAGCTGTTTCGAAGGCGGGTTTGAAATTGGCGGCAAGTAGCCAAACACCTCGTCCATATAAAGAATGGCCCGTAGCGTGCTCGTACCCGATTGTGAACGCATCCAGCCAATGAGCTCATTGAGCAACATCGTGACAAAGAACATGCGTTCGGCTTCGGACAAATGCGCGATCGACATGATGGACACGCGCGGCTTGCCGCCTTCGGTGTGCAACAACCGACCGACGTCCAGCGGCTCGCCTTCCATCCAGGCCCCAAACCCCGGCGCCGCCAACAGATTGTTCATGCGCATTGCCAGCTGTAAACGATCTTTGGCCGGATAAAAAGAATCCAGATCCATCACACCAATTCGCTTGATCGGCGGGTTCTGAATCGCCGCAATCAAACCACCCAGATCGAGGGTGCGTCCTTCCTGCCATTCCCTGTCGAGTATATTTGCGATGAGAATATGCTCGCGACTGGTAATCGGATCTGCCTCGATGCCCAACAACGCGAGTATGCCGGTTGCGGTAGCTTGCACACGTTCACGATAAACATCACGATCGTCCATGACGGCAGCCGACGGCACGGCGAACGAACGCAGCACAGAAATGGGTAAGCCGGCATTGCTGCCCGGCGTATAGATAGTGAGATCGGTGGTATCGCGAAGTTTCTTGATGCGATCCTTGCCTTGTCCCCAGTCCTTCAACCCGTCACGCCACAACGTCGATTGCGCTTCGGCATATTCCGTGACCGTCATGCCTTTGTCTGCTGCCGAACGCGCATTGACCCAAGGCTCAAAGTCCTGTGCCCGCAGTTGCGGGAAAGTCAGCAACAAATTGCCGAGATCACCCTTTGGATCGACCGCGATCACCGGTATATGATCGATCGCCGCTTCCTCGAGCAACCCGATACCCAGACCGGTCTTGCCACTACCGGTCATACCAATAATGGCGGCATGAGTCGTCAGATCTTTGGCGTCATAGAGCACGATGTCATCGAGTCGCTCCTTTTGCTCGATGTCATAGGCTTTGCCCAGGTAGAAAGCACCCAGTTTTTCGTATTCCATTATGATCCCCCACGGATGATCCGCGAATGTTAAGGCCGCTGTCCGGCGGGTCAAGCGACGGCGGGCTCCGTTGACAGATGTGGGCCGCGGCAGGCCGGGCGAGTATCTCTTAACCCATTGATTTTTAAGGCTGAACCTTTGTTTGCAATGTTCAGCTTCAAAACCCGGAAAATACACGGATCCTGACAATTTCTGTGAGATTTGAAAAGATGCGAAATGTTCAACTGTTGATAGCAATGCTGGCCGCGATGCTGATCGTGCCATTTAGCGTATTCGCTGCACCCGCCGACCAGGCGGTCATCAAGGCCAAACGCGCCCAGCTGGCAATGCTGGCGGCCGACGCCAGAGCCACACGCCACCTGGATGACGACGACGATCATGACGAAGACGACGATGATGCCGATCATGACGATGACGACGATAACGACGATGACCGCGACGACAATGATCGTAAGCGCGGTTACAAAGGCAAGGGCGCTAAAAAAGGAAAAGGCGCTGACAAGAAACTGATGAAAGAAGAAGAGCGCCGCCTGCGCCACGAAGCACGTTCTGCGGATCACGAGGAACGCGCGCAAGCCAGACAGGAATTTCGTGAAAGGATGCGTTCAGCTGAAACACCGGAAGAACGACGCGAAATATTACAAGAAATGCGTGAGACTAACGGCGAAAAGGGTAAGGAAAAGCGTGCTTATCAAGAGCAACGACGCGAAGAACGCGAACAGCTTGACGATGACTATCGCGAGCGCCTGGAAAATGCAGAAACTCCCGAAGAACAAGCAGCAATAAAGGAAGAAATTAAGGCGGAACAGGGCGCCCGGCGACAGCAACGGGACGAGCGACGCGGCATGATTCGCGAATACCAGGACGAACAACGAATTACCAATGCAGAACGACGCGAAGAGCATGATCGAACAATGGACGAATACCGTAAGCGTCTTGAGAGTGCAGAAACTGATGAAGAACGCCAGTCCATTCAGGAAGAAATGAAGGCTGCGCGTGCCGAGAATCAGGAAGTACGTGTCGAACAGCAAAAAGCCAAGAAGCCGTGGTGGAAGTTCTGGGGCGACTAACGTAATCCAGGACGATCGAAATAAAAGGCCGGCAAATCGCCGGTCTTTTTTTGTCCGAACGATTGATTAGCCGCGACTAGTGACCGAATCTATCCGTTTTCCGGGATTGACGACGAGCGTATCTTGAACCTAGCTCTTTAACTGATCTTCAACACCGAAGATCTTTATCAGGAGCGCAGCGCGCATCCACATGCCGTTGCGTTCCTGGCGCCAATACATTGCTCGCGGATCGCTATCCACCGACGGGTCTATTTCCGGGCCTCGTGGCAGAGGATGCATGATGATCGCCTCAGGATTGAGTTTCGGCATCTGATTTGGGCCAATTGAAAAATCGTCTAGGTCGGCTTTCAGAGATTCTCCTTCCGAGTCCCATTCGGACTGCACGCGCGTTACATAGATCGCATCGAGACTACTTAAAACGCTATCCAGTACGCCGGTCTCGCTGAACGCAATTTTGTGCTGTACGAGGTGCTTCTTAATGTCATTGCTCATTTCGAGGGACGGGGGCGAAATAAAGACCAGCCTGACATCGTGATAGTTTTTCATCAGGTAGCACAGCGAGCGAACGGTTCGACCCCTCCGTAGGTCACCCATCATGCCAATAGTCTTGCCGTCGATACCGCCACGACCGGCAAAGCTGCGTTCCAGCGTATAAATATCCAGCAGGGCCTGTGTTGGATGCTGATCCGGCCCACTACCGGCATTGATAATCGGCACTCGCCGGGGAATCTGATTCATAAGCGCGGCTGCCCGACCAGCCAGTCCGCGTTCGGGCGTGCGCATGATGATGACGTCTACATAAGAGCTGAAGGTGCGCAGGCTGTCATCGAAACTCTCGCCTTTCACTTCCGAAGAAATCGTCGGGTCACGTATTTCGCTTGTACCAATGCCAAGTAAATGACAGGCGTTATTAAACGACAGGAAAGTCCTTGTTGATACCTGAGTGAAGTAGAGCATGGCGCGTTTATCAGCCAGTAGCGAACGTAGCATCGCAGCGCCTTCGCGTGTTTTTGCCACGGCACGGGCAGTGTCGGTGATCTCACACAGTTCATCGAGGAGTTCGCGATCGAACTCGCGCGGATCGATGATATGAAATACCTCGCTACTCATCCAGACACGACTCCGGTATTCTGCAACGACTGCTCGACGGAGCGCCAGCATACCCGCCAGTAGGCCAGCTTGTCATTGACGCTTGTTGGCGCCCGAGTAAGACTGAAGACATTGGGGATATAACACTATGACTATCAAGAGGGTGCGCTGGGATACCGGTCAGCTCATATCACTTGAGTACGACTCGAAAATTCTTAAACGCAATCCCCTCGGCGATCCGCACGTGCGCATACTCGACGTCTGGTTGCCACCTGAATACGACACTAGTCGACGAAAGCTGCCTGTGCTTTACGATCTGGTCGGATACACCGGCTCCGGTCCGTCACATACAAACTGGCGAAATTTCGATGACAACGTCCCCGAGCGTGCTGCACGCCTGATGCATGCCGGGAAAATGGGTCCGTGCATAATCGTCTTTCCCGATTGCTTTACAGCATTGGGCGGCAACCAATACATCAACTCCTCCGCCATGGGTCACTATGCTGATTATCTGACCCGCGAACTGATTCCTTTTGTAGATTCCGAGTTTCGTACGCATGCAGCGCGTGATCACCGCGGTTGTTTCGGCAAATCCTCCGGTGGTTATGGCGCCATCATTCATGGCATGAAATACGCGAAATATTGGGGTGCGATCGCGGACCATTCGGGTGATGCTTATTTCGACTTTGTATACCGCTGCGACTGGCCTGGTGCCCTGGACACGCTGGCCCGGCATCGACGCCGCAAACGCAATCCCGGGCCTGTCAACATTGCTCAGGAAGCAAGACAAACGGGCGCGGGAACTGATGACGGCCGGGTGCGGCGTTTCTTGAAACATATCTGGCAAAAACCCAATCCAAGCGGTGCGGAAATAGAATGCCTCATGATGCTGGCAATGGCGGCCTCCTACGACCCGGCGCCAGGTGTGCCGAATGGTTTTTATCTGCCATTCGACCTGGAGACTGGTGAATTAATTACCGTGCGGTGGAAGAAATGGCTGGCACACGACCCAATCAATCTGGTTAAACGTTATGCCGAAAATCTGAAAACCTTACGTGGCATTTTCATCGATTGCGGTTGGCGTGATCAATATCGCATTCACTATGGCAGCCGTATACTTTCGCGCCTGTTGCGTGATCATGGCATCGAACACCGCTACGAGGAATTTGACGGCACGCATTCCGGAGTCGACTATCGGATGGATGTTAGCCTGCCCTTTTTATACAAGGCACTTAGCTAGAGTTTTAGGCGCGAAACCCCCGGCTGGCACGTCGAGATGTACCGGTCACGATAAATACGCTTGAAATTATCACCAGCATTCCGAAGAACTGCATGCCGCTTAGGGCCTCGCCGAGCACCCACCAGCCGAGTATCGTTGCGATCGCCGGATTGACGTAAGCAATGGTTGCCAGTTTGTCCGGTGTCGTATGTCGTATCAGCCAAATAAAGGTGGCGTAGGCCAGACATGAACCAAAAATAGTGAGGTAGGTCAACGCGCCCAGTCCTTTTAGGCTCAGCGATACCTGACCGAGCTCACCCGCCGCGACACCAATTATCGTCAAAACAACGCCCCCGAGAAACATCTGCCAGCCCGCCATCATCAAAGGTTCCGTGCTCAGGTCATGTGAGCGGCTGACAATCGTGCCGGCAGACCAGGCGACGGGTGAAATCAAGATGGCTAGTTGTGCCCAGAAGTATTGCGCGTTGTAGTTGCCTTCTGGCATGAGCATCAGTGCGACACCGATAAACCCGGCAATCAACCCCAGTTTCGCTCGCGTTGTCAGTCTGTGTCCGCGTGGCCCAAACGTACCAAACCAGGCCGTCCAGAATGCAGAGCTTGCGATGAGTAACGCCGCCTGATTTGACTCGACCCATTGTTCCGCCCACGTGACCACACCATTGCCGATTACGATCATCAACAGAGCCATCAGCATTATTAAGACCCAGTCTGCACGCACGCGTGGCATGCGCTGGCCCAGACCGATCGCCAAACCCGTGATGACGAGACCGGCAATCACAAACCGGATACCGGCCAACAAGCCTGGGCGCATATCGTGCACACCGATTCGTATCGCCAGATAAGTCGAACCCCAGACCACATAGACCACCGCAAAGGCCGCAATAATCTGTAGTTTGGATGAACGTTCGGTCAAGTTTCAGATGCTCTAAAGGAAAAAGGTCAAGCCGCAGTTTGCTTCTGCGACTCGACCCGGGTTATTAAATTCAGACTAAGCTTGTGTGGTGCTCAGGGTCCCACGGTATTGATAAACAATCACTGCCGTCAAAGCAATGATCCCCAATACGCTGGCCGGCCCAAAACCGCCAATTACCGGCAACGGCATGACAAACGCAGCGATCACAGCTATCAGTACACCCATCAAAGCCTCACCTGTAATCAAGCCGGAGGCCAGTAACATACCCGTGTTTTCGCGTTGCTGTCGCACAGCCGCGGGTGCTGACTCGGATTTTCTTTTAACCAACCAGGCAATACCGCCACCGATGAAAATCGGCACAGACAACCCCAGCGGCAAATAGACCCCGACGGCCACGGCAAGTACCGGAAAACGGAATGACGAACCGCGAGCTTCCTGAATCTTGTCGAGAATGATCAGTGCAACAGCCAACGCAAAGCCAATATAAATAAACAACCAATCAATGCCGGCACCAAAGATACCGCTGGCTAACGCCTGCATCAGACCGGCCTGCGGTGCGGCAAGAAACTGTGCGTTTGGGTTCGTCGGACTGGGCCGACCGATGCCATAACCGGTATCGAGGACCTGCAAAACAAACGGTATGATCAGCGCCGCTGACACTACGCCCACGATCTGGAACGCCTGCTGGCGCCAGGGCGTAGACCCAACGAGATGACCGCACTTGAGGTCCTGCATGTTGTCGCCGGCGATAGCGGCTGCAGAACAAATTAAACCGGCGAGATAGATTACTGCAATCGGACCCAACGTGGCAGCTAATCCTTCATTGCCCATTATCTGCAACAGCAACAGCGCGGAAACAACAACCGTAGCAATGGTAACGCCTGAAATCGGGTTGTTGGAACTACCGACGAGCCCCGCCATGTAACCAGCGACCGATGAAAAGATAAATCCGAATACAAGCATTAGTGCCGTCATGATCGCCGACACCATCACTTTGTCAGGGTAATCACCCAACGCATAGTGAAACACCATGTAGATCGGAATAATCATCACCGCGACCACGATGCCCACGAGATTGATCGGTGTATCAAATTCGGTACGCAACACGGCTGCCGCACCAGACTCGCGGCTTACTTTATAAGCGTTGAGACTGGCCTTAACACCGGCGATCAACGGCTTTGTGAGAGATATCAGGGACCACAGACCACCAATCATCATCGCGCCGACACCGATACGCCTCGCCTGCTGCCAGGATGCGCCCGCCAATGCGCCCCAGTCCGCTGCCGTCATGTCGACCCAGGCCTTTGCCGCATCGATCCCGGCGGCTGCTGTAATGGCCTCGTGATTAAATGCCCAATTGACTGGCACTGTGACGATAGTTCCTATGACACCACCGAGAAAAACCAGCATCGCAATATTTAAGCCCACGATGTAACCAACACCGATTAACGCGGGACTAAGGTTTACGTTGCCCATAAACAAATACTTGCCGCCGAAGAATGATTGAGTTGTTGCCACTGCGCCGGCAAAAAACCCGATGCCCGATTCAAGCAGCTTAAACACCGCGCCAATTCCGGCCGCCTGTAATAGCAGCCTGAACCCAGTATTGGATTCGGCCGCCTCCGCGGTATGATGAGAGGCATCCGTTTCTATGCCGCCGGTCTTTAGGACTTCGGCGGTCGCAACACCCTCGGGAAACTTTAGCTTTGCTTCGACGATCAAGGCGCGGCGCAACGGAATAGTGAAAGCGACACCCATGATGCCGCCGATAATGCCAATAGAGACCATCGGCCCGTAGCTATAGCCGCTCCATGCGCCCATCATGACCAGCGCCGGAATGGTGAAAATAATTCCCGCCACGAGGGATTCACCAGCCGATGCGGAAGTTTGCACCATGTTGTTTTCCAGGATGTTGGACTTTCGGGTCAGTCGCAGCACACCCATCGATACCGCAGCTGCCGGTATCGAGGCCGAAACCGTCAGCCCCACCAGCAAACCGATATAGGCATTTGCGGCAGCCAGCAGCATCGACAAAATTGCACCCAGAACCAGCGCCTTGCCAGTGATTTCAGCGAGATTCCGTTCTGCCGGTACTACCGGTGGGGGCAGGATAATCGTTTCGTTGGCCACGTGACTGTCTCCCGGGTCGCATTGGACACAACGCGCACCATACTAAGCCACCCCGCCCAATGCCATAGTCAAAACATCTGTCCCCTCCCTGGGGACAGACTCCTTTCCTCTTCCCCACCCCCCCCAAGAATGCAACGCGGCTGCCTCAGCTAACGCGATCGTCACTTGTGGCGAGAAAGAAGACGGTCGTTTGCCTGCGGCGACTTGTCCGGAGCCGCAGGTAGATGCCGGAGCTTGGCCGTCGGCCTCACGAAAGAGTCGCTTCGCGACTTCTTTATCTGCGTGTCTCGATACACGCAAATCGAGCTCGCCGCCTCGCGACGACGCGTGATTCGCCCCTCCCCCTAACCCCCTCCCCGGAGGGGAGGGGGAATAAGATAGGGAGCCTCCGCGGAGGGAGGAGGAAGCAAATAAATCGCCGATAATAAGACAGCGGCGAGAAAGAAGACGGTCGTTTGCCTGCGGCGACTTGTCCGGAGCCGCAGGTAGATGCCGGAGCTTGGCCGTCGGCCTCACGAAAGAGTCGCTTCGCGACTTCTTTATCTGCGTGTCTCGATACACGCAAATCGGGCTCGCCGCCTCGCGACGACGCGTGATTCGCCCCTCCCCCTAACCCCCTCCCCGGAGGGGAGGGGGACGGAAAAGTCTTACCAACCGCACTGCCGCGTTGCGTTCTCCCCCTCCAACCAGATCATGAGAGGAGAGAAATAATCGATTATGGCCGACGCATCCATTTCACGTGAACCTGTGAGCGCTTCCAACGCATCTCGCCAAGGACGACTCTGGCCCAACGCCAGCATGTTCTTGAAACGCTCGCCGGCTTCCGCGCTGCCATAGACCGAACACTCATGCAGTGGCCCGTTAAAATCAGTCTGCTCGCATAGCGCTCGATGAAACTGGTATTGCAAAATGAACGAAAGAAAATAACGCGTGTACGGCGTGTTGTCTGGAATGTGGTATTTGGCACCGGGATCGAAGTCGTTCTCACTACGTTCGACGGGTGGCGTTACCCCTTGATACTGCTCACGCAACGACCACCAGTCCTTGTTGTAATCGTCCGGATTGGTGCGCCCGGCGAACACATCCCAACGCCATTGATCCACGAGTTTAGCCCATGGAAAAAAAGCGATACGATCCAACGCCGTTTTCATCTGCTGGTTGATTAGTGCTTTCTCATCGGTCTCGAAACTATCGATCAGCCCGATCTGCTGCAGAAAGGCCGGTGTCATCGACAAGACTACCGTGTCACCGATGGCCTCATGAAATCCGTCATGCGCACCGCTATGATAAACCTCTGGCAGATCCCGATAAGCAAGATAATAATAAACGTGTCCCAGCTCGTGAAAAACCGTCGCCAAATCCTCTTCGTTAATCTGGGTACACATCTTTATCCGTACATCCAGGTCACCATTCATCGGCCAGGCGCTGGGATGACAAACGACGTCGCGATCGCGCGGCCGTGTGAACATCGAGTAGTCCCAAAAAGTCTCTGGCAATGACTCCATACCCAGCGAGGTATAAAAATCTTCCGCCTGCCTGATCATTTGTTCGACAGAATATCCCTGCTCCACCATGGAGGACTTCACATCAAGATCTGCTACGCCCTGGTAGGGCTCAATGAGGCCATAAATATTGCCCCAGTTCTGCGCCCACATATTGCCCAACAGGTGTGCCGGTATCTCTGAATCCTGTGGTACCCGATCCTCGCCATAAACTTCGCCCAGCTTCGCCCGGACATGACAATGCAGTTCGTCATAGAGCGGTTTCACCTGCTGCCAGAGACGCTCTATTTCCTGCTCAAATTCGTCTGCGCTCATGTCGTAACCCGAACGCCACATTGCACCCAGATTGTCGTAGCCCAATTCCGCCGCGCCTTCGTTGGTGAGCTCAGCAAAACGTTGGTAGTCCGAACGCATTGGGGGCGATATCGTGCGCCAGCCGGCCCAGGCGGTACGCAGTTGATCAAAATCCCGGTTCTCGGCCATCAATCGGGTCAACTGTTCGAGCGTCTGGCAACTGTCCGGTCCGTCCGGGCAAAACTTGCCCTTTGAATAGGTTGAACTGAGACGTTGTGCTATTTCGGCAAGCTCTTTGCGCTTGGCATCGTCATTTGGCGCAGGCATGGACGAACCGAGTTTTATCAGATTGATTGCACGTGCCGTATCGGCATCCAGTTTGACATCGTTAAAGCGCTTGGCTTCTTCAATCATTCGACTGGTGAATGCCAGGTCTTTTTCGGTTGCTCGTGCAACCAGCCATTCCGTGTCATCGGTGATATGAGTGGCATGAACCCACGCCAGCCGCGAGTGTTCCTTTCTCATTTCCCGAGTTTCTGCGCTGTATCTTTCAACGTAGTTGCGGGCGTCTTGCGCGGTGGGCGCGCCGGTGCGCGCTGCATCGGCAGCGGCCTTTACTTGTGTAGCAGCTCCGTCGCCGCCATCGCACGCATGCAGAAGTAAAAGGGAGAACAGCGCCAGAAGAACATTCATTAACTTCATAGGTTCAATGTCAACCCGAAAGACTAACAGTGATAGAACCGATGTCTTAACAAAATATCAATCTTTCAAATGTACGACTTCGGATTCCCAGTTTTTGCTGATCAGGCCTACTAGCAGAACTACTGCGCCAATTCCTATGGTGAATGTTGCGATCTGCTTAAACAAATTCGGCATCTCAGCGACATTGCTCGGGTCAAAGTTGCCAGCTAGTAAGCCGGCGATGATATTGCCGATGGAATAAGTCAGCACAAACACGCCCATCATCTGTCCAATAAATCGTTGCGGCGACAATTTACTTACCGCACTCAGCGCAATTGGGCTAAGGCAAAGTTCCCCGACGGTGTGTAAAAAATAGGTCAAGATCAGTAAAAACGGTGCTGCCTGCATCCCACCCGCTGCTACCTGCGCGGCAAAGACCATGACTAAGAAGCCACTACCCATGATCATCAGGCCAACGGCGCATTTGATGCCATACGCGGGCGACACCATACGCTGACCCAGTCGAATCCAGAGTGCTGCGAAAAATGGGGTCAAAAGTATGATAAACATGGGGTTGGCATTTTGAAACCAGATAATGGGGATTTCCCATCCGGCGATTACACGGTTGGTATAGTCGCGGGTAAACAAGTTCAGTGAGGACCCGGCCTGTTCAAAACCGGACCAGAAACAGGCTGAAGCAACGCACACAAGCATGAGTGCCCACATGCCCTTCTTTTCTGTCTTACTCAGTTTGCCCCGAAAATAAACTATGCCAAAGTAGATGAAAAATATTGCAGTGAACGCCACTGCGGTTCTCTTTGCTAAAGCGACTGCATCAATCGACATAGCCCCGGTCATGGTCATGGCCGTAACCACCGCCACGCCCGCTAAAAAGGCCAGAATGACCATCCAGCTTCTGCGCTCGCCAGTTGGGGACAGGTGCACGGCTGGTTCGACGCTAACGCCTTTCAAGTTGGCGGTTGTCAGTCGAAAGACAATCAGACCCAGCGCCATGCCGACCGCTGCTGCGCCAAAAGCATAATGCCAGCCAGCTTTCTCGGCCAGCCAGCCACAAACGGTGTAACCGATCACCGAACCAATGTTGATGCCCATGTAGTAGATCGCATAACCGGAGTCACGACGCTCGTCTTCCCTGCTGTAAAGCTGCCCAACCACGGCGGCTATGTTCGGCTTGAGCAAACCGGTACCCAGTACTACCAGAATAAGACCAACAAAGAAGGTGTCGTGGCTGGGAATAGCAAGCACGATGTGGCCACACATGATTATGATGCCGCCATACCAGATGGCTTTTTGCCCACCAATCAGTCGATCAGCAATCCAGCCGCCCGGCAGACCCATAAAATACACCGACGCGGTGTACACGCCATAAATCGCTGTTGCGGTTACAGTCGTGAACGCCATGCCGCCCTCTTGCATCGCGGCGGTCATGAACAGCACCAACAGACCGCGCATGCCGTAGTAGCTCATGCGCTCCCACATCTCGGTGAGAAAAAGTGTTTGTAATCCTTTCGGGTGTCCGAAAAACGCGTGGTCTATCGAACTACCGGGACTGCTAGGCGTGGCTTCGTTCATTTGCTTACCTTTCTTTGCGTGCAAGTGGGCGCTGCGTGTACAACATGCACGCTTTGCGCCCGTGCGACCGCGCCATCCGAGGTGGTCACACTACGGTTTCCGCGGCGCCTATTGCGGCGCCGTCAGCGGTCGTCACAGAATCCTGCATTTTCCTGTTTCTCCGTCAGCGGGGGCCTGTGTTGGCGTTGATGATTTGTGCAGATTACAGGCTTTTTGACGCGCCAGAGTGTAACAGGGTTTGATGTTTTTTCGCTTCTTTTGCGATGCACAATAAGGCTTGGCCGGCGGTCGCGACGAATCAGATCCGGCGAAGCCCCTCGCTTAACGCTTTGCTTTTACCCATTGTGCGGGGGGCTGTATGAATTTCAGCTTCTGCTCTGTCGTCTCGAACAGATAATAGTCACCCGGCGAATCGTCACCGCGCGCCACGACCAGCAGCCTGCGCTCATCGTCACTCCAGTCGATCACCGTATTCGTTGTATCCGCCAGCGCCTCATCAATTATTACCTGGCGAGCTTCCCAGCGCGGGTCGAAGTAGACCGTTGTTATTGCGTCCGCCATGTACTGGTAGTACACAACTCGACCCTGGTCAGTCTGCTTGAGTCCAACCGCACCGCCTGACAAGTCACCAATGTCATAGACTGGATCGAACAAGATTACTTCTCCGAGCTCACCGGTTGGGCTCATATAGCGCAGTGCTTTAAAACCATGCGCCGTGCGCGCCGTAACAATTAGCCGGCGATTGCCCGCATGAAAAGCCAGCACTGAAAGCTCGTTTTCACTATAAGTGGTTGCTATATCCCACACCTGATCCGGCAGATCCCTATACCAAAGCCGCTGACGACCATCCAAAACGTCGTCGCCTTTGTCTATCGCCGCACGTACGATTCCTGCGTTGTCCGTAATCCACCGCGAAATACTGTGCTCGTTCGCAACGACTCGCTTTAATCTACCGCTATCGACGTCTAACAAATACACCTCAGGAAATGCTGATGCCGCTGTAATGCTACTAACGAGCACCGACTTCCAGTCGGTAGGCAGGCGATGTAGTAACTGCGGTGGTGAGCCACTAATGAGCTGTTCGGGACTACGTCTCCGCAATCTCCGTTCCAGTAGCTTACGTCCACCCGTGCCATCACGCAGAATGGTGTAACTGCCGCGATACTCCGGTGCACCAGCATCCTCCGACTTCCTGTCTACGCCGAAAATCAAACGCTCATCGTTGGCCCAGAAAAAACTGCGTACATCGGTGCCGGTATAACCGGTTATTGCCTTGGCGAAGCCATCAGACAGACGCATCGTGAGTAAATTACGACTGCTACCTGGTGTTGCCCCCCGGGTGACCGCCACGACATACTTACCGTCAGGTGACAGGCGTACGTCATCTGGCTCGTCGGCGATGTAAGCCTGCGATAACTCCTGTCCTTGTAGTGACGACGACAGCAACATCAGCATGAACACGGCCGATGCTTTTCGTATCGCTTTAGTCATCGATCTGTTTGCTGAGCCTCAACTTCGCGATGACCAGGAACAATCACACGAGCCATGACAATGCCAATTTCGTACAAAACGTATACCGGTAAAGC
The DNA here is from genome assembly GCA_029862165.1 of Gammaproteobacteria bacterium. Lineage (GTDB taxonomy): Bacteria > Pseudomonadota > Gammaproteobacteria > Steroidobacterales > JABDKV01 > JABDJB01. The sequence continues at coordinate 63,078 of JAOTXU010000013.1, forward strand.
CAGTAAGGTTTGGGAAATAACATCAGGTGGCGTCAGAAACATACCGATAATAAATGCTGCGAGTAACACATAGCCGCGTTTTGCAGCAAGCTGTGCGGGTGTAATAAATCCTGACCAAACCATCAGAACCGTCGCGACCGGAACTTCAAAGGCCAAACCGAAAGCAAAAAACAAAACCATCACGAAATCGAGGTATTCAGTAATATCCGGCATTACCGCCACGCCCTCGGGCGCCACCGCTTGCATAAACCTGAATACCAGAGGAAACACGACAAAGTAGGCAAAAGCGGCTCCGGCATAAAACAAACCGGCGCTCGTAGCCATCAGCGGAAAAACGAGTCTTTTCTCGCGTGCGTAGAGACCCGGTGCAACGAAAGACCATGCCTGGTACAACAGGTACGGCATCGCCACAAAAACTGCTACTAGCAGTGTCAACTTGAACGGGGTCAGAAATGGCGAGATGACCCGCGTGGCGATCATGCTGGTACCCGCCGGCATCTGTGCCAGCAACGGACCAGCTATTAACGTAAAAATGTCGTTGGCAAAAGGACTCAACACAAAAAAAACTGCCAGCACCGCGATTACCATGCGCAATAAGCGGGACCGTAGCTCTACCAGATGCGAGATCAGTGTTGTTTCTTGCTTGATGTCCTGTTCGTTTTCATCCGACATCTGCATCACCGGACGATTGATCGGACCGGGTCGCTTCGCGTGTGGCTTTTTCTATCGCAGCACGGGTCTCGTCAATTTGGAATTCGCGTTGCATCTCGCGCTGAAGGCGCCGCATTGCGTTTCTTGCTTTGCCCAGCCACACGCCTGTGGCATGCGCGAACCGCGGCAAACGCTCTGGCCCCAGAATCAGTAAAGCCAGAACGAAAACGAGGAGAAACTCCCAGAAACTGGCGTCAAACATCTGTTTCTACCGCGTGACCCAGCGGATCAGGAATCGACGCGATCCCGCGCGCCCTGGACTGACTCGGATGACTTGCTGCCATCGTCTGTCAATTGCGAATGTGGCTCGGAATCTGCCTCGTTTATGGCCTTGCGAAAGCTGCGCAGAGCGCCGCCCAGATCAGTACCCAGACCCTTCAATCTCCGCGTGCCGAACACCAGCACGACGATCAACAGCACGATCAGCAGTTGCCAAATACTTATGCCGCCTAAACCCATTTCGAACCTCTTTGGCCGAAAAGCAATAATGGCTCAGTATAACAGTGGCGACAGAGGCCTAGTGTGAAATCGGTCATACTGGCGGTTACGCTTTGAGCCAGAAGGTCACAGGCCCATCGTTGACCAGGCTTAGCTCCATATGTGCGCCAAATGCCCCGATCTGTACATCATCGTGTAGTGCGCGAGTTTGCCGGATCAGCTCGGAAAACATCGCCTCGCCCTGTTCGGGCGCGGCAGCCGAGGTGAAAGACGCCCGCATGCCCTTGTCGGTATTCGCAACCAGAGTAAACTGCGGCACCAGCAGGATACTGCCACCGGTGGAAAGTACGCTGCGGTTCATTCTGCCACTGGTATCTGGAAAGACCCGGTAGCCGCAAATTTTTTCCGCCAGACGTAAGGCCTGAACCGGTGTATCACCCTTCTCGACACCGACCAGCACCAGAACACCGGAATCAATTGAGGCCACGGGGGTCCCGGCAACAGTCACCGCCGCCCGGCTAACGCGTTGGATCAAGCCGATCATGGGCTTAGCTTATCCTGAGTTCTACGTAGGATTTCTCCTACATTAGAACCAGTCATAATCTTACGCCTGGCCCGACTGTGACCGATAGTGAAGATATGGCGCCTGTGTGACTCTACATCTGTGCTTCCGTAATGGATTGGGAATCACAGGACACTCGATCACACCTGCAAGGATGTAACTCAACCCCGGCTCTCTGAGCCGGGGTTTTTTAATGCCCGCGACCGTGGGGTCTGTCGCCGCCCCCTCGGGTCTGAAATACTGCCGTGGGTTATTGGGGACATCCAGCATGAAAAGACGCGATTTCTTAACCGGCCTGGGTGCCGGTGCAGTTGCCACCAGTTTGTCAGGCTGCGCACAAAAGTGCCCGCAATCTGCTGCCGGCGTTGCCAGTAAATCCCGTGCGACTTTCAACTGGAAGATGGTTACAACCTGGCCCCCGAACTTTCCGGGTCTGGGTACAGGCGCAAACTATCTGGCGCGGGCGATCGAGGATATGAGTGCTGGACAAATTACAGTCAAGGTTTTCGCAGCGGGTGAGCTGGTTCCTGCCTTTGAAGCGTTTGACGCCGTGTCACAAGGCACCGCTCAACTTGGGCATAGCGCGTCTTATTACTGGAAGGGTAAAAGTGCCGCGGCCCAACTATTCTCTGCGGTGCCGTTTGGTATGAATGCGCAGGAAATGACAGCCTGGATACTGCACGGCGACGCCATGGAGCTTTGGAAGGAAGTGTATGAACCATTCAATATTATTCCCGCACCGGCCGGTCATACCGGCGTACAAATGGGCGGCTGGTTTAATAAGGAAATTAACAGCGTTGCAGATCTGCGTGGTCTGAAGATGCGCATTCCAGGACTAGGCGGCGAAGTACTTAAGCGTGCCGGTGGGACACCGGTCAGCATGCCAGGATCGGAGATCTTTACCTCGCTACAAACCGGCAACATCGACGCGACAGAATGGACTGGGCCTTATAACGATTTGGCGTTCGGATTACACCAGGTTGGCAAATACTACTACTACCCTGGTTGGCATGAACCCAACACAATGCTCGAATGTATCATCAATCGTGATGCGTTTAACGAACTGCCCGACAACCTGCAAAGCATAGTCCTGCGCGCAAGCGACGCGGCCGCACAAAACATGCTGGCCGAGTACACGGCACGCAATCACATAGCGCTCAAAACCTTAAAAGAAGAACACAATGTACAGCTACGCCCTTTCCCGCCAGACGTCCTGCAACGCTTGCGTACGCTATCGAAGGAAATCCTCGCCGAGATTGCCGCTTCCGACGAATTATTTGCGCGTGTATATAAGCACTATCGGGAATTTCAGCAAAACGTCTCCGCCTGGCACGACATCTCCGAAAAGGCTTACTACCTCACCACTAATTAATCCGTCTGTCCCCCTTGGGGGACAGTCTCCTTTTGCTCTTCCCCACCCCCGGATCGCAATCAATGCCGGTCTTTGAAGACAACTGCGAGATGGTGGCCCGCGGCGAGAGAGAAGACGGCTGTTTGTTTGCAGCGACTGCGGTTCCTCCGCCGGAGCTGCAAACAAATGCCGGCTTCTAGGCTCGCCGCTCGGGTTTCCCTGCTCCCATCTCCAGTCGCGGCAACGCCGCCACCACAATTAACGATAGATGACGGAGGGTAGCCAGGTGGCGAGTTGTGGCCAGACGGCAAGAATCCCCAACGCAACCAGTTGAATCGCTACGAATGGCATTACACCGCGATAGATATCTGTAGTCTGCACCTCTGGTGGCGCAACACCACGGAGGTAAAAAAGTGCAAATCCGAATGGTGGCGTCAAAAACGACGTCTGCAGATTGATTGCGATCATCACACCGAACCACACCGGATCCAGACCCATTGCGAGCAACACTGGACCGACGATGGGCACAACGACAAAAGTAATCTCTATGAAGTCCAATACAAAGCCCAATAAAAACATCAGCAGCATGACGACCAGGACCGCGCCAAAAGTGCCACCTGGTAAATCGCTCAACAAAGCATGAACTGCGTCATCGCCGCCAAAGCCGCGAAATACCAGAGAGAATACTGACGCACCAATGAGTATCAGAAACACCATGCTGCTGACCCGGGTTGTGGCTCGCATGACTTCTCTTAACCGTGTGAGATCAAGTTCCCGTCGCACCACAGCGATCAGCATTGCACCGAAGGCGCCCACGGCAGCAGCCTCCGTTGGAGTTGCCAGCCCGCCAATAATGGAACCCAGTACTGCAAAAATAAGCCCCACCGGTGGCAACAAGACTTTAAAGACTCGCACAACCATTGCCCGTCCACCCGCCGACGGCGAATCTATATCGGTTTGTGCTGGCATCGTTTGTGGTTTAAGCGCAGCCGTTATAAGGACATACAGCACGTAAAAAGACACCAGCATCAGCCCGGGAATCAAGGCACCGACAAACAGATCACCTACCGACACGGTCTTGGGTGCATACACACCCATGTCAATCTGTGCCTGGCTGTACGCCGATGACAGAACATCGCCAAGCAACACCAATACGATAGACGGCGGGATAATCTGACCCAGGGTTCCCGCCGCACAGATTGACCCGGTGGCAATTGCAGGGTGGTAACCACGCTTTAACATCGTCGGTAATGACAGCAGCCCCATCGTCACGACGGTCGCACCGACAATCCCGGTGCTAGCCGCCAGCAGGACACCAACCAGCAACACGCCAACGCCAAGACCACCACGCAATCGGCCAAACAACAAGCCCAATGTGTCCAGCAAACTCTCCGCTATGCGAGCGCGTTCCAGCATGACACCCATAAATACAAACAGCGGCACTGCAACCAGAATCTCATTGGTCATCACGCCACCATAGATACGGCTGGGAATGATATTGAGAAACGTCGGATCAAAATGACCGGTCATCGAACCGATTAACGCAAACGCCAGCGCGGTCCCGGCCAAAGTAAAGGCCACCGGGTAGCCTGCAAGCAGCAGTAGCACGACAACCAGGAATAGCAATAACGGGAGCAGCATCAGACCACGTCGCCGTGTTTGTGCTCGGCCGGAAAATTCCCTGTGCGCAAACCATAAAGATTTCTGAGAATGATTACGACGCCCTGCAGGATCAAAAGCACAATCATCGCCAACAGCAAAGATTTCGCCAGCGGAATGAACGGGAACGCCAACCCACCGGTCTCTGGCGAACGTTCAGCCAATTGCCATGACTTCAGCGCGTACCTGCCTCCCGTGTAGAGCAGCAGACCACAGACCGGAAACAGCAATAATACTGTTCCCGCAATATCGATACGGGCGCGTGTCGCGCGACTGGCACGCCGGTAGAAAATATCGACTCGCACATGCTCGTCATGACTCAGGGTATAGGCGGCGCCGAGCAGAAAGACCGCCGCATGCGACCATGTCACCAACTCCTGCATCCAGATGCGGCCAAAGTCGAAGAAATATCGTAGTACGACGACAACAAAAGTCAGTAACACCATAAATAGTGTCAACCACGCTGTTGCGCGGCCGATCGTCGTAACGGCTGCCTCAAGCTTATCCGCGATTTTTTGCATTGATTATTTCAATATTGCACAGGCACGACGTGCTATTCGCCCCTCCCCCCGAAGAGGGGACGCTGTCATCTATTCCAGAAGGTCGGCGTAAACAACACAAACAGGGTAAATATTTCCAAACGCCCTAATAGCATGGCTGCAATCGACACGCTCTTGGCCATAACGCTCAACGATGCAAAATTGGATGAGACGTCACCTAGCCCGGGTCCGAGATTGTTTAGTGCCGCGGCAACTGCCGAGAACGCGGTGACCTGGTCAAGTCCGGTCGCCAGCAATAACAACATCATGAAACCAAACAGGATGATGTACACGGCGAAAAACCCCCAGACGGCGCCGATGACCCTTTCGGGTACGGCCTTTTGTCCGATCTTCACTGGAATCGTAGCGCTCGGATGGACGAGTTGCCGAACTTCCCTGACGCCCTGCTTGTAAACCAACAACCAGCGAATTACTTTCATGCCGCCACCGGTACTACCGGCGCAGCCACCGATAAAACTGGCCAGTATCAGTGCCACCGGCAAAGAACCAGGCCAAGCCGAATAATTGTCGGTACTGAATCCGGTGGTGGTTCCAATCGACACCGCATGAAAGATCGCCTTTGTGAAAGCGATGGTCAGCGTTGGATAGTGCCCGGTTACCACGAGATAAATCGTAGTCAGCGCCGTGAGCAAGCCCAGCACTGTGACAAAAGCCCGAAATTCCGGGTCACGTAGATAATTTACGATCGTTGCCTTACGCCAGGCCAGAAAATGCAGGGAAAAATTGACTCCCGCAATGAACATGAAAACGACTGCGATCATTTCGATCAACGGACTGTCGAAATGCCCAATACTGGCGTCGTGCGTGGAGAAGCCGCCTATCGCTACCGTGCTGAAACCGTGACCTATGGCGTCGAACAAACTCATGCCCGCTGCGGCGTAAGCCAGAATGCACACGAGGGTAATACCAACATAAATGTACCAAAGTGCTTTTGCAGTCTCGGTAATCCGTGGTGTTAACTTGGTGTCTTTTACCGGGCCCGGCGTTTCTGCGCGGTATAGCTGCATGCCGCCTACGCCCAGCATCGGCAATACGGCAACAGCCAACACGATGATTCCCATGCCACCCAACCACTGCAACTGCTGTCGATAGTAAAGAATCGATTCTGGCAACAAGTCCAGGCCAGTCAGGACGGTGGCACCGGTCGTCGTAAGACCCGACATCGATTCGAAAACGGCATCGATGGGTTTCATGTCGAGATGGTCGGCGAGCAAAAACGGCACAGCTCCAAACAGCCCGAGCACAATCCAAAAACCAGCTACAACCAGAAAACCGTCCCGCAGCCGCAACTCATCTGCGACTTTGCGCACCGGAAACCACAGAATCAGCCCCGACGCTGCAGTGATCAAGAATCCGCCCGCGAAGGTCATATGCTCATGGTCGGCATACATTATCGACACCAGCAGGGCTGGAAGCATCGTGACGCTGAATACCATCAACAGCAATCCAATGATGCGCTGTATGACCCGGGGAGACATTAGAAAAAGGTAACGTCCACCTGAAAGAGTTTTTCCAACTCGGTGATCTTCTTCCGATCCGACATGAACAGAATGACGTGATCGTCTTCTTCTACTACGGTGTCATGGTGCGCGATGATGACTTCATCGCCACGCACCAGTGCACTGATGCTAGTACCCGCCGGCAGCGGTATCTCGTCGACGGTCCGACCAACCACTTTTGAGCTCTGCTTCTTGCCATGCGCCACTGCCTCGATTGCTTCGGCGCCGCCGCGTCGTAACGAATGGACCTTTGCAACGTCTCCGCGTCTGACATGCGCAAGCAATGAACCCAGTGTGATCTGCTGCGGGGAGATGGCAATATCAATCGTGCCGGCTTCCATCAGGCCCGCATAAGACGGCCGGTTGATCAAAGAAAGCACTTTCCTGGCGCCCAGCCGCTTGGCAAGCATGGCAGAAAGTATATTGGCCTCATCGGCGTTGGTGACCGCACAAAATGCATCGCATGAATCGATGTTCTCTTCAGTCAGCAACTCTTCGTCGGCAGCATCACCGTGCAGGACTATCGTCCGGTCGAGCGCCTCCGAAATTTCCCGGGCTCGATCGCGATCACGTTCTATCAGCTTGACCTTATTCGTTCGCTCCAGTTCACGTGCGAGATTGAGACCGATGTTGCCGCCACCGGCAATTACTACGCTGCGTACCGGATGTTCAAGCTTTCGTAATTCAGACATCACAACACGGATATCCTTGCGTGCCGCAATGAAAAATATTTCGTCGTTTTCCTGTATTACTGCTTTGCCGTCTGGCGTAATGCTGCGATTGCCGCGATAAATCGCGACGACTCGCGTATCGACATTGGGAATATGCTCTTTTAGCTCGGAGAGTTGATGGCCGACCAGCAAACCCTCCTTGTGCGCACGGACCGCGACCAGACGTACCTTACCGTCGGCAAACTCCAGTACCTGTAGTGCGCCCGGATACTGAATGAGCCGCTTGATATGTCGTGTAACAAGCTTTTCCGGACTGATGATGTAATCCACAGGCATCGCTTCCTGTGCGAAAAGCTTTTCCTGCTTCTCCATATAGTCCGTGGAGCGCACGCGCGCGATCTTAGTGGGCGTGTGAAACAAAGTGTAGGCAACCTGGCAGGCCACCATGTTGGTTTCGTCGCTGTCAGTCAACGCAATGATCATGTCCGCATCGGCAGCGCCGGCGTTGGCCAGCACCGTGGGATAGGACGCCCAGCCCTGCACGGTACGCAGGTCGAGTCGGTCCTGCAGCTCACGCAGGTGTACCGCATCGATATCGACGATCGTGACTTCGTTCGCTTCTTCGCGGGCCAAATGGTAGGCAACAGTCGATCCGACCTGGCCTGCCCCGAGAATAATGATTTTCATACGCCCTGTTGAACCTCACCCGAAGGCGCGCCGATTCTACAACACTTCGAGGTTGGCATACGCCATAACCAGCCATTTGGTCCCGGCTTGTTCGAAGTTGACCTGCAAGCGTGCATGCGAGCCCTCGCCTTCATAGTTGAGGATCACACCTTCGCCGAACTTGCCGTGTCTGACGCGTCCGCCCAGCCGTACGCCGGCTGGAGTCTCGGCCTGGGCCACGCCTCGTTTGGGCCGATAGACCGGTCGCGACACCTGCACCCGCGGGCGTACTTCCTCAACCAGCTCCTGGGGCAGCTCGCTAATGAAACGAGACGGCATCCCGTAAGTATCCATGCCGTGTAGCCGGCGCTGCTCGGCATAGGTCAGGTATAGCTGCTTCATCGCGCGGGTTATGCCGACATAGCAAAGCCGCCTTTCCTCTTCCAGCGCCTTGCTGTCGCCAGTGGAAAGGCGATGCGGAAATAAGCCATCTTCCATTCCTGCCAGGAATACGACGGGGAATTCGAGTCCCTTGGCAGAATGCAGCGTCATCAGTTGCACACAGTCGTCCCAGGGATTGCCCTGGTCGTCACCGGACTCCAGTGCCGCATGAGCAAGAAACGCGTCCAAGGGCGCCATCTCGAGTTGCTCATCCGGCATAAAGCCACGTGCCGCGCTGACCAGTTCTTCGAGATTTTCGACTCGCGCCTGGCCTTTCTCACCCGGTTCCTTGCCGTAGTGTGCAATCAAACCGCTGCGGTTGACCACAATATCGACGCGTTCATGCAATTCGAGATCCCGCGTCTGCTGGTCCAACTCTTCCATCAGCCGCATAAACTCAAACAAACTCCTGGAAGCACGGCCACGTATCTTATTTTCAATCATCGCACCGGCAGATTTCCACAGCGAGGTCGTATTGGCTTGTGCATATTCACGCAGCGTCTCCAACGTGCGCGCACCAATCCCCCTTGTTGGACGATTGACGATCCGCTCGAACGACGTGTCGTCGTCCCTATGCACAATCAATCGCAAATAAGCCAGCGCATCCTTGATCTCGGCGCGCTCAAAAAACCGCAATCCACCATAAACCCGATACGGGATCGCAGCATTTATCAGCGCCTCCTCAAACACCCGTGATTGTGCGTTCGAACGATACAAGACTGCAGTTTCCTGCCGCGATCCACCTTGCTCGCTCCAGTCCTTGATCTTGCTGATGACAAATTGCGCTTCATCACGCTCATTGAAACCGGAGTAGATCCGGATTGGTTCACCGTCATCGCCCTCGGTCCACAGTTTCTTACCCAGACGCGATGTGTTATTGGCAATCAACGCATTTGCTGCGCTCAGTATCGACCCGGTAGAACGATAATTCTGCTCCAGACGAATGAGACTTGTGTCGGGAAAGTCTTTTTGGAACCGGTGCAAATGTTCGATTTTTGCCCCGCGCCAGCGATAGATCGACTGGTCGTCATCGCCAACGACGAAGGGAATGCCATCGGTGCCAGACAGCAGGCGCAGCCAACGGTACTGAATCGTGTTGGTGTCCTGGAACTCATCCACCAACACGTTGCGAAATCGATTTCGATAGTGTGCCAGCAGATCTTCGTTGTCACGCCACAACTCGTAGGCACGCAAAAGCAATTCGGCAAAATCTACCAGACCGGCTGCGTCGCAACGACGCTGATAAACGTCGTAGAGATGCACCATCTGCCGCCGCGTCGGGTCGTCTTCCGCATCAAGGTCGGCCGGACGCAGACCTTCATCTTTGTTGCGGTTTATAAAACTGCGCACATCTTTTGGCACCCACCGCGTTTCATCGAGATCCATCTCGCGAATGACGCGACGCAATACACGAAGCTGATCATCTGAATCCAGTATCTGAAACGCTTGCGGTAATTCTGCTTCCTGCCAGTGACGTCGCAGCAGTCTGTGTGCCAGTCCGTGAAAAGTACCGACCCACATACCTGCAGTCGGGTTGTCCAGCAAGGACTCGATGCGCCCGCGCATCTCCGCTGCAGCCTTGTTGGTAAAGGTTACTGCGAGAATGCTGTGATGAGACACGCCCTCGACACCCACCAACCAGGCTATACGGTGGGTTAGGACACGTGTTTTTCCGCTACCGGCGCCGGCCAGCACCAGTAACGGCACCGACGGCGCGGTTACCGCCTCGCGCTGGGCGTCGTTGAGACTGCCAAGAATCGGCGTAACATCCATTAAATTATTTTATCGCCGAACTGGCTACAAAACAGTAGAAAAGCTGTCCCTTATTCACGCTATGAAGGCGCATCGGCACAAAGCCAGATAACATTGGTCTGCCCCTCTCTGGTCATCTGCATCCTGCGGCAACCGGACAAATCCAGCCTTGGCTCATTACTCTCGGAGCAGCCAGCCGATGCGTTTGGATCAGAGTAGACAAGTGGCGGCGGAGTACGGTCGAAATCACCCAGACCTAGCGATTCCCGTTGCGTCGTGACCTCTTCATACATGCTACGTGCTATCTCGCAGCCTTCTGTTTTTTGCTCATCGCTGAGCTTCCGGCTAAATTGCGACGACGCAATGTTGCCGAACATGGGCTCGGTTCCGGCCATTTCGGCGACTGCGGTCCAGGCGTAGCCGGCAACTTCGGGTGCAACAGGCGCGTCACGCATCGCATAGACCTGCTCCAATGCAAGTTCGTCAGACTTGAATTCAACTTCGCGGCGTTTGTCCGAAATACGCAAATAGAGGTTAGCCATTTCGCTCATTGCATAGACCGACCCACGTACCGCTGCCTTGCGATACAGCTCGATAGCCTCCGCTGGATTGGTTCGCGATATGCGTTTGGCCAGTATTTGCTGTGCCCACTTGTCGCCATTGTCTGCCAGACCCTTCAGTGTCTCGTTGTCATACTGATCGTAAGGCTGCTCAAGATTATATTGACCGGCAACACCCATCGCCGGATAACCACGGCTCATCGCCCACTCGCGCCAATTGGCCTCGAGTTGCTCAAAACCGTATTCGCGCAGGAGCATCAAAAAATCCGTGTCGCTGATTTCTTCATTGGTCGTTTTTTCAGTCGCATCGGAGTCTGTCGCCGGTGGCGGGAGTTGCGGGCTGGGTTCTGACGGCGTCATCGCAATGGCAGTATCGGGAGCGCTTTCCCGCGGCCCGGTCTGTGGTAGCGGTTCGTCCTGCAACGCCCGGATTGCCAAAATCACTACAAGCACTGCTGCAACCAACAACGGTATAGCCAGTTTCATGCCTGAAGTAGAACCTGTATGTAGTGGTCGCCCAACAGCAGCAGAAACAACCCCATCAAATAAGTAATAGAATAGGCAAATGTTTGCATCGGCAATTCCGTACGTGGCCAGAACTTGAGAGCGACGGCGTAGTACAGAAAACCGGCGTCAAGAACGAGCACTCCGGCGAGATAAACGGCGCCACTCATCCCAGTCAGATACGGCAACACGCTGGCAATAACCAATAACAATGTATAAAGCAGGATATGTAGCCGCGTAAAAGCCTCCCCGTGCGTGACTGGAAGCATCGGGACTCCGGCATTCATATACTCTTTGCGCCGTGATATCGCCAGAGCCCAGAAGTGTGGCGGTGTCCAGGTAAAAATGATTACAAACAGCAGTAGGGCGTGCGGATCGATCTGACCACTGATCGCCGTCCAGCCCAGCACTGGTGGCGCGGCACCGGCTGCACCGCCAATTACAATATTCTGTGGTGTCGCATGTTTAAGAAACGCCGTGTAGATCACAGCGTAGCCAATCAACGAGCAAAACGTCAGCAATGCCGTCAGTGGATTGACGAAATAAACCAGCACGAGCATAGCAATCAGCCCGAGCATCATCGCAAAACTCAACGCCTGTTTCTCATTAAGTATGCCCTGTGGCAACGGACGTCGCCGGGTGCGGCTCATACGCTCATCGATGCGACGATCCAGAACGTGGTTGATCGCCGCGGCCGAAGCGGCTGCCAGACCGATGCCTAGCGACGCAAAAAGAAAGGTATCAAGCGGGACCAGCCCGGGCGTCGATAACAACATACCGACCATCGCTGTAAAGACAATCATCGAGACGACTCTGGGTTTGCACAAAGCAAAGTAACTGCCGAGTCGGTTTGTTGTGCTCAGTGCGGTCACAGCGATCGATTAGAGTCAGGCCAGACGCCACGTGGCATAGTTCAGGGACACGGTCGCCAACACCAGCAGTGCTGCGACGCCGTTATGTGCCACGGCCTGCGCCAGTGGCAAACCATTTAGCACAATACTGATCCCCAATCCGATCTGCACCAGCAAAATCAGTACCACACTGGCGCCAGAAGCTTTCATGGCCCGATCACGACCGCGCAGCGCCGCACTAAGCCCGATACCGCCGACTACGATCAACGTAAATAGTGCTCCGAGTCTGTGACTTAGATGAATGGCAGTTCGTCCTGTCGAATCTGCCTCGCCCGCGGCACCCAAACTGCGCGACGGTACAAAGGCTGCGTTGAAATCCGTTTCCGGCCACCATTGGCTCTGACAAGTAGGAAAATCTGGACAAGCAAGCGCCGCGTAATTGGCACTGGTCCAGCCACCCAGCGCAATCTGGGCAAATACCACAAACAAGGCCACCAGTGCCGCCAAACGAAAGCCGCGTTGAGCGCCGAGAAAGCGTGTTGGCCTTGGCCGAGTGCGTAATGCGATCCAAGCCAGTACAGCCAATGTCGTCATGCCACCAAGCAAATGGGCCGTGACTACGATTGGTTTGAGCTGCAGTGTTACCGTCAACATCCCCAGCAACGCCTGCAGACCGAGCAACGGCACCAACAGCAATGGGAACCACAATGGCATGAGCAAATCCTTCCTTTGCCACAGAGCCATAAGGGCCAGGATCAGGACGATGCCGCCGAGAAAGGGAATGGCATAACGATGCAACATTTCGCGCCATGCCCTTCCGCTATCAACTGGATTGTCTGGAAATGCGGCATTGCCGACTGCAACATCCTGCGCGGTCATCGGCGGTGTCAGGCGACCGTAGCAACCCGGCCAGTCCGGGCAACCCAGACCGGCATCTGTCAGGCGCACCCACGCTCCAGACATGACGATGACCAGTGTTAACAGCGTGCCTATCAAGGCCACTCGGTGAAACCAGACTTCAGCCATATGTTTCTTAACCTTTCCCAAACAAGCTCTTACCAGGACCCGTATTATCGGGTGCTCCACCCAACGAATCTTTGCTCGACGCCTTCGGCCGGCGCGCAGCCAATTCTAACGGTTTTAGGCGTTATCCGATCCTGGAAAGCCTTAGCAGTTTCCTGAGATCGTCACGAATATCAGCCGGGTCGCCATCCAGCGGATAGCTCAGAATCAGGTTCCCCAGCGGATCGACAAGAAAAATTCGCTCGTCCCCGCCGTTTGCAAGCAGCGCAGCAACAATTTGCTCTCCTGCCGCCCCGGTGGGCAAAACGACTAAAAGGTCCGGTTGCTCCGCGCCAAACCCGGGGGCTGGCCCCTCATGCGAAAAGAGTACACGATCGATGCGATCGACTTCACGACCCATCGCCAGCCGAATTTGTCGCGTTTTGACCACTGCCGCCCGGCACTGCTCGTCACAATTTTTGTCTGCCAGATGAACCAATGTCCACTTGCCGTAGAGATATCCGCCGTCGGTTGCGCCCTTGTCTGCTGTCGGTTGTGGAGTGCGTGGCAGTGAGATTATCGGTTGTATGAAGTCACCGTGATTGGCGCCTGCACCGGGACGCCAGATTCCGGTCAGATACAAAGTCCAGGCAACCGCCAACGGACCAATGAACAAAATCGCCAGTGCGATCAGCGTTCCACGATTCTTGGGTGTTGCGTCACTCACGGCGCCGCCTGAACTGCAGGATGATATAGATCAAAATGAGCGTGACAGCCAGCCCGAACCATTGCACGGCGTATCCGACATGACGTGCCGGGCCAAATTCTGACGGTTTCCACGCGCGTACAAAGCCATCCGCTTCATTCGCATTTAGCCAGATCATGTGTGGATGCACCTGCACGCCCAATGCGTCTGCAATATCCTGGTGAGTGGGGTATACAACGCGTCGCGGCCATTGCGTTGCCGCTTCGGCCTCCAATCGCAACCCGGCCTGCGGGTACGGCACCACGCGACCGTTAAGTTCGCGCACGTCCTCTCCTACACTCAAATCCGGGCTTGTGTCACGAGTTCGCGTTTCGGGTAACCAGCCACGGTTTATCATGACGATTTCATTGCCCGGTAACAAAAATGGCGTCAGGACATGCAACCCCGGTTGCCCTTCGTGGGAAAAGCCCTCCAACAGAAATTGTCGGTCCGGTTGATACCTTCCCTTAAGACTGACCCGCCGATAGCGCAATGCTTCGGGTGTTTTGTTGATCAGATCGTTTAGACCTGCCGGTTGTGTCGTCGCACCAAACCGATCGAACATGTCCTGTTTCTGTGCCGCGCGATCGAGTTGCCAGATGCCGAGCCATAACAATACCGGTAGCACGAGCAGCATAGCGGCTACAGGCAGCCATGCAGGTCTGCGGGGTCTCTTTGAAGTTTCGTTCAATCAGCCGGCCGGTGAGATGCCGTGAGGTTGGATCAGGCCAAACGCGTATGCGACGAACAAAGAGAGAAACAATACGACGGACAATCCAATACGCCAGGTCAATGCTTTCAGGGTGCGCCCGGATTTGCCGTCATCGCGGACCAGGTAAAACATCGCAGAGCCCAGGCTGGCCAGAATACCCAGGAAAATTGTGATGACGATGAGCTTGGCAAGTACCATCTATAACCAGTAGACAAATATGAATAAACCCAGCCACACCACATCGACAAAATGCCAGTACCAGGCCACGGCCTCGAAACCAAAATGGTTCTCTGGCGAGAAATGTCCCTTCAGCGTGCGAAACCAGATGACAATCAGCATTATCGCGCCGAGTGTGACGTGCAATCCATGGAATCCGGTCAACATAAAAAACGTCGATCCATAAATACCACTGGACAGCCGCAAACTAAGCCCGCCATGCTCGATATCGTGGTAGGCGTGCATGTACTCAGTGGCCTGCAACCCGACGAATAACAATCCGAGTATCCATGTTAACCCGAGAAACGCCACCAGCATTTTGCGATTGCCGGCTTTCACAGCGTGATGCGCAATGGTAATTGTGACGCCACTGGATAACAATATGGCGGTATTGAGTGCCGGAAGACCCCATGGCCCCATCGCCTTGTATTCACCACCGATCTCGGCCGGCCCGTTCGACGGCCAGGCGTTCTCAAAGCCGGGCCATAACAGGAAATTGGTGAAGAAGTTATTGCCATCACCACCGAGCCAGGGCAATGCGAGCTGGCGTGCATAAAACAAAGCACCAAAAAACGCTGCAAAAAACATTACCTCTGAGGCAATGAACCAGGCCATGCCCATGCGGAACGAGCGATCGACCTGCTGGTTATAAATACCGTCCACGCTTTCCTTGATAACAATTCCAAACCAGCCAAATAGCATGAACAACAAAATTCCGGCGCCGATTAACATTGAAATCTTGCCGATCCCCGACCCATTGAGTGTGGCTGCAAAACCAGCCATCAGGAATAGCAAGGCCACCGAACCGACGATAGGCCACGGACTGCCATGTGGTATGTAATAACGATCTGACGAATGTTCCATGCTAGTTCCCTATAACCGATGTCTCCGCAACAAGTTGCTGCCGCGCAAAAAAGGTGTACGAAAGAGTAACCGTTTCTATGTGTGCCGGAAGTTCCGGATCCAGAATAAAGCGGACCGGCATGTCCCGCCCTTCCAGCGGATCAAATTTTTGTTCGGTAAAGCAAAAACACTCGGTTTTTTGAAAGTGTTTCGCTGCTTGCCCGGGCGCCACACTTGGCACCGCTTGGCCAATCAAGGCTTGCTCGGTACGATTTTTTGCAAAAAATGTAGTGTCGTAAAGCTTGCCCGGTTGCACAAGCATTTTTGAAACACTCGGCCGAAATTCCCAAGGCGCATTTTGGTTCACGGTAGCCATGAATTCAACGGCTACGCGCCGATCGGTGACCGACTCGGTTACCTCCACAGCAGTCTGAGTCGTTTTTCCGTTGAGTCCTGTCAGTTCACAAAACACGTCGTACATCGGCACAAGCAAATAGCCGAAGCCGAACATCGCTGCGACGATCACAACGAGCTTGCCGGTGAGATTGAAATCGGGCTGCATCAACCGCCCCGAATACTAACCAGATAGATAAAGGTGCCATACACCGCCAGGGCGATGATGCCCAGCGTGATCGCCCATTGGATCACGCGCGAACGCTGCTGGCTGTCATCGTGAGTGCTCACGGCACTTCAGGGGCAACCTCGAAGGTGTGATGCGGCGCTGGAGACGGCACGGTCCACTCGAGCCCGTGGCTGCCTTCCCAAACTGCGGTCGTAGCCTTCTCACCACCACGTACGCAACTCCAGATGATGTAGACAAACAACAGCTGACTGACACCGAATACAAAGGCCCCGATGCTGGAGACCATGTTGAAATCTGCAAACTGGGTCGCGTAATCAGGAATACGTCGTGGCATACCGGCCAGACCCACGAAATGCTGCGGGAAAAAAGTGACGTTAACGAAAATAGCTGACAGCCAGAAGTGTATTTTGGCCAGCTTCTCGTTGTACATGTGTCCAGTCCATTTTGGCATCCAGAAATACACTCCGCCCATAATTCCGAAGATTGCCCCCGGAACCAGCACATAATGGAAGTGCGCAACGACGAAATAGGTGTCGTGATACTGGAAATCTGCCGGCGTAATGCCCAGCATCAGACCAGAAAATCCGCCAATCGAAAACAAGAACACGAATGCCACTGCAAACAGCATGGGCGTCTCGAAAGTCATCGAACCGCGCCACATCGTCGCCATCCAGTTGAAAACCTTAACGCCGGTTGGCACCGCGATGAGCATGGTCGAGAACATGAAGAATAACTGCCCGGAAAGTGGCATCCCCACCGTAAACATGTGATGTGCCCACACGATGAACGACAGGAAGGCGATACTGGCCGTCGCGTACACCATCGATTCGTAACCAAAAAGTGGCTTGCGTGCAAAAGTCGGAATTATCTGCGACACAATGCCAAAAGCCGGCAGAATCATGATGTACACCTCGGGATGCCCGAAGAACCAGAATACATGCTGGAACATCAGCGGATCACCGCCACCACCGGCATTGAAAAAGCTGGTGCCGAAGTACTCATCCGTCAGCAACATCGTAACCGCACCGGCCAACACAGGCATCGCAAGGATCAATAGATATGCGGTAATCAGCCAGGTCCACACAAACAACGGCATTTTCAGGAGGCCCATTCCGGGTGCGCGCATGTTCATGATCGTAACGACAATGTTAATTGCGCCCATGATCGAAGACATACCCATGAGGTGCACTGAGAAAATCAGGAATGGAAACGCGTTGCCTGTTTGCAGCACGAGTGGCGGGTACATCGTCCAGCCACCCGCGGGTGCCCCGCCGGCGAAGAACAATGTCGACAACAACAGGCTAAAGGCAACCGGCAAAAGCCAGAAGCTCCAGTTGTTCATCCTCGGCAATGCCATGTCCGGTGCGCCAACCATTAGCGGCACCATCCAGTTCGCCAGACCGACAAAGGCCGGCATTACTCCACCAAAGATCATCATCAGCGCATGCATGGTGGTCATCTGATTGAAAAAGCCTGGATCGACGAACTGCAAACCCGGCTGGAACAATTCCGCGCGAATGATCATTGCCATCGTGCCGCCGACAAAGAACATCACCAGAGCGAACACCAGGTACATCGTGCCGATGTCCTTGTGATTCGTGGCGAATAGCCAGCGCTTGAAGCCGCTGGGCGCGGCATGATGATCGTGATGGGCGTCCGCTGTGTGGCTCATCTTGATGGTCCTTTATTTATCGGGCTGCCTGAACATCAGACGGCTGAATAATATCCCCGGTACTGTTGCCCCAGGCGTTACGTTCGTAAGTGACTATTGCTGCAATATCGGTATTACTGAGATACGAAAACGGGGCCATTGCGGTACCAGCCTTCCCATTCAGTACCTGATCGAGATGCGCATCCAGTGCGCCGGTGGTGATTACGCCACCGGCCAAGGCCGGGAAAGCGGGAGCCAGGCCTTGCCCGTTGAGTTGATGACAGGCTGAACAATTCGTCAGATAGGCCGTTTCACCGCGTGCCATCAGGTCATCGAAACTGAGTTCCATATCGACGGGCTCGGCACTGCCAGCACCGCCACCCGTTGCGGCCGCTGCAACAGTACCTTCAACCACGTCGGGTGTTTCCGCAGGCCCACCACCGACCGCGCCGCCGTTTTCTCCTACCCACTTGGCAAAGTCTGCTTCAGATTGCACCTCAACGACGATCGGCATAAAACCGTGATCTCGGCCACACAACTCCGCACACTGCCCACGATAGACACCAATCTCTTCAGCCAAGAACCACATCTCGTTAACAAACCCGGGGATTGTGTCGCGTTTGCCACCCAGCTCCGGTACCCACCAGGCGTGCAGCACATCGTTTGACGTCAGCAATAGACGAACTTTGCGATTGACCGGTACGACCACGCTTTTGTCGACGTCACGCAGATAGTTATCTACCTGAAAAACATCGATACCAGAACCGAGTTGACGCGCACGATTGCTTTCGGGCGAAATGTTGCTGAAGAAACCAAAATTACTTTTTACGAACGGGTCGTTTGCGTCACCCAAGTATTCGTAATGCCACTTCCACTGGTAACTGGTTACCTTGATCGTTACATCCGGCGCGCGGGTATCTTCAATCTTGATTAGCGTTTCGGCTGCCGGAATAGCCATCGCGACAAGAATGCCGATGGGTATCAGGGTCCAGATGATTTCCGCCTTGGTACTGTGAACCATGGCGATATCCGGTTGGGCGCCACGCGAGAGCCGAAAGGCATATAAGGAATAAATAATCACGCCAAACACGACGACCGCTATCGCTACACATACCCAAAAAATAATCATATGCAGGTCAAATGTGTCGTGACTGATAGGCGTCACGCCGCGGGTCATGTTCAGCTCCCAATCGGCATAAGCCGTGGAGACACCCAGCAAGAAGAAAAGTGGGCCGTACACGGCGCCTTGAAAGATTCGGCGGAATCGCTCACGCATGAGGGAAGCTCCTGTCATCGATGCGGATTTCCGGGACTGCCTTCGACATCCAGCCGCTGAGCTGGCGTTTTATGGACGTGCTCTATTACTTCACGCAACCGCCGACTCAGCCCCCTACGCTCGCTTTCTGTCAGACATCGGCCCACTTCGCAATGGTGACCGTGCGAGCTGATTATCAACCGGCTCGGATACGATGCAATGCGGGCCGGGCGCAGATTAACATGCACCCAGTGCAGGGGAAATACCGCGCTGTGGCGCTCATCGGGACGGCCTTTCTCCACCTCGACGCGGTCCGGGTAAATACTGATCACTTCGCGATAATCGCCACGGCGCATACTCACCCACAGGGCCGCCCCCAGGGCAAGCAGCTCAAGACCCGCAAACGGCAGAATCGGCCAGTAGCCCTGAATGACGAAGAAAAATGCGATGCCTAATGATGCGGTGCACATCCAGGCATAGAAGATCAGCGCTCCGTGCCAGCTCAGCGCACAGTTGGGGACAACCTGAAGACGATATGGAGAGAGCTCGGGCATCACCGTCGCAGTGTAATTCAGGCGGCAGGTCCAAAAGGGAATTGAATCTGGTTGGGGCGAGAGGGCTGATCTTGCCTATGTCAAATTGGTGTCGAAAAATCTTACAACCGGTCACGCGATGCATGGCCAGCAGTTCAGTAAAATCAGTTATTTACGTTATTGGCGCGAATATTGCAGGTATCTGGTCACTTAATAATATTAATTCTTAGCAAGACCTGCTGGGGGAAAATAATGAAAAAACTACTAATTGGAACGATTCTCGCTCTATTCCTGCCACTGGCCGCCATCGCCACGGAGCTGAGCCTAGTTGACGTGCCGACCGGCGAGGAAATCGGTCAGACTGGTGACGACCCGTGTGTCATCGGCGACTCTTCCTGTGGCAACAACCAACCGCCGAGCATGGATTGGACAATCATCAGCACGCCAAGCGGAACCTGGAACGAGGCTAGCCCGATATACACCATCGGCCAGCTTCTGGGAGCCCTTGGAGACGGCGGCGACGAAATATCGGTGGGTATCGATGTCAACGCTACCGGAAACAGCACGGAAACTCTGGATTACTTTCAGGTCGTGATTGACGGTGTCATCGCGCACTTTTGGGGCGACGGTACTACCATTGGCGTTGGTGACGGTTCAGGCACCGATCTCGCAGACGCGATCGACCTGGCGCAAGGTACCGGCTTTAGCGACTGGGTGCTTGAAAGCTTCAGTCTGGCCGGACTCGCTGACAGCTCAACAATCCAGTTCTTTGCCGGGATGCTCGGGACCGGAAACGGTCTGGAAGAGTTCTTCCTCACCAATGATCTTGGTGATCCGCCGACCTGTCCTGACCCGAACAACCCCGCTTGTGATCCCCCAACCATACCGGAGCCGGGAATCCTGGTGCTATTTGGCGCTGGCTTACTGGGCATGGCATTGGGAAGACGCAGAATTTTCTCATAAAAATAACCTTTGCCGTTTTGGCTAAAAACCCCGCCTCGTGCGGGGTTTTTTTATGAACGACAGTTTAAATTAAAGGTGCATATACTTTAATTTACTGTTGTCCCCTTATATTCTGACGTTTGCCAATCTTATCGATCGGCACATGCGCAATACCGTCGTCGAGCAACACGCCGCTTCCCGGCATCGGACCCCAGGCCTGGCCGTAAATAACCTCAAAGGTTGCAGGCAGAGTCCCATCCTCACGGAACGCCTCGTAGGCCTGCTCCAGAGACCGGAAAGTACGATTTCCAGTTAGCCCGTGGCGCCGACCCGGCAGCGCGTTGAATGAACCCATGCGCCGCAAGTCCAGCAACAAATCGGAAACGCAGGCATAAGTCATTGTCAGGCGCTCGACGTCCATCACAGGTTCGACGAAACCTGCACGCATCAGCGCATCTCCAATATCGTGCATGTCGAGAAAGGCATGCACATGCTCGAAGTCGTCTGCTCGCTGCCAGGCACGCCGCAACTCCACTAGAGTGTCTGGTCCAAACGTGCTGAAACTAATGGCGCCTTGGGGTGCAATCAATCGACGAAACTCCGCCAACATAGCATCAAGATCGTCGCACCACGGCAACATGAGATTGCTGAAAATCAGATCTACGCTCTGATCAGGTAACGGCGTACCAAGTGCATCGGCGCACAAAGATTTAATCTGCGGGTTTTCATCACCGATGCAATCAACCATTGCATGCGAAATATCCAATGCGACGATACCTGCCTGCGGATATCGCTCGCTTAGCTTTCGCGCTGCGACACCGGTTCCTGCGCCCATATCCACGATGATTTTCGGCTCCAGCGACAGATAATCGAGGCGTTCCAGCAAGCGGGTACGCACTTCGCGTGGCAACACTGCTGCAAGCTCATAGCCGGCGGCAGCCCTTTCAAAGCCTTTTATGACACGCGTTTTTTCCAGCCGGTATTGATGCACATGACCATTATCCGAGTCATTCCGGGCAAAAATCCAACTGGATTGCTACCTGCGGGCGGTGCCCAATGCCGGATAATGCGCCGGCAATACCTGACAGAACGGCTCGACTGCCTGAGCAAGTGGCTCCTGCCGCCAACCTGTGTGGTCTGTGGCGGCAACAGCAAGCATCGCGATCTTTGTCACGACTGTGCCCTGGCTCTACCCTGGAACGACAGTTGTTGCGCTCGATGCGCGCTGCCACTTGCCGTTACTGCAGCTTATTGCGGTAAATGCGCCACGCGTCCGCCGCCCTGGTCACAGGCGAAGTCGCCTTTTGTCTACGATTTTCCGGTTGACAGCCTGCTACGCCAACTCAAGTTTTCCCGCCGATTGCCCAATGGCCGCGTGCTGGGGGAATTGACAGCAGAGTGGGTTGCCAGTTTCGATGAAAGCAAACCGGATTTGCTGATACCGGTGCCGCTGCACTGGCGGCGTCAGCTGGGACGCCAATTCAATCAGGCAACAGAGATTGCACGGCCCATACAACGACGTCTGAACATTCCGATAAGTGAGCGTCTATGCAAACGCAGTCATTACACACCGCAACAAAGCGGTCTGTCGGCTGGCGCACGCAAACGCAACTTGCGCAATGCCTTCGTCGTGCGCGGTGACGTTAGTAATACGCACATTGCTATCATCGACGACATCATGACGACCGGTTCTACACTCGCTGAATTAAGCAAGGCTTTGCTACGAGCCGGAGCGGAACAGGTTGATGTATGGACAGTGGCTCGCGTGACTGGAGCGGGACTTAGTTATCCCCCTCCCGTCAGGGAGGGGGATAAAGAAACGTGACTTAGTCGAGCGGAATCCGGAGTTTCTGACCCACGTTGATTTTGTTGGGGTCGCTGAGAATGTCGCGGTTAGCCTCGAAGATCTTCGGATACTGCATAGCATCGCCATAGTACTTTTTCGCAAGTTTGCTTAGCGTATCGCCTGATTGCACAACGTAATGCTCTGTCTTCGGCTCGGCACCGCTTTGTCCCCGGTCACCGCCACCGGCGACTGCTGCCGCAGCGGCTGCGACCGAGACTTCGGCCGGTTTGGTCTTGTCGAAGCTCAGATCACTGGCATCGACATCCAACACGCCTTCAATGCCACGCACCATCTTTACTAACGCCTGATGTGCTTCACCGCTTTCGCAATGACCGCGCAGCGTAGCAATACCACCATCCAGTTCCACACCCAGGTGTTTAACGCCCGGATTCTTGGCCTCAATCATTTCCGTGATTTTTTTTGCGGCACTCTCGTCCCGGTTTAGGACGCGCCTCCCGATGTCTTTTACGAATCCAAGAAGACTCATGATTCCCCCTTTCTTGAGGTCTAAGACCCCGGTTTTCGGAAAACGGGTGTCAACGGCCCAAAGCCCCGACATACCCGGCACGCTCTCAGTATAGGAGACTCCCGGAAAAAATCGAATGCCGTGGTGCTTAAGCCTATGAACCTGAAACTATTCTTGATGATTGGTAAAGGTAGTCCAGGGCAATACCGGCGAATACCAGCGCACCGAAGCTATTGTTATTGAGAAATGCCCGGAAACAACGCTCCGGACTACGCCCAGCGATCAGGTATTGCTGGAAGACGGCCGAAAGCGCAGCGCCGATGACGCCCGCCCGAAACCACGCACCCAACCCGCTCAGTTCGCCGACAGTCCACAGCCCAACCAGCGCCAGAATCTGCATAACGCCAATGACCACGCGATCAGCTCCGCCAAACAAGATGGCGGTGGACTTTACGCCGATAACCTCGTCGTCGGCGCGATCTACCATGGCGTAAATCGTATCGAAAGCAGCGGTCCACAATACGACGCAGGAAAACAATAGCCACGCAATACCGGGTACTTCGCCGGTCTGTGCCGCAAAAGCCATCGGTGTTCCCCACGCAAAAGCAATGCCAAGATAGTACTGTGGCAGATTGGTCCAGCGTTTGAGAAAAGGATAGGTGCCAGCAAGGATAACGCCGGCGATCGCCAGCTTGACGGTCAGGGCGTTTGTCGCCAGCACCAATGCAAACGCGATTAGTGCAAGAACTACAAAAATCGCAATCGCCTCAACCGCGCGTATATTGCGTGCGGCCAGGGGCCGGCTACGGGTACGTTCTACATGAGGATCGATCTCGCGATCGGCAAAATCATTGATGGCGCAACCCGCCGAGCGCATCAAAAAACTGCCCGCTATGAAAATAATCAATACCTTGGGATCTGGCAAACCAGCACTGGCGATCCACAGCGCCCACAGCATCGGCCACAACACGAGGTAGGTTCCAATTGGCCGATCAAGTCTTATTAACAGTGCATACTGATGCAGACGCTCTAGCACCGGCCAACGGTTGATGACCGTCATAGTGTTATCGGGGTTGGCAGTATCCGGCATCGGGTAGGAATACTTCATTGATCGTCAATTCGGTATCAACAATCCGAACGATCGAACGTCGTGCCAAGAGGGATTCGGGAAATCCAGCCAGACCGGCGTCCCGCACCGCACGATCATAAAGATGGTGCCCACGGCGCAAACGAGTCAGATTCAGATTACTGCGTACGACACCGGGACGATCAAACAAGGTATCGCCCAATGGACGATCGCCCAGATCACGAATCCAGGGGTTGCCTGCTAACGTTGATTGCGGGATCACGGTTTGTGCGAATACCCAAGGCAAATCGCTGCACAGCATGAGCACTTCTCGCACGAGACCTTGCTCTACTTCGTTACGCTCTCCAAGCAGCCGTAAGCTGAAAGCACCACTGCACAAATCACGCAAACAACGCGTCAGTGATCCGGTAACCGACACCAGGTCTCGCAGATGCGCATCGATCGACAGCCCTGTGGCGTCGCCAACCGGCTGCCAGATCACATTGTCAGCCTGTTCGCGTTTTTGTTCGGCCAGTGTCACCCGGGACTCCAGAGTATGGAAGCACGGCCATTGTAACTGCTATTTCCAACAGGATTCACTTCTCCCGGGCCAATCAGGACTGTATTACGCCGCGTTGCAATGAATTTCGCATTTTGCGATACCGACTGCCGAAAACACCTGGGTCTGCGCTGCGGCATTTCTTCTGCGTGCCGCTTTTGGGCACAAAACACACTTCCCGGCCAGCATTTGAGATAGATGCTTGACGATCAAAACTCCGTTGCGCTCTGACCGGCGGCCGGCATACCATCGAAAAAGTCGACGACGCCCGTTTCGAGCGAATATTCTGCGCCCACAATCAGCAATTCGCGTTTTTGAATCAGCTCTTCGAGTAGCATCGAGCCCTGGCGCAACTGGTTTGCCGAAGCTTGAATATTGGCCCGAACAGCATGCTGCACGAGATCATCACGATTGTTTCGAAGCTCCGTATCGAACAACAACTCGAGCGTGGGACGAATACGGTTGACGATCAAACCAATACCGGGCGGTCGGGTTTCCGACGGCGATTCGAGATCTTCCAAGGTTGCCAAAACGGCCCCGCAATCTGAGTGACCCAGAACGACCACCAACGGTGTAGCAAAACGCTCTGCCGCGAATTCGACACTGCCGACCAGCGTGGGCGCAACGATATTGCCGGCCACGCGAATAACAAACAAATCTCCGAGTCCCTGGTCGAAGACAATCTCCGCTGGAACTCTGGAATCCGAACATCCGAGGATGATCGCGAACGGCTCCTGCCGTGCTGACAACTCGTCATGACGCGGTTTGCCAGCCAAGCTAATGCATCGAGTATCGGTTACGAACCGACTATTTCCCTGTATCAGACGATCGAGCGCTTCAGAGGCTGATATCACGCTTGCTGCATCCTGATCCCGTCATTCTATTGGCGCCACGTCTTATCTGAGTTGTCGTTCAGGTGACGTGAAAGCACGGTGCCGATAGCAACGCCCACGCCCATCCCGATAATGATCCCAAGCCCAACGTTGCCAAAGGCGGCCCCAAACGCAACGCCAAAACTCATCCCGAGCGCCAGCCCTGCACCTACATATAACGGCGATCCAGTCTTGGTCTCTGGTGGCTTCTCGCCCATTTTCCTATGCCTCCAATTTCGCAGTCTACCGCAAAGCTCAAACAGATTTTTGTATCTCGGCGCCCGTCAAAATCTGATCAGACATGAGCCACTTCACTTCCGAGGATGCGGGAGTTTTGCGGCTGCGTTGAACGCATCAAGTTTCCGTCGTCACCAAACTCGTCCACTGCTGCGCCAAATTATCAAACGCCAGGCGCCACGTTAGCAGGGCTCGCTACCGATCTGCGCGTCAACGTAAACCCAAGCCTGTCCTCCCGAAGCGAGCCTTGCCAAAACGCGTTTGTACTCCACGGGTTCGTATTTGTCTGCGTGTTCCAGCTCGGCGTCTGTAACTTCAAACGCCATTCCTTCGACTCGTGCTGTATCGCTGCGCGCCGGCCTGAGGATCGCGTGATGGGTCTTGCCACTCGTCCGTGCAAATTCTGGATCCGCTACACGGGCGAGCGCCTGCGCGTAACCGAGTAGGCAATCCTTCCGCCCGACAAGCGTTCGTCCGAAAAGTGCCCGCTGCACACGCTCGTCCTGGAGTGTTCCGTAGGAGAAGAGAAGCGGCATTTCGGACCTCGTTTCAATCAATGGGTTAACGTCGAGGCGATAACGAGAAACTTTGCAGGCGCAGAAATCTACTTTGATACGTCAGCTTTTGCACCAACTAACAAAAGCCAAAGGACTATCGGCAATTCCCCCATCTCAAGAAACGTGAGAAGCGGAAAAATAGTCTTACTGTATTGCGGCAAGACCAGGGACGTAAAACTACCCAGCAGATAGCCAGAGCCCGCAATTATTAACAAGAGACCCAAAACCTTGGGAATAAAGCCGGATCTAATTACTAGAAGTCCAAAGGGGAACAGCCAAAGTCCCCAAAACACCTGGATGGCCTGTATCCCCTGGCTATGCAAACGGAGAAATAGATATGCCAGCGCATCCAACTCAGGCTGCTCGAATACAGACAAAAAGTCGGCACCACTTAAGATTATCAAAGCGGCAATATTGTTGAACGTGTTAAGAAATGCTGTCGAAACAGAGATCACAACCAATATCACCATAAGCAATGCATGCATATGGTTGATCTCTTTGAGTAACCGGTATAGAGCCAGAACCAGAATTACAAAGATGATTTGAGAAACGAAACTTGTAAATATGCCGATACGAAAAAGAAGATTAGAAGACGTAATATTGTTTACGGTCGCCGTAGCATCTCCAGACACAATATAAGTGGAGGGAATATACAACAGGCTAACAACACTGCTTATTACCAAGAGTAGATAAATAAACCCTGCGATCCTTGCTTTTTTCTTGGTCGAACTCATGTCGTTAGGAAGTGTCATTCTTAGCACCGGTACTCAAAAGCTTAAGCGTCCAGGAACGCCAGGCAAAGAACAAAAAATAGGTAAGTGCGAAGTAACTGTACTCGAATGGAAATGCGGAGAAAACATCATGACTCCGAATGTAAATTGCCCATAAATGAAGAGCTACGGAAATCCCCAAATGAAGGATAATCAGAAAGTGTACCGGCTTCTCCCACCAGCCTCGATAGCGAATCCGTTGCGTCTGAAGCGCGAGTGTAGTGGCGCCAATCGATCCAAGAACCACGATGATCCAATCGATGAAGTATGGCATTTCCTGCCACGGAAAATCGTAGATTAAGCTTGAGAAGTTGGGCGATGGTGCCTCCAGTATAGAGAACTGCTGCTGCATGGAGACCGAACTTGATCACGCGTAGACCCGACCTGACGCCTAACTATAAAACTCAGGTGCGGCAGACGTTAGTGAGAATAATAAACAACATGTTAAGCATCTGAAATGCCAACACGCCGCAAACCCCAAAGCGAAAGCCCGACTGCAACAAATGAAAGAACTCCGGCACTGGTGAGCAGCACCGCCACCAGCAATTCTGCCGTCGGCGTACCCACGACGCCGGCTGATGCAAGTGGTGTGCTTTTCCCGGCACCAAATATGGCCCCTGCGAGACAACCGAGCCAATTGACATAGCTAGCGTACAGCCACGACCAATGCATGATCGAGCGCTGACTGTCCGAAAGAACGATCAATTGCCAGATGGAACCGACGGCTATCAGCAACACGCCGCTGAGTATTCCAACGGTATGCGCCGACAAGCCGAGCCGGGGAATTTCCATAGTCGGAACAAACAGGCCCGATATCAGGGCCAGAAGAATAAGAATGAATCCGTGCCTAATGATCGGGATGTGCATTGGGTCTATCGCCTCCCGTGTCTAACGGATAAACTCGGCACCGTATGCCGCTCGAGACTTCGTACTGCTCCTGGCCGGTAGCACACCACAACGGGCCGACAATATATTCTTCCCCTAGTTTCAGTTTCAATTTCTTACGTGACTTCTTCGTTTCTTTCTCGCACGGAAGGACAAGGTCGGCGTGTAGCGTCACCGTCCCGTCTTCGGCAAGCTTCGTTGCAAACCTAACGCTGTGACTGTGGGACGGAAACACTCCGGCCCGTTCTGTGTTTAGCGGCATCAACCAAGAGATCGCGTGACCTGGGGATCCAAACCACTCAACGCTGCCCCATACATTCATACACTGCTCAGATGCGTTCGAACTTGATGCAAAACCGAGAATCGCCAGCACCGACCCGAGAACCGAACACCCTTTAATCACGATTACCCCCCTGCCGCCTAACGCCAAGCTCATTTTGCCTTCTTTGCCTTCCGGCCTGCTCCGCACGTCACGTCATAGGACTCCGCTAACCACTTTCCCCAAAACCGCTTGGGCAGCGGTTCCTCGGCCGTGAAACGAGCTGTTACCCAACCAGTCGAACCCACCTCAAACCGCTTCGGATCTTCCGCGGCCAGCGCCTGCGGCATCGAGGCGTTCAGTTTGAACATTGCCTTGAATCCTGCCCATTCGGCCCAGGACCTATGAACAGGAATGTGTCGTTGCCAGCCTTGAATGCGCTTTGAGTGCAGGACGTTCCCTTCGCTACGCCGGGAAATGTGACGGACTGACGGCGGATCGCGTCCGTTGGATCTTGGGATCTAGCCATTCATGGTCCTCACAGGTCAGATGTTCGATGCTAATTCACTCAAAACTTGTTCGGTGGTTCGAACGACGCAAAATTCACCATCGAGGCTTGCCAGGTGGATATTGTGGATGTCGCTGGCCGAATAATGTGTCCCGTCGTTACCCCTACGATCAAACGTTGCTGTCGCATCTGACACCAAGCTTACTTTAAAGCCAAGATTTCCAGCCATTCGTGTAGTCGTTGATACACAATGATCTGTAGTCAGCCCGACAATCACAAGTGATTCAATCGCACAACTTCGCAAATATTCCTCAAGATCAGTTCCAATAAACGCGCTATTAACTGTCTTTGTTAGCTGTTTTTCTCCGGCCATCGGTCTTGCTTCGTCTTTGAATTCATTGCCGGGCTGATCGGGGCGAAGCGGCGAATTTGATTCCAGCGAACAATGCTGGACGTGGATTATGGGTTGCGAATTCTTGCGCCACGTAGAAAGCAATAACTCAATTCTTGCCTCCGCCTGCGGATTGTTTCTGCTTCCCCAAGACGGATCATCAAATCCCTTTTGCACGTCAATAATTACTAAAGCAACAGTTTTCACGCCATGGTTCCTTGCACAAAACTACTGAATGGGAGCGAGAGCGAGAAAAGAAGCATAGCGGCACTAACACAAGCTTTGAAATTCCAGAACGACTTGAGTCGAAAGTGAACCACTCGCCGGTTTCCGCCTAACACCCGAGCTCAGCTGCGCGTTGATAGGCACCGACCGGTTCATGCTTGCCATATTGTCCAGGCACCAACCAAAATGAATGCGACGCCGGCAATATATGAGAGATATTTAGGATCGATGTAATTGGAAATGACGCCGCCCGCCAACACAGCAATCGCAGACGCCGCGATAAGCGCAGCGGAAGCGGCAACAAAGACGGCCAAGAGATTAGATCCCTCGCGTGCAGCGAAAAGGAGAGTTGCAAGTTGTGTCTTGTCGCCTAGTTCCGCAAGAAAAATGGTTGCAAAGACGGTGGCAAATAGTTTTATGTCCATGTTGAATAGTGGCCGTTGGTTTCGATGGGTGCCTATCTGTAAGTCTCAGTCGCGTTTGGCGGCGACCGACCGTAGCGGCAGCGAAGGGAGGGAGCTGTCAAATGTCTGGTGCAGCGCCTTTTTAGGCGCCAGCTGCTTCCCGATTGACATAAAAGATACCCAAGGTTGAAAAGATCAAAGCTACGATCCACAGGACAGGCCCGAGCCCTCCCGGCACTAACGGAACATATCCTGGAACAAGAACAGCAATGATGAAGCCGATATCTGCAGCGCTGACTACGGTCAGGTTAAGCCAGTAGCCAAGGCGACTGTTCTTCCAGTTTAGAAAGATCGCAACAACAATCCCGAATAGGGCGAAAAAGAGAAGATTCCATGCGTCTTGGTAGACGCGCCCTTGAACGATGCCAGGCTCAAGCGTCTGACCGAGCAGGTATACGAGTCGCGCCGCCTGGAGGTGAAGTAGCCCCCAAAGGATGTAGGTGACTGCACCGAGTTTCGCGAATAGGTTCATTTGCTTCCTGTCCTGTGGTACCTAACAGACCGCGCGCTCAGCCGCGTGCCGCTGGCTGCCGACGGCCGCTGAGGCACTCAAGATTAATGCGAGAATGCTACCAGAGATCGATTGGGTTAGGCGCAACAATTCTTAAGAAGCTTGTTAGGCGCGTCCAATTCGGTTCTAGCTATTCCTTTCATGTTTGCTCGCATAATAATAGCTGTACGCCATGAGAATTATCAGGGCGATTGCAAAAAAAAGCAGCGGTAAACTAAATTCAATAGCTCCATCCAGAGAAAACCTAGTCCTTACTATTGTAATTAATGTAACAACGAGAATTGTTGGAAGTAACATCCATCTTCGTTCAATTGGTTTTCTATCTGCTATTAGTAGCAGCACACCCCAGGAGAAAGCAATGACGGACGCAAGGCCCATCGGATAAGCTATTTCGGTTGTTCCCATTTTTTCGGGTATCCATGCCAGAATTGCGATCACGAAGTCTGCGATCGCCGCAATCCAGTAGCTTAGCCTCAGTAACAGAACTGGCGTTGTCATGGGTTATTCTATAAGCAGGGCGTCTGATTTAGTTTTGCCAACGCACTATATTGGCATAAAGCACCTAGCCTAAGATCAGCTGCACTTGAGACGGACGTGCTCAGTGCGTCGCCAAAGAGTACGGACAGTTAAGTGTCTGCTGCAGCGTTTGCTAGGCGGCATTCGATAAAGACTCAAGAGTGTCCGATACCCTAGATCCAACTCAGAGCCTTTTCAATTATCGCAGCCGCCCCTGTTTGTACGCATTCGCCATGGGCAATCAGCAACCGTTGAGCTTTCCAGCTCATCACCTCCTCACGCGCGGTCCGCGCTTTGCTACGCCGCAGGAAAGTGGCTCGCCACTCGCGCGGCGTGCTGCCGTGCTCGCCAACCAGGCTGTCGAGTCGCATCAGCATGCCTTTCCAGCCTTTCGCTGTCGCTTCGGGAAACCGTTGAATAAGATCGCAGATGATCGCGGTGCGCGACTGACGATGGAAAAACACCACTTCCTCCATAGCCAGAGAACCACGAAAGATCACTTGGTCGATGTCAGCCGCCCATGCTGGATCAGGCTCATCACCGAGCATTGCATCAAAACTGAGATCAGGCTTCCTTTGCGCCAGGCCAGGCGGCGCGTATACGCGTGCTTCAGGCCAACGCTCGCTCCATTCAGCCAGAAAGAGATGATGAATCTTATTCGGCGAGACGATGTGGCGTACTGGTCCAACAGCTTGTACAGAATCGAAGAGTTCGTCCGTGAGTGCAACCGGCGACCACACCCAGGCACTCCCGTCCGACAGTCGCGCCACGGCCATGCGCGTTGGGTATGGAAAACCATAAAACGAGACGATCGGCCCGTCGGCCACATATAGAGCCGGCCCGAACTCTTCAATCATATCAACGAGTCTGCAGTCGGACGCATCCATCCGTAATTCGGAATAACACGTACATAGTCGGCACAAACGTAATGTTTGCGACTTCAACACCGAGCAATCTGACCCCAATTACACGATCGACCTCGATGTTAATGCGCAAACGTCGTAGTCAAATTGAGGACAGACCGCATTTTTCTACAGCCTGTCCCCTCTTTTCTCGACCAGCGGGCCACCACGGCCTCTTTAGACCACAGCGCTGTCCAGCGGTATACGAATCTTCTGACCCGGATAGATCTTGTCCGGATCCTTAATCACTTCCCTGTTCGCTTCGAAAAGCCGCGGATACTGCTGGGCGTCGCCATAAAATTTCTTGGCAATAGCCGACAGCGAATCACCCGCCGCGATTTCGTAGTATTCAACTTTAGGTACATCCGCTTCCTTGACTGTTACAGCCATGACCTTTTCTACGCCCTCGACGTTACCGGCTAGCAGTACGGCTTTTTCCAGCGCTTCGCCAGATACTGCCTCTCCGCTCATTGCAACGACCCCCTTGTTAACTGCTACATCAAGATCCGAAATGCCCGGGTTGTCGGTTTCAATGTGGGCTTTAATCTTCTCGGCCTGTGTGACAGGTTCATCCTTTTCACCGAATAACTTTGTCCCTATATTTTTTGCAAAATCGAATAATCCCATTTGTGACTCCTTTACTAGTAACTAACTCATTGAAAACTGACAGAACAGCCCAGGCTTTGGTTTGTAATAAATGTCCTGATTGAAGCTTAAAAACCCACACAAGACACGTGCTTCTACGCTGGCTTGCTTGGCCTTTGTAGTTCTCATCCAGATGCTAAGACACACAGGCGAAATCGCAATCCGCGAATGTACTTAGAACGAGGGCTCAGTCTCGTCACTCCCGTCAGGTGAGAGCATTACGACATCGCTGTGAGGATCCTTATTCAGGCCGCACACGAATTCGTGGGCCAGTTGCGGGGCGCCAAACGGCTAGAATTCAGCGGCCAAGCCGGCCGCGAAGCGGGCGATTTGGTCCGACACCTAACGACCTAGCTCAGCTGCGCTTGAGGCGGACTGGCCCTCGGCGATAGCCAAACGATGGCCTGGTCAAGCGTCAGTTGCAGCGTATTGTTAGGCGGCACTATTCAGCGCTACTTGCTTGATCTGGACTGCACGAGACCAGGGTAAAAGACGTTAAGTGCGTGAACTTCGTACTTGAACGTCCCAGCCGTCATTGAGGGATCCTGTGACATTAGCGCCTCGACTGCTTCCGCAGACCTCGCAGAGAAAATTATAAGGCCTATGTCCGAGTACCGTGCACCCATAACAATATGGCCCGCCTCGCGCAGATGTTTCAGGTTCGAGGAGTGCTCTTCAAAGAACGCTTGTTCGTTAGGCGACTTCGAGCTGTCCCAATTTGGGCCGACTTTGATCTCTACCGCGAACAACCTCAGTTCTGGTTCGGCGGCAGACGCAACGCTGGTAGGCTGGGTTGGTGTGTCCGGCACGCCGCACGCAACCAAAAGTGCGCTGACTGTGGCAATTAACTTAAGGGGAATTCGCACGTTGCCTCCTGAAAGGTTGCTCGCAGAATTTCATAGCATCAGTTTATCGCAAACAGCTTGGCCGCTGCCGGCGATTACCGGCACCTTTTTATTCATCCGACACGTATCGGTCCCTCAATTCTTTGAGTGCCCTGATCATAATAACTACCGCCGACAAGACACCATTCTTGATCTTCAATATAGCTCTTTGCCATATCTGCAGAAAAACCATCGAGATCTTTAGCTGCAATCTTTACTCGCCACCATCGACCGGAATTTGTGTGATGTGGCTGGTCAATATAGTAAACGAGCCAGTGAAGGCCACACCCATCACATCGATCGCTGATTGAGATTTCATTCTGGCTCGAATCTTCGCCCAATTCATTTTGAGCGTATGCGCCATAATACGTGAAAGGCGGCGTCTCACAGGAGCAGCGACGACTTTGCTTTTGGCGGCGATGAAAGAATTGGAATATCCGACTGAGCAACATGTGGCCAATCCATCCACTGAAACCGGTTGGCAGGATATCACCGATCATTAAATGAGGAGGTCCACATATGGCCAAAACGGGTGTCGTCTACCGGTAGGGCTTCAGCTTATAAAAACCATTACTCGCCAAAGCTACCCACACGAAAACGTTTGTTTAACGTCCGCTGCCATTAAGAGGCGTTCACGATAAACCGCTTCCGATATTCACGTCGTGCTTGGGTTTTCCCGCAACATGACAATCCCCAGCCATACAAACCACACTATCTGACCTAACCCGAAAACATCCATTAGCACATCAAATGCCGGGACAACCGTCAGTATTCCGGCTAGACCAATCAGCACACCAAGATAGTTCAGCACCTTCGGCAGGCTGCCCGCTCTCAATGCTGCCCAACTTAGTAGTAGTACCCATAAGCCGCCTACAATCTCATTCCCGCCGCCCAAGGCTTCTTGCACTGTGATAATTGCCAGCCAGAGCAACACAGCTTGATCCTGGTTTTCGCTGAAGAGGCCAACGACAGTGGAATTACCGATGTTAGCAATCATGCCACTCGCAATGACTAGACCAGCCCAGATTAGACCGAAGGCCGTCGCCGTCTGCATGATTGCTGGGGAACCATTCTTCAACCGCGCGTGCAGCGCTAGAACCAGAACGACCAGCACTACGCCAAACACCACGTAGATGAGAAAGTTCGCGATGTACGACGCAACTTGATTATCTGCGAGGAATGCGACCTGCTGGACGTGTCCTTCGTAGCCGGATGCGTCGAGTACGGTCAGGAACAACCCAAAGCCCGTCATATACAGCGCCGCCTCGATCAAAGCGGAAATACCGCCCAGCTTTTGTAGATCACTAATCATCTATCAGCGGCTCCTAAGGGTGTGTGTCTGGCAGAGTTCAGACCATGCCATGGGCGTCGGGAATGGGTGATGGCTTCCCTTCGGGACGAGCCGTCAACTCGGCTTCGGCGGCGCCCGTGTCAAACGTCTGCTGCAGCGCCTTGTTAGGCGGCTCCTGAATCACCCGTCAGGTGCTCTTTCATATTGCGGCAAATTGTCATCGATCTTAATCCAAGGTTGTTTCGCAACCGTATAAATGTGCATCTCCGGCGCAACCCAACTGGCGTCATCAAGGCTTCCTACTTTTAGGAACACGTAACCAGGATCCGCCTCCCCTTCAAGATAGATACCCGAGCCACATTGAGTACAATTCCAACGTGTCACCGGCTTTCCAGAATCGCCAACAACTACATAGGACTTCAGAGGGCCGTCTATCTCAAAGCACGACTGATCGATCATAAGCTCCATAGAGAACGGGCTACCCGTGGTTCGCTGGCAATCGCGACAGTGGCAGAAGAATGTCAGCTCCGGTTCCTTCGTGCATGAATATCGGATGGCACCACAGTGACATCCGCCTTCGTAGTGTTTTGACATCTGATACCTCCGTGAGTAAGCCGCCTAACGCCAAAGCTCAGCCGCACGTGAGGCGGGCGTGTTTTTTGCGACAGCAAAAAATGTGGCCGGGTCAAGTGTCTGCTGCAGCGCCTTGTTAGGCGGATATTGCTCGCAGAAATTCATAGCGTCATTTTATCGCAATCAGCAGCTGGCCGCCTCCGGCCATAAGCAGCCATCACAATTACGGTTCACGATTTGTATTTGCCAAGAACTTTCTCCGGTAGGAACGTCAGGAGGACAGCAGCGAACGTACCCCATGATACGTATATCAATCCATCTGCCCCAAGATCGACTATCGCAAACCCAACTAATAGCGTGAGAACCGCACCAAAGAGTAGGATCGGGCTAGCGTAATAGCAATGTCGCCTGTGACATCTATGCGCGTTAATCGCACAACCAATTCCCATCCACGCAAAGGACGCCGACATAATCACTGTTACCCATGCGAGAGGCAATCGAAAGAAATTCAACGATAGCAGAACAAGTATGGGCCCGCCCCACAAAAGAAAGAACGGAATAGATTTGTCTGCGAGATCTTGCTTTGAGTGTGATTGACTCAATTTCAGATCACTAAAATTAACAGCATTGATCACCCGCTTGTATAGATGGGCATTTGACATCGCCATAAGAGCAGTACACGCAGCAATCGCCCGGCGCCGGCTTGAGGACAGCACCGCAATTTTGGCAATCATAAAAATACTGACATGCATCTGTGGGCATCAGATTTTTGGACTTGTGGTCGCATTCCGGGCAGGTCAACGTCGAATAGGGTTCGTATTTGTTCGCTACCATATTCAATGGATCTCAGTGCAACTCAACTTGATCAGTATAACGTGGTTTCTGGCGTCCACTTTGGATCGAAAGCTACCGACTGCGGACCGTACTGCTAATTTCTCCGCCTAACGCCTAAGCTCAGCTGCACTTGAGGCGGCCGTGTTTTTTGCGTCAGCAGAAAGAGCGGGCGGGTCAAGGGTTCGGTTGCAGCGCCTTGTTATCCTCGGTGTTAGCAGATTGAGCCTGGCCGCCTAATGCCTAAGCTCAGCGGCGCTGCTGCAGCGTATAGTTAGGCGACATTTTCCCAACCTCTAACGCCGCCAGGAACTATTTCAAACAATGGGTGCGGCTTGGGTTTTAGCTGGAGAAAGCGCTCGTGAAGTTCGGAATTGCGGGTCTGCAGTTTTTTCCCCAAGTGTTGCCATTCATACTCCAGTTGACCTTGAGTTTCCGCTATCGGCTCAATCGGAGCGGCGAGGGCTAACTTGTTGGCGTCAAAGTTGTACCCGCGTTCTTGAGATTCAGAATACACAAATCTTAAATATTCAGAGATAACTAGTATGGGTTTCTTTTGGGCTCGGAAGCGTACAAGCTGTGGGTGATTCTTGTAGCCCTGGGTCTTGCCCTCCAGAACCGCTCTAGCCAGTAAAGCTTCTCGCCACAGCGCCACCAAACCCTTGGGGTCTAGGAACATTGGGTGAATCGTCCAGAGTCGCATGTCGTCTAACGCCTAAGCTCAGCTGCACTTGAGGCGGACAGTTGTTTGGCGACAGCCAAACGGCTGGCCGGGTCAAGTGTCAGTTGCAGCGCCTTGTTAGGCGGATGTTGCATACTGGATTTCATATAGGCAGTTTATCGCAAAATTGCAGACGTCCTCTTCCGGTCGATAGCGGTCAGTCTGGGCATGACACCTAACGCCCAAGCTCAGCTGCGTTTGAGGCGGACGCGTTTTTTGCGACAGCAAGAAATGTGGCCGGGTCAAGGGTCCGTTGCAGCGCATTGTTAGGCGGCACTTGGCACCGACCTTGATGTCTGCTTTTTCCTACTGCGGTCATTCAAATTTCCTCTGTTTCATGAAATTGGACGGCTGCTTTCGGTCTATTCTGTTGAAAAACTCGGTGTTGATTCGAGTGTTTTCTTGACCCCATTTATCGAGTCATAGCTTTTGCTCCGGCTGCAGCCGGATTTTTGATCGGTTATTGGCGTTTCGGTGGCTTCATTCGGTCTTTTTTGGTCAGGTAGCGGGTAAGACGCTTTGGACGGGCGGACCGGTGCTCAAGTATTTAGCCATGCGTCTGAGATTTTGGGCGGTTGCGGTTAGCAAGAACTCGTCTCGTGCACCGTTCATTCCACGCAGTCGCAACCGATCCATCTTAAGTATTCGCTTCATGTGAGCAAACAGCATCTCCACCTTCTTGCGTTGTCGTCGCGTTCCCCGATACGCCTCGGTTTTTCTCACCGCTCTGGCAACATCGCGGGCAGCTTCGTGAATGCTTCGGGTTACTTTGCGCAATAAAGCGTTCGGACAACATCGTTCTTTGAATGGGCAAGCAGCACAGTCGAACTGACTGGCGCGATACTTGATCTCGTTGGATTTTGTGATGCCGGTCCGTGGCTTCCTGAAGTTGCGCCGAAAGCGGCGTAACTGTTTGCCGTTCGGGCAAGTATAGCTGTCGGTTGCCTCGTCAAAGATAAAGTCCGATCGAGAGAAAGTGCCGTCGCTTCGTCCGCCTCTGTCCCACACCGGCACGTGCGGCTCGATGCCCTGGTCGTTCACCATCCAGCCCAGGAACTCGGCCGTGCCATAAGCTGTGTCACCAATGAGCCTATTCGTCTCCAGGTTGAAGCGATCCTTAACCCGTTCGATCATCGTCCTGGTTGACCATACTTCCTCCGTGCGGTGCGCGGCGGTCGCCTCCACATCCACAATGATCCCGTTGTCCGTGTCAACGAGGTAGTTGGTCGAGTAAGCATAAAAAGCCGGACCGCCAGGAGCCGCTGTCCAACGAGCTGCCGGATCCGTCTGCGAGACCTTCTTCGGCGCGGTTGCGGTCGGTGAATCGTCAGTCTGCAATGCCTCCAGATAGTCCCTGATCGCTGGCGTACCACCACCCCAGTCATCATCATCCTCATGATGCCGTTGCCGGCTGGCATCGGCCTTGACCACACTCGCGTCAACTGCAAAGCCTTCGCCGCCGACCAGACCGGCGTCGATGCAACTGCTCAGCACCTGCTCGAACACAAAGCGGAACGCTTCCGCCTCGCGGAAGCGGCCGTGCCGGTTCTTTGAAAAAGTGGAGTGATCCGGCACCGTGTCTTCAATGCTGAGACGGCAGAACCAGCGATACGCCAGGTTCAGCTTCACTTCCTCGCATAAGCGTCGTTCCGAGCGGATACCCAGACAGTAACCAATGATCAACATGCGGATCATTAGTTCCGGGTCGATCGAGGGACGGCCTGTATGGCTGTAGTACGGTGCCAGGTGTTGGCGAAGATCGGAAAGATCGAGGAAGCAATCGATGCTGCGAAGTAGATGATCCTCCGGCACAACATCATTAAGATCAAATGAATAGAAAAGCTCGTCTTGCGGCTTATCGTTGTTGCCCATCATCGGAAATCACTCCGGTAATCAACACAAACGCATTATCGCACTTTCTTCGACGAGAGTTTTTCAACAGAATAGG
>JAOTXU010000047.1 GCA_029862165.1 Gammaproteobacteria bacterium
ATGACCAGCAATGACATCAATATGGTGTTGCCGTTTATGAAGGTGCGCGGTAAGGGCAGTATGGCTTTGCTGTCACAGGAAATCGATTTTCATTTTCTGGGTGATGTCGTCGATCGCCCCGAACTGGACGCCGGTGTCGACGAGCTCGTGGGTTTCACGATACCGATCAAGATAACTGGCACGTTAGCTGCACCGGATGTCGGCGTCGATATGGGTGGTCTGGTGGCCGAACTGGCCAAGCGCAAACTGTTGGACAAACTCGGGCTGGGTGGTGAGTCTGATTCGACGGACCCTGATGCCGCTGCAGAGTCACCGGAAGAAGCGCTCGAAGAGAAAGAAGAAGAGATTAAGGATGAACTCGAAGATAAGCTAAAAGACAAGCTGAAGGATATTTTTGGCGGTGGCTAGGATTGCGTTAGCGCTTTGCTTGTCATCTTGTCTTGCTTCGGTCGCGACTGCCGCTGAGCTTCGTTCACTCGACGTGGACCGCAAGCGGGGGCATATTTTGGTGGCATCGGAAACTTATATGGATGCCCCACCAGATGCCGTGTTCAAAATACTGGCCGACTACGATGGGTTTACACGTATCTCAAAAATTTTCACCGAGACACGTTATCTGGAGCGAGACGAGATCGGCAACGGTCTTGTGTACTCACGCGCCGAAGGATGTGTGTTGTTCTTTTGCACCAAGCTCGAGCGGGTTGAGCAACTCACGGTAATACCCGGACGGGAAATCGTTGCTGTCGCCCTACCTGAACAAAGCGATGTCGATTACAGTATCGGCCGTTGGGTCCTCGAGCCCGAAGGCGACGGCACCCGCGTGCTTTATGGCCTGGAATTCAAACCCTCGTTTTGGGTGCCACCGCTGCTGGGCCCATTGATTCTGCGTTCCAAACTGCGCAGCCGTGGCCGCGAAGCCGCAGATCGGGTCGAGGAATTGGCGAACGCCAGCCAGATCCATAGTGCCGCACCGTAGTTTTCTACTGGTATTTTCCATACTGCCAGTTGTGGCGATCGCCGCGGATATTGATCATGTTAGTGTCGAAAAAGAGGGCGAGCGTTATTTCCTGGAAGGCGAGGTGGTCGTCGGCGCGTCGACCGATGCCGTCTACCAACTCATTACTGACTATGATGCCCTGGAAAAAATCGATAGGGGTATCGTTGAGAGCCGGCTACTCGAACGCATCGGAGACAATGTCGCGATGGTTTATACGCGACTCAAAGGATGTGTCGTATTTTTTTGTCGCAAGATAGACCGGGTCGAGCGTGTAGAAGAGATTTCCGTCAACGAGGTCGTGGCGGTCGTTGTCCCGAACGAGGATGGCGACGTGCGTTACGAGCGTTCGCACTGGCGATTATCCAAGGACAAAGAGGGCACGCGTATCACTTATTACACCGAAGTAGAACCAGATTTCTGGATTCCGGCGGTTATTGGCCCGACGTTGATCAAGCATTCGTTAAGACGACGCGTCGCACGCACGCTAAAAAATCTGGAAGCGGCGGCGCTCACTTACGAATAATGTCCGATTTTTCGCACCGTCTACTCGACTGGTACCAGCGTCATGGCCGCCACGATCTGCCCTGGCAGACACCTGCGAGTCCCTACCGCGTGTGGGTGTCCGAAGTGATGCTGCAACAGACGCAGGTTGCCACCGTCATTCCCTATTTTGAGCGCTTCATTAAGCGTTTTCCTGACATCGCCAGTCTGGCGGCTGCGCCATTGGACGATGTGCTGCATCTCTGGTCCGGTCTGGGTTATTACGCTCGTGCACGTAACCTGCATCGCGCCGCCGCGTTAGTCTGCAAAAAAAACGACGGCAAATTCCCGGAAGACCTCGACAGTGTCTGCGCATTACCGGGAATCGGTCGCAGCACGGCCGGTGCTATTTTGTCTTTGTCGATGCATCAGCGCCACCCGATACTCGATGGCAACGTCAAACGCGTTTTGGCGCGCCATGCTGCCATACCGGGTTGGCCGGGAGAACCTAAAGTTGCCGAGAAACTGTGGGCCATGTCCGAACGACATACGCCCCGGGCGCAAGTCGCCGACTACACACAGGCAATTATGGATTTAGGGGCAACGCTTTGTACCCGGCGTAATCCGGATTGCTTGGTGTGCCCGCTATCCGGTGATTGTCAGGCGCATCAAGCAGCCACCGTGCATGAGTATCCGGGCAAGAAGCCCAGGTCGGCAAAACGCGTAAAAGAAACCACGATGTTGTTGGCGGTAACGGAAGAGGGCGTGTTGCTGGAGAAACGTCCGGCCAGCGGAATCTGGGGAGGGTTGTGGGGTTTGCCGGAGTTAACGGATCAAGACGTACCGACACAGTGGTGTCGCCAACGACTCGGTTGCGACGCGCATACCGCCGAGACCTGGCCGGTATATCGTCACAGCTTTACCCATTTCGATCTCGATATCTTGCCTGTCGTCGTTCGCCTCGATGGCGCGGTTGCCGCAGTCGATGACCGCGCACAACTCTGGTACAACATCAATTCTCCGGCCAGGGTCGGCCTGGCCGCGCCGGTCACCGCCCTCCTCAAGAAACTCCATGCGTCTTTGTAGGAGCGGCGTCCCGCCGCGATCAGTCATTCGAGGGCGTCTCCACTGTGATCATGTAACCGCGATTCCCTTATACTGCGTCTTCTGCAACAGGAGCAATAAATGACGCGTCAAGTTGAATGCGTATTAATGAAGAAGGAAGCCGAAGGCCTCGATCGCCCACCGTATCCGGGCGAACTCGGGCAGCGTATCTATGACAACGTTTCAAAAGAGGCCTGGCAACGTTGGTTGGCGCACCAGACCATGCTAATCAACGAAAACAGACTGACGCCATACCAGCCGAAAGCGAGAAAATTTCTCGAACAAGAAATGGAGCAATACTTCTTTGGAGGAGGTTCCGAAAAACCAACCGGCTACGTCCCACCCTCCGAATAAAACGGGGACACGCTATATTGTAGGAGCCGCACTCCCGCCGCGATCCTACAGTTATTTCCCCTCCCCTTTGGGGAGGGGGTTAGGGGGAGGGGTCGATCTCGCGTGATACTTCTGTGAACTTTTTCTCGGGAATAAGAGTAGACCAGGGGAGGGAATAGGAAGCAGGGCAGGGTCAGGCAGACTTGCAGAGTAAATACTGCACACTGAATAATTGATCCGCGTCCGTCCAGACTTTTGCCACCTGGAACCCGGCTGGTTCAGCTAGTTGCGCAAAATCGTCCAGCGAGTACTTGTGCGAACATTCAGTGAGGATGTATTCGCCGTCCTCGAAACTCAGCAACTCACCGGCAACCTCGACAGTCTGCTCGCGCAAACTGACCAGGTGCATCTCAATTCGGTCCTGCACTTCATTATAAATGGCACGATGTTCAAACGCGTCGATGTCAAAATCGGCTTCCAGTTCCCGGTTCATACGCGTCAGCATATTAAGATTAAATGCTGCTGTAACCT
The DNA here is from genome assembly GCA_029862165.1 of Gammaproteobacteria bacterium. Taxonomy (GTDB): domain Bacteria; phylum Pseudomonadota; class Gammaproteobacteria; order Steroidobacterales; family JABDKV01; genus JABDJB01. The sequence continues at coordinate 3,446 of JAOTXU010000047.1, forward strand.
GAGCCGAGTCGTTGTAGGCGCATTCGAGGATGGTTTTATCTTTTTTCAGATCAACACCGATCAGTAGCACCCCGTCTTTCTTGGCGATCTGCGCCATTGTGTCCAGCAGTTCCTGCGCCTGATCGGGGCTGAAATTACCAATCGTCGAACCGGGAAAAAAAACGACGTTCTTGATCGGTCGCACGGCCGGATCCGGCAAGCCAAAGGGTTTGGTGAAATCGGCACAGACCGGTAACACTTCTATGTCGGGGTAACGTTCGGCAATGTGCTCGGCCGCATCGATCAAATGATCACGCGAAATCTCCACCGGCACATAGGCGGCCAGCTCTCGCAGGTTTTCCAACAGAATGTGCGTCTTGGTACTGGTACCGCTTCCAAACTCAATCAACGAGGCTTGCGGGCCGACCAGTCCGATGATCTCATCGAGGTTGTCGACCATGATGGTGACTTCGGTTTCAGTCGGATAGTACTCAGGTAACCGGGTGATCTGATCAAACAACTGGCTTCCGCGCTGATCGTAGAAATACTTCGGTGGCAACGTTTTAGGTGTTCTTTGTAAACCGGCGAGAATTTCGACGCCCAGATCATCGAACGACGGATGAAAGTCCAACAGTTTCAGGCTGGTTTGTCTGTGGATCATGGCTAGACGTCCCTTGCGAGCCGAAGTCCTGCAAATTGCCAACGTTGATGCGGATAAAAAAAGTTTCGATAAGTGGCGCGGATGTGATCTGCAGGTGTGGCACACGAGCCGCCGCGCAACACCGCCTGGCCACACATGAACTTGCCGTTGTATTCGCCCAGCGAACCGGCCAGGGCTTTGAAACCCGGGTAGGGTGCGTAAGCACTGGATGTCCATTCCCACACATCGCCGTACATTTGTTTTAATCCGCGGCGTTTTCCGGCTGGAGCGGGGTGCAACAGGCCTGCGTCCATAAAGTTTCCGGCAACCGGGACCGTTGTAGCGGCGTTTTCCCATTCAAATTCGGTGGGCAATCGGGCGCCCGCCCAACGCGCATATGCATCGGCCTCATAAAGACTCAAGTGACAAACCGGTGCGTTGGGATCCAGACGCCGCATGCCCGATAGGGAGAATTCCTGTTGTAAATCGTCCGACCAGTAAAGCGGCCGGCGCCAGTTTTCGGTTTGTACCGTGGTCCACCCATCCGAGAGCCAGTGTGCGCAGGTGGTGTAGCCGCCGTCGGCAACAAAATCTGCGTACTCGTGATTAGTCACCAGGCGGTCGCCGAGCGCATAGGGTTGCAACAAAGCTTCGTGGCGGGGCGTCTCATTGTCAAAACAGAAACCGTCGCCCGCGTGACCGGCTTCGGTAATACCACCAGCGAATTCAATAAAACGTTGTGCTCCCGCTGAAACAGACGCCGCGACCTGTAATTCCCGTAAACCCGGTCTTAGCGGGTTTAGCGAAAACACGTGCTTGATATCGGTAAGAATGAGTTCCTGATGCTGCTGTTCGTGATTCAGTCCCAATACGGTTAAGAAGCGAAGGTCATCGTCGGCACCATCAAGCAACGGTGACATCGCTTCATTGACATGTGCCCGGTAATCCAGAATGTCAGCCAGCGTAGGCCGGGACAGCATTCCACGATGTGGACGCTGGTGCATCGTACCGACGCTGAAGTAATAAGAGTTAAACAGGTAGCCGAATTGCTCATTGAACGGCCGGTAGCCCGGCACATCGGGTGTTAGCACAAAATTTTCGAAAAACCAGCTCGTGTGTGCCAAGTGCCATTTGGTCGGGCTGACATCCGGCATTGTTTGAATCACGGTGTCTTCGGGTTGTAATGAGGAAGTCAGCAACGCCGTCGTCGCGCGAATACGGGCAAAGGCGCTGGATAGCGATTCAGTTGCGGGGCGTGCGGCCGCGCCCCCGCCTGATACGGGCCTGTCAGCTGTTTGAGACATGGAGGGAGAGGATTACCGGCTTGAGTGCTGTTTCAGGGTAACGCTGCGGCAATGTTCTCGCAAACGGCCGCTGCGCTGCACAATCTTTTCTTATTCCCTCCCCCCTTCGGGGGGAGGGTTAGGGTGGGGGGCGAATCACGCTTCAAACTATCCAGCAATCTTGACAGCGACGGGTTTTCTGCGCTTGACTACTTTGATCAGTTCATCAAACGCATCTCCCAGATACGACGCGATGTCGTCGACATCAGGCACCGTATCGCGACACGCCATGAGACCGAAGTCGACCGAATCGCAATAACTGACAACCGTGATGTTCAACGCCTGACCATCAACCAAAATCGAAAGCGGATAGTTCGCCAGCATTTTTGCACCGGCGTAATACAACGGTGTTCGCGGCCCCGGGACATTGGATATCACGACGTTTGCCGGCGGCGGTAACAGGCTGGCAATACGAAAACGATTCAAAACCGCGACCAGACCCTGCGCCATCACCGCAAAAGTTGTTGCGGCATCCGGCGAAACCTCGGCAACCTCCGCCTTTGCGTGTACGGTGGATTCGTGGATTGTGCGTAACCGGCGCATCGGCATGCGCTCTTCAGTTGCAAGATTGGCGATGACGTACGTTATCTGGTTGCCACTGCGATTGATCTGTTGGATCGACACCGGGATATTGGCAATCAGTGATTTTTCCGGCAGTTCGTCTTTATCCAGAAGATAACGTCTCAACGCACCGCTGCAGATCGCCAGGATAATATCGTTGACCGTAGCTTCGGCATCTTTGGAGAGTTGCTTGATTGCCGACAACGAAATGGATTTAATTGCAAAACGCCGTGCCCCGCAAACCGGTCCATTAAAAAGTGTCTTCGGCGCAGTAAATAACACGGGTGTATCCACAGGTTTCAGTCCCAGCGCTTTCAACCCGTGGGAGGCAAAGAGTTTGCCGACATCCGGCAGGATACCGATCTGGTGCATGAGACCACGTGTGCTACGCGACAGCGTTGCCGCCGGTCCCTTGCCATTATTGTCGTCAGATGTTTTTTTCTCCGGCAGTCCCTGCCAGGGCGCAGTCAAGTCAGCTTCGGGTGTTTTGCTCATACACGCTTCGAGTAAAGCGATGCCACCCATGCCATCGATCGCGGCATGATGCATTTTCATGTAAATGGCAAAGTGATTGTTGCGCAAACCTTCGATGACATGAAATTCCCACAACGGCCGCTCGCGATCCATCACCAGTGCATGCAAACGCGATACCAGTTTCAGCAAGTCCGACATTTCCCCAGGTTCTGGCAAAGCCGAATGACGCACGTGGTAATCCAGATCAAAATGCTCGTCGGTTACCCATTGCGGTAACGGCACTCCAGCAAGTTTGCCGAGCTTCTGGTTAAACGGCGGACCGGGCGCTGTGTCGGCAAGTCGCTTTAATAAATCACGAACGAAATTACCCTCGCAGCCGGGCGGGATTTCAAATATCTGCAACGCCCCGACGTTGACCGGTGTTCGTTGGGTTTCCAGGCCAAAGAAAGCCAAATCAAGCGCGTTTAGTGATTTTCCCATCGTCTGCTCCCCCGGAATAGCAGTTTGGACCCGGCCATTGCGGGTTCTGCCCGGACGACTAGACTAACCATACAAGCCCGATTCGCCAATTATCGCCGCCAGCCACACCCAACATCCTGATTCGCTTGACGCGGGGTTACGCCTCTCGGTCTAATACGCCGCTCGCATTATCCCAATCTTGATATTGGCCAGCGTAGCGGGGTCGCGTAGCGACAGGGTAGGCAAGGACTGAAAATCCGCGTTGGTTCGCATTGTAGTAGTAAAGGCCAGGTAGCGGGGTCGCGTAGCGACAGGGTAGGCAGTGGGCAGAAAATCCGATTTTCAGTCCAAGTAGGCAAAGTAAAGCAGAGTCAATTAGTTCAAGTTAGGCCAGGTAGCGGGGTCGCGTAG
>JAOTXU010000005.1 GCA_029862165.1 Gammaproteobacteria bacterium
ACGGCGCGGGTTCGGAAGAAACCTGCCCAGGAGTCATGATGGCGCCTGTGCGTTACGACAAGATGGCAGAAGCAATCGGCGGCCATGGTGAATACGTCGAGCGTGCAGCGGATATCTCGACCGCGGTAGAGCGTGCGCTGGCTTCCGGCAAGGCGTCAGTCATTCAATTGATGACCGATTTCAATATCAACGCGAACACGATGGCGATGCCAGAACTCGCCCAGGTGCTGACTTTCTACAACCTGGATGGTGAGCAGGGTTACGGTCACTTTGAGGAGTTGACGTAGACGCGATATATCAGACCTGCATATTCGCGTAGAGCATTCGCTAATTAGACTTTCGTCTCGACTGGCAGTATGTCCCGCTCTGTGTGGGGACTTTGGATAGCTGAAGGTGATAGACACGGTGAAACATGAAACTTGAAAATAAAACGATCGTAATTACAGGTGGTGGTCGTGGTCTGGGTGCCGCGATGGCCATACGTCTGGCATCTCAGGGTTGTAATATCGCACTCGTCGATTTAGACGAAGCTACAATGGCGAAGACCAAAGCCCAATGCGAAATGCAGGGCTCGTCCAAAGTACGCACGTACGTAGCTAACGTCGCTGTCGAAGCTGAAGTCGTCAAATTATTCGATGAAATCGTGTCGGAATTTCAGGCAGTGCACGGTCTCGTCAACAATGCCGGCATTATGAGGGACGCATTAACGCTAAAATACAAGGAGGGCGAGCTCATCTCCAAGATGACTCTCGATCAATGGCAAATGGTCATCGACGTGAATCTCACCGGTGTTTTTCTTTGTGGCCGGGAAGCGGCCGCCAGGATGATCGAGTTGGATTGCAAGGGTTGCATCATCAATATCTCGTCCATCTCCCGCCACGGCAACATGGGGCAACTCAACTACTCCGCCAGCAAAGCCGGCGTGCAGGCAATGGCCGTAGTCTGGTCGAAGGAATTTGCTCGCTACGGATTACGGTCCGTATCCATCGCGCCCGGGCTCATAGGCACCGAGATGATTATGGCAATGAAACCCGAAGCCCGCGAAAAGCTGGCGAAAAGCATACCGTTACAACGCGTGGGCGACCCGGACGAAGTCGCAAAAACGGCACAATTCATTTTCGAGAACGACTACGTCAATGGCCGTTGTTTCGAAATTGACGGCGGATTGCGGTTCTAGCAGACTGCGGCACTCGATTACGTGCGGGGATTTTGCGGGGATCAGTTGTGCACCGTTAAGCACGGTGAGGCATTTACCGCAACGGGCGCCCCGGTATCTCATTGATAAATAAAGCCCAGGACGACGCATCATGCGACTGAAAATCCGCGTGTGATGAATCGAGGAAAAACGCCGATGACAGTCCACGGCTAATAACCCCGAGCATGCGGCGTCAGGTCAGTCAGTTTCCTCAAGATACAGCGTGAGCGCGGTGTAAATGACACGGGCGATGGGCACGTAGTCGCGTTCGGCGGTGCGGCGTAGCCGTTCATGAATACGGCTGTTGATCCACAGGCTGCGATACGCGCCTTCGCGCGTGGGGGCGAAGTACTTGGAATATGAGCGTCGAGCCTTGTTCTTAAGAAACCAGCTACAGGCGTCATCCTGGATCTCATTCATCGTGACTCCGTGACGCTTAGCTCGTTTACGAATATCATTGCGGATCCGATCCGGCAAACGCAGATGCTGCACCGTGCGTTCTTTAGGCGCTGCAACCGATCTCCTTGCTGAGGGGTTTTTAGCCATAGTTTGGTATGTAGGTGCTTGTTCGGTGACCGCGAGTGGCGCTGATTATAGATGGATGTATATAAAAATCACACCCTGTCCAGCGACCGGATGGTATAATCGTATTACGGCTTCTCGTAATGTGCTCTATCGAAAATGAGAGTTGGCGCGGGGTTATCGTGAGCCGCGTCATTTTGAGCAGACGCAAATAGAGACATTGACATGGCTCCTGAACACAACAACACGGATACCGGCGTCGCGCCCACACTGTCTGACAGTGTGCGCCGCGCTGTCGATGTCGCTCGGGCAGCCGGCGAAGAAGTCAGTGCTGAGGCGATCGGTATCCTCGAGCGCGTTGAGCAAGGGGAGATCGATACGGAGGAGGCTGTACGCCTGATTATTCAGTTGAACAGTGGTGGCTAATCAGTACGTAAGCTAGACTGTTGACCCACAAGATGAGCAAAGTTCAAGTCAATCCGGCAATCTTGCGGTGGGCGCGCGAAACAGCGGGTTTGGGACTGGAAGAGGCCGCCACAAAGATTAGTCTTGGCGCACTGAAGTCGCGGAATCTCGATTCCGCAGATCGTCTAGCCGCTATGGAGGACGGTGCGGAAGCACCTACTCGCGCGTTACTCGTGAGAATGTCCAAGCAGTATCGGCGTCCACTACTAGCATTCTATATGGCGGAGCCTCCTCGCAAAGGCGACCGTGGTCAGGACTTCCGGAGTCTCCCGCCCGACCATCCAGCAATTGAAAACGCTTGGCTAGATGCTCTCATTCGGGATGCCCTCGCTCGACAAAGCATCGTTAGGAGCGTTTTGGAGGATGAGGATGAAGCGGAGGTTCTGAGTTTCATTGGCTCGAAAACGGTCGACGATGGTGTGGCAGTCGTTCGAGACGCTTTGAGTGCTACATTGCAATTTAATGTGCGTGAATTCAGAGCGCAGCAAAATGCTGGTGACGCTTTCAATTTGCTACGGGGATATGCAGAAGCCGCTGGCGTTTTCGTAATTCTTCGAGGGGATTTGGGGTCGTATCATACGTCGATCGATGTACAAACGTTCCGAGGATTTGCGCTTGCCGATCCCGTCGCGCCATTTGTCATTATCAACGACAATGACGCCAAGGCTGCGTGGTCATTTACCCTCCTACATGAATTAACACATCTATTCCTGGGACAGACCGGAGTCAGCGGTGAGCGAGCCGATATAGCAGTCGAACGTTTCTGTAACGATGTTGCCGGCGGATTGCTGCTACCAAACACGGAACTTGCTCAACTTCAAATAGGGTCTGCCGCAGATATTGAGACGGTCGTGGCTGCGATCAGCGCATTTGCTAGAGAGAGGAATGTCAGCAGCTCTATGGTTGCCTATAAGCTGTTTAGGGCACGCAGGATACGTAGAGAGCTATGGCAGACCCTGAGAGAGCGCTTTCGCGATTTGTGGGCGCAGGCCCGCGATACTCGGCGCGAGGGTAGTCGCGGTCAGGAAGGTGGCGGCCCTGACTACTATGTCGTGCGAAGACACCGCATGGGGAATTCGTTGGTCTCTTTGGTGGAGCGCATGATAGCAGCGAAAGCGCTCACTACGTCCAAGGCGGGCAAGGTGCTTGGTGTTAAGCCGATCAATGTCCACAGGCTTTTTGCCATTGCCAGGCGTTAAGGAAAGGACAGCTTGCTCTATTTACTCGATGCGAATGTTCTAATTGACGCTAAGCGGGACTACTATCAAATGGAAAGGGTGCCGGAATTCTGGGAGTGGCTGGTTCACAAGGGTGCGGAGGGCCAGGTCAAGATAATTCAGGAAGTTTATGAGGAGATCGCAGCCCCGGAGAAGAAGAAAGAAGACAAGGACGAATTGTCTATCTGGGTGGAGCTCTCCGATACTAAAGAGGCGCTGTTGTTTGGGGAGGCAGCAGACGTGGACCTCGTCCGGCGGGTCACAGCGGAAGGATATGCCCCTGATCTCACAGACGATGAGCTTGAAAAACTGGGCCGCGATCCGTTCTTAATCGCCTACGCCTTGGCGAGTCCTGCTGATCGGTGCATCGTAACTACGGAAGTGTCAAAGCCCAGTACGCAACGAGCCAATAGAAAAATACCTGACGCCTGTCAAACCATGGGCGTCCAGGCATGCGATACATTTCAGTTCGTCAGAGACCTAGATTTCAGCACCAACTGGAAGAAGAAGTAACTGGTAGTTGGTATGTGATCATCTGATCGGACGGACAGTGTCAGATCAGGTCGTCGCTTTCTTCAAGTGTGGAGGTTCACGGGCATACGATTCAAGGTGGCTCGGCGGGCCGCAGTCGATTGCAGCCGGCTCGCTGCAGTGCACAATGTATGGCAGCACGAACCATGGGCAGCCACTGAGTTTTCCACCCAGTCACTGGCAGTCCGGTCGTTTCGGAATTCCTTACTTGCCCTGGTGCAGACAAAACGCCAATCATCTCGTCTAAAATGAAATCAATGCTGGCTTCACAAGAGAAGCGGGCGAGCAGCGTTTGGTCCTCCGCTGGCCGACAAAAACTGATGGGGTTACAGGGTCGCAGAGCACCAATACTCCAAGCGCCTTTGCTCGCTTCGCTCACCCGGATTTATTTCACACCCTACGCAGCCTACGCTGCGGGTGGAAGCCGTTGGCCGGCTTGGGAAAGGGTGAATCACGCTCTTCGTTTTTCTTGGGATGCCGTGATTCGCACGTCACGTAACTAACTATCGCGCCTGTTATTTGTCGCATCACGCAAATATAGGTTTATACGAGTGTCTATAAATATGCTATGATTTCCTCGAACTGAAAGAGGGCACGAATATGCAACAAATAACATTACGAGTCAGCGACGATTGTATGCGCTTTGTCCGCCACACTGCGCGTGAAAGAAGAACGGCTGAGGCCGAAGTCTGGCGGGAACTAATCGAGCGTGGCATCCACCACAGCGACTATGTCGTCAGTGAACTGGATCGAATCACGAAGCTGACTGTTCAATCGCTTTGCATGAGTCAAAGGGTGGCGGGACACTTTGACGAAGACCTGGTCTGTAGGGCCAGAAATGACGCCCGGGTGTTGATCTCACGAATCGGCGAAGCCCGGGAAGACAGGGACGAGAACTAAGCTAAGAACCGCCTTGACGCGAAGGTCAATGGCGGTCGAATTCGAGCAAATAATCGAAAAGAAAGAAGGATGATATTTCTCACAGCGGACGAGCTTGGCGAGCTGACCGGTTACCAAAGACCGGCATTACAGCGGCGTTGGTTAGCTGAAAACGGGTACTCATTTGACGTGCGCGCGGATGGCAAACCCATCGTCTCCAGAGCGCATTATGAGGGCCATCATTGCCGCGCTGAGTCGCCAAGACCGTCCGCCTTTCATTTGGGTGCGCTGGACCATCTGGAGTAGCCTGATTCCCGTGGGACGGAAACGAAAACGAGACAAGCATCTGCCGACCAGCGTCTACTATCGGCACAACGCGTACTACTTTGTAGACCAATTAGGCAAGTGGCACAGGCTCGGCCGCAACCTGGGCGAGGCATATCGGTCGCTGGCCGGTTTCGTCGGTTCTACTGAAATTAAAACGGTCGATGATCTATGCGATCGCTACGCCCTTGAGGTGCTGCCGTCCTATTCCACGAAAGAGCAAAAGAACCGTGCATCACACATATCTCGGGTGCGAGCGGTCTTTGGTGACATGGTGCCGGGGGAGGTCAGACCAACCCACGTTCGTGCCTTCCGGGATAAGTTGGGTGAACGTAAAGGGCGGGACTGGGGCAGACCACAACTTGCCCTGAAGTCGCTCGCGACGTTGTCGCACGTATTCTCCTGGGCGGCGGAGTGGGGCCTGGTTGAACGCAACCCCTGCTTCGGCATTCAACGTCCCCCACAGCCCAGACGGCAGCGTTACGCCACGGATAAAGACTTTGCCGCAGTCTACAAATACTGCCCACCGATGCATCAGATCGCCATGGATATAGCCCTTCTGACAGGCCTGCGGCGTGGGGATATCGTGAATCTGGACCGCGATGCCATCGTGGATAAGGGGTTGCTGGTCAAGACCAGTAAAACGGGTAAACCGCTCCTTTTCCGATGGACGAAAGAACTGAAATCGGTGGTGAATAAGGCCCTGAAGATGCCGCCGAGAGTGCGTCGGCACATCATCTGCAACCGGCAAGGTAAAGGCTACACGCCAGATGGTTTTTCAAAAATCTGGGCCCGGGCACGAAAGAAGGCGCTCGACAATAAGGAACTGTCAGCGCCGTTCCGGTTCAACGACATTCGGGCAAAGTCGGCCAGTGACGATGCTGATGTAGACAGGGCGTCACATCGTTTGGGCCACACGAATCGGCAAACGACAGAGCGTCATTACCTGCGAACTGCCAAAGAAGTGGACCCATTACGGTAGTTTTTTGGACAAACGCCGTTTTTTTGGACAGCGTTTGCCGTTAAACTAACCCAAGCATTTGATTCTAAACATGCCCCGGTAGCTCAGTTGGATAGAGCGTCCGCCTCCTAAGCGGAAGGTCCCAGGTTCGAATCCTGGTCGGGGCACCAACCGATACAGAGAGTTACAGTTTTGGCACAGGAGTGTTTTTCGGCAACAGCAGGGCGGCGAGCAGAGAGACCGCTGCCAGCGTCCAGACAATGACTGCACCGGTCGGGAAGTCGAAAATCGCTGACAATGCTATGCCCAAAAAATAAGACAACGCTCCAATGGTGTAGCCGATGAGCAGACGGTTACCACGCTGCATGAACTGCGTGGCCAGGGCAGGGATGATCAAGCTTGCGAAAACGAGGTAGATACCCACAATTTGCACCGATGCGGTAACCGAAATGGCAAAAATCAGGTAAAAACCTAACGCACCCATTCGATTGCCGACCGTGAACCACAGCACCAGCAACACGGCATACAACGCGGCGATCGGGGCAAGCGAGCCCCAGGTAGACCAGAGGATTTGCCCGGCCAAGAGTTCCTTGAGGTGTTCACTGCCGTGTGGATTTCCGGCGAGCAACAGAATTCCGCCTGTTGCGGCTAGGATAAACAGGATGCCGATCAATGCTTCCTGTTGTCTGGGCCAGCGCTTTTCCGTCCAGTTGAGAGCGAAGGATGCAATTAACGCGGCACTGACAGCTGTAATTTGCACCTCGAGTCCGTTTTGTTCCCAGTCCATGCTATGGGCTGCAATGACACCGAGTCCGGCAATCTGGGCGATCGCGAGATCGATAAATATGATGCCGCGTTTCAGGACTTCATAGCCTAACGGTACGTGGGTGCTGAGCACGATGACACCGGCTGCGAACGCCGGGCCTATGATCGTCCAGTCCAGTGATTCCAGATTCACTGCGACGCTCCCAGCAATATGCCGACAATTTCATCAAACAGTGAAAACAGGTCCGTCGCCCCCTCGGTGCCGCCCACCGTCAGTGGCAGCTCGACCGCGGGAATGCCAGTACGCTCGGACAGCCACAGGGAGGCACGTTTATCCTGGTAGGGCGCCCTGATGATGAAATCGGCACCATTGCTCTCGAATCTCGATACCAAATTGCTGATGTGGCCGGCCGTTGGCGGCAGTCCCGGAATCGCCTCAAGATTGGCGACTTCAATCAGTTCCAACCATCGCTCCAGATACACCCAGGACTTATGATGAGTAATTACCCGTTTGCCTCTGAGTGGCACGGCCCTTTGCTCCCATTTTTCCATCGCCGCTTGCCAACGGTCCAGAAAATCGTCAAGTCCTGCCTGATAAGTTTCGGCATTGGCGTTGTCGAGCTCACTCATTCGTTTTGCAAGCGCTGTCGCTATGACAACGATGTTGTGCGGATTGGTTTGTACATGTGGGTTGCCCAATGGATGAATGTCGCCCTTGGCGCGATCGACATCGGCTGTAGCATCGAAGCGTTCGACAACACTGCTGGCCTCGAGATACCCCGGAGAGCCCGGCATGACGTTTCGATTATTAGCCTTTTGCAGTAAAACCGGCAGCCAACCGATTTCCAGCTGCGCGCCACTGCAGATAACAAGGTCTGCTTTACGCACCTTCGCGATCAGACTGGGTCGCGCCTGAATGTAGTGCGGATCCTGCCGTGCATTGGTCGCACTATAAGCTTTGACTTTTTTGGGTCCAATCTCCGTTGCGAGCGCTGCCCATTCCGGCTCACAGGCAAAAATTCTGAGGTCTGCCTGCGCCGTGATCGATATCGTCGTCAGGACCAGAGTAATTATTATCTTGATCATTGCTGAACTCCGGTCCTAAAAACTGTGGCCGCCGTGGGCGCCGATACTGAGAATGTATTGCAAACCCCACTGATTCTGGTGGCGTGACGCGGCCTCATCGCGGGTGAACTGTAATCTTAGCCGACTGAACTCGCTGTTCGACCAGTCGGCCATCAGGCTGTAACGCATCGGATCGTCAACCGGCGATGCCAGGGAACTACCGGCGAAAAACCCGGCTATGTTATCCATGGACAACGCGTCTATCCGTGCCCCGTATCGCCACCGTGGCATGGGCTGATAAGTCGCCTGCAAGTACCAACCGCTCTGATCGCTTTTATAAGCAAACGGTGAGCTGTCGGGCAGCGCGTAAAAACCTGACTCTGAACGCCAGAGCCACTCGGTCTGCAGCACGAGGTTCCGTTGCTTCCAGTTTCCGTTCGGCGCCCATTTCCAGACGAGTTGCGCGATCGTCGTGTCGGTATCGCCGCTGAACAACAGCGGTTCGTCCGCACTACCGGAAGAGCGGTCAACGCTCTGCGCCCGCAGATGCGAGACACCAGCGAGCCAACTGCTGTCATTACCGGCATCGGCTCCGATGTTCAGGAAAATGCTGTCTGCACCGGCGCCGGAACGAGCCGCACCTGCTGCCGGATAGCGGGAACCGCGAAACACCTCCGCCCCGGCCTCAATATATAAATCGGTCGGCGCTATCCAGCGGATCTGCACGCCATCATCGAGGTACTGATCGCCAAGAAAAGCCTGGTAAGGCAACGGCTGATCGGCAAAATCCCAGGAATGTGCGTGCTTATCATTGAGATAGCCGACACCGGAGAAAAATCGCCCAAAACGCGCCGAGAGACCGGCCGGTAATGCTGTCGTCTCGATCCACGCTTCTTCGACTTCTACCCCGGCCTCGCCGTCTTCGACGACGACCGGCACCGTCAACCACGCCGTAAACTTGTCATCGACATTGGCACTGATATTGATCTCGGACTCGGCAATCGCAAAGCCTTCATCAATCAGCCCGGCCTCGCCACCGAATGGAAAACCCGGCACAAAATAGTCCTCGTCGGGGCTACCGGCATAATTCCATGCCTGCCCCTGGAATATCACGCCAATCGCAGGATTGAATGCAGACGCTGCGCCATCGCCGCGTAAGGTCGGCGCCGGCGCGGAAGCATCCGGGGCGGATCTGCTGTTTTGCTCGGCCGCGACGAGCCGTTTTTCGAGCGCTGTGATCCTGGTTTCATAATCCGTACGCAATTCATCAATCGCTGCACGCAACGACTCGGTGTCGCTGCTGTGACTCCACGCATTGTTGGAAAATACGAAAGCGAGTGCACAAAGTAACTGGACTTTTTTGATGCTCATCGCACCACCTCCTGTCAAATCAAAATCGTTCTGCCGGCCGCTTCAACGAGCGGACATCGGCAGGGTGATTAATCAGACATCGGTCGGTGGGGCACGCTCACGATAAGAGATCGGTTCGGCTACCCGGACAACTGTGTCGGCATAGCCCGTTGAAATCTCGTGCGCTGCCGGTGGCAGCAACTCGATTGACGCAGGCGGCGTCGCATGGGCCGGGTTGCCGTGTCCGGCACAGAACTCGCAACTTGGCTGATCAACCGGAATGTGTGTCGTGACATGGATCATCAGCGCCATGTCGCTGAGCAGCAGTATCAGCAACAGCGCAAAGCAGTTTTGACGATTTATTAGTAGCATGTCGACTATCCCGCGACCCGATCCAGCAATGGGTCTTCAAGACTTGCAGGGCAACAATAACCGAGAATCCGGGGGTTTTCTGCCACAATCAACGTGTCCTGCCAGGTTCCTTGTCGGCATTCCCTGGCGGAAGGTCCCATCCTGGTCAAGGCACCACAACGTCTGCGCTCTATTTGCCTTTGCCGAGAATCTTGCGGGTCTTGAATTTGTCCCAAAAGGTTGTTTGCGCGAGGTCCTTGAACTCGCCCGCGTCGAAATAAACACCGCATTCCTTGGGGCACTCTTCATACAAGATATGCGGTTGGTGCTCGTCTGCCAGATGCTTCATGCGGCTGCCGCATTCGGGGCAGCTCACGTCGGTCATCCTGTCATGCTCGACACCTTCCTTAGTCGGACGCTCGTCGAGGAACGTGGCAAGCCAGTCGTCTTTCTTGAGTTTGTTGAACTCGGTGGAGCCGAACCACAGGCCCTGACAATGGGTACAACGGTTAACCGGCAGCTTGCTGAAAGAAACGGCTTCCATTTTTGACTGGCATTTCGGGCAGTTCATGTCGGCCTCCTGGGCAAACAGTACAAAAGGAGTTACCAGTGTAATCGATAACGGCTATTGGCTGCGGGTCACAGCCCGCGGATTGTGATCAAATTAATAGAACGGTATTTCAAAGGCTTATAAATGATAGCTAATTAAGAATAGCATTTACTGGTAGAAAACGATTGCGCTCCACCAAACCCAGCGGCTCAACCCAGTGGAAACAAAGACATAGCGTTTTACTTGGCAAGCCCATCGGCTACACTAGCCAGCCGCTTTGCCCGGTACCGGCACCGGGCAGGGGTGAACGCGGATAATCATGAGGCCGGTCGGCTGTACATCACTATGACCCGATCACTAGAGGACAGGTATGTCTCGACACCGCTTTATGGGGGCAACGCCCCGTATGTAGAGCGGTTTTACGAGCAATATCTCGCGGATCCAAATTCTGTGGATGCCGGCTGGCGTCGCTATTTTGAAACGCTGCAAAACGGGCAGGCATCCGAAATGCCACGCGGCCCGATCGAAGAGGCACTCAGGCAACAACTCAAATCGCGTCGTGTCGTTGCACGCGGTGAGAGCGGCTCTGCCGATGATTTGGAACGACAGACGGCGGTGCTAGCTTTGATTTCGGCGTTTCGTGTTCATGGTCACCGCCTTGCACAGATAGATCCACTCGGAATCGCCAAACAAGGTCGCGTCGCAGACTTGGATCCCTCGTATCACGGTCTGACTGACGCCGACATGGATCGCGAGTTTTTTAGTGGTGGTCTGGCCGGAACTGAACGCCTCAAGTTGCGCCACATCATTGAGTTGCTGCACCAGATTTACAGCCGCTCCATCGGTGCCGAATTCACGCATATCTCGAGTACGCGTGAGCGGTTGTGGCTCAAACATAGATTTGAAGCAGGGGCAATCGCCGACGCGCTCAACGACACAGAGCGGCGCGCACTTATGCAGGAGCTGACGGCAGCGGAGGGCATCGAACGCTATTTGCACACTCGCTATGTTGGTCAAAAACGATTCTCGCTTGAGGGCGGCGAAAGCCTTATCCCGCTGACCAACGACATCATTCGTCAGGCGGGCCGAAAAGGCGTCAAGGAAGTCGTCATCGGCATGGCACATCGTGGCCGTCTGAATGTACTGGTCAACGTTTTTGGCAAGTCTCCCGCGGAACTGTTCTCGGAATTTGAAGGACAATACGACGTGGATAGTCGTCGGGGCTCCGGCGACGTGAAATATCACATGGGTTTTTCTTCGGACGTGCGTACTACCGGCGGCGATGTGCATCTCGCATTGGCGTTTAATCCGTCTCATCTGGAAATCGTCAATCCGGTCGTTGAGGGTTCGGTGCGTGCGCGACAGGATCGTCGTGGTGATACCGAGCGCAACCAGATAATCCCATTGCTGATACATGGTGATGCGGCATTTGCCGGTCAGGGTGTCATCATGGAGACGCTGCAGATGTCGGGCACTCGCGGTTTCAGCACCGGTGGCACGGTTCACATCATTTGCAACAATCAGATTGGTTTCACCACCAGTGATCCACGCGACGCCAGGTCCACGCCATATTCCAGTGACGTGGCCAAAATGATCGAAGCGCCGGTGTTGCATGTCAACGCCGATGATCCGGAAGCAGTTATTTTCGCGGCGCGCGTTGCACTCGATTATCGAATGACATTTAGCAAGGATGTGCTCATCGATCTGGTCTGCTACAGGCGCCATGGCCATAACGAGGCAGACGAACCGGCCGCCACGCAGCCCAGCATGTACAAAGCGATCCGCAAGCACGACTCGGTGTGCAAGATCTATTCGAAGCGACTTGCGGAGTCAAAGGTGATGAGCGAGGCTGAGATCAGTGCGATATCCGAGAAATATCGCGCCGGCCTCGATGACGGCAAGGTCGAATTTCTCGAAACACTCGGCATGATTGGCAACGAGTACACGGTCGATTGGAGTCAGTACGCCAACGATGACTGGGCTACACCGGTCAATACCAGGCTCTCACAAGATCGATTGAGTCAGTTGTGTACGGCCATGCTGACTGTGCCTGACCACGTCGAAGTGCACGACCGGGTGAAACGAATCATGGCCGATCGCGGGCGCATGGCCACCGGTGAGATTCCCATGGACTGGGGATTCGCCGAAACACTCGCCTATGCAGCCCTGCTTACGGAAGGATATGGTATTCGATTGACCGGTCAGGACAGCGGACGCGGGACTTTCTTTCATCGGCATGCCGTTTTGCACAATCAGCGTGATGCCTCCTTGCACGTTCCATTGCAGCACATTGCACCCGATCAGCAACGCTTTGATGTCATCGACTCACTGCTTTCCGAAGAAGCGGTCATGGGCTTTGAATACGGCTACTCGACGACCGACCCGGGACAACTGGTGATATGGGAAGGCCAGTTTGGAGATTTCGCCAACGGTGCCCAGGTTGTTATCGATCAGTTCATCAGTTCCGGCGAATCGAAGTGGGGCAGGTTGTGTGGATTAGCATTGTTCCTGCCGCACGGGTACGAAGGTCAGGGGCCGGAACATTCTTCGGCGCGTCTGGAGCGGTTTTTGCAATTGTGCGCGGAACACAATTTACAGGTGTGTGTACCGTCTACACCGGGGCAGATGTATCACATGATTCGCCGGCAAATGTTACGACCAATACGGCGCCCTCTGATTGTAATGACCCCCAAAAGTTTGCTCCGGCACAAACTGTCAACGTCACCGTTGACGGCTGTTACCGAAGGTGCCTTTCATCACATTATCGGCGAGACAGATGACATCGCGCCTGATGCGGTGGCCCGGCTTGTTTTCTGTTCGGGTAAGGTCTACTACGATTTGTTGCAGGCACGACGGGAGACTGGTCAGGATAACGTTGCGTTGATCCGGATCGAGCAGTTATATCCATTTCCTGCCGACGAGTATGCGGCGCAAATCGCGCGTTATCGCAACGCGCGTGACGTCGTGTGGTGTCAGGAAGAGCCGCAAAACCAGGGTGCGTGGTACCAGATTCATCACCGCCTGCAAGAGCCGCTCGATCAGCAGGAACTGATCTATGCTGGACGTGCAGGCGCTGCGGCACCGGCCGCCGGTTATTACAAGTTACATGCCGCCCAACAGCAGGCACTGGTGGCCCAAGCCATCGGTAAACCAGAAACGGTCGGTCGTGTTGTTCATTAGATAAAGCGGGTTACGCGTCATGAGTATTGAGGTAAAGGTCCCCCAACTGCCAGAATCGGTTAGCGATGCAACGTTATTGGCGTGGCACAAAAAACCGGGCGATGCCGTTACACGGGATGAAAACCTGGTCGACCTGGAAACAGACAAGGTGGTGCTGGAAGTGCCGGCACCGACAAACGGCGTAATAAAAGCCATTCATCAGGCCGATGGAACGACCGTCAAAAGTGGAGAGCTGCTCGCGACGCTGGAAGCAGGCGACGCACCGGTAGTGGCAACGTCTGCGCCGGCGACACCGGCCGATGCCGAGTCCGAATCGGCAACACACAAGTTGTCGCCATCGGTGCGACGGCTGGTGGAAGAGCACAATCTGGATCCCGCAACCATCACGGGTACGGGACGGGATGGGCGTATCAGCAAATCCGATGTCCTGGCGCATCTGGATAGCGGTGGTGCTGCCCCGCCGGCCACTGAGCAAATTGCCCGTCCTGCCCCCGCAGTGCCCAGTGGCGAGCGCAACGAGCGGCGTGTACCCATGACACGTCTGCGTGCCCGGATTGCAGAACGCCTGGTGGAAGCACAGCAAACCGCGGCGATGTTGACCTCATTCAACGAAGTTGATTTGGGAGCTGTAATCGCGCTGCGTAAAAAGTATCGCGATAGCTTCAAGGAAAAACACGGCGTGAAGCTGGGCTACATGTCGTTTTTTATCAAGGCCGCTATCGAGGCGCTACGCAAGTTTCCCGCAGTGAACGCGTCGGTTGATGGCAAGGAAATACTGTATCACGACTATTTCGATATCGGCATCGCTGTATCAACCGAACGGGGTTTGGTCGTTCCTGTGCTCCGCAATGTCGACCAGATGAGTTATGCCGGTATCGAGCGTGCAATCGTCGATTACGCTACGCGCGCCCGCAATGGCTCAATCAGTCTGGATGATCTTACCGGCGGCACATTCACCATTACCAACGGCGGTACTTTTGGCTCATTAATGTCGACGCCGATTATCAACCCGCCCCAAAGTGCGATTTTGGGCATGCACACGATTCAGGAACGCGCGATGGTGGTGGACGGAGAAGTCAAAGTGCGGCCAATGATGTATATCGCACTCACCTATGACCACCGTATTATTGACGGTCGCGAAGCGGTACTGACGCTGGTCGCGATAAAAGAGGCGCTGGAATTTCCGGCAAGTTCTTTACTGGAAATTTAATTACGCGCGTTTCACGGGCGTTCGGGGATTAAGAAATAATGAGCAAGGCTTACGATGTAATCGTCATTGGCGCGGGTCCAGCCGGATATGTAGCGGCTATTCGGGCAGCCCAGCACGGCAAGAGTGTCGCATGCATAGACTCCTGGAAAAATTTCGACGGCAGTACGGCATTTGGTGGCACCTGCCTCAATGCCGGCTGTATCCCATCCAAAGCGTTGCTGGAATCTTCAGAGCTGTATGAACGGGCACGCCACGAGTTTTCGACTCATGGAATCAACACCGGTAAAGTCAGTCTGGATCTGGCAACGATGCAACAGCGCCGTGCAGGCATTGTTAAACAGTTTACCGGCGGCATCAACGCGTTATTCAAAGCCAATCGTGTCACCGGTTTGTTTGGGCACGGCAAACTTATCGCGCCGGGTAAAGTTGAATACACACCGCATGATGGCGCGCCGGAAACGCTGTCGGGTGAGCATGTCATTCTGGCGACCGGTTCTGCTCCGATCGAACTGGGCAGTGTTCCCTTCGACGGAACCCGCATTGTCGATTCCTGGGGAGCGCTCGAGTTCGAGCAGGTTCCCGCAAGACTCGGTGTCATCGGTGGCGGCGTCATTGGTCTCGAACTGGGCAGTGTCTGGAAACGTCTGGGCGCCGAGGTCACGGTACTTGAGGCAATGGACGATTTTCTGTTCATGGCCGACCAACAGATCGCCCGTGATGCGCAGCGCCAGTTCCGCAAGCAGGGGCTGGACATTCGTCTAAGCGCGATGGTCACAGGTTCAACAGTTAGCGATAGTGGCATAACGCTGCAATATAAAGACAAGGGTAATCACGAAGTGGAAGTCGATCAGGTCATCGTCTCGGTCGGTCGCCGGCCCTACACCAAAGACCTGTTAGCCAGCGGGACCGGTGTCGAACTGGATGAGCGAGGCTTTATAAATGTCGACGATGAATGCCGAACTTCAGCACCAAACGTTTGGGCAATCGGCGATTGTGTAAGGGGCCTGATGCTTGCGCACAAGGGCTCCGAAGAGGGTATAGCAGTCGCGGATCTCATCGCCGGTGAAGTGGCCGAGGTCAACTACGGTGTGATTCCATCGGTTATCTACACGGCACCGGAAATTGCCTGGGTCGGGAAGACCGAGGAAGAATTGAAAAAAGCCGGCATACGTTACAAGTCGGGGACATTTGGATTTGCTGCCAACGGGCGGGCCAAAGCGCTTGAACAGGCGACAGGTATGGCCAAAATACTGGCAGCTGCCGATGATGACGAGATTCTTGGCGTACACATAGTCGGCCCGATGGCCGGAGAATTGATAGCAGAAGCGGTGCTGGCAATGGAATTTTCAGCCAGTGCAGAAGATTTACAAAGGACGATCCACGCTCACCCGACCTTGTCCGAGGCTCTGCATGAAGCCGCGCTCGCTGCAGACAAGCGCGCGATACACGCCATTAACAAGTAATTTTATTTGGGGCGATTTGCGTGAATCGAGACACGCAGGTCAATAAGTCGTGCAGCGACACTTTCGTGAGGCCAAAGGCCGAGCTCTTGGCCAGGGTGGGGGGCTAATCAGCTGGACGCTGGCCGGTCACAAGTTCACACGTTGCCGGGGCGCATCACCAGCATTTTTTCAAACGTCATGTCGTGCATCGTATGTGAAATGCCACCTACGCCCAGACCGGATTGCCGCAAGCCGGCAAATGGCATTGAATCAATACGAAACGCGGTGTGATCGTTGACCATAATTGCCGATGCGTCGAGCTTATTGAACATCTCAATCGTCTGATCGAAATTGTTGGTGAACACTGCGCTTTGGAATGCGAAAGGCAGTGAGTTCGCTGTTTCTATCGCTGCATCGAGGTCATCGTAGCCGTACACGCACACGACCGGGCCGAATACTTCCATATTACTCATGCGAACATCGGGCGGCGGATCCAACAAGACCGTGCATGGATAGGTACTTTCGCTCAATGGCTCGCCACCGGAGAGCATTTCGGCACCCGCGCTTACGGCTTCCTGAACCCACTCATGTACGCGATTGACTTCGCCAGGTCGAATTAGCGGGCCAATCTCTGTATCCGGCGAAGTTGGATCGCCTATACGCAATGCCTTGGCGCCTTGTGCCAGGCTTGTTGCAAAATCTCGCGCCATACTGCGTTCAATAAATACACGTTGTACCGAGACACAGACTTGCCCGGCATGATAGAAGCCGCCCTTAAGGACTGAGCTGATCGCGGCGTCCACGTTGGCGTCCGGCAAAACAAACAGTGGTGCAACACCACCATGCTCCAGCGCGCAGCGCGTACCCGGCGCCAGTTGCGAACGCAGGTACCAACCGACTTTCGCCGACCCGATAAAACTGAAAAAACCGACACGGTCATCAGTAACCAGTTTTTGCGCGGCGTCTCGGTTGTCCGTAATGAGACATTGACACCAGGCATCCGGCAGTCCGGCTTCTCTGAGTATCTCGACAAAACGGATGCAAGACAGGGCTGTGTCGGCGGCCGGCTTAACAATGACAGGGCAACCGACTGCAACCGCCGGTGCAACCTGATGCACGATCAGGTTCAACGGGTGATTGAACGCGCTGACTGCAACGACGACGCCGATAGGCTCGCGTTGGGTAAAGGCAATACGACCGGTAGACGACGCCGTGCCACCCATGGGAATAACATGCCCCTGTTCAGCACGCAGGTCTTCCACGCATAGCTTGATGCCATCAATCGCCCGGGTAACTTCCACGCGGGAATCGATGAGCGGTTTGCCGCCTTCACGGGCTGCCTGCAAAGCAAGGTCTTCGTGCTCGTCGCTCATGATTTCCGCGACACGATCGAGGATGGCAATGCGCTCCGGTAGTGGTAACCAGGCACTGCGTGACCGGTACAACCGGTGTGCTGCGGCCAGTGCGCCATCTACATGAGTTTCGTCACCGGTTTCACACGTCGCAATCAACGCGCCATCGAAGGGCGCTGTTACGTCAATTGTCCCGGCGGGGTTTGTGTTGTCGGCAAGTAACAAACCATAATGTTTTACGTTATTCACGAGTCCCTCCCATTCCGCCAACGCTGGTTCAGGTGCGTCGACTGACTGACACGATATTGGGCAAGTTGCTAATCCGCAGCATGATGCGACTGAGGTCTTCCAAGCCGCTAATCTCCAGGGTTAGCTCAAAGTGGGCTGACAGCGTGTTTTTGTCCGTTACTGTGTTCATACCGACAATGTTGGTCTTCTCTGCTGACAGGAGCGAGCTGATGTCCTTGATCAGGCCCTTGCGATCATGAGCCTCGATAGTGATATCAACCGGATAGGTATTTGAAGTCTCAGTGCCCCAGTCTACCTCAAGTACCCTCTCGCGGTATTTATCAGCGAGACGCAGAAAATTGGGGCAGTGTTTACGGTGTATGGTTACACCGCGTCCCAGGGTGATGTAACCGGAAATGGGGTCCGGCGGAACGGGCCGGCAGCAGCGGGCGAAACTGGTCATCAGGCCGCCGACGCCTTCAACCTGAATGGTCGAGTCCTTCTTGCTGGTCGGTTTGCGCAGATGCAGTTCATGTTCGGCTGTATCAGGTGGCGCCGCTCGCTTCTGGATCGCTTCTGCGATGTCGGTCAATGTGATCTCGCCAGCACCTATGGCCACGCACAGATCAGTCGCGGTACCCATGTGAAAATCACGAGCCAGGTCGTTGACGTGCAGGTCAGACATACCCATCCGGCTCAATTCTTTTTCGAGTAAGTGCCGACCTTGTTCCAGACTATGCTGTTTGTCCTGCCGTCGGAACCAGTTACGCGCTTTCGCACGCGCGCGCGTTGTCGCCAGGTACCCCAGTTGCGGTATTAACCAGTCACGGCTCGGCGTGCCGTTCTTGGCCGTAATAATTTGTACTTGATCGCCGTTCGCCAATTTATGTGTGAGCGGTACGATCCGCCCGCTGACTTTGGCGCCACGGCAACGGTGGCCCAGTTCAGTATGGACGTAGTAGGCAAAATCCAACGGCGTGGCACCATTGGGCAGATCCAGAATGTCGCCTTCCGGTGTCAGGATATACACGCGGTCCTCGAACAAGTCCGCTCTGAATCGATCGATGAAATCATCGCCCGCGCCAGATTCGTCTGACGGCTCCAGCAAACTCCTTACCCAGCGGATCTTGCGCTCGAATGCAGCGTCTGAACCGGTCAATGCTTTTGGTTTGCCTTCTTTGTATTTCCAGTGCGCAGCGACACCCAGTTCGGCATGCGAATGCATCTCGTGCGTTCGTATCTGTATCTCCAGTGTTTTTTGGGCAGGACCGACTACTGAGGTATGCAGCGATCGATACATATTTTCCTTCGGTGTGGCGATGTAGTCATCGAATTCACCGGGGATAGGCGACCAGTGACCGTGTACAGCGCCGAGTATGGCGTAGCAATCGGCTACGGTGTTTACGAGCACTCGGACCGCACGCACGTCGAAAATGTGTTCAAAATCCAATTCCTTGCGCTGCATTTTTTTCCAGATGCTGTAAATATGTTTTGGCCGACCCTCAACGGTCGCCTCGATTCCAAACTTGTTGGCTTCTGCTTGTAAGATCTGCACAACATCTTTAATGAAATCTTCCCTGTCCTGGCGGCGCTCCTTGAGTAATTGCGCAATCTTCTTATAAGTGTCCGGCTCGAGAAAACGAAAGCTGAGGTCTTCCAACTCCCATTTGAGTTGCCACACACCCAATTTGTTTGCCAGTGGCGCATATATTTCGCGTGTTTCCAATGCAACCTGGCGCCGCACCGGGTCGTCGGCGTTCTTGGCGTTGCGTAATCGGTAGAGCTGATCAGCCAGTCGGACCAGAACCAGACGCACATCTTCGATCACGGACATCAGCATCTTGCGCAGGGTCTCGGCCTGTTGCTCGTCGAGACCTGCTTCAGGTTTCCAATTGCTTGGAAATGTGAAGCTGCCCAGCCGCACCAGTTCACGAGCTAGCCCAATAACGTCGTCGGGCAACTCTGATTTCAGCGATCGACGGCTTAGCAGGCCGCGCTCTAGCAGCGGATAGACAATTGCTGCAGCGGTGATCTGGCTGTCGACACCCAGTTTGGCAACAATGTCGCGTATCGCCAGCGCCCGTTTGAGGGCATCGTGCGCTTTCGATTCGCCCTGATCGGCAACGCACGATTCAGCGAGCTTCGTTGCAAGCTGAACGAGATCGGACGAGTCGGTGTCTGTGGTAGGGCGAGTCACAAGAAAATGCCAGTTTTGCAAGACCGGCCGGTCGTGTGCGGACCGGCAAAAACCGTTATCATACCGCCTTCAATCCGGCGCTGACGAACTACTAGCTCGTTGGCGGGTCTCACTTGCGAGGTTGGCTAACAGGACGCGTGAATGAATAAACGCTACGTCTCCAGGACGTTTCTGGTCATGGCTGCGGTCATGGCGGCGGGCCCCACTCTCTCTGACTCACTCGATCTTAATCTCAATAGCGATGTCGCCCGGCTGACCTTTGCGCGGCCGATCTATGACAATAAGCTGGAGATTGATGCCGGGTGGCTGCACCATCAGGACAGGGGCAATTTGCTATCGGTATCGCTGGGTCGCTTTGGCGAGGCCGGTGGTGGTCAGCAGTCGGTTACCGCGGCCATTGGCGGTCGTCTGTACGGAATCGACCCGGATTTTGGGCCGGCTACGGGTATGGGCGGACCTAATCGGAACCAGGATGGTTTTGCGCTGGGTGTCGGCGGTCTGTTTCGACTCAAGCTGGCAGGCTACGACCGGATTGGTTTTTCCGGGCATGGCTATTACGCGCCGGATGTACTCGCGTTCGGTGACAGCGAAGATCTGATTGAAGTAGCCGGTCGTGTGACCTATAGCGTGATACGTGACGCCGACGTGTATCTGGGTATCCGCTACATCAATGCTGGCTTTGAGGGACTGGATGCAAAATTCGACACGGGGCTGCATATCGGCATTCGTTTGGAGTTCTAGACGGGATGGCAGGCCACAGCAAATGGGCGAATATCCAGCACCGCAAAGGCGCTCAGGACAAGAAGCGGGGCAAGCTGTTCACCAAGCTGATTCGTGAAATCACGATCGCCGCCAAGGTAGGTGGTTCCGATGCCGACGCCAACCCACGGTTGCGTCTGGCTATTGATAAAGCAAAAGGGCAAAGCATGCCCAAAGACAATATTGAACGGGCAGTCAAACGGGGTGCCGGCGAACTCGAGGGTGTGGACTACGAAGAAGTCCGTTATGAGGGTTACGGACCAGGCGGTGTTGCCGTTATGGTTGATTGTTTGACGGATAACCGCAATCGCACTGTGGCAGAAATCCGGCACGGGTTTAGCAAATACGGCGGCAATTTGGGCGCCGACGGTTCTGTTGCCTATTTATTTCGCCAGGTCGGACTTATCAGTTATCCGACCGGCAGCAATGAAGATCGGATTATGGAAGTGTCGCTGGAAGTCAGCGCAGAAGATGTCGTTACGAATGACGACGGCTCGATCGACGTGTTAACCGATCCGGCGGATTTCGAACAGGTGCGTGACGCAATGATAGCGACCGGTCTGGAAGCGGAGCGTGCAGAAATCACAATGTTGGCGTCGACACAGGCGACGTTGAATGAGAGCGAAGCTGGTTCGATGATGAAAATGCTGGAAGTGCTGGAAGATCTCGACGACGTTCAAAGCGTCTATTCCAATGCGGAGATTCCGGACGAGATTCTTGCAGCGCTGGCGAGCTTGTGAATACATCCACGACAATTATGGGTATCGATCCGGGTTCTCGCGTAACGGGTTTCGGGCTAATAGAAGTCAGCGGCGACCAGACAAAGTACCAGGCCAGCGGCTGCATACGGACCGGCAAGATGCCCTTCAACGCCAGGCTGGAGGAAATCTACAGCACGGTTGCCGGTTTGATCGCCAAGCACACTCCGGGCGAGATTTGCCTGGAAAAAATATTCATGCACCGCAATGCGGACAGTGCCTTGAAACTGGGTCACGCACGTGCCGCCGCCTTGTGTGCAGTATTTGCGAACCATGCGATCGTACGCCCGGAACTTGCCGAATACAGTCCGCGCGAAATCAAGCAGGCCGTGGCCGGTTATGGTGCCGCGGACAAACAGCAGGTTCAGATCATGGTGCGTCGTTTGCTGGCATTGAGCGGCGACATTCAGGCCGATGCGGCAGACGCACTGGCGGTTGCCTTATGCCATGCCAACTCGCGTCGGACCGCGGCGTTGCTGGCTGGTCATCGTGAGGCGGTCCGATGATCGGCTCGTTGCGTGGCAGGCTTAGTCTCAAACAACCGCCGACAATTCTGGTAGAGGTAGGCGGAATTGGATATGAGGTTCAGGCACCCATGTCCACTTTTTATCAGTTGCCGGAAATCGCATCCGAGCTGTCCTTATATACCCACCTTATCGTGCGGGAAGACGCTCGTGAACTTTATGGTTTTGCCACTCTGGACGAGCGCGCGTTGTTTCGCTCGCTCATCCGTATTTCGGGTGTGGGCGGGCGTATGGCGTTGTCGATACTGTCCGGGATGAGCGCCGACGAATTTGCCGAATGCGTACAGCGAAAAGATGTGGCGACACTTACAAGAATTCCCGGCGTGGGGAAAAAGACCGCCGAGCGCTTAATCGTGGAAATGAAGGACCGGCTGACAGAACTTGGCGTAACCATGAGTGCGGAAAGCGGCGCTCGACCCGCCGGCGCACAACACGAAGCTTACAGTGCGTTAATTGCGTTGGGTTATCGGGCACCGGAAGTAACTAAGATGTTGCGCGACATTGAGAGTGCCGGGCGCAGTGCGGAAGACATCATTCGTCTCGCGTTGCAAACGCAAACGTCGGAGAGCTGATGAGTCTTGAACACGACAGACTGGTTGCAGGGCACGGTCGGACAGAAGACGACGCCGTGGATTCCGCGATACGACCACGCAGGCTCGACGACTATGTTGGTCAGGAGTCGGTCAAGAAGCAGATGCGCATTTTTATCGCCGCGGCAGCACAGCGCGGCGATTCCCTGGATCACATGCTGATTTTCGGCCCACCAGGGCTGGGCAAGACAACTCTCGCACACATCATCGCCAACGAGCTGGATGTCAATCTGCGTCAGACGTCAGGTCCGGTCATTGAGAAAGCAGGCGATCTTGCGGCGCTACTGACCAACCTGGAACCCCGGGATGTCTTGTTCGTCGATGAAATACACAGGTTGAGCCCGGTGATTGAAGAAGTCCTGTATCCCGCAATGGAGGACTACCAGCTCGACATCATGATAGGCGAGGGTCCGGGGGCCCGCTCAATCAAACTGGATCTGCCGCCATTCACACTGGTTGGCGCGACGACTCGCGCCGGTTTGCTGACCTCGCCGTTGCGTGATCGCTTCGGAATCGTGCAACGGCTGGAGTTTTATTCTGCCGAGGAACTCACCCAGATCGTCAAGCGTTCTGCCCGAATTTTGCATCTGGTCATTGATGACGCCGGTGCCGTGGAAATTGCCACCCGCTCGCGTGGTACGCCCCGGGTCGCAAACCGGCTCTTACGACGGGTACGTGATTTTGCCCAAGTGGAGGCTGCCGGCGAAGTCAGTGGTGAGGTGGCGCGCGGCGCGCTGGAACTGCTGGATGTTGACGGCTATGGCTTCGATCCGATGGATCGAAAACTGCTGCTTACCATCATCGAGAAATTTGATGGCGGACCGGTGGGTGTGGACAGCTTGTCGGCCGCGGTTGGTGAAGAGCGTGGCACGATTGAAGATGTGCTGGAACCGTATCTGATCCAGCAGGGCTTTATCATGCGCACGGCGCGCGGCCGTATCGCTACACCCAATGCGTACCGTCATTTTGGGCTCAAAGCGCCTTCAGTGCCCACCAGCATCCCACTATTTGATGATAACGGCAGCAACGCGTGAGCTCAGCTGTGGACCGGTTAGCATGAGCAAACCCTTTTCGTGGCCGACGCGCGTTTATTATGAAGATACGGATGCCGGTGGAGTGGTCTATTACGCTAACTACCTGCGATTTATGGAACGGGCACGTACCGAATGGCTGCGCGCTGTCGGTGTCGAACACGATCAGCTACGGGCCGAACACGGGATTATTTTTGTGGTTGTCTCGGCTGAAATCCAGTTTCAAAGCCCTGCCAAATTCAATGATGCCCTGGAGGTCAGCGTTAGCGTGACGCAAGTGAAAAACGCCAGTATGACGTTCGCTCAGGACGTCACTCGTGACGATGAGTTGCTTTGTCGGGCGACTGTGCGTGCGGGCACGGTGGATTCTGCCACTTTCAAGCCGCGCCGGTTACCCACGCATGTGAAGCAAGCGATGCTCTGATTATGGAGATGTCCTTAGTCGATCTGATACTCGAAGCCAGCCTGGTGGTACAGCTGGTCCTGGTGGCGTTACTGCTCGCCTCCATTGCCTCGTGGGCAATTATTTTTCAAAAACGCAAAGTGCTGCGCACCGCACGTGAATCCTCCGATGCATTTGAGACAAAGTTCTGGTCGGGCGGTGATATCGATGGGATGTACCGCAGCGTGGCGACACGCGATGTCGATCCACAGGCTATGGAGGGCATCTTTGAAGCTGGATTTACAGAGTTTGCGAAATTACGCACGCAGTCAAATGTGTCGTCAGACAAGCTGCTGGAAGGCGCCCGGCGTGCGATGAAGGTTTCCCAAATGAAAGAGATCGACCGGTTGGAACAAAGTCTGGCCACATTGGCCACGGTAGGTTCCACCAGTCCGTACGTCGGCTTGTTTGGCACCGTGTGGGGCATCATGAATGCGTTCCGCTCGCTTGGAAACGTGCAGCATGCCACCTTGCAAATGGTCGCACCGGGTATCGCCGAAGCCTTGATCGCGACTGCCATGGGCCTGTTCGCCGCCATACCGGCCGTGATTTTCTACAATCGTTATGCAGATCAGGTGGACCGGCTGGAGAGCCGCTTTGACACCTTCACGGAAGAATTTTCCGCCATCTTGCAGCGATACGCCCGGCCGGAGGCCTGAGCCATGGCGCGCAAAGGTCGCAGACTAATGGGCGAGATTAACGTTGTGCCGTATATCGATGTGATGCTGGTTCTGCTGATCATCTTTATGATTACCGCCCCGTTGCTGACACAGGGTATCGAAGTTGATCTACCGGCCGCCGATGCAGAGCCATTGGATCAGGAGCTGTTACGCCAAACCGATCCGCTGATCCTCACCGTGACCGCAAATGGCGATTTCTATTTGAATATCGGTTCGGATGAAGATCAGCCGGTCGAAGCTAGAATTATCGTAGCAAGGGCGGCTGCTGTAATGCGGCGTGAGCCGAAAACGCCAATGCTGGTACGCGCTGACGAAGCTGTGCCCTATGGCCGTGTCGTCGAAGGAATGGTGTTGTTGCAGGCCGCCGGTGCCGAACGCGTCGGTTTTGTTACACGTCCACCTGAAGTGCCACCGGTCGTGCGACAGTAGGTCAGCCAATGCAGAAAGGCTATTACCCGGCATTGTTTTACGCCATTGTTTTGCACGGAGCATTGCTTGCCCTTATGACGTTAAGTTTTGCATGGCGTCAGATCAGTCAGGCGTCACTGCCGCCACCACCGCTGGCGATACAGGCAGCAGTTGTAGACGAGTCGATGATAGAAGCAGAACTGGCAAAACTGGAGGCGGCTGATCAGCGCATCCGCGAGGCTGAGGCACAACGCAGTCGCGAGTTGGAGGAACAAGCGGCAAAGGCCAGAGCCGAAAGGGAAAAGGAAGAAGCCAGGTTGGCCACATTGGCGCGGGAACGCAAAACGGCCGAAAAACGCGATCAGGAACTGGCTGAACAACGGCAGAAAGAGGAACAGGAGCGCAAGATTCGTGACGAGCAGGCAGCCGACGATCGGCGCAAGCGCGAGGAAACCGAAAAATTGAAGCTCGCAGACCTAGAGCAGACCCGTCTGGCAGAGGAAAAACGGGTGGCGGCTCTGGCTGAAAAACGCAAAAAAGAAGAAGCGGCTGCGGAAGCCGTTTTACAAGCTGAACGAGAGGAACAATTACGCCGGGCCGTTGCCGAAGAGACTGCACGCCGCGAAGCCGAAGAGGGCGGTTTGCTGGACGAATACAAGACGCTGATCAGCCAGCGTATTGTCAGGAACTGGAACAAGCCGGATGGTGTACAGGTGGGCTTGAAGTGCGAGTTGTTGCTCACACAAATCCCGGGTGGCGAAGTAACCGATGTTCAGGTGATCAGTTGCAACGGCGATGCGGTAGTGGTGCGATCTATCGAGGCTGCGGTCCGCAAGGCGTCGCCGTTGCCACCGCCGGCTGACCCGAGATTGTTCGATCGAAAAGTGAGGGTGCTCTTTGAACCAGATAATTAGATGGTGTCTGTGCCTTGTTGCACTTTGCGCGGCTACCCAGACACAGGCCGATCTTACCGTTGTTGTCCGGGAAGGCGTCAGCAATGCGATTCCGGTCGCGATAGTGCCGTTTGGCTGGAATGGCAGCGATGACCTGCCGCTGGATCTCGCCGAGATTGTCGATGCGGACCTGGCGCGTAGCGGGCGTTTTGCCCCGATGGCGCGCGAGGACATGATCGAAAAACCTACGTCCGGTGCCGAAGTGGACTTCGCTGACTGGCGACTGCTGGGCTCAGAGGTCGTGGCAGTCGGGACGCTGGTTCAGGCTCTCGATGGTCGTTATACGGTCGACTTTCAGCTTTTCGATGTCGTGCGTGGCGAGCAGATGCTGGCCTACAGTATTCCGGCAAAACGCGATGCACTGCGCGGGGCGGCACATCGTGTCAGTGACCTGATTTACGAGGCGCTAACGGGTGTGCGCGGAGCGTTTTCCACCCGCATCGCGTATATCAGCGCCCATAACGAAGAGTATGAGCTGATCGTTGCCGATGCTGACGGGGCTAACCAGCAGGTTGTCGTGCGCTCGAATGAGCCTTTGATGTCGCCTGCCTGGTCTCCCGACGGCTCCCGTCTGGCCTATGTGGCCTTCGAAAACGTCGGAACCGCCGTATATGTGCAGGAACTGGCGACCGGGCACCGCAGCCGGGTGTCCAACCGGCCTGGGGTCAATGGGGCACCGGCCTGGTCACCGGACGGTCAACGTCTGGCACTGGCCTTGTCAGATGGCTGGGGTAACGTGGATATCCATATCACTGACCTGGCCAACGGCGGCTTGGTGCGGCTGACACGGCATGCGGCAATCGACACCGAACCGGCCTGGTCCCGGGATGGCGCGACGATCTTTTTTACCTCCGATCGCGCCCGTGGACCCCAAATCTACGCTGTCCCACCTACCGGGGGCACACCGAAGCGGGTCACTTTCGAAGGTAATTACAATGCTCGCCCGCGTGTCGCACCGGATGAGGCCAAAATTGCCGTCGTCCACAACGACCGCGGCCAATACCGGATCGCTCTGGTTGATCTCAGAAGTGGCGCGACACAGGTACTGACCGAGGGGCGCTTGGACGAATCACCCAGTTTCGCTCCGAATGGAAGTATGATTATCTATGCCACTGAAGACAGGGGCATGGGTGTGTTGGCTGCCGTATCGACGGATGGGCGCATTCATCAACAATTGGTTTCGCGGGTCGGCGACGTTCGCGAACCAGTCTGGTCGCCGTTCGCCACACAGTGACCACAATCACGAGGGAGGATGCCATGACTATGATGCGAGCGATTGCTCTGATTATTCTTGCAATCACAATGGTTGCGTGTGGTGGTCGGCAAGCCACACCTGACACGTCTGATCAAACGCCAGTGGATACGTCGCGATCGGAAACAAGGCCCACGCGTCCCACCGCACCGGCGGCACCGACGCTGTCGGCAGCAGAGCAACGCGAGTTGGCCTTGCGCCAACTTTTGGGTCAGCGCACCTTGTACTTCGATTATGACCGCACCGAAATTCGCTCGGAGTTTGCCGAAATCATTGAAGCGCACGCCCGCAACCTTGCGAGCGATCCGTCGCAACGCATTCTGCTGGAGGGTCACTGTGATGAGCGTGGCTCACGCGAGTACAACATCGGACTGGGCGAACGACGCGCACATACTGTGCGTCGGGCTATGTTGTTACAGGGCGTGAGTGCAGATCAAATCAGCACGATCAGTTATGGCGAGGAGCGCCCAGCACTAAAAGCCCATAACGAGAGTGCTTGGGCACGCAATCGACGCGTGGAAATTGTCTACCGTTGAATACAATGCTTCGACTGTTGGGAAAATATGGTTCGGTAACCCTACTTACGGGGGCACTGCTGAGCGGATGTGCAACGGTGCCACCGGAAGAGGATCCGGTTCTGCGTAAGCTGACCGAACTTGAAACCCGTCTGGCGCAAGTCGAGCGAGTACTGGAAAACCAGAGTCTGGTGAGCCTGCTGACCGAGTTGCAACAGGTTAGCGGTGAGTTGGCCGAACTGCGCGATCAGGTCGAAATCCTCAATTTTGAGGCGGAAGGCACACGTGACCGCCAGCGCAATCTCTATGTGGATATAGACAGCCGGCTCAATGCGCTGGAGCGGGGTGTACCGGCGCTTGCCGGTTCCGTGTCAGGGAATCCTCAGGATGCCAGTACCGTGTCCGGAGTACAGGACCGGGATGCCTACAAGATTGCGTTTGGCATGCTGGAGGAAGGCCGTTATGCCGATGCGGGTGTCGCGTTTGCCGAGTTTGTGCGACTTTATCCGCAGAGCACTCTGGTCGACAACGCGCAGTACTGGTTAGCCGAGGCTTTGTACGTCGAACGGGAATTTAGTAAGGCACTGGCCGAGTTCAATCGGGTTGTCGAGTTGTATCCTGAGTCCCGCAAGATTCCAGATGCACTGTTAAAGATTGGTTACAGCCATTACGAACTGAAAAAATGGGCAGAGTCGCGCGCTGCCCTGGAAAAAGTTATTGCGGAACATCCCGACTCAACAGCAGCCCGTTTGGCCGGCCAGCGTCTGGAACGCATGAGCGGCGAAGGCCGCTAGCAAGGCTGCAAATCGGTCGCCAGGACCAACGTCGTGAATGCGCCCAGCAAAGACGATCTGCCGGTAGACCAACGGCTGAAGGTCACGGAGATTTTTCATTCGCTGCAGGGCGAGGCAGAGGCATCGGGTATCCCCACGGTATTTGTTCGACTGACGGGTTGTCCGTTGCGTTGTCAGTATTGCGATACGCCCTATGCTTTTTTTGGCGGGGAGTGGATGCATTTCGATGACGTCCTTGGGCAGGTCGAGCAATATTCCGTCAGCCATGTCTGTGTGACTGGTGGCGAGCCCCTGGCGCAGAGAAATTGCCTGGGGATGCTGGTTTGCCTGTGTGATGCAGGCTATGAAGTCTCAATCGAAACAAGTGGCGCCTATGATATCGGCGAGCTCGACCAACGCGTCACGCGTGTCGTGGACATCAAGACACCCGGGTCCTTGGAGGTTGAACGAAATCGTCTGGAGAATATCCCGCTGCTGCGGCACACAGATCAGGTCAAATTTGTCGTGTGTGACCGGACTGACTACGATTGGGCGTGTGAATTTGTAAAGACGCACGATTTACGATCTCGTTGCCAGGTCTACTTTTCTCCAAGTTACGACCAGCTGGCAGCAAGGGAGTTGGCTGACTGGATACTCGCCGATGGAGTCGACGTTCGTCTTCAGATTCAGCTGCATAAACTTCTTTGGGGCGACAAGCCGGGACACTAGTGAGCGAAGTGGACGCTGTAGTCTTGTTATCGGGCGGTCTTGATTCGGCTACGACACTGGCCATGGCGCGTAGCGAGGGTTATCGCTGTTACGCACTGAGCGTGTTTTATGGTCAGCGACACGCCGCTGAACTGAACGCTGCACGAAACGTTGCCCAGCAACTCGGTGCACATGATCATCGTGTGATCGATGTCGATATGCGTAGGATCGGTGGATCCGCGCTGACCGACCCCAATATCGCCGTGCCCGAGACAGAACAGGATGGCATTCCAATAACCTATGTGCCGGCGCGTAACACGGTTTTATTGGCGCTCGCCCTGGGGTGGGCCGAAGTCCTGTCCGCCGATCATATTTTTGTCGGTGTCAACGCCGTTGACTACTCGGGTTATCCGGATTGCAGACCGGCTTTTATCGATGCCTTTGAGCAATTAGCCGGTCTTGCAACCCGGGCAGGAGTTGAAGGCCACGTGATGCGTATCCATGCGCCACTGATTGATCTGACAAAGGCGGAGATTATTGGCATTGGAATGGAACTCGGAGTGGACTACGCAATAACCGTGTCGTGTTACCAGGCCGACAGCGATGGCCGGGCCTGTGGGCGCTGTGAATCATGCCGCCTGCGTCGCGAGGGTTTCCGGAACGCGGACTTGGTCGATCCGACAATTTACGTTTCATCTTGAACCCACCCTTTTGTGCGGTATCATGCGCCGCTGCGAACCATTGCAGCAGGTGGCTCGCGGTCCAGTTGGGGGTATAGCTCAGTCGGTAGAGCATCGGCCTTTTAAGCCGCTGGTCCTAGGTTCGAATCCTAGTGCCCCCACCATTTTTTCCCGGTGCATTCCGGTCACATGGTTTACAGATTATACCGGAGACATGGGTAACACTTTTGGGCTAAAGGGATTTTCAACTTGCCTCGTGCTGGAGAAATGTACTCTGACCCCTTTGATGGCGGATGAACTTGGTATCATTCGCGTTAAACCTTACATCGGCAGGACCAGCAATGAAGGATAAAGCTACGGGTAGTTGCCTGTGCGGCGCCGTTAAATTTGAAATCGGACTGCCCACGAAGTGGTGCAGCCACTGTCACTGCTCGCTGTGTCGCCGAGCGCATGGCGCGGGTTTTGTGACCTGGGTGGGCGTGTATGCTGAGCGATTCTCGATTACCGCTGGCGAATCGGAATTGCGTCGCTATAGATCCTCCAGCGAGGCGATACGAAGTTTTTGTGGCAGTTGCGGCAGCACGCTGTTGTTTGAGTCCCAAAAATGGCCGGGTGAGGTGCATGTCGCGCTGGCCAATATTGACACCCCCATCGATCGGGATCCGGAAGGCCAGGCCCACCCGGAAGATCGCGTGAGCTGGATACCGGACTGGGAAATTACACCGAAACACCAGATCCACTAATGACCGCGTTGAGTGTCAACGTCAATAAGGTCGCCGTGTTGCGAAACTCACGCGGTGGGTCGCAACCTGATGTCGTCACTGCGGCACAGACCTGCATCGATGCCGGAGTAGACGGCATCACCGTGCATCCACGACCTGACATGCGCCATATCAAACCGCACGATGTCTATGCGCTGGCCGAAATGCTCACCGTCGAATACAACATTGAGGGCAATCCCTATGCCGGGCCCGATGGCGACTACCCGGGCTTCATGACACTGATTCGGGACGTCAGCCCGACACAGGTGACGTTTGTGCCCGATACAGATGATCAACTGACATCGGATCACGGCTGGGCGCTGGCAGCTCACGCCGGGCGATTGCGGCCGTTGATTGCCGAATGTAAAGCGCTTGGCTGTCGTGTGAGTTTGTTTATGAACCCGGAGCCGGCCGAGTATGCGCTGGCACGGGAATTAGGCGCGGACCGTATTGAGCTCTACACGGAGGCGTACGCTCGTGCCTGGGGCAGTCCCGACCAGGGAGAATCATTGCAGCACTACAGACTGGCCGCTAAAGCAGCGCAGGGCGCCGGGTTGGAGGTCAACGCCGGGCACGATCTCAATTTAGACAATCTCGGTGCGTTTCTCACGATCGAGGGCATTAGCGAAGTCTCCATCGGGCACGCGGTGATTGCCGACGCGTTGCGTTTCGGCTTGCATGAGACCGTGTGCCGATACAGGACTGTCATGTCGGCAACCTAGGCCCCGTGGTTTCTTGTCGTGCGTCGTCCCATCGCGTAGTCTGCCGCGACGATGAACGCTGAACCCTGGGTCATTCACAAGTTCGGAGGCTCGAGCCTCGCCGACGCTGCACATTTCCGGCGGGTAGCGGAGATCCTTGCTGTCCGCAATATCGGACCACAGGCAATTGTGGTGTCCGCAGTCGCCGGCGTAACCGATCGCTTGCTCGATCTCGTTGAAATGGCCCGCCAGCGCGATGATGGCTATACAGGCCAGCTCGCGGCACTACGGGCCGATCACGAGCGTCTGGCCGATGCACTATTGGGTCGTGGTGGTGCTGCCCGTGACGCGTTTCAGGAACGCTTTGATCCGATCTGTCAAAATATCGCTGATGTGCTGCATGCCACGCTATTGATCGGCTCGGACACGGCAACTGTCCGTGATGTCGTTGCCGGCGCGGGTGAATTGTGGTCAGCGCAGCTGCTCGCGGGTTTGTTGCAAATGGATGGCGAAGCCGGAACGGTGGATTGGCTGGACGCCCGGGACGTACTCGTCATCGAACACTCCGAACTGGGACCGGGGGTGTTGTGGGACGAGTCCCGCTCCGCATTGCGTGCAAGAATTGCCAGTGATTTTTCTGGACTGCTGGTGATCACCGGGTTCATCGCGCGTGATCGGGCCGGCGTACAAACGACGCTCGGCCGCAATGGCAGCGATTACTCCGCGTCGATATTTGGTGCGTTACTCGATGCCAGCCAGGTCAACATCTGGACCGATGTGCCGGGTGTCATGAGTGCCGATCCAAGATTGGTGACGGAATCGTCGGTCATTCCGGAACTGACTTACGACGAAGCTATGGAGTTGGCTTATTTTGGAGCCAAGGTCTTGCATCCGCAAACAATGGCGCCGGCAGTGGACGGTGGCATTCCGATTTATATCCGTGACAGTGCTATGCCTAATACCGCCGGTACCCGAATCGGTAGTAAGGCGGTATCCGATGACACCGTAAAGGGAATTACCGCCATCGACGGGATGTCGCTAGTAAACGTGGAAGGGGCAGGCATGATTGGCGTGCCCGGAACGGCATGGCGCTTGTTTGGCGCCTTGCGGGAAGCTGGTGTTTCAGTGGTGTTGATTTCGCAGGGCAGCTCGGAGCACTCAATCTGTTTCGCGGTTCGTGACGAGCATGCAAAGCAGGTTGATAGAATCCTCGCGCAGGCTTTTCACGCCGAGTTAGATAGCGGACAGATTCATTCTGTCGATGTCACGCCAAATTGCAGCATCCTCGCGGTTGTCGGTGACGGCATGGCGGGTATTCCGGGCGTCGCGGCGAAAGTGTTTGGCAGCCTGGGGCGTGCCGGCATAAACGTGCGCGCGATTGCGCAGGGTTCGTCAGAGCGCAACATTTCCGCGGTGATCGATCAGACGGACACAGTACGGGCATTGCGGGCCGTCCATGCCGGCTTTTATCTATCACCACAGACACTGTCAATCGGATTGATCGGACCAGGATCCGTCGGGGGCGTCCTGCTGGAACAACTGTCCGGCGAGGCATCAAGACTGGCTGAGGACCTCAATCTGGATTTGCGTATACGGGCCCTGGCCACATCGAAACATATGGTGCTGGATGATCGAAAGATTGGACTGGGCGATTGGCGGGATCGGATGGGTGCGGCCGGTGAGCCATTAGATATCGATCGATTTGTGCGGCATGTTCAGGTTGATCATATTCCTCACTCGGTCATTATTGATTGCACTGCTTCGCAGGATGTCGCCGAACGTTATGCTGAGTGGCTGGCACGCGGTATCCATATCGTAACCCCCAACAAGAAAGCCAACTCTGGCAGCTTTGACTACTATCAGCGATTGATTCGGGAGAGACGAAGCGGCGACGCTCGCTATCTCTACGAAACAACCGTCGGCGCCGCATTGCCGATAATTCAGACATTGCGGGACTTGCGTGAAACTGGCGATCGGATAATGCGCATCCAGGGTATTTTCTCCGGCACGCTGGCCTATCTGTTTAATCTTTACGATGGTACGCGGCCTTTTTCGGAACTCGTTCGTGAGGCACGAACTCATGGGTACACGGAACCGGATCCACGCGACGACCTTTCAGGAATGGATGTTGCCCGTAAGGTCGTTATCCTCGGTCGCGAAATGGGTCTGGATCTGGAGTTGGACAGTATAGAGTTGGAAGGTCTGGTGCCGGCGTCATTGATTGATTGTTCGATCGACGACTTTCTGTCCGGTCTGGCCGATCTCGATGATGTCATCGACAAAGTTTATCAGGAGGCGGAGCAGGCCAGCGAAGTGTTGCGTTATATTGGCCGGTTGGAAGCCGACGGTCGTGCGAGCGTCGGTCTGGAGCGTGTTTCGGCGGATCATTCGTTCGCACATATTAACTTGACCGACAATATCGTCCAGTTTGAAACGGAGCGTTATTGCGATAACCCGTTAATCGTCCAGGGTCCCGGTGCGGGACCGGCGGTGACCGCAGGCGGTGTGTTTTCTGATTTGCTGCGTCTGGCCGGGAATCTCGGAACGGCGCTATGAGTTCGGTCACCGCGTTCGCGCCCGCCTCAGTCGGCAACGTGGCAGTGGGTTTTGATGTGCTGGGTCAGGCCCTCGCAGGACCCGGCGATCGCTGCACGGCAAGACGTGCCGCAACCAGCGGCGTCACGATAACAGCCATACGCGGTTTGCCCGATGCAATACCGGGCGAAGCGGCACTAAACACGGCAGGGCGGGCGGCCCAAAGTCTCCTCGATGCGACAGACGCCGGTTTTGGTGTTGAGCTGGAGCTGGACAAGGGTATTCCGCTCGGTTCCGGCATGGGAGGTTCGGCGGCGTCCGCTGTCGCCGGCGCTGTGGCGGTTAATGCGTTGCTGGAACAACCGTTGCCTACCGCCAAATTACTTATACATGCGATGAACGGCGAGTACCTAGCAAGTGGTGGCACGCCACATGCCGACAATGTTGCACCATCATTGTACGGTGGGCTAACCCTGGTTTCGGGAGGTGATAAGCGGCGTGTTAGTGCTTTACCTGTGCCGCCAGGTTTGCAGTGCGTACTGATACACCCGCACCTGCAAATCGAAACCAGTGTCGGAAGAGCCGTTTTGTCCGACAACTTGCCAACCGACAGAGTTATCGATCAGATCGCAGCGCTGGGCGGTTTTATTGCAGGGTGTTTTCGCGAGGACATCGAGCTGATCGCAGACTCATTGCGTGATTCCATCATTGAGCCACAGCGCGCTCACATGGTTCCCGGTTTCTACGATGTCAAAAATAATGCACTTGATTGTGGCGCATTGGGTTGTTCCTTGTCCGGTAGTGGTCCAAGCATATTTGCCTGGACCCGGGATGTAGACAGCGAGGCTGTTGCATCGGCAATGCAGGCCGCTTTTGCCGGTCACGGGCTGGCCAGCGACAAATGGATATCCCGGCTGGATGCACCCGGCGCAACGATCCAACAACAGCGGTGAAATACCTCAGCACCGTCGGCCGCAGTGCGCCCGCAACGCTCAGTGCGGCCATCGGCGTGGGTCTGGCTGACGACGGTGGGCTGTTTGTGCCTGAGGTTTTCCCCACGTTTCAAAGCAGCGATTTTGCCCGGGTCGAGTCTCTGGTCGAAGTGGCAACGATTCTGCTGTCCCCGTTTTTTAGCGGGGACGAAATGGAAAGCGAATTGGCGGCAATCTGCCACGACGCGTTCAGTTTTCCTGTGCCACTTAGGCCATTGCCATATAAGCCGTCTCTGGCAGTGTTGGAACTTTTTCACGGGCCGACCGCAGCATTCAAAGATGTTGGCGCACGGTTTCTGGCGGCCTGTCTGCAGCGATTGGAGCAGCAAGCAGCAAAACCCCTGAAGGTATTGGTAGCAACCTCTGGTGACACCGGTGGTGCGGTCGCCGCGGCGTTTCACCAACGGCCTGGGATCGAAGTGTATGTACTCTATCCGGCGGGGCTGGTGTCGCCCAGACAAGAGAAACAACTCACCTGCTGGGACGACAACGTACATGTTTTTCGCGTGGGCGGTGTATTCGACGACTGTCAGCGCCTGGTTAAAGAAGCATTTGCGTCGTCTGAGTTGCGTTCGGTTCAGCGACTGACTTCGGCCAACAGCATTAGCATTGGCCGGTTGCTGCCTCAGTCGGTTTACTACGCCGCTGCAGCCTTGTGGCATTGGCGTGAATATGGTCGCAAGGCCTCGTTTGTTGTTCCGACCGGTAACCTCGGCAACGCCGTCGCGGGTATCTGGGCCCGTCACATGGGTCTGCCGATAGATCGAATAGTTCTAGCGACCAATGCCAACCGGACAATTCCGGATTACCTCGAAACCGGTCGGTGGGAGCCGCGTCAGAGCCTGGCGACCCTGGCCTCGGCGATGGATGTCGGGAATCCGAGCAATATGGAGCGTCTGCGGCATCTCCATCCGGACGTGAAAACGCTAAATGAACAGGTGAGTGCCTGGGCGGTTAGTGACGAGCAAATCAGGAATCAGATCAAGCTTGATTACGAACAGCACGATCAGCTGTGGTGTCCGCACACTGCTACCGCGGCCTATGTTCACGATCATTACCTGGCCAACGGCGGATCCACGCAGGACCATATCCTGGTGGCAACGGCGCATCCGGCCAAATTTGAAACAGTGATTGAGCCGCTGATCGAAAAAGAGATCAGCATGCCACCGGCCTTGGCAAAACTCATGCACCTGCCGTCTTGCTTTACCGACCTCTCGCCCGACTACGCTGCATTCCAGCAGGTACTCCGTCAAGCGTGATTTGCGCGAACACGAAATTCATAAAAATCCTTGAAGGTGAATTTTTGAGCACTGTCGGAACCGTGTTTTCTTAAAGTTTCGAAGCCGAATCAGCTTCCTCTGCATCTTTTTGAGAATAGTGCTGAGTTTCATAAGCTGTGGATAAAATCGGTGGAATGTTCGTAGTGCACGCGAGACAGTAGACTGTTGCGCACAGACATCAGAACGAGTTGGAATGACACCAGAACTAACGGCTACCTTGTCAGTTGTCGCGGCGTCCGCGGGCTTGATTGCGTTTATTTCGCGATCCCGCGGACGCGCTCGACGCTATTTACTAAAAACGATTCGTGCCATTTCTCATGACTACCTGGAGCGCGTTCTTGTTCCGGACGGTTTGGACGGCAAGATTGAAATTGATTATTTGTTGCTGACCTCGCGTGGCTTGCTCGTACTCGATGTGAAAGAAGTTGGTGGCGTTGTTTTCGCCGGCACGGCACTGGATCGCTGGGCGGTTATGGATGGGACTGAGCGCTTCAAGATCAACAATCCGATCGGGCCCTCTATGGCGAGGATCGTTGCCGTCAAAAGATTGGTGCCTGATCTCCCCGTTCACGGCCGGATCGTATTCACACAGGAAACGGATTTTCGCGGCGACGAGCTGCCACAGGTGGTGTCTGTGGACGAGCTACGCAAGCAGTTTCCACCGCCGCAGACGGCTGCGGCTGACAGACCCATCGATGCGTTCTATAGTGATTGGTTGAAGCTGCGGGAAGTCGCCGCAGCAGCCTAATAAAATCAACCACCTACGGGGTTATCATCATATGCTTTCTTCGCGATTTGCGCGCCTTTGCGTGCTCGGCAGCCTGCTATTGTCCGGTTGTGCGGCTACGCCACCGGCTACCCCGCACGATATGGATCGGGTCGCCGAGGAATATGTTCGCCTGGTGCTAGCTCTGGGTCTGCACGATCCTGATTTTGTCGATGCGTACCACGGTCCAAAGAAATGGCGCAAAGAGGCCGAACGCCGAGAGCTGTCTTTGGACGGGATATCCATCGAAGCAGGCTTGTTACGCAGTACGCTGTCAGCTGGCGACTTTGGTCGGGACAAAGCGCTTATTGCTCAGCGCAGGGGACTGTTACTGAAACAGCTGACTGCCGTGCAGACGCGTTCGGATCAGTTGCGTGGCAAAGAGTTCAGCTTCGATCAGGAAGCCAGATTGCTATATGACGCACGCGCACCAAAGCACACCGCCGAACATTTTGCGGCCTTGCGCATGGAACTGGACGCTATGTTGCCGGGGCAGGGGAGCCTGGCAGAACGACGCAGTCAATACCGCGAGAGTTTTGTAATTCCCGCCGACAGACTCGACGCGGTGTTTGCCGCAGCAATTCAGGAATGCCGCAAACGCACGCTTGAACATATTGCACTGCCGGAGGGCGAGCGGTTTGTCGTCGAATACGTCAACGACAAACCGTGGAGCGGTTACAACTGGTTCCAGGGTGGGGCTTACAGTCTGATACAACTCAATACCGATCTGCCGATACATATCGATCGTGCCGTCGATCTAGCCTGTCATGAGGGTTATCCCGGCCATCACGTTTTTAATACCTTGCTGGAGCGTGAATTGGTAAAAAACCGCGGATGGATGGAATTCTCCGTATATCCGTTGTTTAGCCCCATGAGTCTGATCGCCGAAGGCAGTGCCAATTTTGGCATAGACATGGCGTTTCCCGATGACGAGCGGGCGGAATTCGAACGCGAGGTGTTGTTTCCACTGGCCGGTCTGGATGCCTCGCGAGTCGAGGAATACTACGCCATAGAAGATGTTGTTAGCCGGTTGAACTACGCCGGTAATGAGGCTGCGCGGCGTTACCTGGACAAGGACATTGATGCTGCCGCCGCGGTGCAATGGCTCCAGGATTACAGCTTAATGAGTAAGGAGCGCGCAGAGCAACGGTTGAAATTCATCGAAAAGTACCGAGCGTACGTCATCAACTACAATCTGGGTAAAGATTTAGTGCGTAATCACGTCGAGGCTGTAGGCGGTAATTCGGATGCCCGCTGGGACGTATTCGAAAAACTGCTTTCCACACCGATCAGCGCCTCGATGCTCAACGAGAACTAGCTGTTGTAATGGTCCTTTAGGACCTGAACGACACAGCTGGTGACTCTTTTGCCAGTGTTGATATGCAGAAATTCATTCGGCCCGTGGGCATTGGAGTGGGGTCCCAACACACCGGTCACGAGAAACTGCACGCCAGGGAATTTGTCGCCCAGCATGGCCATGAACGGAATACTGCCACCAGTACCCATGTACATCGCTTCGGCACCGAAATAAGCGCGCGATGCGCGACGCATGGAATCTGCCAGCCATGGCGCAATTTCCGGTGCGCTCCAGCCTTCCATCGCCGATTCGACATTAAACTTCACTCTGGCTCCGAAGGGCGGATCCATCTCGAGTATTTCTTTTACGGCCTCACCCGCCGCTATGGCGTCGGTCTTCGGTGACAGCCGAAACGAAAGCTTGACGGTCGTTTGCGGTCGCAGAACATTGCCGGCTTGCTGTAATTCTGGAATGCCGTCGATCCCGGTTACACACAAAGTTGTGCGCCACCAGTTGTTCAGTAACAGCTCGACCGGATCACCGCTGACCGGTTGCATGCCATCGACCCATGGATAGCGCAAGTGCACGCCGTCACCCAGTGTGGTGGCCGTCTCGCGGGCTTCTTCCACGCGCGCATCAGGTATCGGCATTTCAATGCCGGATATCCGCGTCTGGCCCGTTGCCTCGTCTTCGAGCCGGTTCAATAAGATGCGCAGGATACGAAAACTCGATGG
The DNA here is from genome assembly GCA_029862165.1 of Gammaproteobacteria bacterium. Taxonomy (GTDB): domain Bacteria; phylum Pseudomonadota; class Gammaproteobacteria; order Steroidobacterales; family JABDKV01; genus JABDJB01. The sequence continues at coordinate 38,924 of JAOTXU010000005.1, forward strand.
CACGATTCCGCTTGCGCCGCCAGAGTGCACGCCTTCGGTCAGCACATCTACAGACAATGTCCCTACCAGGTTGCCACGCAGCGTGGTTGTACACCACAGTTGATCATAGTTGCCACATTCCGCATCGAGACAAACAACCAGGCTGGGCGTGCCGATACGATCATTCAAGTGATCGATATACGCGGGCAAATCCGGACTACCGCTCTCTTCGGAGAATTCGATCACGACGACGCAACGGGCATGCGGAATATTCTGTTCCTGCAGCGCCTGGATGGCTGTGAGCGAAGCAAAAACTGCATACCCATCGTCGGCACCACCGCGACCATAAAGTTTGCCGTCGCGAATAACGGGTTTCCAGGGATGCAGGCCTTCTTCCCAGCCAGTAAATTCCGGTTGTTTGTCCAGGTGCCCATACAGCAACACCGTATCGTCATTGTCACCTGGAATTTCGATAAAAAGCAGCGGTGTACGGCCATCCAGCCGCACTACTTCGACCTGCATGTCCTTGATCGGCTGTTCGCGGCACCAGTTCTCCGCCAGTTTTGCCGCCTCGTCCATAAACCCGTGCTTCGCCCAGTCCGGATCGTACAACGGCGATTTGTTCGGAATTCTGACGTAGTCACACAACTTGGGAACGATTGAGCTGTCCCACCTGTCCGCTACAAATTGTTCGACCTTCGCGTTGTCCACGTTTTTCTCCTAACCGGTATTTCTCATAAAGTCGTCTGCTGCTGCAATCGCATCCTCAAGGTCAGCGATCAACGCGGCAACATCACCCTCGATCACTGACACTTCGCCCTGCAAAGACGCGATCGCCTGTGCATTAAGATTGTGTTTCAGCCACAGCACCTGATCCCGAAACGGATTCAGTACCGGCTGTATACGGGCCTCGGCGCGTCGCATAACCACTAGCATGCCCGCGTAACGTTGTTGCGTATCGCGTAGCTGGCGTTCACTTTGCTGGCGCAATGTGGCGCTGCTGTATTCTCCCAGCTCGTCTTCCCACTCGCGGAACAGTGCCTCGGCGACATCCTCGATAGCATCGATTCGATCGCTGACTTCTTCCGCCCTGGCCTCGGAGCGCTCCAGCTCGCGATTGAGATCGTTGTACAACGCCTCCAGGTCGCCACCATCGAAGTCGACCACGCTGCGGAATTTCTCCAGGGCGCTGACAAATTGTTCCTTGGTTTCGACTTGCGATTCACGGGCCTCTTTCACACGATCAACCAGGATCTCCCGCTTGTGGATACCAAACTGTTCCAGGGTGTTGTAGTAGGCACTGGAACAGCCGACCAGCAACAAAGACAGCAGAGCGAATGACAGAGCTTTGTCGCGCATCGTAAACCTCGGTGAAGCAAACATTCGGTAATTATGCCTGTGATTCCGTTTCGGGTGGAATGGCCAGGCCAAAAAACGCGCGCGCGGTATTGGTGGTCTCGCGGGCCAGCTCAGCCACCGAACGATTATTGTGACGGGCTATCGTGTCGAGTATATGCGGCAGGTGCATCGGCTCGTTGCGACGCGTTTTTGGTGCCGGCGTGAGATCGCGTGGCAGCAGATACGGCGCATCGGTCTCGATCATCAGGCGACCTGCCGGAATATCGTCGACGGCTTCGCGCAAATCGTGGCCGCGTCTTTCGTCACAGATCCAGCCCGTTACCCCGATATGCAGATCGAGATCCAGACAATCATACAATTCGCGGGTGCTGCCGGTGAAGCAATGCGCCACCGCTGCTGAGAGGCGGTCGCGGTACTCGCGAAGGATTCCAACGAAGACATCGTGCGCATCGCGTTGATGTAAGAACACCGGAAGCTGAACCTCGGCGGCAAGCTCCAGTTGTGCCAGGAAGGCACGTTCCTGGTCCGCAGGTGTCGAGAAATTACGAAAGTGATCCAGGCCGCACTCACCGATCGCCACAACTCCGTCATCGCCTGCAAGTTCGCGAAATGCCGACAACGCAGATTCATCGAATTCATTTGCATGATGTGGGTGCATACCGGCGGTGGCATACAGCGATTCGCGATGTTGCCCGGCAAGCTTGGCTGCCGCGACGCTCGAATCTACGCTGCTTCCTGTGACGACCATTTGCACCACACCCGCCGAGACCGCGCGTTCGAGCACTGCCTGCCGGTCGTGATCGAAGCTGTGGTGGGTCAGATTGGCGCCTATATCGATTAACGCAAGCGGGGTAATTTCGGTCATGGCAAAAAAGTGGCAGTGATGCGGCCGGGTACTATAACCTAGCCGGTTCCCGGGGCGTATGGCCCCTGGTTCACTACAAAAGGAAGGCGGGGGAGCGGCGCGCGCAGCGCCTCTTAGAGATGGCGTTGGATAAAGAACAACTCGATGCATTGCGTATCGACCCGCAACAGCGGGTGGCCGGTCGTGGTAGTGGCCGCTATGTTCTGATCCTGATCGGTTTGGCGATCCTGGTGGCTGCGGTATTCGCAGGAATGCGGTTTGCCGCCGGACCAGCGGCAGATAGCGGACCGGCCATGGAATTCGCGCTGGCACAGCCGCCCGGTACCGCACAGGACGCTGTGCTGGATGCATCGGGTTACGTGGTCGCCAGACGCATCGCGACGGTCAGCTCGAAAGTGACCGGGCGCATTGATGCTGTCTTTATTGAAGAGGGTATGAGCGTCGAACAGGGACAACTCATGGCCCAACTCGATGCCAGTTCAGTTGAGGCGCAATTTGCGCTTGCAAAAAGCCAGCTTGAATCTGCACGGCGTGGTCTCGAGGAAACCGAGGTCAGGTTGGCAGAAGCCGACCGGCAGTTGGCACGCAAGCGGCGGCTGCGCGCGGATAAACTAGTCAGCGAAGCGGAGCTGGACGCGGCAGAATCTGAGGTCAAGGCACTAAATGCACGTCTTAATGCTTCGCGTTCCAGCGTTAGCGTTGCCGAGCGATCGTTAGCCGTTCAAAAACAAGAGTTGGATGATCTGCAGATCCGTGCGCCGTTTGCCGGCATCATAATTTCGAAGAACGCACAGCCGGGAGAGATGATTTCCCCGGTGTCGGCCGGTGGCGGATTCACTCGTACCGGCATCGGCACGATCGTCGACATGGACTCGCGTGAAATAGAGGTGGACGTCAATGAGGCCTATATCAACCGGGTTACCGATGGCCAGCGTGTAGTGGCGACACTCGACGCCTATAATGACTGGGATATTCCGGCCAGTGTGATAAACATCGTCCCGACCGCTGATCGGCAACGTGCGACAGTCAAGGTGCGTATTGCATTTGACCAACTCGATCCTCGCATCCTGCCTGACATGGGAGTGAAAGTTCGCTTTCTTGATAGCGAGGTAGAAATCGACGATTCGGGGCCTGCCGTTTTGGCAGTAGTCCCAAGTGCGGCGCTGCGATCCGATAAGGGCACCGACTATGTCTGGCTCGTACGCAACGGACAACTGGAGCGACGCGCGGTGAGCACCGCGCGCCGTAGCGGCGGTTCCATAGAAATTATTGCCGGTGTCTCACCGGGTGATCGGGTCGTAACAACGGCAAACATCGAACTGGAAGAAGGTAAAAAGGTACAGGGCTTATGAGCAGCGTAAAGATTAGAGGATTAACAAAAACCTATATGCGCGGTTCCGAGCGGTTGGATGTACTCAATAATCTGGATCTGGATGTCAAAGGCGGCGATTTTGTGGCGTTGATGGGGCCATCGGGTTCCGGCAAAACGACACTGCTAAACCTGATTGGTGGTATCGATCGGCCGAATAGCGGCAGCATCTTTGTGGATAACCAACGCATCGACCAGCTTAGTGATCGGCAACTGGCACATTGGCGGTCGCGCAATGTAGGTTTTATTTTTCAGATGTTCAACTTGCTGCCTGTTCTATCGGCTGAGAGAAACGTAGAATTACCATTGTTGTTGACCAACATGGCTGCGGCCGAACGACGTAGCCGGGCGCGGACCGCTTTGTCGCTCGTAGGTTTGGATGATCGCGCGTCACACAAGCCCGCCGAGTTATCAGGAGGTCAGGAACAACGCGTCGGTATCGCTCGCGCAATAGTGACCGATCCGGGCTTGTTGCTGTGTGATGAGCCAACCGGTGATCTGGATCGCAAGGCCGGCGACGAGATTCTGGAGTTGCTGGTCGCTCTCAATCAAAGTCAGGGCAAAACCATTATCATGGTCACCCATGATCCGCACGCAGCCGAGCGGGCGCAGCGCACGGTGCATCTGGACAAGGGTCGTCTTGAAATGGATGCAGCGGCATGAAGTATCTGCGCCTGGTGCGCGCGAGCCTGATGCGCAAGAAAACGCGGACGCTGCTGACGATCGGCTCGATCATGATTGCCTTTTTGATGTTCGGCCTGCTATCGGCGCTGGAAAAGGCGTTTACCGCTGGTGTGGACATCGCCGGTGCCGATCGTCTGGTGACAATACACAAAGTGTCGCTAATCCAGTCAATGCCGTTGGCCTACTACAACCGCATACGGGCAGTGGAAGGTGTAACGGAAGTAACCCACGCGACGTGGTTTGGCGGCTATTACAAGGAGCCACGCAACTTTATCGCGACATTCCCGATAGAAGCGGAAACTTATCTCAAAATCTATCCGGAACTCGAAATTCCCGACGAACAGCGTGCGGCGTTTATGCAGGATCGCGCCGGTATGGCCGCCGGGTACGTGTTGGCGGAGAAGTACGGGTGGCAAGTAGGGGATCGTCTACCGATACGTTCGGAGATTTACCGGCAGGACGACGGCAGCGACACGTGGGAAATGACCTTGCGGGCGATCTACCGGCCAAAGGATAATCTCGGCGATCCGACTGCGTTGATGATGCACTACGATTTCTTTAATGAGTCCTTGCCCGAGCGAATCAGAAATCGGGCCGGGTGGTATGTCTTGCGGGTAGACAATCCCGATAATGCGCCACAGATCGCCGAGGCAATCGATAACCAGTTTGCCAATTCCTCAACAGAGACCAAGACCTCGACTGAGAAAGCCTTTGCAGCAGGTTTCGCAAACCAGGTTGGCAACATCGGCGCCATTGTGACCGGGGTTGTAACGGCGGTTTTTTTCACGATGTTGCTGGTTACCGCCAATACTATGGGTCAATCCGTGCGTGAGCGCACGAATGAGTTGGCCGTACTCAAGACGCTCGGCTTCACCAACAACCGTGTCACGGTCTTGGTGTTGATTGAATCATTGTTGATTACCGCGGTTGGCGGCCTCCTGGGGCTGGGGCTGGCGTGGTTGTTGATCCAGGTGCTGGGTGATGCCCTGCGGCAGTTTCTGCCGGTGTTTTATTTGCCGCCACGCGACTTGTTAATTGGTTTGGCGTTAATGGCGATCTTTGGCCTGGTCGCCGGCGCTTTGCCCGCCGGACAAGCATTGCGTTTGCGTATTGCCGACGCCTTAAGAAGGGGTGCGTAAGCTGTGAGTGTATTGCGCTCGTTAAATCAAGTCGCTGCGGTAACCTGGATGAATCTACGAAACGTGCCAGCCCGGCCCAGCTCCAGTATCGTGGCGATGCTGGGCATCGCCGGTGTGGTTGCAGTGTTGGTGGCCATCTTGTCGATCAGTGCCGGTTTTAAGAAGACACTGTCCGGTACGGGATCTGCTGACACTGCAATTGTCCTGCGTGCCGGATCCAGTTCCGAATTGTCCAGCGGCATTTCTGCCGAAGATGCCAGAATAATTAGCCAGGCACCCGGCATTGCTCAGGGTGCGGATGGACCCTTGACCTCATCCGAGCTTTACGTCGTGGTCGATGTGCCCAAACGCACGACCAATACCGATGCCAATGTCCCATTACGTGGCGTACAGGAGACGGCATTTGAAGTTCGGCAGTCGTTGAGCATCGTGGAAGGCCGGCGTTTCGAATCGGGTTTGCGCGAAATTATTGTCGGTCAGGCAGCTTCCCGGCAATTTGCGGGCCTGGACGTTGGTGCCGACCTGCAATGGGGGAACAATGAGTGGACCGTAGTCGGTGTTTTCGAAGATGACGGTAGTCTGTCCGAATCCGAAATCTGGACGGACACACGCGTATTGCAGAATGCCTATAACCGCGGATCAAGTTTTCAAACTGTCAGGGCGCGACTCGCAGACATCGACGCATTTCAGACATTTAAAGACGCGCTGACGGCCGATTCGCGTCTGGATGTCACGGTGGAACGAGAGGCCGATTTTTATTCGGGTCAGTCGCGTGTGCTCACGGCTATTATCAATAGCGTGGGCGTTGCCGTGACCGGTTTGATGGGCATCGGGGCAATTTTTGCTGCAATACTGACCATGTACGCGGCCGTTTCGGCGCGCACGCGTGAAATCGCCACATTGCGTGCTCTGGGGTTTGGGCGCATACCGATTGTCGTGTCGGTGCTGATTGAGGCCCTGGTGCTCGGTGTTATTGGCGGAATAATCGGTGGTGTAGTTGCCTATTATGGATTTAACGGTTTTCAAACCAGCACTCTGAACTGGGCGAGTTTCAGCCAGGTGAGTTTCGCTTTTGCCGTCACGCTGCCACTTTTGATTACCGGATTGATCTATGCATTGATTATGGGGCTGTTTGGTGGTCTCTTGCCCAGCGTGCGTGCGGCACGCATGCCCATAACTGTGGCTCTGCGCGAGCTTTGAGCCAGGCATTCCCCAAACTCTTCGAGCCGCTCGATCTCGGTTTCGTAACGCTACCCAATCGGGCCCTGATGGGCTCGATGCACACAGGTCTGGAGGATCGCGCCAAAGATTATCCGGCACTGGCCAAATATTTTGCCGAACGCGCAGGTGCCGGCCTGATCGTAACCGGTGGCATTGCACCGAATCGTTCGGGCTGGGTCGCGCCGTTCGCCGGCAAACTCACGCGGCCCGGTGAAGTTTCGCGTCATCGACTGATTACGGACGCCGTACATGCGCGTGACGGGCGTATTTGTATGCAAATCCTGCACGCAGGCCGTTATGGTTATCACCCATTGGCAGTGGGACCCTCGGCGTATAAATCGCCTATTACGCCATTTCGACCGCGCGCGCTCAGCGCAAAGGGCGTGCAGCGACAAATTGATGATTTTGTGCGCTGTGCATCATTAGCACGCGAAGCCGGCTACGACGGTGTCGAAATCATGGGTTCGGAAGGCTACCTGATTAACCAGTTTTTGGTTCGTCACACTAACGACCGCGACGACGAATGGGGCGGGTCGTTTGCGAATCGAATGCGTTTTCCGGTGGAGATCGTGCGTGACGTGCGCAAAGCCGTAGGCGATGATTTCATCATTATCTACCGTCTGTCGATGCTCGACCTGATCGAGGACGGTAGCGACTGGCCAGAAGTTGTCATGCTGGCGCAGGCGATAGAGGGTGCCGGTGCAACGATCATCAACACCGGAATTGGCTGGCATGAGGCTCGAATCCCAACGATTGCAACTATGGTGCCCCGTGGCGCGTTCAGCTGGGTGACACGCAAACTGCGTGGTGAAGTGGACTTACCGTTGATTACCACCAACCGTATCAACATGCCTGCCGTGGCGGAGAAGATTATCTCTGACGGGGACGCCGACATGGTTTCGATGGCACGGCCATTTCTGGCTGATCCACAATTCATGGAAAAAGCACAAAGCAATCGGGCTGATGAGATCAATACTTGCATAGCCTGTAATCAGGCATGTCTGGATCATGTCTTTGAAGGCGAGCCGGCCAGTTGTCTGGTCAATCCCCTGGCGGCGCGTGAAACTGAGTTGCAGATCGAGGTAACTGAAAGGGCACGCAACATTGCCGTAATTGGCGCCGGACCTGCCGGTCTGGCCTGCGCATCGGTAAGTGCTGAGCGGGGACACCGGGTCACGCTCTATGAACGCAGTGATCGTATTGGCGGGCAATTCAATCTGGCTAAACGAATTCCCGGCAAGGAGGAATTCGAGGAGACACTGCGATATTTTGGTCGGCGACTGGAACTTGCCAAAGTTGATGTCAGACTGGCTCACAACGCCACGGCATCGGAGTTGGTCAGCACCGGTTACGATGCGGTGGTCGTCGCCACCGGCGTGAAACCGCGGATTCCGGCCATTGAGGGTATCGATCACCGCAGTGTCTTGTCGTATGTCGATTTGATCTCCGGGCAACGGGAAGCGGGCACACGTGTCGCGGTGATCGGTGCCGGTGGCATTGGCTTTGACGCGGCTGAGTACCTGACCCACACAGGCGCAGGGGAACCGGATATCGGCGAATTCCTGGCCCAGTGGGGAATCGATGCCGGGGCCGAGGCCCGTGGTGGTGTTGCTGGCGTGGAGCCGGTACTCGGCCGGATCGCTCGCTATGTCTGGCTACTGCAGCGCAAGACCAGCAAACCCGGCAAGGGTCTGGGCAAGACAACTGGCTGGATTCATCGTTCGACATTGCAACGTCGGGGTGTCGTGATGCTATCGGGTGTCAAATATCAACGGATAGATGATGCGGGTCTGCATGTCGAGATCAATGACCAACCGCAGATACTCGAAGTGGACACTGTCCTAATTTGTGCCGGTCAGGAGCCTTTGCGTGAGCTGGCTGTGCGTGTCGAGGCCGCCGGCCTGCCGGTGCATCTGATCGGCGGTGCCGATAAAGCCGTCGAGCTGGATGCCAAGCGGGCTATAGACCAGGGCACCCGTGTGGCTGCCTCGCTGTGAATGGCTCAGCCCGGCAAAAATAAAGAAATGTGCTTATCTTTCTATTCAGTAGGCGAAACATCCCCGATTCCCGCGTAGCGGCGACATCCTCGCCGCGATTGCCGGACATGCTGCTAGACTGAAGGAAGATAGGCTATACGGGGGTGCATCGCTATGCAGACTAGCAAAACCGTCGTCGTCATCACATTGCTCCCGGTGTTGTTGTTGACCGGATGCGATATCAGCGAATTTATGGCGGAAGACGCCAATATTATCAAGCTGACCGGCATCGTTATCCTGTGGTTTTTCCTGCCACTGCTGGCCTGGAGCTATCACAAGTTTCGGCGACCACGCCGAGAAGCCGAAATCCACCGAGTGTTCGATATATTGCGGCTGGACAAAACGGTGCGTGAAGCATTCGACAGTGAGGACAGTGGCACCTTCCTCTCGTGGGCCGTTTTTTATACGTCGATCGTCAGCCTGATTAGTATGGCGGTATTGTTATTCCCCAGTGAGTTGGGAATAGTAGAATTGCCGGCCGTTAAGGTCGGTGACACGGAGTTTCCACGCCCTGGTTCCCGATTGGTAATGGGTATGGCATTGCTCGGTGGTTACGTGTGGGGTATCCAGCATCTGCTTGCTCGTTACTCCCGCAATGACCTGCTACCGGTGGTCTATTACCAGCTTTCGTCGCGCATGATACTTGCGGGCGTCGTATCAGTGGCGTTATACAATGGATACAGTGCATTGATCGGTGGCAGCGATGAGGCCTTCGGCATGGACGCGTGGCCTGTGATCGGATTGTTGGTAGGCATGTTTCCACAACGCGGGTTGCGGTGGCTTACCGATCGCGTACCGTTTCTGTCACCAAAGTCTGAGTCCAGTGTCATCCCGTCGCCGCTGGATTTGGTCGAGGGCATCCAGTCTGAGGACATTCTGCGCTTTAATGAGATGGGCATCAGCGATTGTTACAACCTGGCGCGTGCTGACTACATTCCGCTGGTGCTGCGCACGCCCTACAGCGCCCGCGAATTGCTCGACTGGATACTGCAGGCCAAACTGTGCGCGTTGTTTACCGAGTCCCTCCCCGAGCTGCGTCAAAACGGCGTGCGTACCGCGCTTGACTTGAAGAAACTGACCCCTGAAGACATCACGACTATGGCGCAAGGGACGAAACTGACGGAACGTGGTCTGACTCAGGGGCGCGAATTGATCGATCGAGATGAAGAAGTCGACCGGTTGCAGGCTGCAGCAGCCAAGCTCAGCCATTACCTGCGCGACAAGCATGCTCTGGACGATGACTGAGGAACAGCTCGACTTGCTGGCACCACACCAACCGGATGAACATTTTGTCATCCGCGAAAGTGCGCGCGCGAAGCACATGGCGATCAACGTTGGTGCGCATGGGGTAGTCGAAGTCGTTGTGCCACGTCATACCCGGCCAAAGATTGTTCAGGAATTTGTCGCACAACATCGTCAATGGATCGATCGCGCTTTGAGCGAGCTGGAGAAGGACCGGCCACCGATAAAACGGGCGATGCCGGATGTCATTGAGCTGGCAGCCATCGACCGGCGATGGACTGTGCAGTATGGCAGCAAGCGATTGCAGGAGATTGGCGGTACTGTTCATGTGCCGGCAATACATGAAGACCGGCCGCAATGCCGGCAGCATTTGCAGCAGTGGCTAAAGAACACGGCACGGGAACACCTGGTCCCGAGACTAAACGGCCTCGCCGAGGAAACAGGATTTCACTACAAAAAGGTGCAAGTGCGCGGTCAGCGGACCCGCTGGGGCAGTTATTCCTCCAGCGGGACGTTGAGCCTTAACTACTGTTTGCTGTTTTTGCAGCCGGAACTGGTCAAGCACCTGATGATGCACGAACTCTGCCATACGCGTGAGATGAGTCACTCGCGCCGCTTCTGGCGCCTGCTGGGCGAGTACCAACCGGATTTTCGCAGCCTGGAACGTCGTCTCGATGGCGCCTGGATCGATGTCCCTGGTTGGGTCGGTCTGCACTAGGGCTTACAAAAACAAATCAGGAAGCAGCGCCTCGCTCGGATCGACTGCATAGTTTGTAAAATCACTGACGCCTGCTGTGCGCAGCACATCGTCATCGAGCAGAAACTGACCGCTATAGTCGCGGTCGTCGTTGCACAGTATCGCGTGCGCCGCGTCTCCCATGATTTCCGGTTTACGGCAGTTTTTTGGATCGAACGGTCCACCCAATGCTCTCAGCGCGGCCGTAGCAATGACCGTCCGCGGCCACAGCGCGTTTACGGCGATACGGCCGGCAAATTCTTTGGCCATACCTAAAACACACATGCTCATACCGTATTTCGACATGGTGTAGGCGGTGTGTGGCCCGAACCACGCCGGATCGAGGTTCAATGGTGGTGCGAGATTAAGAATGTGCGCTTTTTCCGCCTCGAGCAAATGTGGCAGGCAGGCCTGACTACAGGCAAAGGTACCGCGCACATTGATCGAGAACATCAGATCGAAGCGTTTCATCGGCGTTTCCAGGGTGCCGGTCAAACTAATGGCGCTGGCATTGTTGACGAGTATGTCTATGCCACCGAACTTGTCAGTTGCCAGCGCAACAGCTTCAGCTATAGCGGTTTCGTCACGCACATCCATTTGCACAGCCAGGGCGTTGCCACCAGCGTCAATCATCTCCTGCGCAGCAGTATGAATTGTGCCCGGCAAAATTCGGTGTGGCTTGTCCGTCTTTGAGGCAACAACAATATTGGCGCCGTCGCGTGCGGCACGTAATGCGATGGCTTTGCCGATGCCGCGACTGGAACCGGTAATGAATAGTGTCTTACCGGCGAGTGTCTTGGGCATCAGGCTGTACTCGCGATCTGTCGGAGTACATAGTGCAAAATCCCGCCGTTACGGTAGTAATCCCGCTCTTTTGGCGTGTCGATACGCACACGCGCCGTAAAGCTTTTTGGTTGACCACCGTTTTCCGAGGTCGCAGTAATGCTAACTTCGGTGGCATGGCCGTTATCCAGGCCGGTAATGGAATAGCGCTCCTTGCCAGTCAGGCCCAACGACACGGCGTTGTCGCCGTTCATGAATTGCAACGGCAACACGCCCATGCCGATCAGATTGGACCGATGAATGCGTTCGAAACTTGTCGTCAGCACAGCCTTGATTCCAAGAAGCAAGGTGCCTTTGGCGGCCCAGTCCCGTGACGAACCGGTGCCGTACTCGCTGCCGGCGATGACAACCAGTGGCGTGTCACTGGCCGCGTATTTCTGCGCCGCCGCATAAATGGACATCTGTTCACCGGACGGGATGTGCGTCGTCCAGCCGCCCTCGGTCCCGGGTGCGAGTTGATTGCGTAAGCGTATATTGGCAAAGGTGCCACGCATCATGACTTCGTGATTACCGCGTCGCGACCCATAAGAGTTGAAGTCCTTGGGTTCGACGCCACACGATTGCAGGTATTGTGCCGCAGGGCTGTCAATGGCAATGCTGCCGGCCGGCGAGATATGATCCGTCGTGACCGTATCACCCAGCAACGCAATACAACGGGCACCCTCTATGTCCTCAATGGCATCGAGTTGCTGACTCATGCCGACAAAGTAGGGCGGGTTGCGTACATAAGTCGATGCCTCATCCCACTGGTAGATTTCACCGGCCGGGACTTCAAGTCCATTCCAGTTGTCATCCCCCGCAAATACGCTGTCATAGCTGCGCTTGAACATGTTCGAATCGATGCTGCCCATGACCGTTTCTTGTATCTGCTCACGTTTGGGCCAGATGTCTTTCAGATATACGGGTTTGCGGTTTTTATCGTCGCCCAGGGAATCTGTGTACAGATCGACATCCATATTCCCGGCCAACGCATAGGCGACTACCAGCGGTGGTGAGGCCAGGAAATTCATGCGAATGTTTTGGTGAATGCGCCCTTCAAAGTTTCGGTTACCCGATAATACCGAGCAGCCAACGATGTCGTGTTCAGTTACGGCAGCCGAGATCTCCGGACGTAACGGGCCGGAGTTGCCAATGCAGGTTGTGCAACCGTACCCGACCGTATGAAAGCCCAACGCCTCTAGATCATCGTCCAGTCCGGCCTTTTGTAAGTAATTGGTAACTACCCTGGAGCCCGGTGCCAGACTGGTCTTGACCCAGGGTTTCGAAGTGAGCCCCTTTGCGCGCGCATTGCGTGCCAATAGACCGGCGGCCAGCATGACGTCGGGGTTCGAAGTATTCGTGCAACTTGTAATAGCCGCGATCAACACTGCGCCGTCTTTGATCGTAAATTTCTCGCCATCGACCGACACCTGGTCCGCGCCATGCAATTCAGAGTTTGATGCGCCGACGGCCGTGTCACCACCTTCGTCCTCGAAGCGGCTTTCGTTGCTGCTCTTCTTGCCGCGCTCCATGTGGATCGGTTCCATGAGGCTGGCAAACTTGCCGCTGGCGTTGCGTAGGGCGATGCGGTCTTGCGGGCGTTTGGGACCGGCAATACTGGGCACTACCGTGGCCAAATCCAGTTCAACGACCTGTGAGTATTCGGGGTCCGGATCGTTTTCATTCTGCCAAAGTGTTTGTTCTTTGGCATAAGCTTCGACCAGGCGGATGCGATCTTGGTCGCGACCGGAGAGATCCATGTATCGCAGAGTTTGCTCGTCAATCGGAAATATCGCACAGGTGCTGCCAAATTCCGGTGACATGTTGCCCAGCGTGGCACGGTCAGCCAGCGGTAATGCGGCGATACCGGAACCAAAAAACTCGACAAACTTGCCCACCACACCGGTCTCACGCATCAGTTCGGTTACTGTGAGCACCAAATCTGTTGCCGTTGCGCCTTCCGGCAGCGTGCCGATCAGTCGTACCCCGACTACTTGCGGGATTAGCATGGTAATGGCCTGACCGAGCATCGCGGCCTCGGCCTCGATACCGCCGACACCCCAACCGAGCACGCCGAGCCCGTTAATCATTGTGGTATGTGAATCCGTTCCGACGAGGGTGTCAGGATAGGCTATCTGCCGACCGTCAATTTCCGAATCGAAAACGACGCGCGCCAGGTACTCCAGGTTGACCTGGTGGACGATGCCGGTATTTGGCGGCACTACTTTGAAATTGCTGAATCCATTTTGACCCCAACGCAGGAATGCGTAGCGTTCACGATTGCGTTGAAACTCTATTTTGTTATTGACATCCAGCGCGTCGGCGCGCCCGTAGGAATCTACCTGAACCGAATGGTCGATGACCAGTTCGGCAGGGGCAAGCGGATTAATCGCATCGGCTTTCCCACCCAGGGCAACAATAGCGTCACGCATTGCCGCAAGATCAACAACCGCAGGGACTCCGGTAAAATCCTGCATGATGACCCGCGAGGGTGTGAAGGCAATTTCCTGGCTCGGCGTCGCTTTGGGTTGCCAGTTGGCCAGTGCCTGGATGTCGTCGGCGGCGACGTCTACACCGTCTTCATGACGTAACAGATTTTCCAGCAGAATCTTAAGTGAGTAGGGCAGTCGCTCCAGCTTGATGCCTTCAATACTGTCCAGCCTGAAGATGTCGTATTGTTTATCGCCCACTGCAAGCTGGCTGCGGGCGTTATCACGCAATGCGGTCATTCCTTGGTTCTCCGTGTGAGTCAGCGCGAGGCGGGATTATACAGCGCTTTGTACTGCGTGGGTCGCGGTCGCCGCCACGATGACGCCACCGCCCAGACAGCGTGCCCCGTCATAGACCACCGCGTATTGGCCGGGAGTGATCGCCCACTGTGGCTGGTCAAAATCGACACGACACGATTTTTCATCCAGTAATGTCAAAATTCCGGCTGCTGGCGATTGCCGGTAACGGCTGCTGACCTGGCATCGGAGCTCGCTTTTGTCCGGTGGCCCGTTGATCCAATGCATTGTCGTCGCTGCCAGGCTCTGCGAGTACAGCATCGGGTCGTCGTGACCCTGAACCACAGTCAAAACATTGCGCTCGACGTCCTTGGCGGCAACATACCAGGGCTCGCCATTGCTGCCGCTGACACCACCTATACCCAGGCCCTGTCGCTGGCCGAGTGTGTAAAAGGCCAGTCCGATATGTCTTCCGACAATCCGGTCATCAGTTGTGCGGATGTCGCCCGGTTCACAGGGCAGATGTTCCTGAAGGAACTCCCGAAACGGTCTCTCCCCGATAAAGCAGATACCGGTGCTGTCACGCTTGCGCGAGTTACCTAGTCCGGCCGCTAATGCGATTTTCCGCACTTTCGTCTTATACATTTCACCCAGCGGGAAAAGCGCGTTGCTCAACGCGCTCTCGGGCACGGCGTGCAGGAAATAACTCTGATCCTTGTCCTCATCCAGTCCGCGCAATAGTTGGGTTGCGCCATCGACGGTGCGACGCCGCACATAATGCCCGGTCGCCACAAGGTCCGCCCCGAGACGCTGCGCGTGCTCCAGAAAACTGCCAAACTTGATTTCGCGATTACACAACACATCTGGGTTGGGTGTATGACCGGATTCCAAACCGGCCAGGAACATGTCGAAAACCTGTTTGCGGTATTGTGTAGCGAAACTAACCTTGTGCAGCGGCAGGCCAAGCTGCCTGCAGACACTGCTTGCATCTTGAAAGTCTTCGGCCGCGGTGCAGTAGCCCTGCTCATCTTCATCCCAGTTAAACATGAACAAACCATGGACGTCGTAGCCCATATCCTGCAACAGCAGCGCTGCTACTGAGGAGTCCACCCCGCCGGACATCCCGACAACGACGCGTTGAATTTGCTTGATAGTCATGATCAACAAGGGAGCGGTGAGGTTGGACAGCGGGTTGCCAGTACAGGCAAAATAATGGCTATATCATAGGGTTTATCAGCGGATGACCGGCACCCGCAGCGGACCCTTTCCAGATCGCGTCTCAACCGACCCGCCATTAGCGACGCAGTTTAACAGAATACTGTGATCACGATCACACCGAGCGCCCGGTGCTTTCTGGATAAATGTGTTACGAGTTTTGACACCCGTGCTGCCAGCGGCGGCTAAGGATTGTGGGGAGCGGTCGTTTTGCTTAAAAAAGGCCTGCATGAATTTGTAGGAGCATTGGCGATAGGCCTGTTCATGGTCTGTAATGCTGTGTGCGCCGATGAGGAAGTCCTGCGTCAGGCCGAATCCTTTATTAATGACGGCCGTCATGCTGACGCAAGACAGATACTCGAGCCATTGGAAGCCGAGTATATTGGCGATCCTCGCTACGACTATCTGATGGGACTGGCCTTTCTGGAAACCGGCGATCCGGGTCTGGCCGTATTTGCCCTGCAACGGGCGATAGCTAATGATCCACGCTTTGCGGGCGCCCGTGTGGATTTGGGCCGGGCCTACTACGCGTCCGGCGCCTACAAAGATGCCCGTGACGAGTTCGAGCGACTGCGTGATGAAAATCCCCCGCCGGCCGCCCGTCGGGCGATTGAAGAATACTTGTCCCTGATCGCCAATCGGCAACGGCGTTTGCGGATGGAATATCGCCTGGGTGCACGCACCGGTTATGACAGCAATGCAAACAGTGCAACAGCCATCAATGCATTCCTGGGCTTCAACCTGCTGGAGGAGAGCCGCGAAACATCCAGTTCCTTCGCAGAGTTCAGCGGTAACATAGTTATACTCAAGCCCCTCAGTGCGAACTTGTTACTGGACACTCGTCTGGGGCTGCGCCGCCGCAACAACCCAGATGCTTCTTTTGTTAATTCGAGTAATGGCGATCTAAGTGTCGGTATTAAGCACGTCACGGAAGGTGTCAGCAAATCACTGCGTCTGCAAGCCTACCGGGTCGACGTAGACGACAAACTAAATAGCCAAGGCGTGGCGTTGGCCGGTGCCTGGGACTTTAATGTACGCGAGAAATTGCGGGTCGGTGTTCTCGGCCGCGTAGGACAAACGACCTTTGGTAATGGCCTGGAAATAAAGGACGTTGATCAATACCTGTTTGGCGTCTCCGCCGGCTGGACTTACGGTGACGGAGACCGTGCTTCGCTCGGCGGTTCGTTGCTCGTCGGAAGCGACGATCCGCGGCGCTCCGGATCGCGTTATGCCCGCGATCTGGCGGGTCTGCGTTTCAACGCCGGGTGGTCCTTTAGTTCTCAATTTAGGGCTCAGTTCACGGCAGGATTGATGCATTCCGATTATGATGAGGTCTTCTTTGAGCAGCAGTTCAATTCGCCGCGCTCTGATACATTGGTCCAAGCTGCAGTAAAACTTGACTGGCGAATCTCTTCGAAGTGGCTTATGTCACACGTTGTTAGTTACGCGAACAATGATACTGAGGTAGATGTATTCGCGTTTGAGCGAGTGGAAACCAGTCTAAGTATTAATCGTGTTTGGCGTTGATTGAGTCTTTAAGTTAAACAAAAACGAATAATTTTCCAAATTCGTGAGTGCTATCACAGCGATATCTCTTTGTATGTGAGTAGGCTCACAGACCTTTCACCTCGTTTCCTGTAACTTTCGCTTGCTATCTGGGACAAGTGGCGTTTTCGTTTTTTGAGTGGAATTAAGGGTATTGGATATGAACAGGCTTATCACTAATTTTTGGCGCTTACCGGTGGCGTGCTTGCTGATGGCATTGCCATTGGCTGTAGCGCACGCAGATGCCGGACAGGCGCTGTTTGTATATGGCAAGGCTTATGTCGTGTCGCCTGATGGCAGCAGAACTGCCCTCAGAAAAGGCAGCACAGTGCAGTCTGGCGATACAATCGTGACCTCGGCCAACGGTCGTGTGCAGATGCGTATGGACGACGGTGGCTTGCTGGCATTGCGGCCGCAGACTGAGTTTGTCATTGAAGAATTTAACTTTCCGTCGGCGGCGGGCAGCAGCTCTGCCAGCAACGGAGAGCCGAGAAGTTTCTTCGCGCTGGTCAAGGGCGGATTTCGCTCGATAACAGGCGCGATTGGTAAAGCCGACAAGTCAGACTATCGTGTACGCACACCGGTCGCGACTATTGGTATTCGTGGTACGGACTATACGGCAGTGTTTTGCGACACTGATTGCGCGCGTGGCACCTCAAAGGGCCTGTACGTTGGCGTTACCGATGGTGGCGTGACCCTGGTAAACCGTGGCGGATCGCTTGATCTGAACCCTGGTCAGTTTGGGTTTGTGCGTGATTCTGTATCGGTTCCTGAAAAATCGGCTGCTGCCGCCAGGATGCTCGCGGCTGAAGTCGCGCCTGAGGCAGGTGATTCCGAAGACGCAGGCGTGAGCGCCGAAGTTGCTACCGTTGCCGAAGGCAATGTCGACCTGACATCAGGTACGGAAGTAGGTAGCGATAGTGGTGCGGTGGCTTACGCGACCGGCCCGCTTGGCAGCAGCAGTGGGTTCGCGGGCGTAGCCGCTCAGGGTTCCTCCGGCAAGGTCGTAGATGCGGAAGGCAATCCTGTTGCTTTCATGGCCGACTCTCCGCTGGGAACTGCGACGATTGAGCAAAACGGTAGCCAGGCGGTTAACGTCGGTCGCGATACTGATCGTCAGGGCGCCACCGGTTTACACTGGGGTCGTTGGACGACTGGTTCTGTGAACGTCACATCGGCGGGCGAAACGATCAACCAAAACGTTGATAACAGCAGCCTGCACTATGTAACGGGTGCTGACGGCAACGCCGCTGTGCAACTGCCCAGCGAAGGTTCAGCCAATTTCGCACTGGTCGGTAACACCAATCCGACGGATAATCACGGCAACGTGGGTACCCTCGGTTCGGCTAGCCTGTCTGCGGACTTTACGAATCAGACCGCTGATGCTGATGTCAGCTTGTCTTTCGACGAGACCAGCCAGGTGTGGGACGCCTCGGCGCAGGATGTTGACATCAACAGCGATGCCACATTCGGCGGAGAGTTCGACTCTGTAACGGTAACCGATGCCGCCGGCGGAACTACGGCCGACGGAGCGGGTGATGTCTCCGGCTTCTTCAGTGGCGACGCTGATGGCAACCTCAGTGGCGCGGGCATGAGCTACTCGATGACTGAGGGCGATGACAGTGTCTCTGGCGCTGCAGCCTTCCAGGTTGAAGGTGGCAGTCAATAATACGCGGCTCTTACCGCACAACGAGGCCCGCTTTAGAGCGGGCCTTTTTTTGTCCTCGCCACCGATGATGCCGAGAATGATTTTTCGCCGCAAGCTGCGATTCCCGTACAAATCGATAGTAGCGCGCATCGCTCATAGATTTCCATTGATCGCAAAACGTGCTGTTTCATCAGTCGCATTTCTCTGCCTCCCATTAAAAAATTCACCCCGTTACGATGCAATAATTCTGTCGTGATTATGTTCAGAATGCTGAACATCTTGTGATCCAGTTCCTATTAGAAATGTTAACCACGTCGGCGTAGTTATCGTGATTGCGCGTTAGTGTTGTCCGTAGAGTCACGAATCGAGGATCACGTCGATGTACTACACGAGCCGAAGAGTCTTTTTTGTTCTATGCGCAATCGGCCTCGCCGGTCTGACAGCCGGCTGTGCGACCACGATGACCCAGACACAGTGTGTATCGGCGGACTGGTACGCTATCGGTCTGGAAGATGGTGCTCGCGGTCAGGCCATGACACGGCTCACTAAGCATCGGCAACAGTGCAGCGAATTTGGTATATCGCCCGACGTGCAGGCGTATCAGCAGGGTCGTCTGGAAGGCCTGGATTATTTCTGTACGCTTTCTAACGGGCTGTCGGTCGGTAAAACGGGCAGTAACTACGCCGGTGCTTGCCCGGCCGAGATGGAATACTATTTTCTCACTGGCTATCGCCTGGGCCGCGAGATGCATCGCGTGCGTTCAGACATAAACACAAATCGTCGTGATTTGCGTGCTGCCGAAAAGGAATTACAAACCGAAGACGTGACCGACGAGCGTACGGCAGAGTTACGCTATAAACTGCGGACGCTGGAACGCGAGTTTGGTCGGTTGCAAGGCCGACTCGAATATCTCGAACTTGAAGAGCGTCGAATCGTAGTTTCAGACGCACGTTCGGCCAATAACGTCGTGACCGACTAGTTAAATATGCAGTCGCCGGATCCCAGGGTCCGGCACGCTGTGTGCCCACATCTCCTCAAAAGCCGTCAGGCGCTGTCTGGCGACTTCAGGCCGTGTTTGATCGTACAAACCCGCCCACGATGATGCCTGCTTGCGCAGCGCGTATTGCGTGTCGTCTGCGATGACAAACGCATCATCACGGCTGTAAAAATCCGTCGCGAGCTTGCGGACAATGATCTTGCTGCTAATCCGTTGAGCGACAGCCAGAAAACGATGGTCGTCGCGGGTCAATGGGCCTGTGTCGCGGATTAACACACGCATAGTACTGTGCTTGTTGCGTGTGACAAAGCTGCGTACCGCAGCGATCAAGTCGCTGCTGCCAAAAACCACGGGGTTAAGATCCGGGCTGAATATTTCCACAGATTGTCGTGCGGTATTGAGTAGATCGATGACGGCTGTGGCATAGTCACCTGGTGTATCCAGTGGTCGGCTCGTTTGCTCACTCATGTTTTTTCAGCAGTGAACGGCGCATTAGCCGGTGCGGGATGCCGGCCTCATCAAACTCGGGGCCTTCGGCCACAAAACCGTGTCGTTCATAGAAATCCAGCGCATGGGTTTGGGCGTGCAGATAGACCGTTTTCATACCCGTCTCAATTGCGGCGTTGAAAAGTTCAGCGAGAATCGCGGCGCCCAGCCCGTGCTTGCGCCATTGCGGCAACACGGCCATTCTTCCAATCTTGCCGTCTGCCTGCAAACGCCCCGTGGCGACAATATCGTCCTCGACCAGGCCAGCCAGGGCATGCACAGCATCAGCGTCCTCGCCGTCCCATTCCAGTTCTGGATCGACGTGTTGCTCGATCACGAAAACGGCCTGGCGTATCTTTCGAATCAACGCTTGATCGCGGTCCCATCGGGCCAGACGCGTAGTCAGTTTAGTCATCGCTAGCCCAGTATAACTTGCTGTCACAATACAGATCGTATAACAGTGCCAGGGCGTCATCGTCACCGGGATTTTGCAGCAGGTCTCCGCGACACAGCGGTCGCGCCAGTTTGCGGCTGCCAGCTGTAAGTGACCAGGCAACGCCATCGACAAAAAGCAGGCCATGTCCGGGAAACTCGCTGCGTGCCATGCGTACGGCCAGGTGTCTCAATAAATTCTCGCCGTCTTGCAGCCGCTGGAGAAATTGTTGTTTCGTCTCAGCCGAGTCCGGATGTGACGGTGCCAGCCAGGGTTTGTTTTCAGTGACCAATCGACCGAACCAGTTGACGGCATGGCTTGTCTGCCCGGGCGTTTCGTGTACAAGCGCAAGCGCTCGCTCGACCGCCGCGGTCGAAATGAGTCCATCATCGGACTCATCCAGCGTCAGACCGGCATCACTATATCGACCGCGTACTTGCTCAGCCTGATACTCAGCCTGACCCATTACGAGTTCCTGTGCCGATGGTGCGCGAAAACCAACTGAAACTGTCATACAGGCCACATCGGAAAGACCATGATGGGCGATTCCGGGTGGCAAATACAAAACATCGCCGGTAGTGAGATCCCAATGTTGTTCTACTTCGAATTGTTCCAGCACTCGCAGTGGCGCGTCCGCAATGAGGACACCGTTGCTTCGTCCAATATCCCAACGGCGGTTGCCCGCTCCCTGAACCAGAAAAACATCGTATTGATCTATGTGTGCACCGACCGATCCGCCGGGGACGGCGTAACTGATCATGACATCGTCTATACGCCAGCTCGGCAAAAAATTGAATTGATCGCGTAAGGCCGTCACCTCCGGCACGTACTTGTCTACGTCCTGGACCAGCAAAGTCCATCCGGTGGCTGGTAGCTGTTGGAAATCCTGTGACCGGAATGGGCCATGGCGCAGTTGCCACTGACCAGGCGATCCCGCCGTAGTGATTAACCTGGCTTCGACATCGTTCTCGCAGGCAAGCCCCGCCAGGTCTGCCGGCGTCAGGACCGATTCCAACGCCGCTAACTCGTCGCTCATTGCATTTGGCAGCAGCAGTGGCTGGCGCTGCCAGTAGTCGGATAGAAAACGTTGCGCATCGATGGATGCAGGAAATCGAAGGGCCACTCTAGTCGTCTGTGATGTCTTTTGCTGCTTCGACAGCATTGCCCAGGTAATTCGCGGGTTCCAGCGCCAGCAGTCGTTTTTTCGCGTCGTCGGGTAAAGCCAGTCCGTCAATAAACCTGTGAATCATGTTGCGATCAACAGCCTTGCCGCGAGTCAAAGTTTTGAGCTCCTCATAACCACCGCTGAGACCGTGACGCCGCATGACTGTTTGTATCGGCTCGGCTAGTAACTCCCATCGTTCGCTCAGATCGGCATGCATGGCTTCTTCGTCTGCAGCAAGTTTGGCCAGGCCGCGGCTGATTGCCACGTGGGCGACGGTGCTGTGGGCGAGTGCAACGCCGACATTGCGCAATACTGTTGAGTCACTCAAGTCCCGCTGCCAGCGCGAGACGGGCAGCTTTTCCGCAAAGTGCGCCAGCAATGCCTGTGCGATCCCGATATTGCCCTCGGCGTTCTCGAAATCAATCGGATTTACTTTATGTGGCATTGTTGAAGACCCTGTTTCACTTTCGGCCGCGTTTTGTTTGAAATAGCCGAGCGAGACATAGCCCCAGATATCGCGAGCGAAATCCAGCAGAATCGAATTACAGCGCATGAGCGCATGGCTGTACGCAGAGATCCAGTCGTGCGGCTCGATCTGCGTTGTGTAGGTGTTCGCCTGTAGACCCAGCGCCACAATGAATCGGTCCGTTACACCCGGCCAGTCAATTTCTGGCGCCGCGGCGTAGTGAGCGTTGTAGTTGCCAACCGCGCCATTGAACTTGCCCAGCACCGAAACCTGCTCCAAATCTGATCGTTGTGTTTTAAGACGCGCAGCCACCGTTGCCAGCTCTTTTCCCAGCGTGGTGGGAGTTGCCGGTTGGCCATGTGTTCTGGATAACATTGGCACTGCAGCATAACGGTGCGCCATGTCTGCCAGAGCTGTGATTATGCTTTGCAGCCCCGGTAACACAACGGCTGCGCGGGCCTCGCTGAGCATCAGTGCGTAGGCCAGGTTGTTTATGTCCTCTGAAGTACAGGCAAAATGCACGTACTCGCTGATTGATGCCGGCACTTTCTGCCTGGCTAGCTCCTCACGCAGATAATATTCGACTGCCTTTACATCGTGATTGGTAGTCGTCTCGATCTGTTTAATGCGGCTTGCAGCGTCAAGGTCGAAACCGTCGGCAATTCTTCGCAATCTGCTCTGCAGACCCGAATCCAGTGCCACGAGCTCGGGCAGGACGCCTTCCTCAGCCAGGTGGATCATCCAGCGTAGCTCGACCTGCACGCGATAGCGCAACAGACCGTATTCGCTGCAGATGGGGCGTAAGGCGGATAGTTGTGCGGCATACCGGCCGTCTATGGGAGAGACGGCTGTCAGTTCGCTAAGCTGCAGGGTCGCTGTCACGCGCGCATCATAGCCTAAAAGCCAGTTCACAGCGCGTAACAGCGGTATCATAGGTGACGTAATTACGGCTCAGCAGGAGCAGACATGAGTGCACGTGGCAAAAGCAGGGGACCGGTCAGGATAGAACGCGACAGCATGGGCGAGCTTGAAGTGCCGGAAGAGGCACTGTGGGCAGCGCAGACCCAGCGGGCCGTAGAGAATTTTCCGATCAGCGGCAGGGTGATGCCTGCGGCATTTATCCGCGCCGTCGGTTTGATCAAGTGGGCCGCGGCTGGTAGCAACAGCGATCTGGGTTTGCTCGACAAAAAAATCGCTGAGGCGATTCAGTCCGCCGCAATGGAGGTGGCCGAGGGCGCTCACTACGATCATTTTCCGATTGACGTTTTTCAGACCGGCTCTGGCACCAGCACGAATATGAATGCCAACGAGGTGATCTCGAGGCTCGCCACCGAGCGGCTGGGTTCAAAGGTGCATCCAAATGACCATGTGAACATGTGCCAGAGCAGTAACGATGTAATCCCGACCGCAATCCATGTCAGTGCGGCCCTGATGATCGATAAGGAATTGCTCCCCGCGCTGACCCATTTGCATAAGACGCTGGTCACTAAAGCAGACTCCCTCGACGACGTCATAAAGACTGGACGCACCCATCTGATGGATGCGATGCCGGTACGCATGAGTCAGGTAGTCGGCGCATGGGCTAATCAGATCAGCGACGGGATCGCTCGCATCGACGATACCCGCAAGCGCCTGCATCGTCTGGCTCAGGGTGGCACGGCCGTCGGTACTGGCATAAACGCACATCCGGAATTCGGGGCCCGTGTGGCAAAAGCGATGTCACAACACACTGGCGTTTCTTTTACGCAAAGTGACGACTTGTTTGTGGGTATAGCAACGCAGGATACAGCGGTCGAATTGTCAGGCCAGTTGCGCAGTATCGCAGTGAGTCTGTTGAAAATTGCCAACGATTTGCGATGGATGAACAGTGGACCGCTGGCCGGCTTGTCGGAGATCCACTTGCCGTCACTGCAACCCGGCAGCAGCATCATGCCCGGAAAAATCAATCCGGTTGTGCCCGAAGCCGTAGCGATGGTTGCGGCACAAGTGATCGGCAACGACGCAACTATCACAATCGGTGGTCAGTCGGGCAACTTTGAGTTAAACGTAATGTTGCCGGTCATTGCCGATAATTTGATCGATAGTCTGACTGTTTTAAGCAACAGCTCGCGTGTACTGGCTGACAGTGCGATCGCCGGATTTACTGTGAACCAGGATGCAATGGCCGAAGTCTTGCAACGTAATCCCATACTGGTAACGGCACTTAACTCGGTAATTGGCTATGACCTGGGTGCAGCAACGGCCAAGAAGGCTTATGCGGAAGGTCGCCCGATACTTGATGTTGCGCGTGAGACCACCGACCTCGATGAAGCCGAGCTGCGACGCCTGCTCGATCCTGAAAAGTTGACCCGAGGCGGTATCCAGGGCTAGTGCTTTGCGCGCGTTAATCCGGAAGCGTCTGGAAGGTACCCGGCCACAAGACCCCAAGATCGTACAACGACCTGGCTGGGGTGATATTCCCGACGCGTTTATGGACAGGCTGCCCAAGCCGCTGATCCCGGCGGCAGTGTTGTTGCCACTGGTCGAGCGCGCCGATGATCTGCACATTCTGTTGACTCAACGCGCGGAGCATCTAAAGCATCATGCGGGACAAATCAGTTTTCCGGGTGGTCGTGTTGAGATCGGTGATAACAATCCCAGCGAAACGGCGCTGCGTGAGACGGCAGAGGAGGTGGGCGTGCCCGCAGACCGGGTCGAAGTTGTCGGCTACCTGGACAACTATTTCACTATCACCGGTTATTCGGTGACACCGGTCGTTGGATTTTTCGATAACACAATCTCTTTACGGCTGGACAGTGCGGAAGTTGAGGACGCCTTCGAAGTGCCGCTATCGCATCTGTTTGAGCCCGCCAATCACCACAAGAAGCAAAAAGAGATTTTTGGGCAGCGCATTCCGTATTACGAAATTCCGTGGCAGGACCGCATTATCTGGGGTGCGACTGCATCGATGATTGTCTGTTTTTACAAAGCTATACTCGGAGCAGACAACGAATGACTGAGATCGACCGGTTATTGGAGATCATGGCGCGCCTGCGGGACCCACAACAGGGGTGTCCCTGGGATCTGGAGCAGGATTTCAGCACCATAGCGCCACACACGGTCGAGGAAGCCTACGAAGTTGCCGATGCAATCGAACGCAACGATTTGCCGGGCTTGCGTAACGAGTTGGGTGATTTGTTATTTCAGGTTGTTTTCCATGCGCGTCTGGCCGAAGAGTCGGGCGAGTTTTCGTTTGCCGATGTCGTTAACGGTCTCTGTGACAAGATGACGCGCCGCCACCCACACGTATTCGCCGATGCCAGCGTGGCCAACGCCGAGGCGCAGACCATTGCATGGGAGGCGCAAAAGGCTGCGGAGCGACAAACTGACGACGCGGGGGTCCTCGATGACGTGCCACGGGCGTTGCCCGCATTGCGTCGCGCTGCAAAACTTGGCAGTCGTGCGGCCAGTGTGGGTTTTGACTGGCCCAGCGCCGCGGGCGCGCGAGCCAAGATCAACGAAGAACTGGCAGAACTGGATGCGGAAATTGCGACCGGGAATCGGACTGCGATCGAACGCGAGACGGGTGATTTGCTCCTGGCAATCGTTAATCTGGCGCGTCACATGCGCTTCGATCCGGAGACTGCACTGCAGACTGCAAACAATCGCTTCAGAGCCCGTTTCCGGCATCTGGAGCGATCTTTAGCCGAGGCCGGGCGTCGTCCTGAACAGGCTGATCTGGATGAGCTGGAGACCCTCTGGCGGGCCGCCAAAGACGCCCTATCTGACTGAAATCTGGGGTATTCAGGCCGTATTCAGGCTGTTAGCGCTATCTTGCTCCTGACGCTGGCGGGAACCGTTGTTCCGCCGCAAAAACAGGAGTTAAGGAGATGTTGAAGAAGATCGCATTAACGGCAGCGGCCTTCGCCATGCTCACGATGACCACAACAGCTATGGCTGATCATGGCTGGTGGGACGACGAGGGTGACGACGACTACCGCGACAGCCGTTATGATTATAAAGACACTGGTTATGACGACGGTTATGTCTATGCCGAGGTAGTGGATGTTGAACCGGTCTATCGTTATGTCAGGGTGCGCCAACCACAGCGGGAATGCTGGGATCAGCGTGTCCAGGACCGGCCACGCAGACAGTACCGTGAGACGGCCCCTGCGACCGTTACCGGCGGGCTGATTGGTGGTGTAATAGGCCGCCAGTTTGGTGATGGTCGAGGCCGCGATGCCATGACAATAGTGGGTACGTTGATTGGTTCGGCGATGGGGCATGATGGTGCCGCTCGTCGCAACTATGAAGCTAACCATTATTACGATGATCACAGAGTACGGACGCGAACGGTCGAACGTTGTACAACGCGATATACGTCACGTGAAGAGCGCAGAATTGACGGTTATCATGTGACGTACGTTTACGCGGGTCGCGAGTACACGACGCGCACTTCGCGGCAGCCGAGGGATAGAATACGGGTGCGAGTAGCAGTAACACCGGCCCGGTCTGGACGTTACTGAGGGCAACTGAAGTGAAACGGTTTCTTGTAAGCATTTTTCTGGGCACGTTGATGAGCCTGTCTCTGCTGACGCCGCTGACGGCGCAGGCGGAGAACGGCGTCATCCAGCTCGCTGCGCAGGAAAGATTCATATCGCTCGATCAGGCGGTGGCACGCGTGCGCCGTCAGATCGATGGCGAAGTAATCAGCGCCAAGACCCGTTACGTAAATGACCGGCCGATACACTACGTCAAGGTCTACGATCGGGGTCGCGTTCGCACAATTCGTGTGGACGCCCGCTCCGGTCGGATCATGTGAGCGACTGATATGCGTTTACTGTTAGTTGAAGACGAACAGGTACTGAGAGAGTCACTCAGTACAGCTTTGAAAGACGCAGGCTTTGTGGTTGATGCCGTTGGCGACGGTGAAGAGGGTCTTTATTACGGCAAGGAATATCCAATCGATGTTGCCATTGTCGATCTTGGACTGCCGGCAATGTCTGGCATGGAATTGATTTCCGCCCTGCGTAAAGCCGAACGAAATTTCCCGATATTGATATTGACAGCGCGTGACCGTTGGCAGGACAAGGTTAATGGACTTGAGTCCGGTGCAGACGATTACGTGGTCAAGCCTTTTCATACAGAAGAAGTGCTGGCCCGAATTAATGCGTTGCTGCGGCGTCAGGGTGGCTGGGCCGATTCTGTTCTGCGTGCCGGACCGATCTCGCTCGATACCCGGGCACAACAGGTATCCGTCGAAGACAGCAACGTCGATCTGACCTCCTACGAATATAAGGTGCTTGAGCATTTGATGATGAGCGCCGGCAAAGTCGTTTCCAAGACAGAACTGACTGAGAGTCTCTACGAACAGGATTTTGAACGCGATAGTAATGTCATTGAAGTGTTTGTCGGGCGGTTACGGCGTAAGCTGGACCCGGCAAACACGATCAAACCGATCGAGACCCTAAGGGGCAGGGGATACCGCTTTACACTGGAATGATGTCATCACTGAGCGCCCGTCTGTTACTTGCCGTCAGCCTGGTGCTGGCGGTTTTCTTTGGGGCAACAGTACTCGTCCTGGATTCTGTATTTAGAAACGCCGCCGAACGTGCGGTCGAAGCCCGGCTAGACGTACAGATTTTCCTGTTACTGGCCGAGGCCGAACCCAATGCCCAGGCTACACTGGATCTGCCGGAAGATCTGCCCGAACCGCGTTTTAGTACCGCCGGTTCCGGTTTGTATGGTCAGATCAATTCCGCCGATGGCGAGCCCATCTGGCGTTCCCAATCCACAGTCGGTACCGGTTTGCCGATGCAGCCTGGCGGTGGTCTGGGTGTCCATGAATTCAACCGTACGCAACTTTCCGATGGCAGGCCGGTGTTCCTGCACACGCTAAATGTCGAATGGGAGTTTGAAGACGGCAGCGCTGCCGGTTATCAGTTTGGTGTCGCCGAAAGTCTGGAACCTTTTGTCGATCAGATGCGTCGCTACCGGCGTCAGTTGTTTGGCTGGTTTGCCGGTCTGGCCGTGGCTCTGGTCCTGACTCTGGGTGTATTGCTGCGTTGGGTGTTATCGCCATTGCGCCAGATCGAACGTGAAATCAGCGAAGTAGAAAGCGGGATGCATCCACAACTCAGCGAAAACTATCCCAGTGAACTTCAGGGGCTGACAAAAAACACCAATAAGCTGATCCGGGCTGAGCGTACACGTCTACAACGGTACCGAAATACATTGGGAAACCTCGCGCATTCGCTCAAGACGCCGTTGGCGGTAATCCGCAGCTCGATTGAAGGCGCGGATCGTGACAGCGCAGAAATCGATGCTCAATTGAACCGTATGGATGAGATTATCGGTTATCAGTTGAATCGTGCCGCGACTTCAGGTGGCGTGACACTGGGCAGCAAACCGGTTGACGTGACCGAGGTTGTCGGCAGCATCGTGCGGTCGCTGGACAAGGTTTATGCCGACAAAGCGCCGGTGACCGAGCAGAGAATATCGCCACAGTCTTTGTATTTCGGCGACAGGGGAGACCTCACCGAGATCATGGGTAATTTGCTCGACAATGCCTTCAAGTATTGCCAGCAGCGACTGCGTGTTTCAGCCCAGGCAATCGACGTTGATGCGGCACGACGGCCGGGCGTGCATTTAATCGTCGAAGACGATGGCGCGGGAATAGCACAGGCTGACGCACAACTGGTCTTTGATCGTGGCGTACGTATCGATGAACGTGCCGACGGGCAGGGGATCGGCTTGGCCGTTGTACGTGAAATCGTAGAACTGTGCGGTGGCACCCTGGAGATCAGTGATTCCGATCTGGGTGGTGCGAGCATCACGGTTAAGTTCCCCTCGAACTGACGCCAGCGGCATCATGCCGCGATATTTGTCCGAGCGGCAGGTCAGGAATGCGTTATCGGTTCCTGGATCTTCCAACCCCTGGCCAAAAGCCAAAGCATAAAGATTATTTCGCCGACAAATGTGATCATGATGAATCCAACGTCGGCATTGGGATACAGGTAGGGGCTCAAAACATAGATCAGCCAGCCCAACCCGGCGATTGTCAATAAAATGCCCAGTATCCTGGGGATATAGCCAGACCGGTACACGAGATAACCCAGCAAACCAAGATGGATCGCGAAAAGTATCAGGCCGATGTTCCATTCGTATCGAAACGAATTCAGCAGAAGTTTAACGTGGGCATGCAGCTGATCGGAGCCAAAGACCGCCACGTAGTCGGCGGTATTCGAAATGCGAAAAACGGTCACCAGCTTTAACAGGGCAACGAAGCCGATCGCTGTATAGACCAACCTGAACCACGCGGTAAGCAATGACAACGCTCGATTGACCGGGACGAGGAGAAAATAGAGCGCCCACGCAACGATCAAATCACAGATAAAGACGGCCAGGTAGGCAAAAATCGCGGCAAGAACAAGTCCGTGGTTCGCTGCAATGTTCTGAGTGGTTTGTACGATGTCTCCCGGAACAACGATCTTCTTGTAGACAAAAAATTCGGCAAAGGGGGCTGCAATTGTCATGATCAGCAGGCCCAGGCCGGCGACCAGCGCCGCCTGGCGCAATGAAATTCCCAGATCATGAACTGCTGGATTAACGGAGCTCACTTTTAATTACACGTTAATGGCGGGTATCAAATCTGGTCCAGCGCGAGATCTCACTTGTAGTGAGAATCAGGATCGCAGCGATTACTGCCTTTGCGTCAGCTACTACGGCTAGGACAGCTTCTTGAACAATGGCTCAATAAGATCCAGCGGCAACGGGAATACTATTGTTGAATTGTTTTCACCGGCAATCTCGGTGAGTGTCTGCATATAGCGCAACTGGATCGCCTGCGGCTCACCGGTCAGAATATTTGCTGCTGCAGATAGTTTCGTCGCCGCCTGTTCCTCACCCTCAGCATGAATCACCTTGGCACGTCTCGTTCGTTCGGCCTCGGCCTGTTTGGCAATAGCACGAATCATGCTCTCGTCCAGATCGATATGTTTGATCTCGACATTGGAGACTTTGATACCCCAGGCATCGGTCTGCTTGTCCAGTATCTGTTGCAGATCGTGGTTGAGTTTCTCGCGTTCGGACAGCATCTCGTCCAGATCATGCTGACCGAGCACAGAACGCAAAGTCGTCTGGGCCAGCTGGCTGGTTGCGACAAAGGGCTCGGCGACCTGGGTTACCGCACGCTCCGGGTCGAGTATCCGGAAATAAATGACCGCATTGACCTTTACCGAGACGTTGTCCCGTGAAATTACGTCCTGTGTGGGCACATCCATGACCTCCACACGCAGACCGACCTTGATCATTTGCTGGATGATCGGTATGACAAAGATCAGACCAGGTCCTTTGACCTTCTTGTAGCGGCCCAGTTGCAAAATAACACCGCGCTCCCACTCTTTGAGAATCTTGATCGCGCTGAACAGGAATAGCAGCAGTACTGCTACGACAATAATTACCGGTGTAAATGACATTAGCTTTTTCCCCCACCCGGGTAGTGTTCCACCTCGAGCTGTAGACCGTTTATTGCAACAATTTTGACAGTGTCACCACGTTGTATTGCGTGGGCAGAGCGTGCCGTCCAGTTTTCACCATGTACGAATACCGTTCCCTTCCCATCGAAATCAGAGACCGCCTCGGCTAGCGAACCAACTAGTTCCTGCTGGCCGGTCACCACCGGCATCTGCCGTGCACGCACCGCGAACCAGACGATTGCCATGACCAGGCTGCCACCCAGTGCCGCAATCGTACCGATCAAAGCACGGTCCACCCCGAATCCAGGCACGTCCGTATCCATGAGAATAATTGAGCCGACGACAAAAGCGATAATGCCGCCTATCCCCAACGCGCCAAAACTTGGTACAAATATCTCGGACACCATCAGGATCAGTCCAAGCAGAATCAAACCCAGACCCGCGTAATTCACCGACAGGATCTGAAAGGCATATAGCGCCATCAACAGACAGATCGCGCCGACTACACCCGGAACTATCGCACCGGGGTTATAGCCTTCAAACATCAGGCCATAAATGCCAATCAGCATCAGAAAATACGCCACGGTCGGATCGGTCAGTGTTGCCAGCAATCTGGTGCGCCAGTCCGGCTCGATACGCTCTATCACCAGTCCTTTCGTATCGAGGGTTTTGTCTACACCGCCGACATCGACTACACGACCGTCGATTTGTTCGAGTAAATCGGTCAGATTGTCTGCCGTCAGATCGACGACATTCTTCTCAACTGCTTCGTTGGCCGATAAACTCACCGCATTGCGCACGGCATCTTCGGCCCAATCGGCATTGCGGCCACGCAATTCTGCAAGTCCGCGTATGTAGGCAACCATATCGTTGATGCCCTTGCGCTCCAGTGTGGTTGACGGGTCAGGCGCGTCGTCTTTTGTTTCACCATTTTCGTCGTCATCGGCCTCGTCGGGTTTTTCCTGCGGCGCACCAGGAGCACCACCCGGGCTGACCGGAGTTGCGGCGCCGAGGTTTGTTGCAGGTGCCATCGCAGCGATATGGCTGGCATAAAGTATGTAAGTGCCGGCGCTGGCGGCACGCGAGCCGCTTGGGGAGACGTAAGTGACCACCGGTATCGGCGAGCTCAAAATGGCCTTGATAATGTCCCGCGTCGAGGCAACCAGACCACCCGGTGTATCCATCACGAGTACAATCAAACCTGCGCCTTCGTCTTCTGCCTGTTCGACGCCACGTACAAAATAGTCACTGGTGGCCGGGCCTATTGCGCCGTCGATCGTCAGCAATGCCAGCACACGGTCGTCTTCGGAGGTGGTGGCTATGCCAGACAATCCAATCAGGCCCACACCCAGAGCCAACGCCAGTCCAATGCTTCGGATTGAATTCATGCCTACATCATAGCAAAGGCGACGGCGTACCTGTTCCAGGCGGTTATACTGCGTTGATCTTATGGGGGAACTTAATGAGTAGACGAATTCTGCTTTTTGCCATCATTTGTCTCGGTGGCTGCGGCACAGTCGAAGCTCCGGGGCCGGCGGAGCTACGAAAGTCGGACAATGTGCCGACCGGCCGCCTATCGCACACGGTAGTCCCGGTGGCTTATGCGCTGAATCTGACGCTGGTCCCGGAACGCGAAACCTTTAGTGGCTACGTCACGATTGACGTAGACATTCGTGAACGGTTGAAAACATTCTACTTGCATGCGTCTGGGTTGCAGGTCAGCGAAGCGCGCTTGCGGCTAGCCGATGGACAGGTGCTCGAAGCAACATTTCACGTTACTAATGTTGCAGGTGTGGCAGAAATTGCCTTACCCCGTTTGGTCGAGCAACAAAGGGCACGTCTGGAAATCGCATATGAGGCGCGGTTTGGCGAGCAACTGAAAGGGCTCTATCGGGTGCGCGATGGCGGAGAGTTCTACGCGTTCACCCAGTTTGAGCCCGTCAGCGCACGTGAGGCTTTTCCGTGTTTCGACGAGCCGGTGTTCAAGACGCCATTTGAGGTCACTTTGAATGTTGCGCCTGGTCACGCCGCGATTGCATCCATGCCGGAAGTCGAACGCATGCCATTGGAAAACGGATTGCAACGTATCCGTTTTGGCAAGACGCCGCCATTACCGACATATCTCATTGCATTCGCTGTTGGGCCGCTCGATGTCGTCGCGGCTCCGGACATCCCTACGACGGCGCAACGCAGCGTGCCCTTGCCTTTGCGAGGAATCGCCGCGAGCGGGAAGGGGGGTCGACTGGGACATGCATTGGGCACGACACCTGAGCTGTTGGCGCTGCTGGAGGCGTACTTTGATACTGCCCATCCGTATCCGAAGCTGGATATTCTTGCAGTGCCCGATTTTGCTTCCGGTGCAATGGAAAATGTCGGCGCGATTACCTATCGAGAGAGTCTGTTGTTACTCGGCGACGACGCGCCCGTACTACAACGACGCCGACATGCGCTCGTGCATGCTCACGAAATAGCGCATCAGTGGTTTGGCAATCTGGTCACCATGCCGTGGTGGGACGATATCTGGCTCAACGAGGCCTTTGCGACCTGGATGGCCTACAAGACAGTCGCGCAATGGAACCCGGAGCATCGGGCCGGCATGTCGCGACTGGTTCGGCTCAACGCAGCAATGAAAGAAGACGCGCTGACTACGGCGCGCCAGATACGTCAGCCGGTCACTACCAATCACGACATCGAGAATGCTTTCGACGGCATCACCTATAGTAAGGGCGGTGCCGTACTGAGCATGTTCGAAAGATATCTGGGCGAGGAGAGCTTTCGCGATGCGATGCGTTTTCACCTGCGGCAGTTTGCACACCGCAATGCAGACGTGAACGATTTCATTGATTCCGTTGTACGCACGGGGGGTGATCAGGTCGGTGACGCATTTCGGTCTTTCTTGTTCCAACCCGGCATTCCCATGCTGGCTATGAACCTGGATTGCAGCACTACACCGACGGTCACGATCGGGCAGACCAAGTTCAAACCCATCGGCTCCGAGGCCAAAGCCACGCAAGGGTGGATGGTCCCGGTTTGTATGCGTTACGGCAACAATGACGAGCAGCATGAAAGCTGCAAACTGGTGGGGCCCGAAACTACGACGTTGCCCCTATCGATGGATCATTGTCCTACCTGGTTTTTGCCCAATGCCGACTTCGCTGGCTATTTTCACTGGGTCATGCCGGCGTCTGCCTATCCCGGGTTGATTGCCGCTGAAGCCCACTTGTCCGCAATAGAACAAATGTCGATTGTTGACAGCATCAACGCGGCACTGGCTGCGGGAAGCATGTCTGTGGGCGACGCCGCGACATTGCTGGAGATGATCGCCAAGTCGGAACGACCACAAGTTGCGTTGGCAGCAAAAAACTTTATCGAATACACCCGTGATTATCTGGTGGTCGGTGAGGAAACACGCAACGGATTGGTTGCTTACGTGGAAAAACTATATGGCGATCTTCCTGCCGTCGAGGCGTTCAAACCGGATTACATGAAGGAGTTGCCGAGCGACTCGCTTCGTCTGTTTCTGGTGGATGTTGCAGAGTTGCAGGCGTGGTCGCAGGATGAGGCGGTCCGCAATACGGCAACCCATCGGGCCAGGCAGTGGATCGCCGGTCATGAAGACAGCCTGGCGCCCAGCAGCATCGAGCTGGCATTGCGTGTGGCCATTGCAGATACCGGGGAAGAGGCCATTGCACCGCTGCTGGAGCGTTTTGAAAATAGCCGTGACGGGCATGAAAGAAAGACTATTCTGGCTGCGATTGCCCGTGTTACCGATCCGAAGCTGGCTGCACGGGTCCGGAATATGGCTCTCGGAAAGAGTCTTCGGGTCAATGAGATACGAGGCTTTCTTATAAATCACATTAAGGAGTTGGCCAATCGACCGGCCACCTGGGTATGGCTCCAACAAAACTTTGATGCGCTGATTAGTCGGTTGCCACCACGGGATGCCGGTCGCCTGCCGGCTGAGATTGCTGGCCGTCTATGTGATGAGACTGTGGCAACGGAAGTGGAAGCTTATCTGGCGCCCAGAATGTCCGATCTGACGGGCGGTCCGCGAAACATCGCCAAGGCGGTGGAAACGATAAGACTCTGTGCGCGGCGGGCCGAGGTGCAACGGCCGCAGGCAGACGAATTTTTCTAAAAGTTTGCTGATCTCGCCGGGGGCGACACCGCCGCGGACCGACGGCGGATAAAACCGCCGCCGGCCCTCAGGTATCAGGCTGGCGGAGAAACGATAATAACGCTTGCGTCGATGCAGCCGTCGATATCTTCGGTCCCGTAAACGTCTGCCGGTGAACCGGCAATCACGTCGCCCAATTCGATTGAGTTGGTGAGGCTTGTCTCGTCGCCGACCGTAATCTCGAAAATGCCGGTGTCGTCGTCGAGCCGCACACAACGATCGCCGTCGTCCGTCGACAGGGTCAGGCCGGCATTGGCCACATCCACCGTAAGGACTTCACCGCTCAGCATAATCTCGTCGTCGTCACCCATGCCGTCTTCGGACATGAGATCAAGGACTACATAGGCTGCACGCAGCGTGTCGGTGGAATCGCCACTCAGAGCGACCACGCCTTCGACGAGGGCGATGATGTCGGGTTGTATCTGATCGGCGCCGACCGGCTCGCCGTCGTCATCGACCACGTGCGTACCCGGCTGCAGCTCCACGGAAATTGTCGAGCCGTCTGCGAAGCCCTGTCCCGGTGCGATCAGAAAATCGAAACGGTTATCCGCGTCGACCGCGCTCAGGACGGTTCCTTCAAGACGCTCAAATGTGCCCGGCGGCCCGATGGTGACAACATCCGCGACAAAGAGCCTGCCGTCGTCGCCGAATTCGTCATCCATGGCAAAACGACCGATCACGGTTACTTGATCTCCCACCTGGAGATCCACAAATGCGGCGGCGTTACCGTCGCTGTCGAAAATACCGGTCTCGTCGTCGATCACTACCGTCACACAATGAGCCGTCCGGCCATCCATTAAGGCATTGTCATCCGACGATGAACTTGGGCGCTGCTGGCACACTTCCATGGTGCTGTTGGCCTCGTCGATGGCCGTGATCTCACCGTTGATCCTGACGTTCTTGCCGTCGAAGCGGTCGGAAAGGACATCGACAAAGACCACGGGACGGAAGCGATACCGTCCATTTCCGGTCATATGAATTGACCGGCGCGCATCCATGTCGAGCTGCAACATCAGGTGGTCTCCCCCGGCAACTTCGAAAGAGCCGCGAGGATTGAGGTCAATTTTGCCGTTGGCTGGCAGACTTGGATGAATTGATTCCACGACATTGCCATCTTCGTCGAGACCAACCAGTTCAAGGTCGGAAATGCGGAGCCGAATCTTGTCATAGGTGCCGGCATCAATATCGTCGGCAACGACAAACAAATCGGAGAAGTTTTCGAGCTGTAGCAAATCAACAGTCTCGCTGCCCTCGAACAGGGTCTGCGGATCGCTGCCTCCCAGGAGCTGGATTGATGAAATCGTGACATTGATCTCGTCAAAGTGATCGCTGGGGGCGTCCGTAAGGAGCACGGTCACAGTCGCCTTTTCTACCGGAGGCGGCGCCAATTCAACGGGAAGTTCGGTTGTTGACCCACCACCACCACCACAGCCGTTGATAGCCAGCAAAACAGTCAAACCGATTGCGGTCAAAGGAAGTCGTCTATTCATTTTAATGTGCGTCCAAAAGTTGATCCGCAAAGATTACAGGCAAGTCGGTTATCGGGCTAGCCGATAGTTAACATAACGACTGTCTGGTGTGTGTTATCGGATGAGAGTCAGCGAGGGCTAGATCATGCGGCGACATTACTGCCCCCGATTACCTGAATATGGCTTCCTGCGTGCTTCAACACGAGACCATAGACGGAACTTGTTAACTTTTGTCGCCGCGCCTCGACGCTGACAGACGTGACTGGTCCCGCCGGACTAGATACCGATTAGTTCTTGCGACCCATCTCCTGACGGAATCCCGCCATGCCGGTTGCAAGTGAACTTTTATCAGATCGAATCTGGATCCGTACCACTAGTGGTCTATTGCACGTCTGGCTTTTTGTTTGTTTTACCTGTCGTTGAGATTTCAACGTCACCACTCATCGTTTCGATTTGAATGCGGCTGGAACCCTTACCCTCGGTCAATTCAAGCCTGCTGCCGGGAGCGTACTTGCTGGTTCGCTTTGCTTTGTAATCTAGAACCGGATCGATGTCGCCGCTGAAGCTTTCAACGTAGTACTCGGTATCGTATAAGTTCTCGAGGTTAAGGTTCACGTCGCCGCTGACAGACTCAGCGTCCACTCGCCCGCCTTTTTCCAGGTCTCCACTGCAATCCAGATCGCCGGACACGCTCTTCATATCCAAACGTGAGAATTCGGTGGCGTCGAGTTCGATATCGCCGCTGACACTTCTGGCACTAATTTCACCGGCGACATCCGTCACCTCGACGTCTCCACTGACGGTGCCGACCATAAGGTTCGACGCAGAGTTGTTTCCTTCGATAATAATTTCGCCGCTGACGGTTTTTGCGTCGACATCCTCCCCAAAGACCTGGGTTTTCAAATCACCACTGACAGTCTTAAGCCTTTGGACGCCTTTGATGTCGCGAACTGTAAGATCGGCACTGACCGTGCTTACAGAGACACGAGTCGAGTGCGGCACACGAATGACCAGATCGCTAGACTCAAGATTTCTGTGTCTTTTCCGCCCGTGGTTTTTAAATTCAACCTCGACAACGGCGGTATCGTCATCGACATCAAAGATGAGCGTTGAGTCGTCGCCAAGTTTTCCGGTGACTTCAATCCTTTTGTTTGACCAGCCTTCAATGTCAACTGTCCCGGCCACGTTTGATACCTTGAGTTTGCCATTCGGCTTCATGTTGGCCTGCTCGTTAATTGTTTCGCTACTGATTGCAGAGCAGGCGAAGAGAGCCAGCAAGGGGATATGCAGGTAAATTTTCATGTTTCAATCTCATCCGGCAGCGTCAAAGCCACCCTGTTAATGTTCGACAGCAGTCCAAGTTCCTGCTGATAAGTGGTGTAAAGCAACTGATGTAAAAAGCCGTTGTTTGGATCTGCATCCAGCGCCATACGAATCTCTGCGAGACTTTCGTGAATCTCCAGCAGGTTAGCACTGACCTTTCTGCGGGTCTTTGGTGACAAGCGCATAAGGTTGTCATCCAGCGCTGCAGTCAACTCCTGACGTATCTGCACCAATTCGGCATCCTGCACGTAAGGTCGTGCCGGTTCGGTTATCACGGCCGCGATCCGGTCCGGACTCACATCTGCCCGGTTGGCCACCGTCCAGGTGATCGCCGATGACAACACAGCAAGCGCCAAACCGGCCGCCAAGGCAATGGGCCAGACCGATGACCTGCTAGAAGGCTTCGACTGTATAGCCGGTGTCAGTCGTGATGCAATTACCGGCCACAAATCCCGATTCGGATTGATTTCATCGGGGAGTGCCGCGGCACGCTCCATCAGGGGATCATTTCTATCGTTCATGCGTCCAGCCTTGCGCGTAACAGTTTTCTGGCGCGGTGTACTTGTGCTTTGCAGGTGCCGACTGCCAGTCCCAGCGTGTCGGCAATTTCTTTGTGTGTGTAGCCATAAACGGCATAGAGCACGAAAATTTCCCGGGCGCCGCTTGGCAAGGTTTGCAGGGCGTCTTCCAGGTCCATGTTTGTGCCGGTATCGCGGCTCTGCAGATCGACGTCTGTGCCGGTCGGCAGCTCGTTGACCAGCTCCAGGTGGGTGCGCCGCCGTCCCTCACTACGATGACGGCCTAATACTTCATTCACGGCGATGCGATGTAACCAGGAGCTAAAGGCACTGCGCCCCTCAAAGCGATCGAGTTTCTGCCACGCACTGACAAAGGCGGCCTGTGTGCAGTCTTCAGCTATGCCACGATCCGCCGTCATGCGCAGACACACCGCATATATCTTGC
Source organism: Gammaproteobacteria bacterium (assembly GCA_029862165.1). Lineage (GTDB taxonomy): Bacteria > Pseudomonadota > Gammaproteobacteria > Steroidobacterales > JABDKV01 > JABDJB01. The sequence goes on from JAOTXU010000005.1 coordinate 77,445, forward strand.
CGACGGTGGCACGATAGATTTCCTCGAATGCTCCGACGTCTCCGCCAACGGCTCTCGCTACTAACGCAGCCTGTGGGTTGGCGTTTTGATGGGCGGGCTTCATTAGTGCGACGGCGGCCAAGAGCTGATCCTCATTTTGGACGATCTCACAGATTCCATGCCCCTGAGATGCGTCCTATGGATCAAAGGTTTACACCCGGCTAGCCCAAATCGAACTTGATTCCCTGGGCCAGCGGGAGTTCGCTACCCCAGTTGATCGTATTGGTCTGCCGGCGCATATAGGCCTTCCAGGAGTCTGAACCAGCCTCGCGGCCACCACCGGTCTCCTTTTCGCCGCCAAATGCGCCACCGATCTCGGCGCCCGACGTGCCGATATTGACGTTGGCAATGCCGCAATCGCTGCCGGCGGCAGACAAAAATCGTTCGGCATTTTGCAGATTGTCGGTGAAAATTGCCGATGACAGCCCCTGTGGGACCTGATTTTGCATGGTTATAGCTTCATCCAGATCGCTAAAGCTAATGACGTACAGGATCGGTGCAAAGGTCTCGGTCTGCACGATGTCCCAGTCATTCCTGGCCCGCACGATAGTCGGTTCAACAAAATAGCCCGGGCGGTCCAGCGCCGAACCACCGGTTAGTATCGCGCCGTCGCGATCGCGTACTGCCTGCACGGCGTCGCTAAAACGCTCGACACTGGGTGCGTCGATCATCGGTCCCATCAGCGTCTGTGGGTCCAGTGGATCGCCAATGCGCACTTGGCCGTAGGCCTGCACCAACTTGTCGGTGAGATCGTCGACAATTTTCTCGTGCGCAAGCAATCGGCGAGTCGTAGTACAGCGTTGGCCGGCAGTTCCGACCGCACCAAAGACTATGCCCGGCACGGCGATCTTCATATTGGCATGCTGGTCAACGATTAAGGCATTGTTGCCACCAAGTTCCAACAGACTGCGTCCCATGCGCGCGGCGACCCGCTCACCCACCTGGCGACCCACCGCACAGGAACCGGTGAACGAAACCAGATCAATACGCGTATCGTCGACGAAGTGTTGTGCTAATCGATTATCTTTGTCGGTAAACAAGGAGAATATTCCGGGGAATCCGTTTTCGGCCAACGCGCGGTTGCAAATCTGCTGCACAGCGACGGCGCACAGCGGAGTTTTGGGTGATGGCTTCCAGATACAAACGTTACCGCACACCGCAGCGATGAAAGCGTTCCAGGCCCAAACAGCCACCGGAAAATTAAAAGCGCTGATAATTCCGGTAAGGCCAAACGGATGCCACTGTTCATACATGCGGTGTTGTGGGCGCTCCGAATGCATAGTGTTGCCATAGAGCATGCGTGACTGACCGACGGCAAAATCGGCAATGTCGATCATCTCTTGTACTTCGCCATCGCCTTCGGCCTTGATCTTTCCCATTTCCAACGAAACGAGACTGCCCAGTGGATCCTTGTACTGACGTAACGCATCGCCGGCCAAGCGGATCGCTTCACCACGACGTGGTGCAGGTACGGTTCGCCACAGTTCGAAAACGGTGCGCGCCTCGTTGATCACGCGTTCGTAGTCTGCATCAGTCGTTGACAGCACGGAGGCAATTTCTTCCTCGCTGGCCGGGTTAATAGATGCCAGCACGCCACCGCTGTCATCGTTCGACCAGCCTGACACGGCGGTACAGGTACCGGGATTGAGTGATTTCAGCCCTAGTTGATCCAGGATGCTTTTCATCGGTCGGGTCTCCAAGGTGACATAAACGCCCTGACGGCCTTCTGGGGTGGGCGACGATTCTGCCAAGACGAGGCCACATATGCCACTACTTGATTGCGCCCCGGCCAAGCGGTCGATAGCATGACGCGACCATGACACGAAAACCGGCACAATCTGACTGGCACCCCGCAACCTGGCAGGCGCAAACCGTAAGCCAGCATCCACTGTATCCGGATGCCGCGGCGGTTGAGTCTGTCGTGGCGTCACTTAGCCGTTTGCCACCCATCGTTACCAGTGGCGAGATCCTCACGTTGAAGCGGCAGCTTGCAGAAGCCCAACGCGGCGAGCGATTTCTGTTGCAGGGAGGCGACTGTGCGGAGAACTTTGACAATTGCACCTCAGACGCTATCGCTAACAAACTCAAGATCCTGCTGCAGATGAGTGTCGTGCTGCTGTACGGTCTCAAGAAACCGATCATTCGGGTAGGGCGGTTGGCCGGACAGTACGCCAAGCCCAGATCTGCGGATTCAGAAACACGAGATGGCGTCACGCTGCCGAGCTATCGGGGGGACCTGATTAATCGGCATCCCTTTACGATGGCTGATCGTGTGCCGGATCCGAGTCTCATGTTACGCGGTTACGAGCGTGCGGCATTGACGCTAAATTTTGTGCGAGCCCTGGTCGATGGTGGGTTTGCCGATTTGCATCATCCGGAAAACTGGGATCTTGCGTTCGTTCATCATTCGCCAGTCGCTGAGCACTATCATCAAATTGTTCACGCGATATCTGAGTCACTCGATTTTTTCGAACTCGTGTCCGGACAGACGGCGACCAGCGGAACCGAACGCGTCGATTTTTATGCCAGTCATGAAGGCCTGCATCTGCCCTATGAGCAGGCACAAACACGTTTCCTGGAAAAACGCCGGGGTTGGTTTAATTTGTCGACCCATTTTCCGTGGATAGGTATGCGTACCGCCGATGTCAGCGGTGCACACGTTGAGTATTATCGCGGCATCCAGAATCCGATCGCAATCAAAATCGGTCCGGCCATGAGTGCAGAGTGGTTGCAGGAATTGATTGCCATTCTCAATCCGCAAGGCGAACCGGGTCGTCTTACTTTGATATGCCGTTTTGGCGCTAAAAAAGTGGAGCAGGGCTTGCCGGCAATGATTCAGGCCGTGCGGGCCACCGGCTCACCTGTGTTGTGGAGTTGTGATCCCATGCATGGCAACACGGAATCGACGGCAACTGGTGTTAAAACCCGTCGTTTCGACAACATACTGGCTGAAGTGCAGTCATCGTTTCGTGTGCACAGAGACATGGGCAGCTACCTCGGTGGCGTACATGTTGAGCTCACGGGCGAAGATGTTACTGAGTGCACGGGTGGTGCGCGTGGTCTGACGGAAACAGACCTTGCACGCGCCTACAAGTCAACAGTAGATCCGAGGCTGAACTATGAACAAGCCCTGGAACTGGCCCTGAGCATCGCTCATGCGCGTGGCCAGCCGGTTGGATCCCAGTCGACGCGCTAGCCGGGCAATGGAATAGAAAAGGGGGCCGCTAAGCGACCCCCTTTTTTCGTAATAGCCTTTGTTGTTGTCAGTCTGATGCCGCCCGGGCGAGGATTTCTCCTCGAGTGAGTGCGTAACCGGGGCCATTGAAGTTCCACGCCGCCAGTTCATTGAACAATCTGGATGCCTCGGCTGGGTTACCAGCTTTGTCATTTGCAAGCGCGAGGTGATATTTGGTGTACATGTTGTTCACGACATCGCCGGCCGCCAGGCGTTTCGCGGCCCCGGCGAAGTCTCCCTGGTAGAAGTCCGACATACCCAGTATCTCGTGCATGCGTTCAAGTTTGCGCGGATTGGTATTGGTCACGGAATGACGTTCGAACGCGGCGGCATTGGCCTGTGCGCCCTCCGTGTCGCCCATGCGGGCGGCCAGCATGCCTTCAAGAAACGCGATATTGGCCTCCTGCGCACTGCTAAACTCAGGGGTCCCCACGTCCTCGGCCTGTTGGCGCATAAGTGCGGCGGCCTGGGCGATCACACTGTTGGCGGTATCGCTATCACCGGTATGTGTGGCGACTAGTGCGGCGCTTGTTAGCGCGTTGACTTTCAGATCGGTCGTGCCCTCCCTGGTCGGGTCGGCGCCGGCGGCGAGTGCGCGGAGTTCAGAAACGGCTGCTCCCGGCTTCCCTTCGTGCAGATTGACATAGGCCTTGAACACCAGGAAGAACGGTCCGGCGTTTGTACCCCTGGCATCTTCGAGTTTGGCGGCGCGCGTGTAATCGGACCGCGCCTCGTCGTAGTTACCGAGAAATGAGTTGACGTGCCCGCGTTGCTGTAGCGGTGAGCCATTGTCGGGAGCAAGTTCGGCTGCACGTGTGTAGTCGTCGTAAGCGGCCTTGAGGTTACCTTGTGCACGATGGACGTCACCCAGAAGATCGTGAGGATTCTGCTCATTGGGCTCCAGCGCAACGGCTTTTTTGATGTGCGCCTCGGCCTTGTCGTAGTTCTTAGGCTCAAGGAACATATAGGTGTTGCCGAGCTGCAGATGCCCCAACACAAACTTGGGGTCCAGCGAGATCGCCTTGTCGAGCGCTTTGACGGCGCCCGCCGTATCATTCTGGTTTCCGTGTGCTAAAGACTGCACAAACCAGGCACGCGGAGAATCCGCCTGCAAGCCAGTCAGTTCCTTTGCGGCCCTTAATTGACCCACCTGGTCGGCGTCAAACGCATGCTCGTATACGCTGATCATCAACTGCTCAGCCTTGCTTGCGCCCGCTGCATGTTCGCTAGCTTTTTTGAGGCTGTCGGCAAACCCTTCGGTCGACGCGGCCGTCACTGCTGTCATCAAATGCGCGATCGCAAATGATGGATCGGCTGTAGTTGCGGCAATGAAATGGTTTTTGGCGTCATTATTCCGGCCTACTTCATATGCTGCCCAGCCATCCATGTAATGCTTGCGCGCATCTGCAGATGCGGTCGTTGCGGCGAGTTTCATTCCGCCTGGCGCCGGTGCCTCCTTTTTTACATCGGCTTTTACATCGGCTTTTACATCGGCGGGCGTAGTCGGCGTTGCCTCCTCTGTCTGCTGCGCGCAGCCAGACACAATCGCCAGAGCCGCAAACACGGCCATCAAGAATCGGGTATTCATAATTTCTCCAACATTAGTCAAAACAGTGCGCACCGTGCCTGCCAGGGTCCCCCTGCTGCCGGCGATGCGGGCCGCACATTCTGGGGCAATTCCAGAAAAATTGCCCGTGAAAATGGGGTTGGAGACCGGGTCAGGGAAATTTCGGCCGAAAAGTAGGTTGACGATCAGGGCGACATCGCTGGCCCGCCAGGCTGCCGGGCTAAACCCTGGGAAGCCAGGAGCTAAACGCGAAAATCCCTTAACTCGCCGAGCTTGGTGGCGACAGCATCCACCGACAGCCTACCTGCCGCGATGGTCTCATCTGCACGATGAAAATCCATCAGCTGGATGTCATCCACGTGGGGCGCAATCTCGACAAAAGGTGGTTCGCCGGCCATGCGACTGCGCGTAATACGTTCCTGCATAATGCTGATCGATGCATTGACGACATCGAAGATTCCCGGTTCCGCCTCGCGACTGCGAAACAACGAGCCCAAGACCCCGGCCAGCTTTTCAAAACGTTTCAGCTCACCGTCATTTCCTTCGGCCCTGAGTTTGGTTGCAACCAAATGCCGGCGCGACGCAAGGTGGGCGTTCAGGTTTACGGCAATAACGACGTCGGCGCCCATCGCATAACAAAGCGAAACCGGTACCGGGTTGACCAAGCCGCCATCGAGCAGCCAACGGTTATCGTGACGGGTCGGTGCAAACAGCCCCGGCATTCCGCAAGAAGCGCGCACTGCCGATAAAACACTGCCTTCGCGTAACCAGATTTCGCGCCCGGTAATCAGGTCGGTAGCAACGGCACCATAGCCTGTGGCGAGGCTTTGGATGTCATGATCGCCAAGTTGTTCGCCAACGGCGCTCATAATTCGGCCACCGTCCATCACGCCACCACGAAAGCGGGCGTCGAGCAGACCGAATACATCCATGCGTGTCAGGCCACGCACCCATTGTTCCAATATGGGTAGCTGATTACTGGCGTAGGCAGCACCGACCAGTGCACCCATAGAGGCGCCCGCCACAACTTGAGGATAAATATCGCGCTCAGCCAACCCGTGCAGGACGCCGATATGCGACCAACCGCGGGCGGCGCCGCTACCGAGCGCAATGCCGAGTTTTACCGCCATTGTGGGGAATGATTTGCGCGGCGATGGTGCATCGCGGCATTCTAACCCATCTGAGCTAGACAAACTAAACCCCTGAGCAATATGAAGAAAACTGCGACCCAGTTGACAGACTTCTTGGTATCGCGCCGCACAATGGGTCTAATGGCGGCGATTTCCGCACCATCAACTAACGCATTATCGAGGCACTGGAATGACAAACGATTTACAAAAGGAGTGGCGTCGCAACGCCCGTTGGGACGGCATTAAACGACCGTACGAAGCAGCCGACGTGGAACGACTGCGTGGCACCGTGGCGATCGAGCATACGCTTGCCCGGCGAGGTGCGGAACGACTCTGGTCCCTGATGAAACAAAAACCGTTTGTTAACGCGCTAGGTGCGCTGACGGGAAACCAGGCCATGCAACAGGTCAAGGCTGGACTTGACGCAATTTATTGTTCTGGGTGGCAGGTTGCCGGCGATGCCAACCTGTCCGGACAAATGTATCCGGACCAGTCTCTTTATCCGGCCGATTCGGTACCGGCGCTGGTGCGCAGAATTAATAACACCTTGCGCCGGGCAGATGAAATACATCATGCCGAGGGCGATGACAGTGTCGAATGGTACGCGCCGATCGTTGCGGATGCCGAGGCAGGTTTTGGAGGTGTACTCAATGCTTTCGAACTGACCAAGGGCATGATCGAAGCAGGTGCTGCGGGCGTGCACTTCGAAGACCAGCTTTCATCGGCGAAAAAATGTGGCCACATGGGCGGGAAAGTCCTGGTGCCGACGACCGAAGCGGTCAGCAAACTTGTCGCGGCGCGATTGGCGGCCGATGTGTGTGGTGTACCGACTGTCATCATTGCTCGCACCGATGCTGATGCAGCAAATCTGTTGACCTCGGATATAGACGAATACGATCGCCCGTTCATTGAGGGTGAGCGGACTGTGGAAGGCTTTTTCCGCGTGAACGCCGGTCCCGATCAGGCAATAGCACGCGGCCTGGCATATGCGCCCTATGCGGACATGGTGTGGTGCGAAACATCCGTACCGAACATGGAGCAGGCGCAACGCTTTGCCGATGCGATCCACAAGGAATATCCGGACAAGATGCTGGCGTACAATTGTTCGCCATCGTTTAACTGGCGCAAAAATCTGGACGACAAATCTATCGCGCGTTTCCAGCAGGAACTGGGTGCGATGGGTTACAAGTTCCAGTTCGTAACGCTGGCCGGTTTTCACGCGCTTAACCACAGCATGTATTCCCTTGCAACAGACTACAAGGAACGTCAAATGGCTGCGTACGTGAAACTGCAAGAAGCGGAATTCGCGGCAGAGGACGCCGGGTACACGGCGACGCGTCACCAACGCGAAGTCGGTGCCGGCTATTTTGACGCAGTCACCCAGGTAATCAATGCCGGTCAATCGTCTCTCACGGCGTTGAAAGGCTCCACCGAGGAAGCACAGTTCGACGAAGCCGCCAGCTAGGCATAATTTCAAATCACTCTTGCGCGGATTGTATTGTCGTCTATGCTCGATAAGCGACGAATATCGTCATCACAGGAGAGACAAATGAGATTCAAACTACTGGGTTTCTTGCTGGGAATTTGCGTTTCTGGCCCCGCCGCCGCCGATTTGTTTCTGGTTAAGACCGCCGACGGCCCGGGTTTCGCAGGACCGGACCAGGCCATCGAAGTGCTCGAGAAAGGCATCCTGCCGACTTTTGCCGCACTGGCGGAGCTCAAGGCCAAGAAAAAGATTGTGGCCGGCGGGCTGCCCGTCGGGTCGCGCACCCTGTATTTGATTATCGAGGCCGATAGCAATGACGAGGTCGATCGCATCCTGCGCGGCCTGCCGGCCTGGGGCGTGTTTTCCTGGAAAGTGATGCCCTTGCAAAGTCTCGAGGGGCGGGCGGAAATGGAACGACAAATTCTCAAATCCCTGAAGTAAACTAAGCAGCGTAAGAAAGTTCTGGCGCTGCGCGGAGGGCGTCGTGTGGTGGCGGCTTAGCCGCCATTCATCTGCTATCATGCGCGCGAAATATCGGGAGGACACATGCGCTACGAGCACATAGACGTGCCCGCCGACGGCGAGCCCATCACTGCTAATGCAGATTTCACGCTAAACGTACCCGACAACCCAATAATTCCTTTCATCGAAGGTGACGGAATCGGAATCGATGTCACACCCGTCATGCGTACGGTCGTCGATGCTGCTGTCGGCAAAGCCTATGGGGACGATCACGAAATTGTCTGGATGGAAGTCTATGCCGGTGGCAGGGCGACCGAAAAATACGCCAGTGGCGCATGGTTGCCCGATGAAACACTGCACGCGTTACGTGAATACGTCGTGTCTATAAAAGGTCCATTGTCCACACCGATAGGTGGCGGCATGCGCTCGCTCAACGTGGCAATCCGGCAGGCGATGGATCTGTATGCCTGCGTGCGACCAATTCGCAATTTCAGTGGTATAGCCACGCCGATGAAGGAATCGGAATTAGTCGATATGGTTGTGTTCCGTGAAAACACCGAGGATATCTACGCAGGTATCGAATGGGCAGCCGGGTCGGCGGAAGTGCAAAAAGTCATCACCTTCTTGCAAGATGAGATGGACGTCCATCAGATTCGTTTTCCAAACAGTTCCGGGATTGGTATCAAACCCGTCTCACGTGAGGGCTCTGAGCGGCTGGTGCGCAAGGCAATACAATATGCGATCGAATTCGACCGCACTTCTGTCACCCTGGTGCACAAGGGCAACATCATGAAGTTTACGGAGGGCGCTTTCCGTAACTGGGGCTACGAAGTAGCGCGGGAAGAATACGGCGCCGAGCTGATTGATCAGGGACCCTGGTGCCGCATCAAAAATCCGCGCACCGGACACAGCATCGTGGTCAAGGACATTATTGCCGACAATTTTCTGCAACAAATACTGTTGCGTCCCGACGAATACGATGTCATCGCCACTCTGAATCTTAACGGCGACTACATCTCAGACGCCTTGGCGGCACAGGTCGGGGGTATCGGTATATCGCCCGGCGGGAATATTGGGGACGCGTTAGCCGTGTTCGAAGCCACACACGGGACTGCACCGGGTTATGCCGGCAAGGATAGGGTCAATCCGGGCTCTTTGATTTTGTCGGCTGAAATGATGTTGCGTTATATGGGCTGGACCGAGGCCGCCGATCTGATCTTGAAGGGCGTGCGTAATGCGATAGCCCATAAAGAGCTGACTTTTGATCTCGCCTTGCTGCGTGAAGCCATCCGCGGACCAAAACGCAATCTGGCGGCACAACGTACGGTTGACGAGAAAATGCAGAGATTGGTTCCCGGTGCCACCCTGGTAGGGACGGCAGGATTTGGCGATTCCGTGATTCGGCATATGGGTGACGCGCCGGTCTCGGCCTAGCTGCGTCAAATACTTATACTAAAATTGTGACGATGTGCCGCCTCTGGTGGTAAATTGATCACAGGAGACGAGGTCAGGGATAGTGATAACAGTACTGTTAGCCGACGACCATACGCTGGTCCGTAAAGGCATTAGAAAAATATTGGAGGGCGCCGGTGATATCGACGTAGTCGGTGAAGCCGCATCCGGTGAGGAGGCACTTGAGCTGGTTGAACAGCTTAAACCGGACATCTGTGTCATGGACAAATTCATGCCAGGGATGGGGGGCTTCGAGGCTTCCCGGCGAATTCTGGCCCGTGGCAGTTCCAAGATCATCTGCCTGACCGTCTACAGCGATATGCCGCTGCCACGCAAAATCCTGGAACTCGGTGCCCACGCTTATCTGACCAAAGACTGCGCTCCGGAGGAGATCATCGAGGCAGTGCGTCTGGTTGATCGCGGGGAGCGATACCTGGCACCAGTGATAGCCCGGCGGCTTGCAGATGAGACTTTGCTCCGCGGCGATAACGAGTCGCCGATGAATACGCTGTCGGAACGAGAGCTGCAGGTACTCTTGCTGATTACCCAGGGCGACAGCACCCAGGCTATTTCCGACAAGCTTTGTCTCAGCCCCAAGACCGTCAGTACCTATCGCTCGCGGATATTCCAGAAGCTCGACGCCGACAACAACGTTGATCTGGTGCGTCTGGCCATGCGTTATGGCCTGCTGGATCCGGAGCCGCCTCCGCTGTCTACAGTCGATTAATTTTTAAGATCTTAACCACTATTCCTCAGACGGTATTTAGGTCCCGGGCGGCCCGGTGTTCGCCACCCGGCCTAGCCGTTAAAGTACTGGGCATGTCTGCGACCGAGTTTTTCGATCCCAATTGCCGTCGTTGTCCCCGTCTCGCGGACTACCTGGATCATAGCCGCGAAACCTATCCGGATTATCATTGTGCCCCGGTGCCGTCTTTCGGCGACCCTAGTCCACGTCTGCTGATCGTCGGGCTGGCCCCGGGCATGCACGGCGCAAATCGCACCGGCAGGCCTTTTACGGGCGATCATGCCGGCGTAATTCTCTATCGCACGCTACACCAATACGGTTTCGCCAGCGCACCCGAATCCGAGATTAACGACGAACTCTCGTTGCCTGGTGCGCGGATCACCAATGCCGTCAAATGTGTACCCCCGGGGAATAAACCGATCGGCGCCGAGATTAACGAGTGCAATACATTTCTTGCCGCCGAACTGGCCGCATTGAAGCGTCCGGTAGTGGTGCTGGCATTGGGCGGTATTGCCCACCGTGCCGTAATCCGCAGCCTGGGTCTGAGACAGGCCGACTATGCTTTTGGCCACGCGGCCGAGCATGGGCCCGAAGACGGCGTGACGCTGGTCGATTCGTATCACTGCAGCCGTTACAACACGAATACTCGCCGCCTGACAGAGGACATGTTTGGTGGGATTTTTGCGCGTATTCGGGAAATTCTTGCGGAGATGGCATGAAAAGCCGTCCGGCGCCTTTGACCGAACGGCCCGGACCGGTCAGTTTCGATCCCGAGGAATTGCTCACATCGCTGACCAGCCGACCGGGCGTTTACAGCATGCTGGATGCCGACGGGAAAGTGATCTATGTCGGCAAGGCCAGCAACCTGCGCAATCGTGTGACCAGCTATTTCCGCGGTGGCGCCACGGCCGTCAAAACTGCTGCCATGCTGCGACTGGTCCACGACATCCAGGTGACCGTAACCCATACCGAAACCGAGGCCTTGTTGCTTGAGGACACGCTGGTGAAACAACACCAGCCCCGTTACAACATTTTGCTTCGTGACGATAAGAGTTTCCCGTACATTCGGGTGTCCATGGAGCATGACTTTCCGCGCCTGTCTTTTTATCGCGGACCAAAACGCAAGGGACACAAATACTTTGGCCCTTATCCCAGCGCCCGCGCGGTGCGAGAGGCCCTGGGTCATTTGCAACGCCTGTTTCAGATTCGTCAATGCGAAGACAGCTTCTTTTCCAATCGTTCTCGGCCTTGCCTACAACACCAGATCAAGCGCTGTTCCGCGCCGTGCGTCGATGTCATCAGCCGTGACGACTATGCCAACGACGTAAAGCACGCGCTGTTGTTCTTACGGGGACGCGAAGCGGAAGTCAGTGCTGACCTGGTTAATCGCATGGAAAGCGCATCAGCCGATCTGGACTACGAGCGTGCCGCACATCTGCGTGATCAGATCGCCCGCATGAAACGCGTGCAGGAGAAGCAGTTCGTTGCTTCGGGTAGTGGTGACGTTGACGTCGTTGCAGCAACCACCAAGGGTCGACAGTTTTGTGTGGCCGTAATGTTTGTGCGCAGTGGTCGCAATCTCGGCAGTCGCAACTTCTTTCCGCGCAGCGCAACGCGGGCCGATGCTGCTGAAGTGTTGGCCTCGTTTATCTCTCAATATTATTTAGCTCGTGAAGCACCCGTGGAAATCCTGGTCAGCCATGAACTCGCGGATCGAGAACTCCTGGAGCAAACATTTGGTGAGCGGGCAGGGCGGAAGGTTGCCATTCGTACACGCGTACGGGGTGACCGCGCGCGCTGGGTTCAAATGGCCAAAACCAATGCTGATCATGGGCTGCAGTTGCGCGTAGCATCAGCCAGCAGCCTGGCCAATCAATTCGACGCGCTTAAGGAAGTGCTGGATTTATCTGACCCGCCGAGTCGTCTGGAATGTTTCGATGTCAGTCACACATCAGGTGAATTGACTGTTGCCAGTTGCGTAGTCTTTGGTCCGGAGGGTCCACATAAGAGTGAATACCGCAGATTCAACATAAAAGACGTTACCCCGGGTGATGACTATGGAGCTATGCGGCAGGCATTGCAGAGACGTTACACACGAATTCGCCGCGGCGAGGCGCCGTTACCTGATGTATTGTTTGTCGACGGTGGCAAAGGACAGCTCGCCGAAGCGGACAAAGTCATCGAAGAAATGCAACTTGACGGTGTGGAAATTGTCGGCGTAGCAAAGGGCGCCGATCGTCGCGTCGGCGATGAGCGCCTTTTCTTGTTGGGCAAAGACAGGCCAATTATACTGCCGACAGATTCGCCGGCCCTGCATCTGATCCAGCAACTACGTGATGAGGCGCATCGGTTTGCGATTAGTGGTCACCGTTCCCGGCGAGCGAAGGCGCGGACCAGTTCTGTGTTGGAATCCATACCGGGTCTGGGACCGAAGCGACGACGTGAATTACTAAAACACTTTGGCGGTTTACAAGGCGTGACACGCGCCGGAATCGAGGATCTTTCGCAGGTGCAGGGCATAAGCCACAAATTGGCCGTAATGGTTTATCAGACTTTTCATGGGACAGACTGAGTGAGACCGCAGCTCAACATTCCGACGCTTCTGACCCTCGGTCGCATGGCGCTCATCCCGTTGTTCGTTATTGTGTTCTTTTTAGGCGAGTGGGCACGTCCCGCAGCAGCCTTCATGTTCTTGCTGGCCGGACTTACCGACTGGCTGGACGGCTACCTGGCACGACGTCTGAATCAGACCTCGCACTTTGGGGCGTTTCTGGATCCAGTTGCAGACAAGCTGATCGTTGCTGTTGCCCTGGTGTTAATACTCTACGTGCACGACGGATTGTTTGGGATTGCTGTTGCTGTGTCCTCGGCAATTATTATCGGGCGGGAAATCGGTATATCCGCTGTGCGGGAATGGATGGCCTTGCTGGGCGCGCGGCAGCGTGTGGCCGTGGTCGCAATTGGAAAGATCAAAATGATCGTTCAGGTGATCGCGATTTTCTTGCTGCTGTACAAACGACCGATTTATGGCATCGAGATCTATGACTATGGCGTGTTGTTGTTGCTGATCGCCGCAGCCCTGACGCTGTGGTCGATGTTTGTCTACTTGCGCGCTGCCTGGCCGATCATTGTTGACCCGAACACTGAGATCAGCCCGGGTCAGGCCAGACCGGCAGATCGCGACGGGGACGCTTGACAGCCATAGGCCGGCCGCTAATATGTAGCGCCGCAGCGGGAATAGCTCAGTTGGTAGAGCACGACCTTGCCAAGGTCGGGGTCGCGAGTTCGAGTCTCGTTTCCCGCTCCAGATAGTAAACCCCGGAACAGCTGTTCCGGGGTTTTTTCTGTCAGGCGGGCCTATGCTACATTGCGCGCTCGCTGGACTGCCCCCCATTAAGGCCAGGTGGCAGAGTGGTTATGCAGCGGCCTGCAAAGCCGTGTACGCCGGTTCGATTCCGACTCTGGCCTCCATTTCTCTTTCACGCCCGGGTGGCGGAACTGGTAGACGCAGCGGACTTAAAATCCGCCGGCCGCATTAGGCTGTGCCGGTTCGACTCCGGCCCCGGGCACCATAAAGTTGATCGGTTAGGAGACGTGCCTAACACAAACTTCCACTAGAAAAGCCATCTCTTGTCACGCTCGGGCCAGCATTAATGTTTTTACTGTTGTAGGTGCTGGAGAGTGTTGTGGCTCGCGGCAGGAATTACTCGGTTGACTCGTACCCAAAAGCGTTAATATCGGGCAAAAGGCTAATGACTCTGAAGCGGGCAGGAATCACCATGAGAACAGTTGTCGTGTACGCCTTACTCCTTCTGCTCGTTGTATCGCCCGTTGATGCTGCTGTGGACATGCAGTTTCTGCAGAGTCTGGGTGACACCCGATATCACAAAGTGGAGTCAGAAGGCATTGGGCGTGGCTATCACATTTATGTGATGCTGCCGCAGGGATACGATGAATCATCTCATGAAGAATATCCGACAATTTATCTTTTGGATGGTGGAGCGCTATTTCCACTATTGTCAGGCTATTACCGCTACTTAAATTTTGGAGAGGAGATACCAGACGCAATTCTTGTGGGCATTTCCTACGGAAGCGATACTTTTGAGGGAGGAAACTACCGCAGTACCGATTTCACGGCGAAATCGTCGGAACGGGATTATTGGGGAGGAGCTGAAAAGTTTCAACAATTCCTGAGTGACGAGTTGATGCCGTTGATTGAAAGTACCTACCATTCGCGAGTTGATCGTCGTGTTATTTTTGGACAATCGATCGGTGGGCAATTCGTTTTATATACAGCCATGACAAGGCCAAATCTATTTTGGGGCCACATAGCGAGTAATCCGGCCTTGCATCGAAACTTGCCATTTTTCATGGCAAAACACGCACCGTGTGATACAAAGAGCAAGCGCTCTAAGTTGTTTGTGGGTAGTGGAACCATGGACGATCCGAGGTTTCGCGGGCCGGCTCTCAAATGGATCGAATATTGGTCTGCCAATGAGGATAGGCCCTGGCAACTAAAAACATTGAATTTAGCTGGACATAGCCATATGTCCGCACCACCCGCATCGTTTCGCCAGGGCATGAGATGGTTATTCACTACAGACTGACGTGCGGCATTTGCTAATCAAGGGAACCGGGGCCGTCCAAGTCTGTTTATCCAAGAAAAGGTGTCAGGTTTACTTTAGGGCCATATGGTCGAGGCGATGGGAAGCTGATTTTCCAAGACCGTAATGGTGTTGGTGCGATCAATTAGAAGTCGTCATTGCCGCCCAATCATCGGTCCGACCCCACTATGAATGGGGGTAGCCGATTACGCTGGAGCCAGTTGATTTTGGACCAGCGTGCATCGCGCGCTGCAAAATGCATCGTGAACGCATGACGCGATTGCGTTGACTGGTTTTGCGAGCTGTAGTGGGGCAGGTGGTCGTCGAATACAATAATACTGCCAGCCGGCACTTCCAGTGCGACAGCATCAGAATCAGACGGCGGCCGCGTCTCTTCTAACGTGCGTAAGACACCCTGGCCGGTATCATGATTGACCTCATAAACCTCCCGCAGCGGTGAGTTGTGACCGCGCGGCTGCACCCAAAGACAGCCATTGCCCAGGTGCGCATCCTCAACGGCAATCCAAAACCCAACGACACCAGGATAATCGGCGATTAGATAACTGGCGTCCTGGTGCCAGCGAACTTCGCCTCCGATGCGGGGTTGCTTGAATATGTACATGGTTTGCCAAAGCGTGGCTGGTGCCACGCCCAGGTCGTGCAAGATCGCGGCAAAAATCGGGTTACGGCAAAATTCGGCGAATGCCGGTACAAGGTGGTGCATGGCGTGACCAATCTTGTTGATGGCCAGGTGTTTAGGCCGAACCAGCTTGCCGCTCGCATCCAGTGCATCTTCTTCCAGAAAACAATGTACCGCCTCTGCGGATTCCAGAAAGTACTTATCTCGACCGCGGTCGCGATCTTTGGTTGAAAACACTGAAAGGGGCTGGCTGGTATCGAACTCATGGACGATGTCGAGTGCGGCATTTCTAATCGCATCGAGTCCAGGTTGTGCGAGCGCATTCTCGAGCACCAGGAAGCCCTGTGTCCGATAGTCGTTTAGCTGTTCGTCGGTCAACAGCGATTTCGGCGATTCAGCACGCAGCGATTCCAAGGAGATTCACCCTAATACGAGGAACTTCGATCATATAGTCAACCATTGGCTCAGTGTACTGCTTGGCAGGGGGAAAAGGCAGGTTCTGGAACCCCGCGGGCGCTTCGAGTCCTGCATCAGTATGGCCCCACGGTATCGTTGAACGGCAACCGTTGCTGCGAGCGAGCGGGGCATCAATCCTGTGGGGCGACCGAGCCAGACACTAGTAATCCTCTAAGTATCAGCTACGCTTGTTAGCGGTACAATCGGTCTCCAGTTACTGAGATCGTTGGCAAACTCGTAGGGGATTAACCATGAAGTACACAATGATGATCTGCGTCACCGTCTCGGGCGCGTTACTTTGGGGCTGCACTCCAGCTGGTGTAGACATCCAAGCCGAGCAGGCGGCACTTCGCGCCGCAGCAGATGCCTATCATGAGGCCGGACACCAGAACGACTTTGGCAGCCTGGCCAATTTCTATGCGAAAGACGGAATCATCCTGCCGCCAAACACACCAGAAGCAAAAGGTCTGCAAGGCGCCCGGGATTTCTTTGCGACCATCGCCGAAGTTCCAGGAATCGGTGTTCGTTTCGACGACGTCACAGCCGAAGTCGCAACCGGCGGGGACATGGGCTATACGCTATCGAATGCCGAAATTAGTTCTGCAGGACCACACGGAGAACAATTGACGGATAAGGACCGGGACTTTCATCTCTGGAAAAAGCAAGACGGAGAATGGAAGATAGCGGTAGACATGTGGAACTCAGAACTCCCCTTGCCGGGAGTCGCGCCAACATCCAGGCCGAGAACAACGAGGGCGGACGACGCAACAAATGCGGATCCGCAGCATTACACGGTCGAATTTGAAAACGACAGGGTTCGCATAATAAGAATCAAATACGGTCCGGGCGAGAAGTCCGTTATGCACACGCATGGCCCAAACGCGGCAGTTTTCCTGACCGGAAATTCTGTTCGTATGAACTTAGCCGACGGTACATCCCAGGAATTAGTGTCTGTGGCTGGTGCCACTGCGTGGAGTGATGGAGACGAGCATCTACCCGAGAATTTGACCGACGAGCCTTTGGAAGTTGTTCTGGTTGAACTTAAGGAATAGGGGCAACTCATGATTCGAAGAGCCGGCCAGATGACCTACCGGATGGCCCGCCGCATTGTGATCGGCGTAATAGGCGGGTCGCTGCTGTTGCTGGGTTTGGCGTTAATCGTCTTGCCGGGTCCGGCATTTATTGTAATACCGGTAGGACTGGTAATCCTCAGCCTGGAGTTCGCGTGGGCACGGAGTTGGTTGCTCGCGATCCGGCGTGGTATTAGCCGTCGGCAACAAAGCGCACATCGCTAAAGATAGAATCGCGCACCAACAATTGGTGATTAAAAACATCGCTTCGTCGATGGAGGCCCGTTTTTCAGCCAAAAATGTGACGGACTTGGCAAAACGGCATCTTGACAATCCTACCTGGTTCATGGCAACGATATTTATCGGCTGTTACCCTGTTCTCTGTTGGTCAGTACGAGAAGCGCGAGATGATGCAAGCGGATATCGCGAAATATGCGATGTGGTTATTCGACCGCACGGTCGAGCCGCGTGAGAATCTTCCCGCGTTATTCGACTTGTTGCGTCGAAAAAATCCCGTTGGCAGCGAATCACTCACTTTTCGGGATTTCGAGGCATTGTTTCGGCGATGGCATTGGCAGCAGCAAACTAGCGTCACGACACACGAAGAGATTGAGTTCCATGACGAACCCGGGGAGCCGACGCAGCTCGTCGATGAGAACGACAACGATCTCTCGCCTGGCATTTGCGAGACGACACAGATGCTGTCGCCTGACGCCGCCCCAATCAGCGACTATCACGTGGTAACGGAAATGCTGATCGAGCAGTTGGTTGCCACGGTCAAACAGTATCTGGCCGAGGGATGGACGCCGCTGGGTGGTATTTCCCGGGCCACTTCGCTTTCAAGTGCGAGCTATTGGGCACAAGCCATGGTGAAACGCCAGGTTAATTAACTTTCAAGTTTGCCCCGGTTCCATTGACGTTGCAGCACGGACTTGCGACGGACTATGCCCGCTGGTCAGCGGTCACCGACCTATTACACGCGTGCTAATTTATGAATCGGCGGAGTTGTTGCTGGCTTGAGTATGGCTGCATCCCCAAGGTCCTTTCGCGAGGATATTGCTGTGCGTTGCGCACGCTGGACGGCCAAAACGAGACAGGTCTTCCGTTGATTCGGGTCCGAACCACCCGGACTATCGACGTCGCGCACTCGACCTCAATAACTTCAATGGCTTATGTTGTTCTCTTCACAGGATATTGCAAGAATAACAGGGTTGACTGGGGGGTAAGGAATTTGCCTATTTTATGTCAAAAATGATGACAAACGTGGCGCTTTGAGCGTAGCCTTACGCTATTAATTATAAAACCATGGCAGGGATTTATCACCTATCGTTTTTCGAAGGGTGAGACAAGCTGGAGAGTTACACAATGAAAACAAAACTATTGGTCTCAGCGATAATGTCGTGCGTGTTGCTCCTGGGCGCCACAACAGCATCAGCCGTTTTCATCGATGGCGCGATCACCATGAGCGGCGACTACGCACCAACCGGTGGCACCGGTCTGAGTGATGCTACCGGTATCGATTTCCTCGCTGACGATTTCGCTGTTGACGACGCGACTGGAGATTTCGCCGCTGCTGGAATAGGCTTTGGGGACATCGGCATCTTTCAAGATTTTGACTTTGCTCCTCTGAACCCGGCACCGGTAGATCCGCTTTGGAGCATCGCCGGGTTCGCATTTAGTCTCGAATCCGTTTCCGTCGATTTTCAGGATAATTCTTTCATCATATTGGCCGGCAGCGGTACGTTGAGCGCGGCGGGCTTTGACGACACGCTGGGAACGTGGAGCCTGACCGCTAACAACGCCGGCCGGTTGTTCAACTTCTCGAGCGGGACCGTAGCGACAGGCATCACGGAACCCGCCAGCCTGTTGCTGGTCGGTATTGGCATAATCGGGATGGCGACCACACGTCGCCGTCGCGGGTAACACAAAAATTTTTAGAGGGAACGTCATGAAAATTACAAGCAGATCATGCGCAGTTATAACTCGGTCGGTTGTTGTCGGCCTCGTGC
The DNA here is from genome assembly GCA_029862165.1 of Gammaproteobacteria bacterium. Taxonomy (GTDB): domain Bacteria; phylum Pseudomonadota; class Gammaproteobacteria; order Steroidobacterales; family JABDKV01; genus JABDJB01. The sequence goes on from JAOTXU010000005.1 coordinate 96,340, forward strand.
TTGCCTTTAGTGCATTATCGGCCTCAGCGGCAACGATAGCCGGGGATCTGACCTTTTCGGGCGATTTTTCAGCCGGAGGGCCACTGTCAATTGCTACGTCGTTGAGTTTTCCGGCTAATGACTTCGATGTGGATGGTTCGAGCGGTGATTTCAGCGGTATCGCGCAAGGTGATATTGGTTCGATCAGCGACTTCAACCTGGTCGGACCTGCACAGTTTTCTATTGCCGGATTCTCCTTCAACATCTCCGATATTCAGGTCGTGACGCAGTCTGATGCATTCCTCCTTCTGACGGGCACTGGCACCGTCACCGCGGCAGGCTTCGACGCGACTGACGTCGTCTTTGCCTTAAGCGCCAACGTTAACGGCCCGTTGAGTAATTTTTCAGCTGGCGCCTCTGCGATACCGTTGCCGGGCGCTCTGATTTTGTTCGGCTCAGCGCTGGCCGGTGCACTGGGCTTCCGCAGACGCTAAGACAACACACAACACTGCACGAAAGCGGTTCATCAGAACCGCTTTTTTTTGCGTTGAAACGCTGTTTTCAGCGGCGCAGGACTATGGAGGCCGGGCAACAGAGGACTGCGAGTTGACGTTCTGCCAAAATCGCGGTTCGAGCTCATGATCGTTCCAACGATGTATCTAGTCACATAGTCCGTCGCTGATCTGTAGCAGCCGGCAGTCGGGTGGCTAAGCCCCACCGGGAGAATGAAATCATGGGAATAGAGAATGAAGCTGAGCGACTTGCTCGCGCCTGGATCGATGGTTGGAATGCGGGTAAACCAGACGATTTACCGCTGGCGAGTAACTTTGTGCACACAAGCCCACTTGGCACCGTCGCCGGCCGAGAGAAATACCTTGACTGGGTTCGGCCGCTGGCCGCTAAGAACGTTACGTCTCTTAATATCGTTCGAACGCTGGCGGGAGAGGGCGAATCTGCCATCTGGTTTGAAATGATGACGCCCAACGGTTTGGTACAGGTTTGTGATTGGGTGCAAACCGACAACGGAAAAATCGTCGCCATCACATCGTTCTACGACGCTACGGATTTGCCTTACCGCGAAACGGATACGTGACGGCGTGCGCGACGCCAGAAAATACTCCGCTAAGAACTAGAGACCTGTGTCGTATGCACGCTTTCTCCACCTTTACGCGATTTTGAGGTCGCCCTGATTCAGGAGCGCAGCGAAGTCCTCCGCAGGTAACGGCCGGCTAAACAGGTAGCCCTGAATGAAGTTGCACTTGCGCTCGCTCAGGAATCGCAGTTGATGATCATCTTCAACACCCTCAGCCGTTACCTGAAGGTCGAGACTGTGCGCCATGGCGATTATCGCCGTGACTATCGATTCGGAGCTGTGATCTCTGGACAGTTCGGAAATGAAACTCCGGTCGATTTTCAGGTTTGAGATCGGGAATTTCCTCAAATAGCTCAGAGATGAATAACCGGTTCCGAAGTCATCCAACGAGACACTGACGCCAAGGGCGCGCGTCTCTGTGAGTACTTTCACCGCCCGATCTTCGGCAGTCATGATTGCGGATTCGGTAATTTCGATATCCAGGTACTTTGCATCAAGACGGCTGTTCGTAAGACTACGCTCGATCATGAAACTGAGATTTTGCCTGGCTACCTGGACGGCCGAGACGTTCACCGAAATACTGATGTCAGGCAGGCCGGCGTCCTGCCACTCTTTTGCCTGGATGCACGCGCTGTTCATAACCCACTCGCCAATCGGCGCGATCAGCCCGGTTTCCTCGGCGATCGGAATAAATATGTCAGGCCGAACCATACCGAGTTCCGGATCGCGCCAGCGAATCAATGCCTCGGCGCCGATAATTTGATGTGTTTGGGTATCGACTTTTGGCTGATAGTGCAGTTCAAACATCCGGTGTTCGAGGGCTTTTCTCAACTTGCTTTCCATGTGCAGGCGTTGAGTCGAGGCTAAATTCATCGATTCCGCATAATACTGGTAGTTGTTTCTGCCCTGTTCCTTCGCGTGATACATAGCCGCATCGGCGTTTTTGACGATGTCGTTGGCATCGGTGGCGTCAACCGGATAAATTGTGATACCAATACTGGTGCTGGTATACAAGTCATAGCCTGAGATGACAAACGGGTGCTTCAAGAGATCGCATATACGTTTTGCGACGGTGCCCGCCGCAAACTGATCTTTGAGGTTTCTCAGCAACACTATGAATTCGTCACCACCGAATCGCGCAACAACGTGATCTGGATCAGATTCCGTAGGACGCGACAAATAATCTTCTTCGCGCAATTCTTTAGTCAAATATTCGGCGAATCGCTGTAACAGGCTGTCGCCAATGTGATGACCCAATGTGTCATTGATTCGTTTGAAATTATCGAGATCCAGAAACAAAACAGCCAACAACTCGCCTGTGCGTGCCGCCTGGGATATGGCCCGACCGAGATAGTCCTGAAACATCGGTCTATTTGGCAGGCCCGTTAGACTGTCGTGATACGCAAGAAACTGAATGTGTTCGTTGGATTCCTTGAGATTTTCACTCATCTCCTTGAAAGAAACAGCAAGCTCTCCGATCTCATCTTTGGTGCGCGTGTCTATGTTGATCGATAATTCGCCCCGCCCAATGTCGTGCGTGGCTTTGCCGAGTATTCTGATGGGTCTGAGCACAATATAGTGCAGTGCGGTGAACAGCGCCGTTATCGTAATGACTATGGCTATTGTTGTTATGACTGCAACAGTATAGCCAAGAGCGGTGCTTGATTTGAGTAATTGCTCCTCCGGCAAAACCGCAAACATGTAAAGATCTCGGTGCAGTTGGATTCCCTCAACATAGGTAGCCTGCCCCTGAAAATGTGTTTCGAATCTCGTGCCGGACAAGACTCCGCGGATTAACGCCGAGGGATCCAGTTCCGGCATCAATCGGTCGAGTGAGTATTCAGCAGGCTGAAACAGAACTTCGCCGTCCGGATTGGTTGCGACGTAAAATCCTTGCTCGCCAATTTTTTGATTTTGCACTGCTTGCCTGAGGTCATCGAGGCTAACGGTCAAAGCGAGATAACCCCTCAGCACGGGATTGGTGGTGGTCGCATCGAGAGAATCGTCCTTCATCAGGACTCGCTTTGCGGTCAGCAGCGATATTGCCGAGTTATCCGGATTTCGAAGCACAGATGTATAAATATCTTTGGGCCAGTTCGTCATAGCATGGAAAAATGGGCTTTCTGCTTCCTCTTCAGTAACGTTATCCATAGCGTTGCGCGTCCAGCGGGCATCCTCGTAGCCGTCCGGCATCAGCACGCGAATCTCGTAGTACTCCGGATAGGCCGCCTGGTACGCTTTGAACACGCGCAAGAGAGGTCTTTGCAGCAGGTTGTATCGTTCCATCTCATCGCCGATCAGAAAGTACTTCTTGACCAGATTGGCGTTGGAAAAAAGCTCCACGTTGGCAGCAGCGGTACGAATCTTGGTCGCCATCAGTTGTTTTTGCCGCTCGAGAGATCCAGCTATCTGGTTGAACGTCTTGATTTCTGCTGAGTCGCGCAACTCTGTGTATGCAACTCGTCCAATGATTAGCAACGGCACGACAACCAGCGGAACCAGCAGGCTCATGAACTTCATCCGGAGAGTCAATGCGATTTCCTAGTCGATCAATCGAGTGATAATGAGGTTGCGCATCTTTTCTGCTCGTGGAGAAAGTCGGGCATAGGGTTCCGATTTCTCCAGCACTGCGACATTTGGATAGATAATCGAATCGGAGAGAAACTCATCCGGCAAAAGGTCTGCAGCTGCTTTATTTGGGGTCGCGTAATAGACGTACTCCGCCAGGGCCCTGGCGTTGTCCGGTGTGTTCAGATAATTCAAAAAGTCCGTGGCCAGGTCCTTGTTCTCCGACGCCTCCATGACTGTCCAGTAGTCGACCCAGAGATTGCCTCCTTCAACAGGGACCACGTACTCGATATCGGCATGATGTTCCCGCAACATTAAGGCATCCCCGCTGTACATCATTGCTGCGGCAACCTGTCCGCTTACCATCGCGGATTCTTTGTTCAATGCGAGGTAGGTGTACGTATTCACGAAGGGCTTCTGCTTTAGCAACAATTGTTCTGCTTCACGTAGTTCCGCCCGGTCGTTGCTGTTGGCGGAATAGCCGATGGACTTAAGAGCCATTCCGATTGCATCTCTTGAGTTGCCTATCATCCCGATTTTGCCGTGCAAATACTGCTTCGGCGTGTATAGATCATTCCAGCTCGTCAAGCGTTCCGGCACCAGGTCCTTTCTATAAGCAATACCCAGTGTTCCCCAAAAGTATGGAACCGCGTAACCGCGGGAGGCCGGAAAAATATTGAACCATTGCGAGTCAATAAACTTGAGGTTTGGAATCTTGTCGGGTTCCAACTTAGCAAGCCACCCGCGGCGTCGGTAAGCATCGATATTCACGCCATTAACGATCACGACATCGTACCCTGTGCCATCCATCTCCAGCATGATGTCCTCGCGCAGGTCGTCGGACGCGAAATATGCAATGCGGATTTTCACGTCGAACTGATTTTCGAATTCCTGCACGAGTTCAGGATCGAGGTATTCCGACCAGTTCAATACCACCAACTCTCGTTTGGCTGCCGTGCTTTCCGGATTGCTGGCAACAGCCTCCATGGAGCACGCACCGAGCAACAGCATCGCGCTCACCAAGCCCGGAACGGTTTTGATGCACACAACTACACCTCCGATTCACTCACTCACGGGCCCTCAGGTGCTGCAAAAAATCCCGGACCTATTGACAGGAGCGCTACATAAACAGTTGGATTCAGGTATTTTTTCGGCATGCGCGGCGAAAACTTGAACGCGTACCCACGACATAATTCGCCGCATTAGGTGAAGAATCGACCCAAAAAATAGGTAATTGACCTTATATACGGCAGCTTCAGCCCGCGGTTAACTTAAGTTCATGGCAATTCGTCTCTAAGAGTCTGATAATGAAGAAAACAGCGAGAGAGAGATTGCCTGGGATGAGCTCGGTAATACAAAGAAAAACCGCTCCAGTCCTGACCGTATTAGTCCTGTTGATTGGGTTGGTTGGCTGCGCCACCCGGCCGATCGTGGAGCAGACGCGCCTGGTGTGGCCACCCGCGCCGGAGACCACCCGCATCGAGTTTGTACGCACTATTACCGGGGAGCAGGATATCCACGAGGATACGACCTTCTCGCAGAAACTGCTGCACTGGCTCGGTGGTGTGGAGGCCCCGCCAACACGAATTGTCGAACCGATGGGTATCGCTGTATCCGATGACGGCGAACGCTTGTACGTGGCGAACTACAATCGCCTGGCTGTATTTGTGTTCGACTTTGGGCAAAAGAAATTCCGGGAGATCGGACCCCTGCAGCAACCAGTCGGGCTGGCCCTGGATGACAACGAGTATGTCTACGTCGTTGAACAAGGTAAGAAGCAGATCACGGTGTTCAACCAAGATGGCGAGGCAGTGAGCTCGATCACACACCCTGACATCTACCGGCCGAGTGGTATTGCCATCGACCGCCGCCTGGGCCGGATCTATTTGGCCGATACTGGCAGAAATGAAGAACTCGCCAAACTCAAAAGTCACAACGTCAAGATTTTCAGTCTGGCAGGGGAACTTCTGGGAACAATCGGTCAAGGTATGGGAGACGGTCCGGGGCAGTTTCGCTTTCCGACATACTTGGCAGTCGACGAGGACAGCAAGCTTTATGTTGCGGATACGCTCAACGGTCGTGTTCAGGTCTTCGATTCGCGCGGGGTATTTACCAAGACGCTCGGCGAACGTGGTAATGCATGGGGCATGTTCGACAAGCCAAAGGGAATCGCGGTTGACAACTTCGGCAACGTCTACGTGACCGACTCCGGTTGGTCAAACGTGCAGATTTTTAATCAGAATGGCGATGTACTGCTGTTTTTCGGTGGACGCGGGCCAATTCCGGGGATGCTCAGGAATCCGACCGCGATTGCCATCGATGGAAGGAACCACATTTACGTGGCTGACTTTGTCAACCACAGAGTCAATGAGTACAGACTAGTCAATACCACGGCTGCTGACAGTTACTCTGCGACGCAATCTGAGGCACATTCCGGTATTGGCATGACACTGCGGTGGGCGGCCCAGCTGCATCAATTGCGCGCGGCCAAAACCAATCGAGCATCATTAAACACGGTTGTTGAAACGGCGCCGGCTGATGGCATTAAGCTGAGGCTGGATCGTGAATTTAACCACGACGCAAAATTACTGTAACGAAGGGGCACGTCATGAAGATGATTAGCACTATAACAACCTGGCTTGCGCTGATGACGGCGTTTCTGTTTGTATCGCCGGTGGTGATCGCGGCACCGGGCGACGGGATAATGGGCACTAGCCATGACTTTTCCGGGGTCGCAAGTCCTGCAACAGGCGTTTGTACTTTTTGTCACACGCCGCACAAAGCGCAATCCCAGGCACTGCTGTGGAACCACGACCTCAGCACGAATACTTTTTCGTGGACCGACCCCACCACCACCGCTGGAACCGAGTATCCAACGATCGTTGGTGATCAGTACAAGGGCGTGTCCGTAAAATGTCTGAGCTGTCATGACGGTAGTGTTGCCGTTGGCGATGTGGGTTGGTGGAATGCCGGTGAACCTGCTGCGCCATTGCTCAATTTCTTTATTCCACCGAATTCGCCAGGCAGTATGGGCAACGCCGGCAACATGTTCGGCAACCACCCGGTGGCCATGCCGTTCCCGTGGAACAATGCCCCGAGCACCTACAATGGAAAAACTACAGGCGACGGCATTATTCTCGGCGACTGGAAATCCGACCCGCAAACGCTGGGCATTCGCCTGTTCAATGACGACGGTTCGGGTAACACCAGTGCCGGCGCAGTCGCTGGCCAGACCGGCATCGAGTGCTCGTCCTGCCATGATCCACACAATGGATCCGGCGTCGAAGATGTGTTCTTCCTGCGCGGAACACTCGGTGGATCAGATGTTCCTTACATCTGTTTGAAATGCCATACGAAGTAAACAGGCGTTAGGAGAATCAGTCAGCTAAGTAACCTGCGATGTCTTCCTTCTGAGACCGGAGTCGGCGACGGCGCCGGATTGAGAACAAGCACGAAACGGTGAAACGAAAATACGCCATACGATCGCTAGTCGCTGGGGCCGGACTCGCCCTGCTGGCCGGTGCCTGCAGCGAGTCGACACGGATGTTGATATTCGATGGCGCCGAAGACACGTCGCCACCCCCCACTCACAAAGTTCGCCGTAATTTGCATGATGAGATTGCCGAGCTTGAGCGTCAGTTGGCGGAGAGCCAGGCGCGGGAACTTGCTGCAAGGGAACTTACAGGCGAGTCGCCGGCGGAGATACCCCAGGCTGAGAAAACCAAAACCTGGTCGCAAGTGTCCGAGGTCCTACCAAAGAACGCCGGTGGCGACGTGGACTGGGTGCAGGCCATGGTCGACGGGGTCATCGCCCCGCGTGCGGCTGTCAACCCGGCTACACCAGAACAAGCTGTGTTCAATCTGGACGTCAAGCTCGCGCGTAGCGGCATTGATGCTTTTGCGGTGACTTACCCGCACGCGCCCCACACCGAGTTATTGAGTTGTGACAGCTGCCATCCGGCGATTTTTCCGCTGAGTCGTGAGATTGAGCCGACGCGCATAACGATGGCCGCGATCAACGATGGCCAATATTGCGGAGAGTGTCATGGTACGGTCGCTTTCGCCCCCGAGCAGGGTTGCCCCCGCTGTCATGAGGGACTTGCCTTCAGCCAAGTTGCCTGGCAGCCAGCCGACCAGCCACGAACGCCCATCGAACATGTCACGACCTGGGACGAAGCAATGAAGTTGTTGCCGGTCACCGGTGGTGGAGCCGACTGGGTGAAGGCATTGAATGACGGCGTAATTGTCCCGCGTCCAGGTGCGCGTGCCGATGCCGTAGATATGCCCGTGTTACCTGTTGACGTCGAACGCATACCCGCCGCCGGTGCAGCTTTCAAAGTGCATTTTCCGCACGCCGCGCACACCCAGTTGCTTAGCTGTACTACCTGCCACACTGACATCTTTCAGATGCAGAAAGGCGCTACTCCGATGAGCATGGAAATGATTTATAACGGAGAGGCCTGCGGCGTCTGCCACGGCAAGGTATCTTTCGCCGCCCAAGATGCCTGCGCGCGTTGCCACACCGGCATCCCGGCCGGCCAGAAGTGGCGGCCGTCCGAGGCGCCACGCACACCCATTGAACGCGTCCGATCCTGGCAGGCGGCTGAAAAGCTGCTGCCGGTCAATACTGGCGGGCCCGACTGGGTCAAGGCCCAGGCTGACGGTGTGATTGCGCCACGTGCAGGACCGAAATCCGACGCCGCGCATCAGCCTGTGCTACCGATTGACATCGAACGCATCCCTGCTGCAAATCCCATGCTTAAAGTTGTCTTTTCGCATGCCGCGCACACACAGTTGCTTAGCTGTGCCACCTGCCATACGGATATATTTGAGATGCGCAGGGGCTCGACCGAAATCACCATGGAAAAAATCTTTGCTGGCGAGACCTGCGGTGCCTGTCACGGAACGGTGGCTTTTGCACCCCAGGCCTGTGCCAGATGTCATGTCTCGTTGGGAGGAGGGTAATTATGAAAAGGCTTTGGCGTATCGTGGGCGTTGTGCTTATTGCGGCCATTAGCTTGAATGTGGCCTACGCCGTCTATGGGGATATCTTGCTAGAGCGTAGAGGCCCCACCAGCGAAGCCGATTTTCCGCGTGTTGTGTTTCCCCATTGGTTCCACCGTATCCGGTACAAATGTTACGCCTGTCATACCGAAATCTTCGAGATGAAGGCGGGCGCCAATGAGATCACCATGGAGGCGATATTGGCGGGTAAATTCTGTGGCGAGTGCCATAACGGTCAGATAGCGTGGGCGGCGAGCTTCGATACCTGTTCCAAGTGTCACGTCGGACAGTAGGCAATGCACGCGCCGCGAATTATTCGGGTTAGCGGATGAGCAGGGTTCGTGCTGGCATGAGTGTGAGCCGCGCAGTTGCTGCGGCCATGCTTTTTTTTTGCAGCGCGCCCGTTGTTGCCGATGGCTTTACATTGGGCAATTGGGAAACGACCCTGGAGCTGGTCGCCGATTACACGAATGTCGAGGTCGATCGCGGCCAGACCCGGCGCAGTGAGAACGAGTCGCTGCGCACAGAGGAGCGGCTGACGCTGCGTAATAACGGTAGCTACTACTTTGATCGCCGTCTGTTGGACTTGAGTTTTGGGGCAACCTTCGGGTTGTCGCAGGATAGCGTCACGTCGAGCACTTCCGGAATGGACTTCGAGGACAACCGCGACGCGGATTTGTCAGGCTACGATTTCTTTGCCGGAATCTTGAAAGGCAAAAACACTTTATCGGCCAATCTTTTTGCGAATCGCAACAGGTATATCCAGACACGCGAGCTGGCCGGACGGACCGACATTGATATTCAGCAGCAGGGTCTAACGCTGATCTCGCGAAGTCTCTATATCCCTTCGACGCTAAGTATCCGTCAGGAGCTCATCGACGAGTCCACTCGTGCCGGCCCGACAACGGTACGCAGCGATGAGCAACGGGACATTTTGACGTATCAGGGTCGGCGCGGTTGGCTCAACTCGCAGCTGACACTGCGGTATGAGCAAATTGAGAAGACCGACGAGTTTTTCCCTCTGCTCGACTTCGAGAGTCGGGAAGGCAGTGTTTATTCCAGCATCGATTTTGGACCGAAGCTGAAGTTACGCTGGGATTCCCGCCTGCGCAGTTTCTCACGCGATGATTTTTCCGAAGAGGATCGTCTTGACATCGAGCAACTACTGCAGGTCCAACACAGTCCGCAATTGCGTACACGATATCGCTACTATTACATCGACACTTCAAGGCCGGCTGGCGACACGCGTACCGAAACGGCGTCATTCGGTTTGCACCACCGGCTATATGACAGTCTCACCACTGATCTGCAAGCCGAGGCGACCGATCAGAATTTAGTCGACGGTTCACGGCAGTTTTATGTTATTCGCACCAACTTTGGCTACACGAAGCTGCTGCCGGGCGAAGGGCGGTTGACGGCCAGTCTGGGGTACTCGCATGAAGAGGAGGATGACGATTTCGACGTTGCCTTCGTACCGCAGGAATCGCATGCTTTTGACGCGACGTTCGCACTCCCCGTTGGTCTTGGCAACACTAATGTCGTTGCGGCCTCGGTGCAGATTCTAAAAGTTGCTGAGGGTCCAAGTGTCGCAGGCTGTGGCACACTTCCGGTGCCCAACATGCTGGTAGAAGGCGTGGACTACAGTCTGCAGACTATCGGAAACCGGACAGAGATTATTCCGCTACCCTGTACGCTGACCACACCGGGCATTAATCCAGGTGACACCATTGCAGTGGACTACGAGTTCACACGCGGTGGCATGCCGGTTGCGTTTGCTTCGGACAATTATCGCGTCAATGTCAGTGTGGACTACGGCTGGATACGGCCGTTTTTCGTTCACCAGCAGACAAATCAGGAGCTGACGTCCGGTACGGGCGGCGATTTTTTAACAGATCTTCAAATTGACATTCTCGGACTGGAGTTACGGCGTGATCGTGGCCGCCTGCAGACCAGTATTCGGACAGAGTTCGAGGAGTACGACTCCGACGATCAGATCTATGACGAATTCAGGGCCAATCAGACTCTACGATACGCCTTCAGACCGGGGCTCACACTGACGTTGAATGGCAGGCAAAGCTTTAGAGAGTTTTCAATGCCGACAAACCGGAAAACCGATTTGTTGTCCCTACGTTCCATCCTCAGCTATTCACGCGGTCCAAATCTGTACATCGATGTGTTGGGAAATATCCGCAGCATCGAAGACAGCATCGTGCCGGAGGAATACATTCGTGAACTCGGCGTGCAGGTGCGATGGCATTATGGCAGGCTGGAGGTGTATCCAAGCTTGAAGTACATCGACATAGAGCGTGGAAATGTAGATTCGAGCGAGTACCGGGCCTTTGTGCGTTTGCGCCGGCGATTTTTCTAATTGAAAGAGAGTTTCAAGTGATGAGCACGCAGAATTGGATAGGCGTCATGACGCTCTTTCTGATAGGCGGTCTGAATACGGCGTGCGTCTCGTCTGTGCGTGACAATGCAGGCGGGCCTGAGTTGACGGCGGAGTCACCGGTATGGCCGTCCGCGCCCGAGCAAGCCAGAATTCGCTTTGTCAGATCCGTCGCACACCCGGCAGATCTGGGTATCAAGCCTTCGATTTGGAAACGTATTCTCGGGGCGATCCGAGGCGAGGAAGAACATTCGTTCGTACGTCCGGGCGGCGTGGTGGTCCAGGGTGACATCATTTATGTGGCGGATCCCGGAGCCAAAGCTCTGTGGATTGTGAATCCCGGTGCTTCGCGGTTCAGCAGAATCCGGGAGGCAGGGGAGGAAAAGCTGATGTCTCCGGTCTCGGTCGCGGCAGGGCCGGACGGAAGTGTTTACGTGGCCGATTCCTATCTGGCGAAGATATTCATCTTTGCCTCAGACGGCGAGCTGATCGGGACGATCAGTGACGCAAAGTTCCAACGGCCGGCCGGCGTTGCCTACGACCATTCAAGCGATCGGTTGTATGTGGCCGACAGCGCGGCGCATCAAATCTGGGTTTTTGCCGGCGAGGGCACGCTGCTGGGCGAAATCGGCGGGCGGGGTGCCGGTGACGGTGAATTCAATTTTCCCACCCATGTTGCCGTGGACCAGCAGGGGTCTGTCTATGTTACCGATGCGCTGGGATTCCGGATTCAGCGCTTGGCGCAGGATGGGCGTTTTGTCGCCGCCTTTGGTCACCATGGTAACGGGTCCGGCGACTTTGCTGCCCCTAAAGGTGTGGCAGTGGACAGTGACGGACACATTTATGTCGTCGACGCGTTGTTTGATGCTGTGCAGATCTTCGACGAGGGCGGACGTTTCCTGCTCGGTTTTGGCGAACGGGGCGTTGACCGCGGTCAGTTTTGGCTGCCCGGTAGTCTCTACATTGACGCCGATGACAAAATTTATGTTGCCGACGGCTTCAATAAGCGGATTCAGATCTTTGAATATCTCGCCGGTGATGATGATGGTTAGAACCATTAGTTGGGCTGTCGTGATTTGTGCCGTGCAGGCCGTCGCTGTCACGGCCGACGCTTCGCTGCGTGACACGCCGCATAACTTCACCGTGACGGGGACGGGTACGGTCGTCGATTCCACCGTGACGGAGCTGTGTGTCTTCTGCCATACGCCGCACAACTCAAGTCCACAACACGCGTTGTGGAACCGGCAACTTCCAGGTTCTGTCTATACGCTTTACGACAGTTCCAGTCTCTCGGCCAGCGGTACACTGAATCAGCCTTCGGGCGCCTCGCGACTTTGTTTGTCGTGTCACGACGGGACGCTCGCGCTGGGCGCGCTGCTGCAGGTCCCGCAGACCGGACCGACTATGCTGGGCCAGTTGACGGGTCAGACCGTACTTGGAACAGACCTCTCGGATGATCATCCGGTGTCGTTCGAGTACAACTCCAATCTGGTGGCCCTGGAGCAGGGCGAGCTTGCCGACCCCATGTTGCTGCCGTCGCATATCAGACTGGATGGTGCAGGTCAGTTGCAATGCACCGCATGTCACGATCCGCATGACGATCCTTACCGGAAATTTCTCGTCGCCGACGATCGGGCCGGTGCCCTGTGCACCACCTGCCACACATTGAGAGACTGGCCGTTGTCCAGTCATGCGACGTCACCAAAGACCTGGAGCGGGCTCGGTCCCGATCCCTGGCCGCACACACCGTATGAAACCGTGGCTGACAACGCGTGTGAAAGTTGTCACCGGCCGCATGCCGCGCCGCGTCCGCAGCGTCTGCTGAGTACGGATGCAATTGAGCCGATGGTGTGCTTGTTCTGTCATAACGACGGCAATGTGGCAACAAAAGATCTGGGCACGTCCATCGGCAAGGGCAGTGGGCATCGTGTCTTCTTCGACAACTGGACGCATGAGCCGGGTGAGGACCCGAACACGATGTCGCGTCACGTCGCGTGTGCCGATTGTCACAACCCGCACAAAGTCAACGACACGCCGGCCAGCGCACCGGCGATATCCGGACGACAACTGGGCGTACCGGGGGTGAACACCTCCGGTGGAACGGTGCCCGAATCGGTGTACCAATATGAGGTGTGTTACAAGTGTCATGGTGTCCGCGATCAGGCTACCCCAATGGCGATCGTGCGGGTCGACAACACCCGCAACGTGCGTCTGGAGACTGATCAGAGCAATCTGTCCTATCACCCCGTAACCGCGATCGGCAGAAATCAGACTATGGGTGGCTTTGAACCTGGTTACTCTACGGCCAGCATTATCTACTGCGTGGATTGTCACAATGACAATGATTGGACCGGGACAGGGACCGTGCCGCGCGGGCCGCATGGTTCACTTTATAGCCCGATCCTCGAGCGTGAATATCGAACAGACGATCCCACACCCGAATCGTTTCAGAACTACGAGCTTTGCTACAAATGCCATAACCGGAACTACCTGATCACCGATCAGGCCGGCACTTTTCCCCATAACAGACACGTGGTGAACTCGCAGTCGTCCTGTGCGGTTTGTCACGATGCCCACGGATCCCGGCAGGACGAGCACCTGATCAATTTCATGGAAGTCGACCAGAATGGACAGACGGTGGTGACGCAATCGAGTAGCCAGCGTCTGGAATACAATTCGTTTGGCCCGGGCAGCGGTGAGTGCTATCTCAGCTGTCACTCAGTTGATCATAATCCCCGAACTTATCCTTGATGCTGCGCGTCGGTGTTAGCCTCGCAGACGTCCCTGTTCGACATAAATAATTTTAACTAATCGCGCTCTTAGTCTTACTGCCGGTTTTAGCGCCGGCGTCTTCGCGTTATGTCAGGTAAAACTAGTATAGGTACTTTGCGTAATTGATTATCTCGGGCGCGGATGGCAAAGTTTATGCAGGGCATCCCATCATCATGACAAGACAACTTGGGACAAAAACCATGAACAAATCTCACTGGACGTTAATCCGTTCACGTATATCCCTATCTTTCATTGCGTTACCGATTCTGGCGTTCGTTCTGTGGGCGTCGTCGGCATCCGCATTCGAAACCTATTCGGCCGATGGCTCCGCCGGCAATTGCGCTAATTGCCATGGGGATTTCAACAGTGGCGATTACCAGTCCCTTACGGGTGATGATGGCGCGGCATGGCTGAGCTCGAATGGCCAACCGACCGATCTAATGAGCGGCCATCTGGGCGCTTATGACATGCCTAACAGCTGCGGGGAGTGCCACAAAGACAGCGGCAGATCGCCAGTATACCTAAATCCGCTATCAGACCCGGATGGCGACAGTGCCGGCTTGGGATGTGTCGGCTGTCATGGACGGATAGAAGACATCACTCCGGGTGACAGCATCGGAGCCGCACCCAATAATTGGGGCGACGGGCTACGCGCCCACCACGCTTCAGCCGGAGTTACGACGTGCGCCGGATGCCACTCTGTCGATTCCGTCCAGGTCGGCGAGGAAGTGCCGCCTGAGACATTCGCCATTCTCAATATTGATGCCTGTGATGAAAATGGTGCTGCGGCGGGTACAGGTAATTTTGGCAACGTCGGTCTCGACAACGACGGCGACGGTTTGCGTGAACCGGTCGATCCGGACTGCCAGATCGACCAGGCGCCAACCGCGGATCCCAACGGACCCTACAACGCACAAGTTGGCGAAAGCATCACATTTGATGGCTCAGGTTCCACAGACGACGGCACCATCGTGTCCTACGAGTGGGATTTCGGTGATGGCACCGCGATGGGTATGGGGGTCGCTCCGACGCATACCTATGGTTCTGCCGGTACCTTTACCGTCACGTTGACAGTGACCGATGACGGCGGTCTGACCGACATGGCGACGACAACTGCGACGATTACGGCACAACCGATGCCACCAGTTTCTGATCCCAACGGACCGTACAGCGGTCAAGTTGGGGATAACATCGCATTTGACGGATCAGGTTCTTCCGATCCGGACGGCAATATCGTCTCTTATATGTGGGATTTCGGGGATGGTACCGCGATGGGTATGGGCATCACTCCGACGCATACCTATGGTTCTGCGGGCACCTTTACTGTCACGCTGGAGGTGATCGACAACGACGGGCTGACCGACACGGCTACGACGACGGCGACGATATCGGCACAACCGCAACCACCGGTTGCCGATCCCAACGGACCGTACAGCGGACTGGTTGGCGATAGCATCGCGTTTGACGGTTCCGGTTCTTCCGATCCGGACGGCAACATCGTCACCTACGCTTGGGACTTTGGTGATGGCAGTAGCGGTAGCGGGCAAAACCCAACCCACAGCTATTCGGGTGCGGGTACCTTCACCGTCACGCTGACGGTAACCGACAACGACGGGTTGACCGGCAGCGCTTCGACCACGGCGACGATTTCGCCACAACCACAACCACCGGTTGCCGATCCCAACGGACCGTACAGCGGACTGGTTGGCGATAGCATCGCGTTTGACGGTTCCGGTTCTTCCGATCCGGACGGCAACATCGTCACCTACGCTTGGGACTTTGGTGATGGCAGTAGCGGTAGCGGGCAAAACCCAACCCACAGCTATTCGGGTGCGGGTACCTTCACCGTCACGCTGACGGTAACCGACAACGACGGGTTGACCGGCAGCGCTTCGACCACGGCGACGATTTCGCCACAACCACAACCACCGGTTGCCGATCCCAACGGACCGTACAGCGGACTGGTTGGCGATAGCATCGCGTTTGACGGATCCGGTTCTTCCGATCCGGACGGCAATATCGTCACCTATGCTTGGGACTTTGGTGATGGCAGTAGCGGTAGCGGGCAAAACCCAACCCACAGCTATTCGAGTGCGGGTACCTTTTCTGTCACGCTGACGGTGACCGACAACGACGGGCTGACCGGCAGCGCTTCGACCGCGGCGACGATTTCGCCACAACCCGTGGCACCGACGGCCGATCCGAATGGGCCATACGCAGCCCAGGTTGGAGAGAGCATCACATTCGATGGTTCAGGTTCCGTTGATCCGGACGGCAACATCGTTTCCTATGACTGGAACTTCGGTGATGGCGGTACCGGCACGGGCGTGAGTCCGAGCCATGCTTACAGCGCCGAGGGTACCTTTACCGTCACGCTGACGGTAACCGACAACGACGGGTTGACCGGCAGCGCTTCGACGACGGCGACGATTTCGCCACAACCGGTGGCACCGACGGCCAATCCGAATGGCCCATACAGTGCGCTGGTTGGAGACAGCATCACATTCGATGGTTCAGGTTCCGTTGATCCGGACGGCAACATCGTTTCCTATGACTGGAACTTCGGTGATGGCGGTACCGGCACGGGCGTGAGTCCGAGCCATGCTTACACCGCCGAGGGTACCTTTACCGTCACGCTGACGGTGACCGACAACGACGGGTTGACCGGCAGCGCTTCGACGACGGCGACGATTTCGCCACAACCCGTGGCACCGACGGCCAATCCGAATGGCCCATACAGTGCGCTGGTTGGAGACAGCATCACATTCGATGGTTCAGGTTCCGTTGATCCGGACGGCAACATCGTTTCCTATGACTGGAACTTTGGCGATGGCACCACCGGCACGGGTGTCGGTCCGAGCCATGCTTACAGCGCCGAGGGCACCTTCACCGTCACGCTGACGGTGACCGACAACGACGGGTTGACCGGCAGCGCTTCGACGACGGCGACGATTTCGCCACAACCCGTGGCACCGACGGCCAATCCGAATGGCCCATACAGTGCGCTGGTTGGAGACAGCATCACGTTTGACGGATCAGGTTCTTCCGATCCGGACGGCAGTATCGTCAGCTATGACTGGGACTTCGGCGATGGCGGCACCGGCACGGGCGTGAACCCAAGCTATGCCTACAGCGCCGATGGGACGTTTACCGTCACGCTGACGGTGACCGACAACGATGGTCTTACTAACAGCGCTACAACGACAGCGACGATATCGGCACAACCGCAACCACCAGTTGCCAATCCCAATGGGCCGTATGGCGCGCAAGTGGGAGAAAGCATCACGTTTGACGGATCAGGTTCTTCCGATCCGGACGGCAGTATCGTCAGCTATGACTGGGACTTTGGTGATGGCGGTACCGGTACGGGCGTGAACCCAAGCTATGCCTACAGCGCCGATGGGACGTTTACCGTCACGCTGACGGTCACCGACAACGACGGTCTTACTAACAGCGCTACAACGACAGCGACGATATCGGCACAACCGCAACCACCGGTTGCCGATCCCAACGGGCCGTATGGCGCGCAAGTGGGAGAAAGCATCACGTTTGACGGATCAGGTTCTTCCGATCCCGACGGCAGTATCGTCAGCTATGACTGGGACTTCGGCGATGGCGGCACCGGCACGGGCGTGAGTCCGAGTTATGCCTATGGCGCCGAAGGGAGCTTTACCGTCACGCTGACGGTGACCGACAACGACGGTCTTACTAACAGTGCTACAACGACAGCGACGATATCGGCACAACCGCAACCACCGGTTGCTGATCCTAATGGACCCTACAGCGGACAAGTTGGCGATAACATTGCGTTCGATGGATCAGGTTCTTCCGATCCCGACGGCAGCATCGTGTCCTACGACTGGGACTTCGGTGACGGCGGTACCGGCACGGGCGTGGCACCGATGCACACGTACTCAGTCGACGGCGTCTTTACCGTTACGCTTACGGTCACCGACAACGACGGGCTGACCGGCAGCGCTTCCACGACGGCGACGATATCGGCACAACCCGTGGCACCGACGGCCGATCCGAATGGGCCATACGCAGCCCAGGTCGGGGAAAGCATCACATTTGATGGTTCAGGTTCTTCCGATCCGGACGGCAATATCGTCACCTACGCTTGGGACTTTGGTGATGGCACCGCAATGGGTACCGGTGTGATGCCGACACATGCCTATAGTGCCGCGGGTACCTATGACGTGACGCTGACCGTCACGGACAGCGACGGGCTCACCGACACCGCGAGTACGACGGCGACGATATCGCAGGTACAACCGTTGCCACCGATTTCCGATCCCAATGGACCCTACACTGGGACTGTGGGTTCACCTGTCAGCTTCGACGGCAGCGGTTCGTCTGACCCGGACGGCAACATCGTGTCCTATGCCTGGGACTTCGGCGATGGTACCGCAATGGGTATGGGAGCAGCGCCGACGCACACCTATGGAGCTGCGGACACCTATACCGTTACGCTCACGGTGACCGACAACGACGGTCTTAGCAACACTGCAAGTACAACCGCGACGATCCGGGAGCCGGGTGGTGGCGGTGAAGGCTGTTCGCCGGGCTACTGGAAGCAAAGCCAACACTTTGATTCCTGGGCTGCGCCTTACGCGCCCGATACGTCTTTCGGTGCCGTGTTCGACGATGCGTACCGAGGACTGACCCTGTTGGCCGTGGCTGCTCAACGCGGTAACGATCTCAATGCCCTGGGTCGGCAGACAGTCGCGGCATTGCTCAACGCTGCGTCCCCGGATGTCAGTTATGACCTCACGGTCGATGAAGTGATAACGGCATTCAACGACGTGTATCCGGGCAGTAAGAACGACTATAAGCAGCTACTAGGTTTCTTCAAGGGCTTCAATTCCCAGGTCTGCCCATTGACCGAAGATGATGATGACGAAGATGAGCTCCCCAGGCAGGCCAGGAGCCCGAACCCGGCAAGCGGTGCGTCCAATGTCACAACCGACGTGGTATTGAGTTGGACGGCCGGAACCCGCACTGAGTCACAGGAGGTTTACTTCGGTACATCAGTCAACCCGCCGTTGGTGAGCACGCAGACGGGGTCGAGCTATGATCCCGGAACGTTGACCGAGGGCACGACGTATTACTGGCGTGTGGATGGGGTCAACAGCTTCGGCACCACAACGGGTAGTCTCTGGAGCTTCAGCACTGGCGACGGCGGAATGTGCGGCCTGCGCGGTGAGTCCTGTACTGTAGACAGCGATTGCTGTTCGAACAAGTGTAAGGACAAGAGTGGGGTCAAGACCTGCAACTAGGTAGCAAGTGACAAAGAAAGGGCCGGGTTGCCGCGTGGCAGCCCGGCCTTTCTTGTGCTTTCTTTCTGCCACTCAGTAGCAGTGGAAACGATTGCGGGGAGCGCTAGTGATTTACCTAGATAGCCCGGGAGTAACGCGTATTGTCTTGAGAAGTTGGCAGGTAGCGGTCAAATACCATACCGATGCTGCGTAACAGCAGCCGTCCTTTAGAAGTGATGTGAATAGCCTTGTCATCGACGACAATCAGGCCATCGTCAGCGAGCGGCTGTAGTTTTGCCAGTTCCGGTTCAAAATAGTCGCTGAATACGATCGAAAACTCTCGCTCGATTTCCGCAAATGTCATCGCGTCGTAACACATTAATTTCTGAATAACCCGGGCTCGTAGCTTGTCGTCATCATCCAGACTCAGCCCGCGTTTTACCGGGATGTTTCCCTGGCTAATTTGCTCCTCGTACTCGATCGTCGAGAGTGAATTCTGTACATAGCTGCCACCGATGTTACCGATCGCGCTTACGCCCAGGCCGATCAAGTCACAGTTGGCGTGCGTTGAATACCCCTGGAAATTCCTCTGTAGCGAATGGTTCTGTTGTGCGCTGACCAGCTCATCATCCGGCAGTGCGAAGTGATCCATTCCGATATAAACGTAACCCGCGCCTGTCAGTTTGTCGATGGTGTGGTGGAGGATGTCGAGCTTCTCTTTGGGTTGCGGGATGTCCTCATCCCGAATCATGCGCTGCCCTTTAAATCGCTCCGGCAGGTGCGCATAGTTGTAAATAGCTAGCCGGTTTGGCTGCATATCGATGACTTTGTCGAGCGTCTGATCGAAGCTCTTGACGCTCTGGTGTGGCAGGCCGTATATCAGGTCGAACGAGATTGAACGGAACCCGTTCTGTTGGGCACGTATCAGTAGTGTCTTGATCTGATCTGCGCTTTGAATCCGGTTCACGGCTTTCTGCACGACCGCGTCGAAGTCCTGTACGCCCAGACTCATGCGATTAAATCCAAGTTCCGCGAGCAGCTCAATCTCGGCTCGGCCAACAGTTCGTGGATCGACTTCAATTGAGAACTGACGACTGTCGCTCTCATCGAACCGGAAACTTCGATGTAGCGCCCGCATCAGACTACGCAATTGCGGCTCGTCCAGGTAAGTCGGTGTGCCACCACCGAAATGCAGCTGCTCGACGCTGCGCGCCGAATCGAAAAGCTCCGCCTGCATCTCAATCTCCCGATGCAGGGCGTGCAAATAATTTTGCACGCGCGACGCATTACGGGTCACGATCTTATTGCATCCGCAGTAATAGCAAAGGGCGTGGCAAAACGGGATATGCACATATACCGACAACGGTTTTTGCGATGCATTGCTGATACGCGCATGACGACGATACTCGTCGAGACCAAAATCATCGTGAAACTGCAGAGCGGTCGGATAGGACGTGTATCTCGGGCCCCGTCCGTCGTATCGGATAACCAGGTCCTCGTCAAAGCAGACGGCGTTCTGAATAGTCATACTAGTTAATTATCTCGTATCGATCCGGTGGTGCCTATGAGTAAAAACCGCAATAGTCTGACATCAACTTGGCCAGGTGCTTATGTCCAATTGGATAGTCTGATGTTAAAGAATAACTATCAGACAAACAAAGGCACATTAAGTTGTAACCGCCTTGACAGGGCAACACAGCCCGATAAGCTATACGGATAGAACTATCCACTCCAAAACAACAAGCGTGACGTCGCTTCGAACGATTAGCCACGCTGGACCGAGACAGTATTGACTAGGGGAGCCAGGACAATAAGCACCCGCGACCACGACCATGTCGGTCGTGCCCGATCGTCAGACGTCTCCACATATACCTTGAGTTCGGAAATGATGAATCCCATCGTTACCGGCGGAAGTTTTGGCACCACAACAGGAACTCGAAAGGGAGCAACCCATGTATAAGTGCAGCAGTCTCTTGAAGGCAACCGGCAGTATGGTCTTGCTTGCAACGCTGTGGGCGTCGGCGGCAACGGCCTTTCCCACCTATAGCGCTGACCCGGTAGCCAATACGGGCAATTGTGCCAACTGCCACGGCGACTTCAACGGTGACACTTACACATCTCTCAGGGACGGCACCAACTGGGGCATGAACCTGATGAACGGGCACAACAGTTTCATCGACGGCGGGTTTGTCGAGCAGTGCCAGACTTGTCATACGTCTCCGGGTGCAGTGCCGGTGTTTACCGACGATTCCGGCGGGCCGACCCGGGTGCAGAGTTGTTCAGGTTGTCACGGACGCGACGAGGACGTTACTCCAAATGACGGCGCGTTTGGCGGGCCAGGGCCGGGGCGCAGCGACGGACTGCGGGCACATCATGCCAGTGCTGGCGTCACTGTGTGCGCGGGCTGCCACTCCGCGGATGCTGTCCAGGTGGGTGAAGAGGTTGAGCCATTCAACTACAGGCCCGATGGTGGCAATGTTCTTGCGCTGACGGATAGTTGCGCGGATGGCCAGTTCGGTCCGGATGGATTAGACAATGACGGTGACGGAGCCACTGACGGCGCCGACTCCGACTGCGTGAGCAACCAGGCTCCAACCGCGGATCCCAACGGACCCTACAACGCGCAAGTCGGGGATACCATTACGTTCGATGGATCAGGTTCCAACGATCCCGACGGCACCATCGTGTCCTATGACTGGGATTTTGGTGATGGCACCGCAATGGGCATGGGCGCGAACCCGACGCACACCTACGGTTCTGCGGGTACCTTCACTGTCACGTTGACCGTGACCGATGATGGCGGCCTGACCGACACCGCGACGACTACGGCGACAATTACGGCTCAACCGATGCCACCAGTTTCTGATCCCAATGGGCCGTACAGCGGTCAAGTTGGCGATAGCATCGCGTTTGACGGTTCCGGTTCATCCGATCCGGACGGCAGTATCGTCTCTTATATGTGGGATTTCGGGGATGGCACCGCGATGGGTATGGGCGCGACCCCGACGCACAGCTACGGTTCTGCGGGTACCTTTACCGTCACGCTGACGGTCACCGACAACGACGGTCTGACCGATAGCGCTTCAACCACGGCGACGATATCGGCACAGCCGCAACCACCAGTTTCTGCTCCCAACGGGCCGTATGGCGCCCAAGTGGGAGAAAGCATCACGTTTGACGGATCAGGTTCTTCCGATCCGGACGGCAGTATCGTCAGCTATGACTGGGACTTCGGTGATGGCGGTACGGGCACGGGCGTGAACCCGAGCTATGCCTATGGCGCCGATGGGACGTTTACCGTCACGCTAACGGTCACCGACAACGATGGTCTTACTAACAGCGCTTCGACGACGGCGACAATTTCGGCACAACCTGTGCCACCAACGGCCGATCCCAACGGACCGTACAGTGCACAAGTTGGTGAGAGCATCACATTTGACGGATCAGGTTCTTCCGATCCGGATGGCAGTATCGTCAGCTATGACTGGGACTTCGGTGATGGCGGCACCGGCACGGGCGTGAACCCAAGCTATGCCTACAGCGCCGATGGGACGTTTACCGTCACGCTGACGGTCACCGACAACGACGGTCTTACTAACAGCGCTACAACGACAGCGACGATATCGGCACAACCGCAACCACCGGTTGCCGATCCCAACGGGCCGTATGGCGCGCAAGTGGGAGAAAGCATCACGTTTGACGGATCAGGTTCTTCCGATCCCGACGGCAGTATCGTCAGCTATGACTGGGACTTCGGCGATGGCGGCACCGGCACGGGCGTGAGTCCGAGTTATGCCTATGGCGCCGAAGGGAGCTTTACCGTCACGCTGACGGTGACCGACAACGACGGTCTTACTAACAGTGCTACAACGACAGCGACGATATCGGCACAACCGCAACCACCGGTTGCTGATCCTAATGGACCCTACAGCGGACAAGTTGGCGATAACATTGCGTTCGATGGATCAGGTTCTTCCGATCCCGACGGCAGCATCGTGTCCTACGACTGGGACTTCGGTGACGGCGGTACCGGCACGGGCGTGGCACCGATGCACACGTACTCAGTCGACGGCGTCTTTACCGTTACGCTTACGGTCACCGACAACGACGGGCTGACCGGCAGCGCTTCCACGACGGCGACGATATCGGCACAACCCGTGGCACCGACGGCCGATCCGAATGGGCCATACGCAGCCCAGGTCGGGGAAAGCATCACATTTGATGGTTCAGGTTCTTCCGATCCGGACGGCAATATCGTCACCTACGCTTGGGACTTTGGTGATGGCACCGCAATGGGTACCGGTGTGATGCCGACACATGCCTATAGTGCCGCGGGTACCTATGACGTGACGCTGACCGTCACGGACAGCGACGGGCTCACCGACACCGCGAGTACGACGGCGACGATATCGCAGGTACAACCGTTGCCACCGATTTCCGATCCCAATGGACCCTACACTGGGACTGTGGGTTCACCTGTCAGCTTCGACGGCAGCGGTTCGTCTGACCCGGACGGCAACATCGTGTCCTATGCCTGGGACTTCGGCGATGGTACCGCAATGGGTATGGGAGCAGCGCCGACGCACACCTATGGAGCTGCGGACACCTATACCGTTACGCTCACGGTGACCGACAACGACGGTCTTAGCAACACTGCAAGTACAACCGCGACGATCCGGGAGCCGGGTGGTGGCGGTGAAGGCTGTTCGCCGGGCTACTGGAAGCAAAGCCAACACTTTGATTCCTGGGCTGCGCCTTACGCGCCCGATACGTCTTTCGGTGCCGTGTTCGACGATGCGTACCGAGGACTGACCCTGTTGGCCGTGGCTGCTCAACGCGGTAACGATCTCAATGCCCTGGGTCGGCAGACAGTCGCGGCATTGCTCAACGCTGCGTCCCCGGATGTCAGTTATGACCTCACGGTCGATGAAGTGATAACGGCATTCAACGACGTGTATCCGGGCAGTAAGAACGACTATAAGCAGCTACTAGGTTTCTTCAAGGGCTTCAATTCCCAGGTCTGCCCATTGACCGAAGATGATGATGACGAAGATGAGCTCCCCAGGCAGGCCAGGAGCCCGAACCCGGCAAGCGGTGCGTCCAATGTCACAACCGACGTGGTATTGAGTTGGACGGCCGGAACCCGCACTGAGTCACAGGAGGTTTACTTCGGTACATCAGTCAACCCGCCGTTGGTGAGCACGCAGACGGGGTCGAGCTATGATCCCGGAACGTTGACCGAGGGCACGACGTATTACTGGCGTGTGGATGGGGTCAACAGCTTCGGCACCACAACGGGTAGTCTCTGGAGCTTCAGCACTGGCGACGGCGGAATGTGCGGCCTGCGCGGTGAGTCCTGTACTGTAGACAGCGATTGCTGTTCGAACAAGTGTAAGGACAAGAGTGGGGTCAAGACCTGCAACTAGGTAGCAAGTGACAAAGAAAGGGCCGGGTTGCCGCGTGGCAGCCCGGCCTTTCTTGTGCTTTCTTTCTGCCACTCAGTAGCAGTGGAAACGATTGCGGGGAGCGCTAGTGATTTACCTAGATAGCCCGGGAGTAACGCGTATTGTCTTGAGAAGTTGGCAGGTAGCGGTCAAATACCATACCGATGCTGCGTAACAGCAGCCGTCCTTTAGAAGTGATGTGAATAGCCTTGTCATCGACGACAATCAGGCCATCGTCAGCGAGCGGCTGTAGTTTTGCCAGTTCCGGTTCAAAATAGTCGCTGAATACGATCGAAAACTCTCGCTCGATTTCCGCAAATGTCATCGCGTCGTAACACATTAATTTCTGAATAACCCGGGCTCGTAGCTTGTCGTCATCATCCAGACTCAGCCCGCGTTTTACCGGGATGTTTCCCTGGCTAATTTGCTCCTCGTACTCGATCGTCGAGAGTGAATTCTGTACATAGCTGCCACCGATGTTACCGATCGCGCT
Source organism: Gammaproteobacteria bacterium (assembly GCA_029862165.1). Classification (GTDB taxonomy): domain Bacteria; phylum Pseudomonadota; class Gammaproteobacteria; order Steroidobacterales; family JABDKV01; genus JABDJB01. The sequence goes on from JAOTXU010000005.1 coordinate 121,337, forward strand.
TACGCCCAGGCCGATCAAGTCACAGTTGGCGTGCGTTGAATACCCCTGGAAATTCCTCTGTAGCGAATGGTTCTGTTGTGCGCTGACCAGCTCATCATCCGGCAGTGCGAAGTGATCCATTCCGATATAAACGTAACCCGCGCCTGTCAGTTTGTCGATGGTGTGGTGGAGGATGTCGAGCTTCTCTTTGGGTTGCGGGATGTCCTCATCCCGAATCATGCGCTGCCCTTTAAATCGCTCCGGCAGGTGCGCATAGTTGTAAATAGCTAGCCGGTTTGGCTGCATATCGATGACTTTGTCGAGCGTCTGATCGAAGCTCTTGACGCTCTGGTGTGGCAGGCCGTATATCAGGTCGAACGAGATTGAACGGAACCCGTTCTGTTGGGCACGTATCAGTAGTGTCTTGATCTGATCTGCGCTTTGAATCCGGTTCACGGCTTTCTGCACGACCGCGTCGAAGTCCTGTACGCCCAGACTCATGCGATTAAATCCAAGTTCCGCGAGCAGCTCAATCTCGGCTCGGCCAACAGTTCGTGGATCGACTTCAATTGAGAACTGACGACTGTCGCTCTCATCGAACCGGAAACTTCGATGTAGCGCCCGCATCAGACTACGCAATTGCGGCTCGTCCAGGTAAGTCGGTGTGCCACCACCGAAATGCAGCTGCTCGACGCTGCGCGCCGAATCGAAAAGCTCCGCCTGCATCTCAATCTCCCGATGCAGGGCGTGCAAATAATTTTGCACGCGCGACGCATTACGGGTCACGATCTTATTGCATCCGCAGTAATAGCAAAGGGCGTGGCAAAACGGGATATGCACATATACCGACAACGGTTTTTGCGATGCATTGCTGATACGCGCATGACGACGATACTCGTCGAGACCAAAATCATCGTGAAACTGCAGAGCGGTCGGATAGGACGTGTATCTCGGGCCCCGTCCGTCGTATCGGATAACCAGGTCCTCGTCAAAGCAGACGGCGTTCTGAATAGTCATACTAGTTAATTATCTCGTATCGATCCGGTGGTGCCTATGAGTAAAAACCGCAATAGTCTGACATCAACTTGGCCAGGTGCTTATGTCCAATTGGATAGTCTGATGTTAAAGAATAACTATCAGACAAACAAAGGCACATTAAGTTGTAACCGCCTTGACAGGGCAACACAGCCCGATAAGCTATACGGATAGAACTATCCACTCCAAAACAACAAGCGTGACGTCGCTTCGAACGATTAGCCACGCTGGACCGAGACAGTATTGACTAGGGGAGCCAGGACAATAAGCACCCGCGACCACGACCATGTCGGTCGTGCCCGATCGTCAGACGTCTCCACATATACCTTGAGTTCGGAAATGATGAATCCCATCGTTACCGGCGGAAGTTTTGGCACCACAACAGGAACTCGAAAGGGAGCAACCCATGTATAAGTGCAGCAGTCTCTTGAAGGCAACCGGCAGTATGGTCTTGCTTGCAACGCTGTGGGCGTCGGCGGCAACGGCCTTTCCCACCTATAGCGCTGACCCGGTAGCCAATACGGGCAATTGTGCCAACTGCCACGGCGACTTCAACGGTGACACTTACACATCTCTCAGGGACGGCACCAACTGGGGCATGAACCTGATGAACGGGCACAACAGTTTCATCGACGGCGGGTTTGTCGAGCAGTGCCAGACTTGTCATACGTCTCCGGGTGCAGTGCCGGTGTTTACCGACGATTCCGGCGGGCCGACCCGGGTGCAGAGTTGTTCAGGTTGTCACGGACGCGACGAGGACGTTACTCCAAATGACGGCGCGTTTGGCGGGCCAGGGCCGGGGCGCAGCGACGGACTGCGGGCACATCATGCCAGTGCTGGCGTCACTGTGTGCGCGGGCTGCCACTCCGCGGATGCTGTCCAGGTGGGTGAAGAGGTTGAGCCATTCAACTACAGGCCCGATGGTGGCAATGTTCTTGCGCTGACGGATAGTTGCGCGGATGGCCAGTTCGGTCCGGATGGATTAGACAATGACGGTGACGGAGCCACTGACGGCGCCGACTCCGACTGCGTGAGCAACCAGGCTCCAACCGCGGATCCCAACGGACCCTACAACGCGCAAGTCGGGGATACCATTACGTTCGATGGATCAGGTTCCAACGATCCCGACGGCACCATCGTGTCCTATGACTGGGATTTTGGTGATGGCACCGCAATGGGCATGGGCGCGAACCCGACGCACACCTACGGTTCTGCGGGTACCTTCACTGTCACGTTGACCGTGACCGATGATGGCGGCCTGACCGACACCGCGACGACTACGGCGACAATTACGGCTCAACCGATGCCACCAGTTTCTGATCCCAATGGGCCGTACAGCGGTCAAGTTGGCGATAGCATCGCGTTTGACGGTTCCGGTTCATCCGATCCGGACGGCAGTATCGTCTCTTATATGTGGGATTTCGGGGATGGCACCGCGATGGGTATGGGCGCGACCCCGACGCACAGCTACGGTTCTGCGGGTACCTTTACCGTCACGCTGACGGTCACCGACAACGACGGTCTGACCGATAGCGCTTCAACCACGGCGACGATATCGGCACAGCCGCAACCACCAGTTTCTGCTCCCAACGGGCCGTATGGCGCCCAAGTGGGAGAAAGCATCACGTTTGACGGATCAGGTTCTTCCGATCCGGACGGCAGTATCGTCAGCTATGACTGGGACTTCGGTGATGGCGGTACGGGCACGGGCGTGAACCCGAGCTATGCCTATGGCGCCGATGGGACGTTTACCGTCACGCTAACGGTCACCGACAACGATGGTCTTACTAACAGCGCTTCGACGACGGCGACAATTTCGGCACAACCTGTGCCACCAACGGCCGATCCCAACGGACCGTACAGTGCACAAGTTGGTGAGAGCATCACATTTGACGGATCAGGTTCTTCCGATCCGGATGGCAGTATCGTCAGCTATGACTGGGACTTCGGTGATGGCGGCACCGGCACGGGCGTGAACCCAAGCTATGCCTACAGCGCCGATGGGACGTTTACCGTCACGCTGACGGTCACCGACAACGACGGCCTTACTAACAGCGCTACAACGACAGCGACGATATCGGCACAACCGCAACCACCGGTTGCGGATCCCAATGGGCCGTATGGCGCCCAAGTGGGAGAAAGCATCACGTTTGACGGATCAGGTTCTTCCGATCCGGACGGCAGTATCGTCAGCTATGACTGGGACTTCGGCGATGGCGGTACCGGTACGGGCGTGAGTCCGAGTTATGCCTATGGCGCCGAAGGGAGCTTTACCGTCACGCTGACGGTCACCGACAACGACGGTCTTACTAACAGCGCTACAACGACAGCGACGATTTCAGCACAACCGCAACCACCGGTTGCCGATCCCAACGGGCCGTATGGCGCCCAAGTGGGAGAAAGCATCACATTCGATGGTTCAGGTTCCGTTGATCCGGACGGCAGCATCGTTTCCTATGACTGGGACTTCGGCGATGGCGGTACCGGTACGGGCGTGAGTCCGAGTTATGCCTATGGCGCCGAAGGGAGCTTTACCGTCACGCTGACGGTCACCGACAACGACGGTCTTAGCAATAGCGCTACAACGACAGCGACGATTTCAGCACAACCGCAACCACCGGTTGCCGATCCCAACGGGCCGTATGGCGCGCAAGTGGGGGAAAGCATTACGTTTGACGGATCAGGTTCTTCCGATCCGGACGGCAGTATCGTCAGCTATGACTGGGACTTTGGTGATGGCGGTACCGGTACGGGCGTGAGTCCGAGTTATGCCTATGGCGCCGAAGGGAGCTTTACCGTCACGCTGACGGTCACCGACAACGACGGTCTTAGCAACAGCGCTTCGACTACAGCGACGATTTCGGCACAACCGCAACCACCGGTTGCCGATCCTAATGGACCCTACAGCGGACAAGTTGGCGACAACATTGCGTTCGATGGATCAGGTTCTTCCGATCCCGACGGTAGCATCGTGACCTATGACTGGGACTTCGGTGACGGCGGTACCGGCGCTGGCGTGGCACCGATGCACACGTACTCAGTCGACGGTGTCTTTACCGTTACGCTTACTGTCACGGACAACGACGGTCTAAGTAGTTCCAACACAACATCGGCTACGATTACCCCGGCTGTCGGCAACATCCCGCCCACGGCCGATGCCAACGGTCCTTATAACGGTACGGAACGCCGACCGGTGCAGTTCTCCAGCGCAGGCTCCATGGATTCGGATGGCACCATCGTTGCCTATCTCTGGGATTTCGGTGACGGCAGCACGTCCACCGATGCAAATCCGACGCACGACTATCTAGCGGCAGCGACCTATGACGTCACTTTGACAGTTACTGATGACGCCGGTGCTACCGGTAGTGATTCAACAACAGCGACGATCGAAGCGATGCAGGTCAACATGCCGCCGGTCGCTGACCCGAATGGTCCGTATTCCGGATTTATCGGTGACACCATCACCTTTGACGGCAGCGGATCGTTTGATCCCGATGGCACAATCATGCGCTATGACTGGGACTTCGGTGACGGCGGCATGGCCTTGGACGGTGGTGCAATGCCTACACACACCTATGCAGCCGCGGGCACCTACACCGTCACGTTGACTGTGATTGACGATATGGGTGAGACCGGCGAGACCGGCAGCGCACTTACGACCGCGACGATTGAGGATCGCCCGCCGGGCGGCGGCGAAGGGTGCACACCCGGTTACTGGAAGCAGGATCATCACTTTGACTCCTGGGCCGCGCCATACACGCCCGATACGTCTTTCGGTAGCGTGTTCGACGATGCGTTCCCGGGGATGACGCTGGAGGCCGTCGCTTCTCAAGGCGGTGGCGGTTTGAAGGCCTTAGGCCGGCAGACAGTTGCGGCACTGCTCAACGCTGCGTCGCCCGATGTCAGCTATGACCTCACGGCCAATGAAGTGATAACGGCCTTTAACGACGTGTATCCGGGCAGCAAGCGTGACTATAACCAGCTAATGGGAGCACTCGGGAGCTTCAACGGACAGGGCTGCCCGTTGAATTGAGACAATGAGACAATGGGGTCAGAGTACATTTCGCAGAAATGCACTCTGGCCCCAACCTACCAATCTACGCTGAGACGTCGAGCGCCTTGTCGATGATGTAGAGGACATACCCCGTGTGGGCCTCGGTCTCTTCATTCCCGTCTGTCTTGCCGCGTAGCCGGCGCTTAAGTTCATTGAGGTGATGCAACGCCATCGATTGTGACGGGTAATCGTAGGTGGCTTTCTTGTCGCCGGTGACCATGGCGGCAAGCCGGTTGACGTATTCGATCTGCAGGTTTTGTCGAACCGTATTTACGTCGCTGCGTGCGTCGGCGGCAAAAATGGCGTCGGTCAGATCGTCCATAACCGCCGCCAATTCGTACTGGTTGCCGTACAAACGTGAGTCAGTGACGCGTTTTAGCACCGCTGGGTGGAGGAGGTGGTCGAGCACGCCCTTTTGGATCGTGAGCTGCCACTCGTGGAGTTTTGGATCTTCTGTTTCTTCCCAAAAATCAAAACCACGCCGTTGGCGTTGCAGTCGTGTGTACAGGTCCGCTGACCCGGCCAATGCATCGGGTGCGAAAATATGTGTTTCCAACACGGCCATCGCACGTTTTTGATCCGCGAAACTGACGGGTGTAAACGGCGCATCGTCCGATTCCTGATCTGGTGGTGTGCGATCAACATAGACGCCACCGATATAACGCGATGCAACCGCCCCGGAGCGGGCGATTTCCGACATCATTACCAAATAGCCGTCGTGCAATGACTGCCAGGATTCAGAATGCCGTTCCGGCAGGCTGTTTAGCAACTCGTTGGCATGTTCCAGACGACGCGTAGCATACGCAATCGCGTCTGATCCCATGTCGTAGATATTGACTCTAGGATCGATGGCCTTGCCCGGGTTACGCATATCGTCAGCGTCATTGCCGAACGCCAGTTCCGGCTCCGTGGAACGCGCCAGAATTCCGGCCAGACGCTCGGCTTCTTCATCAGCATCACTCAGTGCAGGGGAATAACCATATTCAATAACCCAGTCGTCGTAAGGTCCCGGACTGGTTTGATAGAACAAAGTCTGTTCCCGATCGGGTGGCGCTACATTGAGAGCCGGGTAGTCCATTACGGATCCGGCAATGCCTTCCTCGTCAACTTCGTCTGGGTCGAAGGGCTTGTCCTGTAACTGGGTCGCTCGCATGTTGTGATTGAGACCAAGCGTGTGGCCAATCTCGTGCAGGATAAGATAGTGCAGCGAATCGTAGACCAGTTGTTCATGCAGCTGCGATTTGGCACCTACCGCCTCCAGGGCCTGCATGCCGAACATATTGCTCATCTGTAGACCATGGCCGAGCGAACAATAGACCAATTGTCCGGTGACCGGCTGACCATGCTTGCCGGAAAGCGCCTGCAGTACTTTCTGCCGACGAAGGCGATTGGTCAGAAACGAATACTCCAGCATGATGTCCGCACCGATAATTTGCCCCGTACGGGGGTTTGTGAAGCTCGGTCCGTAACCGCCAAACGGTGGATTGGGTGAAGAGGTCCAGCGCAGTACGTTATAGCGAATATCGCCCGCATCCCAATCAGCATCGTCCGGTTGTACCGCCACGGCTATCGCGTTGCTTAATCCGGCATGTTCAAAGGCCGAGTTCCAGGCCAGTGCTGCGTGCGCGATGATGTCACGGTATTCCAACGGTGTCGTGTTTTCGATCCACCACCTAATCGGCTCAACCGGGTCGGATAACTCTGCATCGGGATTTTTCTTGACCAGGTGCCAGCGATCGATCAGATCGCGATACGGCGCGTTGCTGCGAGTCGTCAGATCGGTGACGCGAGAGGTGAAATAACCCAACCGGTAGTCATCACGGCGTGGTTGGTAATCGTTGTCCGGCATTTCGACAAAAGTGTGCTGCACTCGAATACTCACTGCACGACTGTCGGTAATGTCTTCCTGGCCTTCCACAACCGGCGCCGGATTTTCATAGACATACTCGGCGACGACAGCCGTGTTCTCCGGGTAGTTATTGACAGCAGCGATCTTGTTGCGAGTCTCGCTGAGACTGCCCAAGGCAAACGCATCTGTGGGTTTGGCATCGGGATCGGGCGTTGGTTTGATCTGCTGCAGTTTCTCTTTTAACAGCACATCGTCCAAAGCAATCAGGATCTCGCCGGTTTCCTCGTCTTCGGCGACGATTTCCTGTACAGCCAGCACTGCAGGGCTGATATTGGCATCGGCGGCACGACTGAGTGCACTGTCAGGATCGAAGTAAAACGACGTATTCTCGCCGACAAACTCCAGCCGCTTGAAGTGTCGGCGCAGGGAGAAAACGTTGTTGGCTGTATAGGCACCACGAAAATATCCGGCTTCGACAACACCGTTGGTGCTGTAGGCAAAATAAATGTATTCGCGATCCAGTTGTTCCGGCATCACGGACATATAAAGTGTTCCGTCCTTCTGATCGCGATACAGTGTGAACAAGCCATCGTAACGATCACTGTTTTCCGTTATTTCTGCGATTGTTTTTTCGGCTTCTTCCTCGCCGTTTTCGGCACCGTTGTCGTCCGCTTCGGACGCGACGTCGTCTGAATCGAGCGCGCAACCCGAAATCAGGAAGAAACTCAAGAAAAGGGCCAAGGCCTGTGTGGATAGGTTCATGTTTGCTCCAGGAAATCCGGGATTGCCGGTCGGGGATTGGCAGACAGGCGGGTAATCATTCTGAGGATCAAGTGCCTGCAGCGGGGCAGGATAGGTCAAATTTCAACCGCTCGCAATCGCCGGCGTTGAAACGATGACGTTTCTGTTGTCACTCTTTGGGCAATTTATTTAGCTGGCAAATCAATTACTAACAATGAATACATAGTAAAACACATTAATGTAGATGGAACGGGGCTGCCCACGATATTGAGCTATGGCACGCGAAGCTGCGGTCTGGTTCCCGGGGCATCCCTAAAAAGGCTATATGCACGCATCCGCAAACCCCGCTGTGACATGAGCTTAGACAAGAATAGCTGTATGATCCGCGCCTTGCGGGCATGGCTTGGGGCCGCTTGAACGGGATTGGGTAAACGATGCACGAGGGGCTGGCGGTAGAGGCGCTGGAATTGTGGCGCGGCGACAGACGCCTGGTGCTTGATCTGTCTTTCGCCGCGGGCGCCGGCACGCTGGTTCGTATTGCGGGCCAAAACGGCTCAGGAAAGACTACCTTACTGCGGGCCGTGTGCGGTCTTACGCATGCCGAGTCAGGGAATATCAAATGGCGGGGCAGCGATATCTATCGGGATCTGGATTCCTATCATGCGGATCTCGCTTGGTTAGGTCATCGCGATGGACTGAGACCGGAACTTTCGGCACAAGAAAACCTGGCCATACACCGTCGTTTGGCCGGGCGATCCGCTGACAGTGTTGTAGATGACCTGGAAGCGGCAGGTATTGCCCACCTGGCAAAACTGCCGATCAGGTCACTTTCCGCAGGCCAAAAGCGCCGCGTAGCACTGACGCGAATAATCAATTCCGGAACACAGCTTTGGTTACTGGACGAACCTTTTGCCAACCTTGACACACAAGGCCAGCAATGGGGTATCGAGCAGCTACAACGGCATGTCGCCGGTGGCGGAATCTGCGTCCTCAGCACACACCTGCACTTCGAGGTCGCGGGCGTGGTGACGGTGGATTTGAGCCGATGAACAATATATTGGGGGCATTAGTCGCACAATGGCAGAGCGATTTGCGTGTTGCGTTGCGCCGTTGGGGCGAATTAGCCAATCCCGTTATCTTCTTTGTTGCCATCACGTTGCTATTTCCCTTGTCGCTCAGTCCCGACTCGACCCTGCTTGCCCAAATCGCACCGGGCATAATCTGGGTCGCAGCGTTGTTGGCGATATTGCTGGGTCAGGAAAGCCTGTTTCGCCCGGATTTGGATGACGGAACACTGGAGCAAATTGCGCTGAGCCCGCAACCTTTTTCTGCGCTGGTATTTGGCAAACTACTCGCACACTGGACGGTGAGCGCACTGCCATTGGTGCTGCTGTCGCCCTTTCTCGCAGCGGCGCTGGGTATGCCGCCCCAGGGCATTGCGGTCATGGCCATTGCGCTGGTGCTGGGCACACCGACGCTGGTAATCATCAGCGCGATCGCAGCAGCATTGACGGTCGGTTTGAACCGGGGTGGCCTGCTGCTGTCCATTCTGGTGTTGCCACTAATCGTGCCGGTGCTGATCTTCGGTGCCCGGGCGATCAGTCTCGCCAGTGTTGGTGAAGAGCCGACTGGCGTTGTGTACTTGTTAGGCGCCATACTTGCGCTCGCATTGACCCTGGGACCACTTGCAATAGCTGTTGCTCTACGGATTAGTCTGGATTGAAATTTCTGCCTAAATTTGTACATCTGTTGGCATCGCCGCCGCATTTTTACCGGCTGGCCGGTAGGTTCACACCGTGGTTGGGTGCAATGGCGCTCATCCTGATCGCGATCGGAACCTACGGCGGGCTTGTAGTTGCGCCGGCTGATTACCAGATGGGTGATGGGTTTCGGATCATATATGTGCATGTGCCCAGTGCGGTGTTGTCGTTATTCGTCTACGTCGTCATGGCCAGCGCCGCGGGCGTCGGCCTAATCTGGCGAATCAAATTGGCCCATGCCGTTGCTGCCGCCTGCGCACCGATCGGCGCCTGGTTTACTTTTCTGGCGTTGACGACCGGTGCTATCTGGGGCAAACCCATGTGGGGTACGTGGTGGGTTTGGGATGCACGGTTGACTTCAGAGCTGGTGCTCCTTTTTCTTTATCTGGGTTTTATTGCGCTCCATTCCGCCATCGATGAAACGACACGCGCCGACCGTGCCGCCGGCTTGCTCGCGGTTGTCGGTGTCGTCAATGTCCCGATCATTCACTATTCTGTCGAGTGGTGGACGACGCTGCATCAACCGGCTTCGATCACAAAATTGGGGCCATCTGCCATACCCGATCCGGCCATGCGTGTTCCATTACTCATAATGATTGTCGGATTTATGGTCTACTTCATTACGGTGCTGATGATGCGGGTTCGGGGCGAGGTCCTGAATCGCGAATGGCACAAGAGATGGGTTGCTGAAACAATAGGAGATACATAGGTTTGCAAGAGTTTCTTCATATGGGAGGTTATGCGGCGTTTGTCTGGAGCGCGTTCGCTGTCACCTTTATCGTGCTCCTTTTTAACGTTGTTGTGGCGCATCGCCATCATCACAAGGCCGCGATTCGGGCACGACGACGGCAGACGAGTCTGTCATGACACCACGGCATAAACGAATGTGGGGCGTAGGTCTGGTACTAATTGGTGCCGGCGTTGCGACAGTCCTGGGCCTGCAGGCATTCCGCGAAAATTTGTTGTATTTCTATACGCCCAGCCAGATCAGCTCGGGTGAGGCGCCCACAGCAAGGGTCTTTCGTATCGGGGGTCTGGTTTTGCCAAATAGCGTGTCGCGGGAACCGGGTAGCCTCGAAGTCAGTTTTGTACTCAGTGACAATCTCGATACGGTCACGGTGGCCTATTCAAAAATTCTTCCTGATTTATTCCGGGAAGGGCAGGGCATAATTGCCCGCGGAAAACTAAACGATAACGGGGTGTTTGTCGCCGAAGAAGTGCTGGCAAAGCACGATGAGAATTATATGCCACCGGAGTTGGCCGAGGCGCTGGAAGGCACCGGTCATCCCGGTCAGGCAAAACCCGAGTAAATAAATGATTCCCGAACTGGGACAAGTCGCGTTAATCCTGGCGATGCTGCTTGCGATCGCCCAGATGGTGTTCGGCATCGCCGGTGCGGGCTTTGGACGCCGTTCCTGGATGACAACAGTGAAGTCTGTTGCTGCCGGACAGTTCGTCTTCGTAGGCGTCGCATTTGTACTGCTGACGACATCGTTCTTACGTGACGATTTTTCCGTGCTCTATGTTGCGCAGAATTCCAATCTGGCGTTGCCAACGCCGTACAAGGTCGCGGCTGTCTGGGGTGCGCACGAGGGTTCCTTGTTGCTATGGTCGCTTATCCTAGCGACCTGGACTATCGCCGTTGCAGCGCTGAGTTCGTCCCTGGCTGAGCGTTTTGTGTCGCGCGTGCTGGGTGTTATGGGTGGGATCGCAGCAGGATTCATGTTGTTTATGCTCAGCACATCCAATCCGTTCCAGCGCTTGATTCCCGCAGCAGCTAACGGACGTGATCTAAATCCGCTGCTACAGGACCCGGCTCTCGTTATCCATCCACCGATGCTGTACATCGGTTACGTCGGTTTCTCCGTTGCGTTTGCGTTTGCGGTGGCAGCAATGATCGAGGGTCGCTTGGATCGATCCTGGGCCAGGTGGACACGGCCGTGGACAACGGCTGCCTGGGCCTTTCTAACCGGTGGAATTGCGTTGGGCAGCTGGTGGGCATACTACGAACTGGGCTGGGGCGGTTGGTGGTTCTGGGATCCGGTAGAAAACGCATCTTTCATGCCGTGGCTCGTCGGCACCGCGTTAATACACTCATTAGCTGTGACGGAAAAGCGTGGATTGTTTAATACGTGGACCATCCTGCTCGCGGTATTCGCTTTCTCACTGAGCCTGCTGGGCACCTTCCTGGTCCGCTCCGGTATCTTGGTATCAGTGCACGCATTTGCAAGTGATCCGGAGCGGGGCCGATTCATCCTCATCTATATGGTTGTTGTTGTTCTGGGCTCGCTTTTGCTTTATGCCTGGCGTGCACCGCGAATGGTCTCGCGTGGTGGCGGTTTTAAGACACTCTCACGCGAGACTTTTCTGCTGCTGAACAATATGCTGCTTGTTGTTGCGGCACTCGTAGTATTGGGTGGAACGCTCTATCCGTTGGTCCATGACGCACTCGGCCTGGGCAAGGTATCAGTAGGACCACCCTGGTTCGAGCAGTTCTTTCTGCTACCTATGTGGCCACTGGCAATATTGGTTGGCATTGGCATGCACGCGCAATGGAAGCGATCAAACAAAGAGAGTCTCACCAAAAAACTGAAGTGGCCGTTTTGGATTGCGTTGACGGCCGCTATCGTATTTCCTCTTTTTGTATATCGTTCCGGCGGGCTGATGACAGCCCTCGGCATAGGCACGGCATTTTGGGTATTTGCATCAGCCTTGAGTGAACCGCTTGCGCGGTGGCGGGCAATGGGCCGGGTATCAATGCTACCGCGTGGAATGACCGGGATGATACTTGCGCACGCCGGTGTTGGAGTGTTTGTACTCGGCGTAGTGGTGACTTCTTCGTTCAGTGAGGAAATCGATATCAGTATGCGTCCGGGCGAATCGATCGAGATGCGTGGTTACAGTTTCAAGCTCGTCAATATCGAACCGGTTACTGGGCCGAACTGGCGCGCAGACCAGGCCACCGTTGAGGTCAGGCAAGGGGACAAGCTGGTCAACACGCTAACGCCCCAAAAGAGAATCTATTTGGTGCAGACCAATGCCATGACTGAGTCTGCAATTGACGCCAGGGTGCGCCGTGATTTGTATGTGGCAATGGGTGAGCCGCTGGGTGCCGGCGCGTGGAGTATGCGGTTTCAGGTGAAGCCATTGGTACGTCTGATCTGGCTAGGTGCATTGATCATGTTAATTGGTGGCGCGATAGCGGCGTCCGACAGACGTTATCGGCACGCGAGGGCAACAAAGCCAGTTGCGGATGACGCGATTGCGGAGACAGCTACGTGATTCGAACGCTTGTTCCGGCGACATTGTTCGCTATTTTGGTTGTATTTTTCTGGACGGGACTGAAGCTAAACCCAACCCAAATACCATCACCGCTAATTGGCAAACCCGTTCCTGCATTTGACCTGCCGCTCCTGCTCGACGAATCCCGACGAATCACGCAGGATCAACTACGTGGTGAGCCTACACTGCTTAATGTCTGGGCCACCTGGTGCGTCGCTTGCCGGCAAGAACATCCTTTCTTAATGCAACTTGCTGCGGCAACAGACGTTCCCATCTATGGTCTGAATCTCAAGGATAACCGTGCCAGCGCAAGCGCCTGGTTGGATCAGTTGGGTAATCCATACGAATCAAGTGCATTCGATGAAGATGGGATCGTGTCAATTGACTGGGGTGTGTATGGTGCACCGGAAACTTTCCTGATCGACGCCACCGGGATTATTCGCTACAAACACATCGGGCCACTAACCGAGGAAGTCTGGAACAAGAAATTGTTGCCGCGAATCCGGCTGTGGAAAGGCGAGACGCTTTGAGTAGGTTGATTTCCCTGCTGATGCTGGTAGCGCTGTCCGGAACTGTGCTGGCAATCGATAACCAGGAAGCTCTGGAAGACTCCGCGCTGCAGGCACGTTACGTGCGTCTGGGTAACGAGTTACGTTGTCTGGTCTGCCAGAATCAATCCATTGCCGATTCCACCGCAGGACTGGCAGCGGATTTGCGTGCCCAGGTTCGTGAAATGCTCCTCGACGGTGCAAGCGACCAGGAGATACTCGACTACATGGTGGCTCGTTACGGCGACTTTGTCCGTTATCGACCCGCTTTCAATATTAGGACGTGGGCATTGTGGTTAGGTCCATTCGTGGTTGTTCTGATCGGTCTGGCCGTAGTGGCAACGGTTATTCGACGCAACGCAAATCTGGATCCAGAGCAACCGGACATCTGATGCCGAGCTCCATATTTATCGGACTCGCGGCATTGATGGTGATCATCGCGTTGATGATCATAGTCGTCCCGTTAGTGCGTCGTAATGACCCATCACCAATCGCCGCGGGCGCCGTGGTCGGTTTGGTGCCACTGGCGGCGGTATTGCTCTATTTCGCATACAGCAACTGGCCGTGGGGTATCGAGCCGCAACCGACTCAGGTTGCATCACAGGAACAAGCACCCGAAGTCAGCGAGATGGTCGCGGGCCTGGAACAGAGATTGACGGCCAACCCCGATGACGCCGAAGGCTGGCAGATGCTGGGACGGTCCTATGTTGTGCTATCGCGCTACCCGGAGGCAGTTCAAGCTTATGGCCGGGCGCGACAGCTCACTTCAGACTCGGAGGTGCATGCGCTAACCGGTTACGCCGAGGCGTTGGCAATGGAGCGTGGCGGCGTACTGGACGATGAAGCAGCCGACTTGTTTGAAAGAGCCCTGATGTTATCTCCTGATGACCGCAAAGGCCTGTGGTATGGCGGTCTGGCAGCTTTCGAACGAGGTCGCGCCGATGTTGCACGAGACCGGTGGCAGAAATTGCTTGCTCTCGGGCCACCGGAACAGATGGCGGCCGTGTTGCGTGAGCAAATCGCTGCAGCAAACGCCGCATTGGGCGAGACTGCCACGCAACCGGCGGAGCAGACCCAACCGATGTCCTCTGCCGTAAACGGTGTCGCACTCACGGTGTCGTTGGCACCGGAACTCGCAACGCGAGCACGCCCAGAAGCAGTGCTTTTTATCCTCGCAAGACAAATCGACACACCGGGCCCGCCGCTGGCTGTCGTGCGCAGAAGCGTTTCTGACCTGCCGCTGGAAGTGGTGTTGACTGATGATGACGCCATGGTGCCCGGCCACGTGCTGTCGGCCCACGACAACGTCGAAGTTGTCGCACGCGTTGCCCTGGGTGGCACGCCAAATGCGCAGGCAGGTGATTTGGCCGGCCAAAAAATCGTTGCGAGTAACGGTCAGGCGGTAATCCTGATAGACAGTGTGGTAGGCAACTGAGCGGCTTGACACCAGACAAGTGCTCGGGGCAGAGTCAGTTTTCTCGGGAGCATGTTATGTCAGATGATCTAAAGCAAAAATTTGAGACCGCGGCGGTCGCGGTCAAGAACCTGGACAAGAAACCGGACAATGAAGACCTGTTGGCACTCTATGCACTATATAAACAGGCGACGGACGGTGACGTCACAGGCGCAAGACCTGGTGGCTTCGATTTCGTTGGTGGCGCCAAATATGACGCCTGGTCGGAACTACAGGGATTAAGTTCTGCCGACGCAATGCAACGGTACATTTCCAAGGTCGAATCGCTAAAGGCCTGATCACTAAAACGTGATCAATTTAACGCCGGTAATTTAACGGAATCTCTAAACTTAGGTGTGGCGGCTCTGTGCTGAGCCATTGTGACGCGCGTCACATTTTTGATTTCGAGGATTCCGTGCCGGAAAAAGCGATCAAGTGGATTCTCTGTGCAAGTGTATTTTGCACAGTCGTGGGCCTCCGGCCGGTTGCGGCCGAGCCGTACGAAGGTCATGTACTTGTCCTCGGTGCCATCCATCAGGATGTCGAGGGACGCTACGCTGAATTGCGGCCAATGGCGGACTACATTGCAGCTGCGCTGGCGCCATACGGTGTCAGCCGGGTCGATGTAATGGTAGTAGAGGACCGCAGACGTCTGGCCCGAATGATGCGAGACGGACGTATTGACTGGATCAGCGAAGACCCAGCAACGGCTGTTTATCTGCAGGAGGCAGCGGGTGTGGAGATGCTCGCCCGCAAGTGGAAACAGGGGGCGCCACAGTTTCGCTCCGTCTTCTTCACCAGGACCGATAGTGGCGTCACAGAGCTTGGCGACCTGATCGGTCGGACCATTGCATTCGTAAAGCCCGATTCCACCGCCGGTCATTTGTTACCCGCTGCCGAATTAATTCTCCGTGGGCATCGCGCTGCCAGTCTGGATACACCCCGACAACGCGCACCCGCGGAGACGATTGGTTATGCCTTTTCGGGTAGCGATCTCAATTCGACAACCTGGGTGCACAAACGCATCGTTGATGCGGGTGTGATCAGCAACGTGGGTTGGGAATCCCAAGACAGTTTGCCGGATTTCTTTCGCAAGGAACTTGTGGTTTTTCACCAAACCGAATCAATGCCACACGCATTGGAGCTGGTACGTAGCGATCTGGACGCAGGCATTAAGGCCAGATTAAAGCAAATCTTGCTCTCGATGGGCCAGGACGCAACGGCGGCGGCGGCCTTACAGACTTACCAGGGTGCATTGCGCTTTGACGAACTCGATGCCACAGACCGCCAGACTATTGGTGAGTTACGCAGCATTTTTACGCAGCTGATGTTGGTGAACTGATCGATGCCCAAATTCAGATTCAATCTGCAGGCTCGGTACTCGTTAATCATGCTGGCTGTGATTATCACGATCGTGGGGTCTTTGTCCGTTGTGTTGCTCCTGCAGTTTCGAATGTCGACACGGGAAATTACCGAACTTAGCGCAGCCTCCCTGGAGAGTGATCTTCTGCAACAGGTAAAGCAGCGTGGCACGGTGACAGCCAACTTTCTGGCTGAAAATCTCCAGACAATTCTCTATCAATACGATATGGAGGCAATGTTCGATCTGACACGGGGTGCAGCAGAAAAGAATAACCTCGAGTTTGTAATCGTTCATGATACCGATGGCAGAGTGATTCATGACGGAACTTTGGAAATCAAAACGTTTGGCGATGAGCTGCGGAATATTCGCAGTGGAGACGGGGTTCGAATCGCCGGCGGGACTATGGAAGTCTATCGTCCAATTCGCTACGGCGGCCAGGATATCGGTGGGGTAAGAGTTGGTCTGTCTCTCGCTCCCATCAGCGAAGAAATCGCCGCGATGAAAGAAGGTGTACGTACCGTCAGTGCAAAGGGCATGCGTAGTAACTTGCTAGCGGCTATCGTTACATCGTTTCTCTTTGTTATCGCCGGTACAGGCATCACTTTTGTGGTGTCCCGTAGCCTGGCACAACCGATTCGCCGCCTGGCGGACCAGGCATCACGCATAGGCAGTGGTGAATACACTGACACACTTGCGGTCGATCGCAGCGATGAGATTGGCGAATTGGCCACCGCATTCCGGGACATGAGCCGTAATCTGGCTGCCAGTGACGGCGAAGTGAGATACCTCGCCTATCACGACAGTCTGACGCGTTTACCCAATCGGGCACGGCTAAAGCAATTTCTGGCGGAAGCCGTGGCGCGGACGCGTCGAGGCGGACAAAAAGTCGCTTTGTTTTTTATCGATTTGGATGACTTCAAGCGGGTTAACGACACGCTGGGTCATAAGGCAGGCGACAAGTTGCTGAAGGAATTCTCGCAACGCCTCCGTGACTCTTTGCGCGAAATGGATCATATCGATCCGGACGAGACTGAGGTTGAGCTCGAACGCGACATGATCGCGCGTTTGGGTGGTGATGAGTTTACCGTGGTACTCGAAGATGTCGAGGACTCACGCGATATTGCCATCGTCGCGCAGCGAATTCTCGATGCCTTGCACAATCCGTTCCTTCTCGCTGGTCAGGAAGTCGTGGTTGGCGCAAGCATCGGCATTACTGTGTTCCCAGACGATGGTGACAATGTCGACTTGTTGCTTAAAAACGCGGACGTGGCCATGTTTCAGGCCAAAGACCGAGGAAAAAATCACTTTCAGTTCTACAACCAATCTATGGATCAGGCAGCGGTACAAAAACTCACGCTGGAGAATGACTTGCGTCACGCCCTGGCCAGAGAGGAACTTCGCGTGGTCTACCAGCCCGTCATGGACGTGCAGTCCGGTGGGGTGATTGGTGTCGAGGCGCTTTTACGATGGCATCATTCCGTGCACGGAAAAATTCCAACCGAAGTCTTTGTCCCCCTCGCAGAGGAGAGCGGACTGATTGTGGAATTCGATGAGTGGTGTCTCCGTCAGGCCGCACGAGATCTACAGGAATTGCATGCGACGGGCTTTCGCAATTTGTATGCGACCGTCAATGTCTCAAGCGTACATTTTCGCGAGCAACGTGTCGGCCAAATTGTGGCCGACGTATTGAAAGAATTTGATTTGCCCGCCCGATGTCTGCGACTTGAACTTTCTGAAAAAACGATCATGCAGAATACCCGGCGGGCGGCAGAGGTGCTTGTGCAACTACAGGCGCTCGATGTGAGTGTCTGGATCGACAATTTTGGCGCTGGTTATTCTTCTCTGACACATCTGACCAAGTTACCGATTGCGGGGCTGAAGATCGATCAGGAATTTATCAGACGGATCGGGCGAGGTGCCAATGATCGCACCGTGATCGCGACCATCATCGCGATGGGCCACAGCCTTGGGATGCTGGTGGGCGCGGATGGGGTAGAAGAAGAGGAACAGCTCGACTTTATTCGTAAGGCCGGCTGTGATGCCGTGCAGGGCCACTATTTCGCCCGGCCGATGACTATGGGGGACCTGGTCGAAGTGCTCAGCCGGCGAGCGCCCTACGGCGCGGGACGAGTCGCAGCCTCCCGGCTGGTAACGAGCAACTGATCTGACCTCGCTGCGGCTGCCTTCCGTGCGCCAGGACGTTATACTTCCTGAACGAAAAATGTCCGTGAAGGATCCGAACGCGGGCGGCCTGCCGCCCGGTGAACGCGTTTCATGTGGTTTAAGTCAAAGCTTCAACATCCCGATCCCGAGATCCGCCGCGAGCATCTGGAGCACCTGGCTCCGGAAGACGCGCTGTTGCTCGAAATCGCGCAGTCGGATCCACACCCGGATGTCCGTGCGGCCGCATTAATGCGGATCATTGATTTACCAACGCTAGAAGAACTCAGCAATAGCGACAACGAAGAACGAGTGCGTAATTTGGCGGTTAGTCGCCTGCAAGCGTTGATATCCGGGCGCGAGGATCCATCGCCTGCACTCGATACGCGATTGGCGTTTTTCGGAGAATCTGCCGATGACAGACTGGCCCGTTTTGTCGCGCGCAGTGCACGCGAACCTGAGCTGCGCAAGATTGCGGTAACCAAATTGCTCAAACGGCAGAACGTTCCCGATGTGCAGGACCTTTTGTGTGAAATTGCAGCTGACGATTCGGTTAGCGAAATTCGGGAAACGGCCGCGGCACCGATCCACGATATCGAGCGCCTGCAAACGTTGTTTGAGAAAACACGTGGTCGGGACAAGAGCATCCACCGCCTGGCTCGCGAGAGACTGGAGGCTCTGCAGACACAATGGGACGCACGCGAAAATCTGGACAAATGCTGTATCGATGCCGAGCAGCTTGCTGCCAGCCATTTCAGCGCGGATGGAAAAATCGAAGAGGGCCGCTGGTCAAAACTGGCAGGCCAATGGGACCAATACGCCGTTTTAGTAGAAGCGCCGGATGAATCATTAACAAAGCGCTATGCAGCCGCAAAGCAAGTAGTCGAGAAAAAGCAGCTGGAGATTCGTCAACAGCAAGAGCGCCGCGCTGAAATTCTTGCTGCCTTGCAGTCGCATCTCACCGACACGGATGTAGAACCTGTCTCCACCCTGACCAGAAAATGGCATGAGCTCGATGAGCCTGTACCGGCACAAGCGCGCGAGTTCTCAAAACTGGTAGCAGAGATCACAAAACACGATAGCCAGCGTGAGCGTGACGAGCACCGTGTTGTAGCAAAACGCGCAATACTGCAAAAGTTTGAGGATGAAATCGCGGTCGATACACTCCGCAAGGGAGCGCTGAGCCGTTTTGAGAAACGCTGGGAGGCTGCACCGGACCCAGTGGAAGAGGGTGCAAAAAAGGAGCTACACGAGGCGTTTGCGACGTTACGTGAGAAGACTCGCCTCAAACTGGAAAAACAAACGCAACGTCTGGACGAACGCATAGAGCAGGCCAAGCAATTGCTTGATCAGTATGGATCCGCACTTGATGACGGCAAGTTACGCGTCGCAACGTCGGCACATGACAAAGTCGCCAGCTTGCTCGGCCGGCTTGACGCGCCCGAGAAAATAAAACGCGACTTGCAGCAACGCTTGCGAGCAGGCGAGGCCAAGATGGCCGAGTTGAAGAAATGGCGACATTGGGGTACAGAGCGTAAACGTGAAGAGTTATGTGAACGCGCCGCGGCACTGTCAACAAGTGACATGAAGATTCCTGCAGTGGCCAAGGCCGTCCGAGAGTGTCGCGATGCCTGGAAAGCATTGGACAGATCCGACGGTCCGGGCGCAAAGAAGCACTGGCAACGCTTTGACGCGGCGTGCGAGAAAGCATACGAACCCTGTCAGGCATTTTTTAACGAGCAAAAAGAGAAACGGCAGGAAAACATGAAGGCCCGCGTGCAGATCTGCGAGCGCCTTGAAACTTGCGTGGCAGAAACAGACTGGGAGGCGCCACCATGGCGCGATCTGGCTGACTTTCTTAAAGACGTACAGGATAAATGGCGTGTTGCCGGATCGGTTGATCGTCGGGAAAAGAACAAAATACAAAAAAGGTTTGATCAAGCATATGGCGGGATCAATGAGCACATGGGCGTGATGCGTAAACAGGAAATCGAGCGACGCGAGGGGTTGATTGCGAGCGTTAAAGCCGTGGCGGAAGGTGAAGATGTACGCCAGGCGGTCGAAAAAGCAAAACAGGCGCAACGCGAATGGAAACCTGTGGTGCAGGCGGGTCGTCGCAAGGAGCAGGAGCTATGGACCCGTTTCCGAGAAGTATGCGACGCGGTATTTGAGCGACGCAAGGAACATTTTGCGGCAGCAGACAACGAACGGACACAGAACCTCGGTGAGAAGATGGCCGTCTGCGGACAATTGGACGAAATGCTTGCTTCGATTAGTAAGCAGTTGGAGGCCGGTTCCGGTGATAAGGAATTCATCCTTGAAATGCGCAAAAAAGCCCGGGAACTTAATAGCGGCTGGCGCCGCATCGGACCGGTGCCACGGGGGAAGCGGGATTCGGTCGATAAGCAATTCAATACCAGCCACAAGAAGCTGGACAAACTGTGCCGACGTTTTGACAAGAACCTCGAGAGACAGGCAATGCAGGGAATGCGTGACGCGGCCAGCTGCTGCGATGAACTGGAATTGTCAGTCGCAGCCGGCAACAACATCGACGCTGAGGCCGTGGAACAGGCGCAGGCCAAACTGGGTAGCGTGAGCGCCGACAACCCTGTTCTGAAGCGATTGCAACGGCTAAAAGAAGTAGTAGACGGAAACTCGCAAGCAACCACAGCGATCAGCGAGGCATTGCCCGCGAATCTTGGGATCAAGCGCAACCTTTGTCTCGAGTTGGAGATAGCGGCCAATATCGATTCGCCTGCCGAGTGTCAGGAAGAGCGCATGCAATACCGCGTGGCGCAATTGTCCGAATCGATGAGTGGCACACGCAAGCAACTTGGACCTGATGAACTCGAGCGGGTTTGGTATGAAACTGGTCCCGTGCCGAAACAGGAGCAGACTGCGTTGCAAAATCGCTTTAGTCGTGCCCTGGAGGCGCTCAGCAAGGACTGAGTGCCCGCATGCGATCGCCTGTCGAAAACAAAGAACGCGAGAGATTACGCCAGCAACACTCTGGTGAAGCTGACTGGTACCTTTGGGGGCCCTACCTTGCCGAGAGAGCCTGGGGCACGGTACGCGAGGACTACAGTGCTGACAGTGACGCCTGGCATCACTTCCCGTTTGAACACGCTCATGCCCGCGCCTATCGTTGGAGCGAGGATGGGCTGGGTGCCATCAGCGATAAAGAGCAACGAGTGTGCTTTGCGCTTTCATTGTGGAACGAACGGGATCCGATCCTAAAAGAACGCGCTTTCGGCCTGACAAATTCTCAGGGCAATCGCGGCGAAGAGGTGAAGGAGTACTACTTTTACCTGGACGGCACGCCAACACACAGTTGGATGCGGTACCTGTATAAGTATCCTCAGGAAGCCTATCCTTATTACGAGCTTATCCAGCGCAATGGCTCACGCAAGCGCAGTGACCCGAGTTTTGGCCTGATCGATACCGGGATTTTTGAGAAAGGTTACTGGGACGTCCTGGTGACCTACGCAAAACTAAGTCCGGAGCAGATGTATATCCGGATCGCTGCGACCAATCGAGGCGACAACCGGGCCGCATTGCATCTGCTGCCGACTTTGTGGTTCAGAAATACGTGGGCCTGGAGCGGGCGGCGGCCCACCTCATTGATCCGGCAAAGCAACAGGCAGGTAAAAGGCGTCGCCTGGTCAGTTGATATAGATGACCAAGCACTGAATGGCTATCAGCTCGCCGGTCATCAGAGTGCCAGCCTGCTTTTTACCGATAACGAAACAAACACGGAGCGGTTGTGGGGCGAGTCCGGACCCAAATACACGAAAGATGCGTTCAATCGTTTCATTGTTGACGGAGAAGCCGGGGCATTACGCGAAAACAGCGGGACGCGTTTTGCAGCTGCGCGCCGAATCGAAGCCATGCCCGGCGAAACGCAGTATTTCGATCTTTGGCTGGGGCGTGAGCAATCACATGCACCATTTTCAGCGATTGAGCGGACACTGACGCAGCGTCGTGCCGAAGCCGATGGCTTTTACGACGCGCTGCAGCCACGGGCCACTACTCAGGATCATCGGATTGTTCGGCAGGCACTGGCAGGCATGACCTGGGGCAAGCAGTTCTATAATTACGATGTCAATCGCTGGTTGGAAGGCGATCAAGTCAAACCACCCGAAAAACGCAAGCGCGGTCGCAACAGTGCCTGGCGCCATATGCGTGCGGGCGACATCATCAGCATGCCCGACACCTGGGAGTATCCCTGGTTTGCGGCCTGGGACCTGGCTTATCAATCTGGCCCGCTGGCCCTGACCGACATGGGTTTTGCAAAACAACAGCTCGAACTGTTGTTGGGCGAGCGCTATCTGCATCCCACCGGCAGCATTCCAGCGTATGAATGGAATTTTGGCGACGTGAACCCACCCGTACACGCGGCATTTGCCTTGCGTCTTTTTCGCAGCGACCGCGCCCGCAACGGCGTGGCTGATTACTCTTTCTTGCGCCGGGTATTCCACAAAATGCTGTTGAACTACGCCTGGTGGCTCAATCGCAAAGACGTGGATGGGCAAAATCTCTTCAACGGTGGTTTTCTTGGGCTGGATAATATCTCGGTATTCGATCGATCGAGATCACCGCTACCCGATGGCTACAAACTGGTACAGGCAGATGCAACCGGATGGATGGCCAACTACGCGTTAAACATGACAGTCATCGCATTGGAAATTTCTGCCGTGCAACCGGACTACGAAGCGATCGCGATTCAATGCTACGAACAGTTTCTGTCAATTGCCGAGTCGATCTCGGGTTACGATCATGTTGGGTTGTCCTTGTGGGATGAGTCCGACGGCTTTTTCAAAGATGTTGTTGTCGGACCGGATGGCGCCCGCCATCCCCTGGATGTCTACTCCTGGGTTGGCCTAATTCCCTTGTTTGCCTGTGTAGTCATAGGCCCGGGTCTGCTCGAGGCTGCACCGGCCTTTCGTAGAATGCTTGAGGAACACAGGGGCGGTCGGGTGCACGGGCATTTCGTCAGTGAATGTCCACATACCGACAACACACGTGGCGAGCATTTACTTGCACTGGTTAATCGCGACATGCTCACACGTATTCTCGCTCGTGTACTTGACGAGGAACAGTTCTTGTCGCCATATGGTATTCGCAGCCTGAGCCGGTTTCATGCCGAAAATCACCCGGTAGGGAGTGTTCCCGGGGTTGGCGAGTTGTATATCGAATACGTACCAGGCGAGGCCAACAGTCCGATGTATGGTGGCAACTCCAACTGGCGCGGACCGGTCTGGCTGCCAACCAATTATTCGCTCATCGTGGCCCTGGAACGTTATCACCGTTATCTTGGTGCTGAGTTTACTGTGCCGTCTCCCGACGGCAGTGGTCGCACGATGACACTAAAAGCCGTTGCAGACCTGATTGCAGATCGTCTGGTCGATCTTTATCGTCGTGACGGACAGGGCAATCTTCCGGCAATGCGGCCTGACAGTCCGTTTCAGAACGATCCACATTGGCAAGAACTCTGTCTTTTCTATGAGTACTTCCATGCCGAGACCGGCCGTGGACTGGGGGCAGCTCACCAAACCGGCTGGACGGGCTTGCTGGCCAACCTGGTCATGCGCTGCTACCGCTAGACTCGTTCTGCAAAAAGCTCATAATGCTTTGTTTTTATAGGGCAAGAAAATACACCAGCAGCATAAAGTCCCGGCCCTAAACGCCGTTAAATAGTGCAGAACACGTGAACGCATGGGAAGAAGGATGATTAAGGGATTTTCGGGTCCAAATCTCAACTCGATGATTGGTGTCCTCAACCGCTCGTTGAAACACAATTCACCGGGGCACAGCCTGCAAGCGATGCCGGTCACGGGACACGGGAATCACCCGGCCCAGGCAGCGGTTGCATCATTCGGAACCTTGGCGCCGTATGAGAAACCGTTACCGGTAACGCCCGTGCCGCCAGACGCACCGCCATCGCCGCCAGTCGACTACATCATGAATGACCAAATAGGGACAGCATTTTTTACCGGCACCGCCGACGATCAGTTCAATACCGAAGTGGATTTAGATACCGACGACATCGTCAGCTTTGGCGATCTAATGCTGCTACAGACTAAACTCGAAACCGTATAAAGTCAGCCAGCAACCCCGCGGCCCGCGCCACCCGGCAACACCACCTGCTTAAAGCCTCTACGAATATATCAATGTCACTGAATGCACGTCTTTTTCGTCCTTGATTCAATCACCGGCTGCAGGCTTTGTTATAGTCGTGTGTCTGATGCGACGTGCAATAATTATTATTCTGGATTCATTTGGAATCGGCGCCACCGATGACGCCGATCGTTTTGGCGACACCGGCGCCAACACACTCGGCAATATCGCGCGATTTCGTCAGGCCATCGGCGGACTCAAGCTGCCAAATCTCGCGCGTCTGGGGCTCATGCGGGCTGCCAAAGAAAGTTGTGGCGAGTATCCCCTCGCCTGTGACACAGAGACCGACATCATTGGTGCCTACGGTCACGCGGCGGAACTCAGCAGCGGCAAGGACACACCCAGCGGTCATTGGGAAATTGCCGGTGTACCCGTGCTTTTCGAATGGGGGTATTTTCGCGCCGACAAAAACACCTTTCCACCGGATTTACTGCAGTCACTAATCGAGGAATGCAAGCTGCCGGGCGTGCTGGGGAATCGTCATGCCTCTGGAACGGTGATCATCAAGGAACTTGGCGAAGAACACATGCGCAGTGGGAAGCCAATCGTCTACACGTCTGCAGACAGCGTGTTCCAGATTGCCGCCCATGAGGAATCCTTTGGGCTGAAGCACCTCTACGCGGTGTGCGATGTAGCCCGGGTGCTGGTTGATGAATACAACATTGGTCGCGTCATTGCGCGCCCATTCATCGGCACGGCGTCCGATAATTTCGAACGAACAGGGAATCGTCGTGACATAGCTGTGCCACCACCGGAAGTGACATTGCTGGACAAACTGGTGGCAGACGGGGGTTCGGTCATTGGTATTGGCAAGATACCGGACATATTTGCACATCGGGGAATTACGAAAAAAGTTAAGGCGACCGGGAATGCCGCATTGGTTGACGCCACACTGGCAGAGATGCGTGAAGCGCCAGATCGATCCATTGTATTTACGAACCTGGTTGATTTCGACATGCTCTATGGTCACCGTCGTGACCCGGCCGGATATGCCGATGCCTTGGAATACTTCGATGGACGCCTACCGGAGATTATCGACGCAATGGGTGAGGACGACTTGCTGATTCTGAGCGCAGATCATGGCTGCGATCCAACCTGGCCGGGCAGTGATCACACCCGTGAGCACATCCCGGTCCTCGTTTACGGTAACGCCATTGAAGCCGGTTCTTTAGGGCGGCGCGAAACTTTCGCGGATATCGGTCAGAGTCTGGCCGGTTTCTTCGGGTTATCGGCTATGGATTTCGGGGTTTCCTTTTTAGCATCGAGTCCCTCGCCCAGCGAGGGGACGGGTAGTGCGGCGGGCAACTAGTCCGGATACAGACCCTCGGCGATTTTATCAGCAAGGCGTGTCGCTTCCTCACGTAGCTTTTCGCCATCGAGCGTCAATACTTCGCGGTTGCGCATCAGAATTTTTCCGTCCACGATAACCGTCGTGACGTCGTGTTCGTCAGCCACGTATACCAGATGCGAGATGACGTCAAAAAGGGGCACGAATGTCAGGTCGGATATCGAGACCTGGATCAGATCAGCCCGCAAACCGGCCCGGAGCTCACCCACCTGATCTGCCAAACCCACCGCGGCAGCACCACCGGATGTTGCCATGTTAAGTACGGTGCCTGCAGCCAGCACAGTCGGATCCATCCTGCTGACTTTTGCCAGTAAGGCTGCAAGGCGAATTTCCTCCCACATGTCCAGGTCATTGTTGCTGGCCGCGCCATCGGTACCCAAACCGACCAGCACACCTTCGGCAAGCATGTCGACAACGGGGGAAATACCGGACGCAATTTTCATATTTGAAGTCGGGTTATGTATGACACCCACTTTTCGGGCAGCCAGCGTGTGTTGGTCGGTCTCTGTCGGCCAAACCACATGTGCGGCAATCGTGTGGTTGTCAAAGAACTTGAGTTTGTCCAACAGCTCGGTTGAGGTGCTATCGAAATTCTTGCGAGTGACCTCGACTTCATAGGGTGATTCGGACAAGTGAATCGACACCGGTACGCCGACTTCCGCGGCGGCGTCACGCACCTTACGCACCCATTCGGCCGGCAGTGTATAGACCGAATGCGCCGCGATGGCCGGAGTAATTCTGCTGTTGCGGCCCTTCCAGCGACGAGCAAAATCACGCGCCTGCTCCAGGGACTGTTGGCCGTTTGCTGCGTCCGGACTTTGCTGATCGATTACGGTCGGTGCAACGATCGCGCGCAGCCCACACCGCTCCACGGCCTCCGCCACGGCGTCTGGAAAATAATAGAGATCTACAAAGGTCGTTGTTCCGCCACGAATCATTTCCCAGCAGGCAAGCTCTGTGCCGATGCGCACAAACTCCGCATCCACATAACGTACTTCAGCCGGAAAAATAAATTCAGTCAGCCATTGCATTAGCTCCAGATCGTCAGCAACGCCACGCAGCAGGCTCATCGCCGCATGGGTGTGACCATTGATCAGACCCGGCATGACTACGGTTCCCTTATCGGACAGGGTAGTGCGCGCCGAATAACGTCCCGCCAGCTCGGCAGCCGGACCGACTGCCACGATCTGACCAGCGTCAATAGCGACGGCGCCATCCGCGATTAACTCATCACCTACCATGGTCAGGACGTAGTCGGCATTAACGATCATGTCGATGGAATCGGCCGGCCCGGTCGCTACGGAACCCTGGCTGGCGCAGGCTGCCACGACGATTGCCATGATCAATGCAGATAGCAAATGGTGGATCTTCATTGCGGTGTCACCAGGTTGAATAGGCGGCCGATGATAACCAGTTTCAGAGGCGGAAGAAAACGTGAGACAATGTCCTGCAGCCTTATATTCCCAACAGGTGACATGTCCACCAAACACATGAATGCGGCCCGAGGCGATTTCGCCGAAACGGTCCTGATGCCGGGCGATCCCCTGCGTGCCCAGTACATAGCAGAGACCTATCTCGACGATGCGCGCCAGGTGACCGATGTGCGGAATATGCTGGGATTTACTGGTGCTTATCGGGGCATACCCGTGTCTGTTATGGCGCACGGGATGGGTATTCCGTCGTTGTCGATATACGTGACCGAATTGATGACCGAGTACGGAGCTAAACGCATAATCCGGGTGGGTAGCTGCGGAACCGTGAATGCGGGTACTCAACTGCGGGACATTATTATCGCGATGGGCGCCTGCACTGATTCGAGTGTCAATCGTGTGCGATTTGGTGGCTATGACTATGCGTGTATCGCGAGTTTTGAACTTTTGCAAAACGCCGTAAGAGTGGCCACCGAACACAAGGTACGCTATCAGGTGGGCAATATCTTTTCAGCCGACCTTTTTTATACGGCAGATGTCCCGATGTTCGACACGATGGAAAAATTCAACATACTGGGTCTGGAGATGGAAGCAGCTGGTCTTTACGCGCTCGCAGCCGAACACGGCGTGGATGCGCTGGCCATTTGCACGGTGAGCGACAACATCCGTACCGGCGCAGCGCTCACTGCGGATGAACGTAGTTCGACTTTCGATGAGATGATCAAAATTGCTTTGGATACGGTGGTGATCAGTGTCTGAGCCTGCATTACACGTAAAGCCATCGCTCGTCCCTGACCTGAACCGCGTGCCCCCTGTGGACGAGGTAGGCGTGATCGAGCGCACTACGCGATTTTGCAAGCGCAGTATCAAGAAAGACTCCAAGATCGAAGCGCTGAAGCTGGCGCTCAGCATGATCGACCTGACTACGCTCGAAGGGCAGGATACGCCCGGTAAAGTTCGCCAGCTGTGCCAAAAAGCCATCCATTTGCACGACACACTTGACGATTTGCCGCATGTGGCGGCTGTATGTGTTTATCCGACCATGGTCGGTGTGGCAAAAAACGCGTTGACCGGGCATGACATCAATGTTGCTTCGGTCGCGACAGCTTTCCCCAGCGGCATGGCGCCGCGCGCGGTGAAATTGGAAGATACACGCATGGCCGTCGGCGATGGTGCCGACGAAATTGATATGGTCATTTCCCGCGGCGCCTTTTTGCAAGGCGAGTATGGTCTGGTATTTGAGGAAATAGCCGCCATCAAGGAAGCCTGTGGTGACGCCCATCTAAAGGTCATACTGGAAACCGGGGAGCTCGGAACGCTGGATCGAGTGCGGCGCGCCAGTGTGCTTGCGATGCACGCGGGAGCCGATTTCATAAAGACCTCAACCGGAAAAATACAACCGGCAGCAACGATGCCGGTTACGCTGGTCATGTTGCAGGCGATACGTGATTACTACTACGAGACAGATCGGCGCGTAGGCATGAAACCCGCCGGTGGCATATCCAAGGCTAAACAGGCAATACAGTATCTGGTCATGTTGCACGAAACCCTAGGCAACGACTGGATGACACCCGATTTGTTCCGGTTCGGCGCCAGTTCGCTGGCTAACGATGTTTTGATGCAGTTGCAAAAACAAAAGACCGGTGCCTATCAGTCAGCCGATTATTTTTCCAAGGACTGAGTTATGAGCGGGCAAAGCAAGCTTTCTTTCGACGGTGGTTGGGAATATGCGCCGGCGCCACAGGACATCAGTCATATTCAGCTCGAAAAGAAGTACGGGCTTTTTATCGATGGCGATTTTGTGGCACCGGAAAGCGGCAATTATTTCGAAACCATCAACCCGGCAACGGAGAAACCGTTGGCCAAAGTTGCTGCCGCGAACGGCGCTGACGTAGACAAGGCCGTACGTGCCGCGCGTAAGGCATTCGACGGCCCGTGGTCAAAAATGAGCGCCGCGGACCGGGGCAAATATATCTACCGCATCGCGCGTATGTTGCAGGAGCGTTCACGCGAATTCGCCGTAATCGAGTCTCTGGACGGTGGTAAACCGATCCGTGAGTCGCGTGATATAGACATACCCTTGTCGGCAGCGCACTTTTTTTATTACGCCGGTTGGGCAGACAAACTCCAGTACGCGTTTCCGGGACGCGAGGCACAGGCACTCGGTGTCGCCGGCCAGATAATTCCCTGGAATTTCCCATTGCTGATGGCTGCCTGGAAAATTGCGCCTGCGCTGGCCTGTGGCAACACAGTGGTTCTTAAACCGGCCGAAACAACTCCACTGACCGCACTCAAACTGGCCGAGCTGGTGCGCGACGCTGATCTGCCACCTGGCGTTGTGAACATTGTGACTGGTGCCGGTGACACCGGCACCGCTCTCGTTGAACATGATGACGTCAACAAAATAGCCTTCACCGGTTCAACCGCGGTGGGTCGCCTGATTCAGCAACGTCTCGCAGGCACCGCTAAGAAATACACACTCGAATTAGGTGGCAAGGCGGCCAACATCATTTTTGCCGACGCTGCTATAGATCAGGCCGTGGAAGGCATCGTAAACGGCATTTTCTTCAATCAGGGCCATGTGTGCTGCGCCGGTTCCAGATTGCTGGTTCAGGAAGCCGTGGCCGATGAAGTAATTCAAAAACTAAAAGACCGTATGGAGACGCTGATCGTCGGTGATCCGCTGGACAAAAATACCGACATTGGTGCGATCAATTCTGCCGCCCAGCACAAGCGTATCGACGAATACTTAAAATTGGGCCAGGAAGAGGGCGCTGAAATGTATCAAAGCAGCCGTCCAGTGCCTGCGTCGGGTTACTGGTGTCGGCCGACCCTGTTCACCGGAGTATCGCAATCCAACCGGATCGTGCAGGAAGAGATCTTTGGACCGGTTCTTGCGATTCAGACTTTCCGCACCATGGAAGAGGGCGTGACCAAGGCCAACAACACCCCGTATGGTTTGTCCGGGGGAATCTGGACTGACAAGGGGGCCAAAATTTTTAAAATGACGCGTGCAATCCGTGCCGGCGTAATCTGGGCCAATACTTTTAACAAGTTTGATCCCACATCACCGTTCGGGGGCTACAAAGAAAGCGGCGTTGGTCGCGAAGGTGGTCTACACGGTCTATCAGCGTATCTCAGTCTGGAGCCGAGACGATGAGTCCCAAAGCGGCAAGCAAGCGCGTACCAGTCGCCAAAACCTACAAAATCTACATCGGCGGCAAATTCCCACGCACTGAGTCGGGTCGGTACTACACCGTCACGGACAAATCTGGCGACGTAATGGCCAACATTTGTCAGGGCAGTCGCAAAGACTTCCGCGAAGCCGTTGTTGCCGCGCGCGCAGCGGTGCCAGGCTGGTCGAGCACCAGCGCCTATTTGCGTGGCCAGATCCTATACCGCATCGGTGAGATGCTGGAAGGACGTCGGGCCCAGTTTATCGCCGAGCTCACCAGCCAGGGTGTCGCCTCAGCGGCTGCTGAGGCGGAAGTCAGCGCGACGATAGATCGCTTGATTTATTACGCTGGTTGGGCGGACAAATATCAGCAGGTATTCAGCTCCGTGAATCCGGTTAGTTCATCGCATTTCAATTTCTCGGTGCTTGAAGCCACCGGCGTCGTTGCGATTTTGGCACCAGAACAATCTGGTTTGCTTGGTCTGATATCCAATATCGCTCCGGCGATCGTCGGTGGTAACACCTGCGTAGTGCTTGGGTCTGAATCACTGCCACTGTGTGCCATTAGCTTCGCGGAAGTGCTCGAGTCGTCTGACGTGCCGGCCGGTGTTGTAAACATCCTAACTGGTTTCAAGGAAGAATTGAGAGAACACTTCGCGTCACACATGGACGTTAACGCGATTGTATATTGTGACGACGAACAGAATTCTGGCGCAGAGATACAACAAGCAAGTGCCATAAACATTAAACGGGTTATTTCTCGTGTCGATCGGCGGTGGGACGATGCCGAAAACGATAACCCCTATCTGATCTCTGATACCCAGGAAACGAAAACAACCTGGCATCCAATCGGGCGCTAACGATGGAATGGGTTGAACCGGTTGCGGCCGCTTTCGGTCTGCTCGCGGTCGTTCTTGTCGTTCGTCAGAACATCTGGTGTTGGCCAACCGGCTTAATCCAGGTCGCGTTGTACGTATTCGTGTTCTTCCAGGTAAAACTTTACTCCGATGTCATTCTGCACATGATTTATGTCGTGGTTCAGATCTACGGCTGGTATCATTGGTTGCATGGCGGCGCGGACCAGGGTGAATTACCCGTTTCGCGCCTAAGCCTCCGTGCCCTGACCGTATGGATAGCGTTGGCTCTTGCTGGCACCGTGGTGTGGGGCCGGGTCATGTCGGTCA
The DNA here is from genome assembly GCA_029862165.1 of Gammaproteobacteria bacterium. Classification (GTDB taxonomy): domain Bacteria; phylum Pseudomonadota; class Gammaproteobacteria; order Steroidobacterales; family JABDKV01; genus JABDJB01. The sequence continues at coordinate 152,875 of JAOTXU010000005.1, forward strand.
GTACCGACGCCGCCATCCCGTATGGTGATGCATTCACTACAGCCACGAGCCTCATCGCGATGTGGTTGCAGGCCCGTAAACGCATCGAAACCTGGGCGTTCTGGATTGCCGTTGATGTTGTTGCGATCGGCATTTATTACATCAAGGAACTCTACTGGACTTCAGGATTGTACGTCGTGTTTCTAGCGCTGTGTGTGATTGGTCTGCTGTCCTGGCAGCATTCCTTACGTGAGCGCGCAGCATGACGGACAACCATGTGATCAAGTTTGCCTTTCTTGGCGCGCCGTCGACTGGTAAGACAAGTCTTTGCAAGGCGCTGGCCGAAAAATATGACACTGTCTGGATGCCGGAATACGGCCGCGAATACTGGATGGAACATCAACAGGAGCGCCGGTTATCGCCGGAACAACTGGTAGAAATTGCCGAAGGCCATATCGAACGTGAGGATCGTTTGGTGGCTGAGGCGCATCGCTATTTATTCGTCGATACCGAAGCCATCACCACCTATCACTTTGCGATCGACTATCACGGCGAGGCCCACCCGAGACTCCAGGAACTCGCGGAGGAAGCCGAAAAGCGTTACGAGGTTTTCTTCCTCTGCGCGGCCGACATTCCCTATGACGACACCTGGGAGCGATCCGGCGAACAGCACCGAGCAGAGTTCCAGGCGCGATTGTGCGAAGACTTGATCAATCGCCGCGTTCCGTTCACCGCCGTCAAAGGCACCCTCGAACAACGCGTCGAACGCGTAACGTCAATGCTCGACGACTACACGCCTATATAGCATCCCAGGCGCGAAAGCGTACGACCGGATCGAAAAAGAACATGCGTTTCCAGCCTTGGGTTCCTGACGTTGCCAGCCAGGGAATGGGGAAGGGTGTGCGAATAACGTAGTGCAGGTGATGCGGCTTGCCTTTGGCATTGCCGCTGTCGCCGACAGTACCAATGCGTTGTCCACGACGAACAGGTCTCCCGGCGCTGACCGTTATAGTGTCGAGATGAGCGTAATAATGCAGACGCCATTTGGGTCCGAGGATCAGTACCACATTACCACCCAATCCCTTAGTCCCGGTATAAGTCACGACACCACTTGTTGCGGCCAACGTTGGCGTGCCTAGAGGTGCAAAAATATCGATACCTTTGTGCACACCCGATACGCCCCAGGGCTCATGCCAGAATGACAGCGGATCCCAATCTTCAACAGTCGCGTCCTGTACCGGAATCATGCCTTGTTCCGGTACCAGATAACCGAGGACCCAAATCACACCCGTGACGGCCAGGATTCTTCGACGCCGTTTACTAAGTCTGGGAAATCGTCTCAGCATGACTGGAAAACAATTCTGTCAGGCCAGCGCACCTTTCTCGATTCGAGCACCCACCTGTTGAATAACCGTTGCGGCACACCGGGTTCCGAGTTTGGCACAGTCGGCCAGCGGCTCATGACGGGACAGTCCATAAAGAAAACCGGCCGTGTAGGCGTCGCCGGCGCCCGTACTATCAACGACCGTCTCAACGGTCTCGGCAGGTTCGGCGTGCATTTGCGAGCCCTGAACGACTACCGAGCCTTTTTCCGACCGTGTAAGCGCATAGAGCACATTGGACTCAGCCGCCCTGGTGACGGCCTCGTCAAAGTTATCCGTCCCGAGCAATGTTGTTATTTCAGCTTCATTGGCAAAAACAATTTCTACCCGCTTGCCGATCGCATCGGTGAAAGCCTCGTGGTGCCGGATAACACATTGATCATCAGACAACGATAACGCAACCCTCGCACCGGCCCTATGCGCCAGATCCATCGCGCGTTGCGTCACTTCAGGACCGTGCGGTGTATCCCATATGTAACCCTCAATCAGTATGATCTCGGGTCTGCCTATCGTAGTCGCAGAAATATCTTTGGGCGCAATCTCTGTGCAAGCACCAAGATAGGTCTGCATCGTGCGCTGACCGTCTGGACTGATCAGCACGTGACTGCGGGCGGTGGGTGCCTGTCGGGTTTCCGGAGGCAACCGCATCTCTACGCCCAGCGATTTCATGTCGTGGGCAAATATTGCCCCTAACTGGTCCGCCGCAACCCGGCCGATATAAGCCGCAGTGCCGCCGAGGTTGGCGAAGCCCGCAATACTGTTGCCGACAGAACCACCGGACATCTCCGTCGCGGGTCCCATTTGATCGTAAAGATTACGCGCCTGGTCGGCATCGATCAGCGTCATGGACCCGCGTGGCGCTCCGACTCTGGTCAGGAATGCATCATCTACATGCGCCAGGATGTCTACGATTGCGTTACTCAGACCAAGCAATTGAACGGATGTCGACATAGTTTTCTTCTTTCTCAACCAGGGAAACCAGCGGCACATTCTATTCTCCTTCACACCCTTTGCAACGGATCAGCGCCCGTGGCCGGTAAAGCACTCATGGCTGGTTTATCCATCGTATCTCGTTTAATATCAAAACATTAGCTTAGAAAGCGGAGTCTTGATGGGACGATTGACCACGCATGTGCTGGATACAGCGAATGGGAAACCGGGCAACGGTATCACGGGGCAACTCTATGCCATCGGTACGGACGTCAACCTGATAGCCGAGTTCACAACGAATCAGGACGGGCGTGTTGACAAGCCGTTGTTGGGTGACAACGATTTCCAGTGCGGCACCTATGAGCTGGTCTTCAACATTGGCGAGTATTTTGCTAACGAGACGGGCGAGGATTCCGGTTTTCTCAGCGACGTCGTACTTCGCTTCAATCTAAGCAAGGATGAGCACTATCACGTGCCATTGCTTGTCTCGCCTTGGAGTTATAGCACTTATCGCGGTAGCTGATTGCTGCCGTCGGATGTCATCATGCCAGAAACTGTGAGAAACACGATCAGTTTTCTACTGGATGATGAGGAAATCCAACTCCACGACGTCGATCCTAATCGCACAGTTCTGCAGTGGCTGCGGGAGGATCGACAACGCACCGGGACGAAGGAAGGCTGCGCCGAAGGGGATTGTGGTGCCTGCGCGGTGGTCATCGCGGAACTGGATGCCGACGGGAAAAACCTACGTCATCGCGCCGTCAATTCCTGCATCCAGTTTCTGCCAACACTCGATGGCAAGCAACTGATCACCGTCGAGAATTTGCAGAACAAGGACGGGACACTTCATCCGGTACAACAAGCCATGGTGGATGAACACGGTTCCCAGTGCGGTTTTTGCACGCCGGGTTTTGTCATGTCTATGTATGCGCTCTTTGAAACCGTCGACAAGCCGACGCGTGTGGAAATCGACGATGCACTGGCCGGCAATCTGTGTCGTTGCACCGGCTATCGGCCTATTATAAGTGCCACGCAGAAGATGTATGAGTTGCCAAAACCTGCTTCCCGACACACAGCGACAGTGGCGGCACTGCGCAAACTCCGGATTGAAGGCACTGTCGGTGTCGAGGCGAATGGACGACGCTACTACGCGCCGAGCACACTCAAGGAATTATCCGAGTTGGTTCAAAAAAACCCCGCCGCGCATCTACTAGCCGGTGGCACGGATGTCGGTTTGTGGGTAACGAAACAACATCAGGAACTTGATTCGATAATTTACGTCGGTGCCGTGGCAGAACTGCAGACCGTAACAAAAACCAAAAGCCATTTGGAACTGGGCGCCGCGGTAACTTTTACGGACGCCATGCCAGTCCTGAATACGCTCTATCCACAGCTCGATGAACTATTGCGGCGATTTGCCGGACCACCCATACGCAACGCGGCAACGATCGGGGGCAATATTGCCAATGGCTCGCCGATCGGCGACTCCATGCCGGCATTGATTGCCCTGGATACAATTTTGGTATTGCGCCGCGGCGATGCGACTCGCGAGCTGGCTTTAGACGAGTTTTATTTGGCGTATCAACAAACTGCGCTGGCGGAGGGCGAGTTCCTGGAGCGTATTCGCATTCCGTTGCCTGATCCGGCGCTGCAATTGTGCACCTACAAGATTTCGAAAAGATTCGATCAGGACATATCGGCCGTTTGCGCTGCATTTGCTGTCCGGCTCGATGGTGATACCGTCGCCGGGATTCGCATTGCTTATGGCGGTGTCGCGGCCATACCAAGCCGTGCGCCCAAATGCGAACGGGTACTGACGGGCGCCAAGTGGACAGAAAAAACGGTATTGGCGGCGACTCAGGCTCTGGAGCAGGACTTTAGCCCGATTAGCGATATGCGTGCGACTGATGAATACCGCATGCAGGTTAGCAAGAACCTGTTACTGAAGTTTTTTTACGCAACGACCCAAAGTGATCCACCGGTGAGTGTATACAGCTATGGACGCTGAGACACGCGTTAGCACGGTCGGTGAAGCATTGCCGCACGATAGCGCCGAGGGTCATGTCAGCGGCGCCGCCCTGTACACAGACGATCTGCCGGAACCACGCAATCTACTGCACCTGGCGGCGGGGATGAGTGCGCGTGCACACGCCCGCATAAAACGTATCGATCTGTCGGCGGTCACCGAGGCCCCCGGGGTTGTTGCAGTCATGACGGCAGCTGACATACCCGGCGCGAATAATTACGGTGCCATGGCCGAAGACGATCCAATATTTGCATCCGACATCGTGCAATACGTCGGTCAGCCCGTTTTTGCCGTTGCAGCAGAGTCAGTAGATCAGGCGAGACGCGCGACGACGCTGGCGCGCATCGATTACGAGGAGTTGCCCGCAATACTGGATGCCGAAAGCGCTGTAAAAAAGAACTCTTTTGTGTTGCCGACTGAAAAACTGGCGCGCGGGAACGCAGCCGACGCCATTGCAGCAGCGAAACACCGCCTTAGCGGACAGGTCGCCCTGGGTGGCCAGGATCAGTTCTATCTGGAAGGGCAAATCGCCATGGCGATTCCACTCGAAGCGGACGAGATGCAAGTTTACAGCTCGACCCAGTATCCGGGTGAAGTGCAGCAGAAGGTTGCGCACGCTATCGGGACTAAGGCGAAAGATGTGGTCGTCGAGTGCCGGCGCATGGGTGGGGGCTTTGGTGGCAAGGAAACACAACCAGCACTGATTGCCTGCATCGCTGCATTGATGGCCCACCGAACCGGTCGGGCCGCCAAACTGCGTCTGGATCGCGATACCGACATGATCATGACGGGCAAACGACATGATTACAGCATTGCATACAATGTTGGTTTCGATGAACAGGGCGTCATTACAGGCATCGACTTCGACTTTGCGTCACGCTGCGGCATGTCCGCAGATTTGTCCGGCCCGGTTAACGATCGCACCATGTTTCATGCAGACAATGCTTATTTTCTGGAGCAGGTCAACATAGTGTCGCACCGCTGCAAAACACACACCGTTTCCAACACCGCATTTCGCGGTTTCGGTGGGCCACAAGGGATGTTTGCTATCGAGTATGCAATGGACGACATTGCACGCCATCTCGAGAAGGACCCGCTCGATGTACGCCGCGCCAATTTCTACGGCATAGATGAACGCAACGAAACACCCTATGGGCAGCTAGTTAAAGACAATGTTATTCACCAGATTGTCGATCGGTTAGAGGACACAGCGGATTACCGGCAACGGTACCAGGCCATTCGTGATTTCAACGCAAAAACCCCGCTGCAAAAACGCGGCATTGCCCTGACTCCGGTCAAGTTTGGTATTTCGTTTACCGCCACGCATCTCAATCAGGCCGGCGCGTTGGTGCATGTCTATACTGATGGCACGGTGCGGCTGAATCATGGTGGCACCGAAATGGGGCAGGGGCTTTACATCAAAGTTGCACAAGTGGTTGCCGATGAGCTGCAAATCGACCTGGACCGCATCAAGCTCACGGCAGCCGACACCAGTAAGGTTCCCAACGCATCGGCCACAGCCGCCTCAGCCGGTTCAGATCTGAATGGCAAGGCCGCGCAGGCGGCGGCCCGCAAGATCAAAAAGAGATTGACTCGCTTTGCCTGCGAGCATTTTTCCGTCGCAAAAGGCGACATCGTGTACACACGAAATCAGGTCCGCATCGGTAAACAGCACCTAAGCTTCGCCGAGCTTGTGCATCTGGCCTACATGGCGCGCGTATCGCTCTCGGCGACCGGTTTTTACAAGACACCCAAAATTCACTATGACCGTGCCACGTTTTCGGGCAGACCGTTTTTTTACTACGCCTACGGCGCGGCGGTATCCGAAGTTATCATCGACGTGTTGACCGGGGAACATCGGTTGCTACGCGTCGACATCGTGCACGACTGTGGCCGGTCCCTCAATCCGGCGGTCGACCTGGGTCAAATAGAAGGTGGTTTTATCCAGGGCTACGGTTGGCTGACCAGCGAAGAGCTTTGGTGGAATGAATCTGGTGAATTAATGACGCATGCACCGTCGACATATAAAATTCCAACCTGTTCCGATTTGCCACCGGATTTTCGGGTGGAGATGCTGCAGTCGGCGGATAACCGCGAAAAAACCATTCACCGCTCGAAAGCAGTGGGCGAACCACCGCTGATGTTGTCCTTGTCTGCTTTTTTCGCACTCAGAGATGCTGTCGCCAGTGTCAGCAATTATCGTCGCAGCCCGGATCTGCAGGCCCCGGCCACACCGGAAGCCGTGCTGCAAGCTGTGACAGCACAGAAGGCGGAGCGTGCCAAATGAGATGGCCGCAGTTGCTGTGTGAACTGGCCGACAGAGGAGACCCCTTTGTCATTGTGACAGTGGCCGCTACTCGCGGGTCCACACCACGTGAAACCGGTGCGAAGATGTTCGTCACCGCGACCCGCACCCTGGGTACAATCGGTGGTGGACAAGTGGAGTACGAATGCACGGCCTTAGCCTGTCAGTGGTTGCGGGAACTCACACCGGCCCGAACCTACACACGCAGTTTCACTCTGGGTGCTGACTGCGGTCAATGCTGCGGTGGCGTGGCAGAGATATTGTTCGAACAGATCATTCCGGCCGAAACGGAGTGGCTCAACAGTTTGCCGGCGATCGTCGAACAGGATCTACCGGCGATCATGGTCACCGTGGGAGACACCCGAACGGGCGTGGAGAAAAGTCTAATTACCGGGCCGGCGGGCGCGGATGATTCTATAGGCCAAATTGCAGCCGGATTGCTGGCCAGCAATGCACCGGCCTGTCGATCGACGGTTGCGATGCCGGGTAACCTGCGGATACCGGCACTATTTGAACCGATGCAGCCGAGTTGTTTCGAAATTGTTTTATTTGGCGCAGGCCATGTGGGTTCAGCCATGGTTTCCAATCTGGCGCCATTGAATTGCAATGTGCTTTGGATTGATAGTCGTGCCGAGGCCTTTCCGGCGCAGTTGCCTGCCAACACCAAGACCATCAACGACGTCGACCCCCAGACCGTGATCGATAAAATACCCGGCGGGCGTTATTTTCTCATCATGACGCATTCTCACGCGCTAGATCTGGAGATCTGCGCCCGCGTGCTTGCGCGTGATGACTTTTCCTATTGCGGGTTGATCGGATCACGATCCAAGCGCCGTCAGTTTACAAAGAGGCTTCGTGCGCTTGGATTATCAGATCAACAAATCGATCGACTGGTTTGCCCGATTGGTATCGATGGGATTACCGGCAAACGGCCGGCCGAGATTGCCGTGGCGGTGAGCGCACAACTTCTGCGGTTGCGTGAAGCAGGGCTGGCAGCCCGGGAAATGCAAGTTAGTCCGCTGCGGCAGGTTCAACGGTGACGGCATACGTCATCGAATGGCTGAGCCTGCTGGGCCGCTGGTTTCATTTCATCGTTGGGATTGCCTGGATAGGCGCGTCATTTTATTTCATCTGGCTGGACAATCACGTCGTCGAACCCAGGGAACCGGCGGATAGCAAAAAGGGCGTCGGCGGAGAGCTTTGGTCTGTACATGGCGGCAGTTTTTACCATGCGCAGAGATACCGCGTGGCGCCGCAAAGACTGCCGGAGACCCTGCACTGGTTCAAATGGGAAGCCTACAGCACCTGGTTGTCCGGTATGTTTCTGCTGGCGTTGATCTATTGGTATGGTGCCGAGGTCTACCTGATTGATGGTTCCTTGATGGCCCTGTCACAACCGGTCGCTATAGCGATCGGGGCGGGAGTAATCGCCGGGGGTTGGATTATCTATGATCTCCTTTGCAAATCACCCCTTGCGAAAAACGACCGCGTGCTGGGCGGTGCCGTTGCAGCACTGATCATTATTGCCGCTTTTGGATTGTGTCAGGTCTTTAGCGGTCGCGGTGCCTTTATCCATTTTGGCACCATGCTGGGAACCATCATGGTCGCCAACGTGTTTTTTGTGATTATCCCGGGTCAGCGGGCGATGGTTGCAGCTACTGCCAAAGGTGACGATCCCGATCCGCGACCTGGCATCACAGCGAAACAACGTTCGGTACACAATACCTATTTCACGTTGCCTGTCCTATTTGTAATGATCAGCAACCATTATGCTATGACCTACAGCCATGAATTCAACTGGCTGATCCTCGTTGCGATGTCCATCGCCGGTGCGCTGATCCGGGTCTATTTTGTCGCCCGACACAAGCCGCCAGCATCGCCGTTAGCGCTGGTAATTGCTGTTTTGTTGCTTGCCGGTGTTGCCGCCGCTATTGCGCCACGTACGGCGAGTACTGCGGCGGGTTCCGTGCCACAGGTTACGTTCGCTGAGGTCCAGAACATCGTGCAAACGCGTTGTGAAACCTGTCATGCGGAACAACCGACGCATGTTGCTTTTAGCGCCGCACCGGCCGGTGTCATGCTCGACAGCGCGCAGAAAATACTGACAGAAGCGGAAAGAATCTATCAGCAAACAGTTGTGTTGCGTGCGATGCCTGTCGGCAATCTGACCGGTATCACCGATGCGGAACGTGCCGTGATCGCGCACTGGTACGTGGCGGGGAAAAGGAAATGAGCCAGTATCCCAGAGATCTCATCGGTTACGCTGGCAAACCACCCAAAGCAAACTGGCCGCGTGAGGCAAGGCTCGCCCTGCAATTCGTAATCAACTTTGAAGAGGGCGGTGAACGCTGTGTCTTACACGGGGACAACGAATCCGAAGCTTTCTTGTCGGAAATTGTTGGCGCAACCGCGTATGAAGATACCCGCCACATGAACATGGAGTCGCTTTACGAGTACGGTGCACGGGCCGGCTTCTGGCGTCTGCATCGCCTTTTTACTGAGCGTGCCATACCGGTCACTGTCTTTGCCGTGGCAATGGCGCTACAGCGAAACCCGCAGGCGATCATGGCGATGAAGGAGGCCGATTGGGAAATTGCCAGCCATGGATACCGCTGGATCGACTATCAGTTTGTCGACGAACAAACCGAGCGGCAGCATCTGCAAAAAGCCATCGCTATACATCGGGAACTGACCGGCGACAAACCGCTGGGCTGGTATCTCGGTCGCTGTAGCCCCAACTCACATCGCATAGCTGCCGAGGAGGGCGGCTTTTTATACAACGCCGACACGTATGCTGATGACCTGCCGTATTGGGATTCGAGTTTCGACCGGCCGCAACTTATGGTGCCGTACACACTCGATGCAAATGACATGCGTTTTGCAACACCACAGGGCTTCAATACCGGTGACGATTTCTATGCGTATCTCAAGGACAGTTTTGACTGTCTCTATGCCGAAGGTGCGGGCACGCCAAAAATGATGTCAGTGGGCTTGCATTGTCGTCTGGCCGGCCGTCCAGGACGCGCCGCCGCTGTAGCGCGCTTTTTGGACTACGTGTGCGATCACAAACAAGTCTGGATAACACGTCGTGTAGACATCGCTCGACATTGGATGAAACAGCACCCTTGCAAGACTACATGAATATGTTGTTTGCCCAGGACCCACGCCAAATGGACGAAGATTGCTTCGTGGCGACCTTTGGCGGTGTTTATGAAAACTCACCCTGGATCGCCCGGCAGTTGTGGCGCCAGAAAAATGTGCCAGCTGATGTAGAAACTTTGGCCGGGGCGCTGGCCGAAATCGTTGATAAATCGGACGAGAAAAAAAGATTGGCTTTGATCAAAGCGCATCCCGATCTTGCCGGACGCGCGGCGCTCGCCGGCACGCTGACCGAGGAATCACGCCACGAACAGACCAGTGCGGGACTGGATCATTGTACGTCGACGGAATTGGAACAGTTCCAGGACTTCAACGAACGCTACAAGGCCAGGTTTGGCTTTCCGTTTGTGATGGCAGTAAAAGGTGCCGACCGGCAGCGTATACTCGCGGCGTTCAGCGCGCGGATCGGCAACGAACAGGAAACAGAGCTGAACCGCGCTGTTCGGGAAATCCACAAAATTGCGCGACTACGACTGGAGGAGATCGCCCGTAATGCCTAGTAACAATCCCTTTCATCAATGGATCAACCTCGAGCAACCCAGACTGGGTACGCGTGTGGTCTACGCAACGGATGAATTCTTCGCTGCGAAAGAGCGCCTTATCGATGCGGCGGAGCCTGTATTTATTGCCGACAAGTTCGATGATCACGGCAAATGGATGGACGGTTGGGAGAGTCGGCGCAGACGTGATGCGGGACACGACTTTTGTATTATTCGTCTGGGAGTGTTGGGTAATTTGCGAGGCGTGGATATCGACACCCGTTTTTTTACCGGCAACTTCCCGCCACACGCTTCGCTCGAAGGCTGCATCTGCGATCAAAAGATGCCCGACGACGACACGGTTTGGGAAGAGATAATTAGTCGAGCAGCTCTACAGGGCGATTCGCATCACTGGTTACCCATTGACGGCAAAGGACCGTATACGCACATACGTTTTCATATCTACCCGGATGGCGGTGTCGCCCGTCTGCGGCTCTATGGCGCGGTTCGACCTGATACATCGCGATGGGGCGACGATGCAATCGATCTGTTGGCGCTCGAAAACGGTGGCCGCGCGCTGATTTGCAGCGATGAACATTATGGCAGCATGCACAATCTGAATTTACCCGGGCGTAGCCTGAATATGGGCGACGGCTGGGAAACGGCACGCCGGCGTGGTCCGGGTAACGACTGGGTAATTTTTGCTCTAGCAGCGAAGGGTACTGTGGAGTCTGTCGAAATCGATACTGAACACTTCAAGGGAAATTATCCCGATCGAGCGGCTGTCGATGCCGTTTGTCTGGAATCGCCGCTCGGCCCGGCGGAACTGGTTGACAATACAGTTCCCTGGCAGACGCTGCTACCGGAGTCAAAACTTGAAATGAACCAGCAGCATGAGTTTAAGGGGCCGAAACAAATAGGTCCCGTTACTCATGTACGGATGCGGATATTTCCCGATGGTGGTGTTAGTCGATTGCGAATACGGGGCCGGCGTGTGACATCGTGACGAAACACATTCAGGCCGAAGCACTCAGCAGCACCGCGTTTTCTCCATACGGCGACGTGATCGAAACACAATGCTCGGCGAGCGATAGCATGAACGACCGTCGCTTCGATCGATTCAGCGACCTTGCCAGCGTAGATATCGTCGGACCGGAAAAGGCCATGGTCCATGTCGTGCGTAGCATCGACGCCACGTCATTGCCGTATGAATTCGTGCAACTGGAGCGACATCCGCTCGGCAGTCAGGCATTCGTTCCATTGTCGGAGTTTGTTTTTGTGGTTGTGGTCGCGCCGCCGGGTGACAAAGTCGACGCGACTGACATCCGCGCATTTGTCTCCAATGGCGGGCAGGGCATTAACTACCATCGTGGCACCTGGCATATGCCACTGATCGCGTTGTCCGCCGGTCAGCGCTTTTTGGTCATTGAGCGGGCCTCAACTGAACCGAATTGTGATTCATTCAAACTCGATGCGCCCGTGATCCTCGACGTATTGCCGGATACTGCATGAGCGAGTTGTCGGCATTCCGCGGCAAGATCGTGCACTGCCTGCGTGACCCGGGTGTGGCCTCCGACAGCGGGGCGGTCGAGTACTTCAGCGACGGGTTGCTGCTGGTCCGCAATGGACACGTGGCTGAGGTCGGCCCGGCTGCGAAACTATTGCAGAACCTATCTGAAGATTGCTCCATAACTGACTGTAAACAAAGCTGGATTCTTCCAGGCTTTATCGATTGCCACGTACATTATCCGCAGCTCGACATTATTGCCTCGTACGGTGAGCGACTGCTGGACTGGCTCAATACGTATACCTATCCGGCCGAGGCTCATTTTGGCGACGCCGCATACGCGCATGAAACGGCCGAGTTCTTTCTGGATGAATTGCTGCGTAACGGCACCACGTCGGCAATGGTATTTGCAACAGTACACCCGGAATCCGTAGACGCGATCTTTGCATCGGCGCAGCGGCGCCACATGCGCCTGTGGTCCGGAAAGGTTCTGATGGATCGGCACTGTCCGGACAGCCTGCAGGATAATCCGGTAACCGGTTACGACGACAGTCTGGCTTTATTGGAGCGTTGGCACGGACAGGATCGCTTGCAATACGCCATCACGCCGCGTTTCGCCCCCACATCGAGCCATCAGCAACTGACTGCGGCCGGTCGTCTGGCCGATAAACATCCCGATGTTTATATTCATTCGCATCTCGCAGAGAGTCAGGCCGAGGTGGCCTGGGTGGCAGAACTGTTTCCCGATCAGGTCAGTTATGTGGGCGTCTACGAACACTACGGCCTGTTGCGTGAGCGCTCGATCTACGCACACTGTTTGCACCTGGAGGATACTGGCGTTAACGCGATGGCCGCGAGTGGCGCGGCGATGGCTTTTTGTCCCTCGTCGAATTTGTTTTTGGGGTCAGGTTTATTTGATCTGGAGCGCGCAGCCGCGGCGGGCGCCCGAGTCGGTTTAGGAACGGATGTTGGCGGGGGCACCAGTCTGAACATGCTCAGAACGATCGGTGATGCCTACAAGGCACTGCAACTGCGTGGTCAGCCGTTATCTGCTATTCGAGCGTTATATCTGGCGACACTCGGTGCGGCCGAGGCCTTGTACGCAGACGACAAGCTGGGAAATTTTCAACGTGGCAAGGAAGCCGATTTTGTCGTGCTGAATACGCAAAACCGGCCGCTGGTTAATCGCCGGCTGACCCGGGCAGACAATCTGTCTGAGGCCCTCTTTGCGCTGATGATACTGGGGGACGACCGTTTGGTGCGGCAAACTTACGTCCTTGGCGAGCCGGCACTACCGCTGCCAGCATAATCGGTTAGCGATTAGTGCGATCTGTCAGTTCTGACAGTATCGGCAGCAGCTCCGGCTTGTGTGCCGCAATTTCATCTGCCGACACGTCAGCCAACTCATACGGCAATACCAGCCAGCAGTCGGTCTGGTGCACAAAATAGTCTGGTGGTTTCACGGTGTCCTCGGTCGGTCTGTACCAAACTGCAGCAGTACGAATGTCATGTGGCATATTTCTTCTGGCCTTTTGCGCCAGCTCCGAGACTACAGCAGCAACACTGTGTCCGGTGCTGTAAACATCATCGACTATCAGCATGGAATGACCGGTGACCACACGTTCAAGCAAATACTGCAATCCGTGCACCCGTATGGAGTCTTCCCCGGCGACCCTTTTGGAATAGGCATCTCGTCCGGTATAAGAAGTTCGCACGGCGATATGATCCGTCTTGACACCAAAATACTCCAGGCCTTCCTGTACCGCGATCCCGACTGCGCTGCCGCCACGCCATAAGCCAACCAGGAAGTCAGGTTTGAACCCGTCCTCAAATACCATGGCTCCCAGGCGGAAGGAGTCGAGTAGCAGGTCATTGGCAGCGACAAACTTTTTGTTATCCAACACGACTCCAAACAGCAAATATCGGGTGTGACTCTTGGCCAAGGTGATTATAATGGCAAACCACCGTCGCGGCCCGGGTAGATTCCAGATATGAGCAAAGTCGTCCTGACTGCCCAACAATTGCTCGAAGATTCCTTTCGCCTGGCCAGCAAAGTATTGCGTGACGGCTATGAACCGACCCTGATAGTCGCCATCTGGCGCGGCGGCACGCCGGTCGGCATGGCCGTGCAGGAGCTGATTGGTTATTGCGGCATCGATTCAGATCACATCGCCATTCGTACCGCGTCTTATAGCGGTGTAGACGAACGTATGGCGAAAGTCAGCGTGCATGGTCTGGACTACATCATCGATAAAGTCAGCCCCGAAGATCGCATGCTGATTGTGGATGATGTGTTCGACACGGGTCACACGATTACTGCGGTTATACAAGAGCTGGAGCGCCGTGCACGCAACAACATGGCAGAAGACGTTCGTGTCGCAGTGCCGTGGTACAAGCCCAAGCGTAATCAGACAACCCGGACACCAGACTATTGGGTGCACGAAACCGAAGAATGGCTGGTGTTTCCGCACGAACTCGATGCGCTGACTCTGGATGAGATGCAAGATCAACGCCCCGACATGCACGCCGTCGTGGCCGAGCACAAGACCTCCCTCTAGCCATAACTGGATTGAATCATGGGTGAAAGACTAATCAGCCTCGTGGGAATTGCTGCGATTATCGGTATCGCAGTGGCTTTCTCCACAAATAGGCGCGCCATTAGATTTCGGGTCGTTGGCAGTGCTTTTGCGTTGCAGGCGGCAATCGCTGCCCTCGTCCTCTACGTGCCACAAGGCAAGGCAGCCATTCAATGGTTGTCGAACGGTGTCCAGGCCATCGTCAATTATTCCAATGCCGGTATCGAGATGGTGTTTGGAAACCTGGCTGCAATAGAAGGCTTTAGCTTTGCCGTGCGCGTCCTGCCATTGATCGTTTTTTTCTCATCGTTGATGGCCGTGTTGTATCACATGCGTATTATGCAGATTTTAGTCCAGATCTTCGGCGGGGCCTTGCAGTTCGCAATCGGGACTAAACCGGTCGAATCACTCAATGCAGCCGCTAATGTCTTTGTCGGTCAAACCGAATCGCCACTGGTCGTCAAGCCGTACTTGAAAAATCTCACGGATATCCAGGTATTTACCATCATGGTATCCGGGCTGGCATCGATAGCCGGTACTGTGCTGGCTGCCTACGCCAGTATGGGTGTGCGACTGGACTACCTGCTTGCGGCCAGTTTCATGGCCGCACCCGGTGGACTACTGATGGCCAAACTGATGATGCCAGATGATCCGGCAGAGGCCGGCGAGAAACACGCGCCGTTGGTCGAGGCTGAGGACAGCCATCATGAAAATGTCATCCTCGCCGCGGCTAACGGTGCACAGGTCGGGGTCCGGCTGGCGGTCAATATCGGCGCCATGCTCATAGCTTTCGTTGCGTTAATCGCATTGTTTAACGGAATAGTCGGTGGTCTGGGCAACATGGTCGGGATCGAAAACCTGTCTCTGGAACGTATCCTGGGCCTGATCTTTGCACCACTGATGTATCTGCTCAGTGTGCCATGGGCCGAGGCGCAGACGACCGGTGCGTTGTTTGGCGAAAAATTGATACTCAATGAGTTCGTCGGCTTTCTGCACATGGGCCAGATAGTCGATACGCTCAGCCCGCGTGCCGAAGCCGTCGCGACCTTCTCTTTGTGTGGTTTTGCCAACCTGTCTTCGATTGCCATTCTGCTCGGTGGCCTGGGTAGTTTGATCCCGGAAAAACATGCGGTGATCGGTCGCTTTGGCCTCAAAGCGGTTCTGGCCGGATCGTTGTCTAACCTGATGAGCGCCGCGCTGGCCAGTTTGTTGATTGTCTTCTAACAAAAATCCGTCGTACGACAGCTTGGAAGATGTATGGTGGAGCCAGCATTTTTCGCAGCTCAATTACAAAACTTTACGGCTGTCAACCGGTGACTAAGCGAATGAGGTTAAGCCGGCCCATCCTGATGGCTTCCGTAATGCTGACGGCCTGCACGGCGTCGCAGGAAAGTCCGGCATTAAATCCGCAGGCCTAGAACGGTTTTTCCAGGTTTTCCGTTGGTGCTTTGTTGCTATCTACCCGGTAGCTGTCTAGTTCCGGATCCAGGGCGCGCGCCAGCGGGTCGCGTTTCAGCAGCCGCATAATAAGGGCTGTCGGTACGATTGCCAGAAAAAACACCAGCCCCAGCAGCAACGGCGTGGTGATGCGGCTCATGAAATAACCGAAGTGCATCCAGCCGCGGTAGATTGGTCGCAGCGCAGCTGGCCGGACCAGCGCAACTGCCAGGAAGGCGCCGGCCAGCAGCCAGGGCCACAGCGGGAGGACCGCAGAAAACAGCCACGGTAACAGCAAGCCAAACAATATGGCGATGACGCCGCCCATCATCAGGCCAAATCTGCGTAGACCAGGATTGTCGAGTTCCGGAATCGTATGCATCGTCAGTCCAGTTCGAACTCGTCCTGCCAGCTATCGTCTTTTTCCCAGTCGGGCTGGTCAGACTTGTCCAGAAGAAAATTCTCGATCACGAGATAGTCCATTTCCGTGCGCATGAAACAGCGATAGGCATCCTCGGGTGTACAGACGATAGGCTCGCCGCGTACATTAAAAGAGGTGTTCACCAGTACTCCACAGCCGGTGCGAGCCTCGAATGCTCGCAACAACCGGTGATAGGCGGGATTGGTATCGGCATGCACGGTCTGGATCCGTGCCGAATAGTCAACATGGGTGATTGCCGGCAACTCCGAGCGCTTAATATTGAGTTTATCGATGCCGAAGAGTTTCTCTTGTCTCTCGTTCATCGGGATCCGCAGGCTTTCTTTTACCGGCGCTACGATCAGCATGTAGGGGCTCGGTTCAGTCTGTTCGAAGTAGTCGGAAACGCGTTCGGCTAGCACCGAAGGCGCGAACGGCCGGAATGACTCACGGTACTTGATCTTCAGGTTCATCGCCGATTGCATCTTGGCGCTGCGCGGGTCACCGATTATGGAACGACCACCCAGCGCGCGCGGGCCGAATTCCATGCGGCCGCGGAACCAGCCAATCACTTTTTCTTCCGTGAGATAAGCAGCGATTTGTTCAATCAGCGTCTCGTCATCCAGTTGCTGGTAACGGGCGCCGAAATGCCCTAGTTGGTCGCTAATTTGAGAGGCGTCGAAACTTGGGCCGAGATAGGCGCCGGCCATCCGGTCTTTGCCGTTCACCTGCCGCTCGCCGGAATGGTAGTCGTGCCAGGCAATAGCCGCGGCGCCGAGTGCGCCTCCGGCATCGCCAGCCGCCGGCTGGATCCAGACTTGTTCGAATGGGCCTTCACGCTGGATGCGGCCATTGGCAACACAGTTTAGTGCCACGCCACCGGCCAGGCACAAGTTTTGCTCGCCGGTTTCGCGGGCCACAGTATTGGCCAGTCGCAGCACGACTTCTTCAGTGACCTTCTGTATTGACGCGGCGATGTCCATTTCTTTCTGTGACAGCGCCGTTTCGGGTTTCCGTGGCGGCCCACTAAACAATTGATCAAACTTCTTGTTGGTCATGGTCAGACCGGTGCAATAATTGAAGTACTGCATATCGAGTCGAAACGTGCCGTCGTCCTTGAGGTCCAGCAACTCGTCCAGGATCAGGTCGACATACTTTGGCTCGCCGTAAGGTGCCAGGCCCATCAGCTTGTACTCGCCGGAATTGACACGAAAACCGGTGTAATAGGTGAACGCGGAATAGAGCAAGCCGAGTGAATGGGGGAAGTCGATTTCCCACATTGGTGTCAGTCGATTACCGACACCGCGCCAGACCGAAGTTGTGGCCCATTCGCCAACGCCGTCGAGGCACAGGATTGCAGCCCGTTCAAATGGGCTGAAAAAGAACGCTGACGCTGCGTGCGACTGATGGTGTTCGGCAAACAGCAACTTTGGTAGTTCACTGGTACTGCAGTTAGCCAATTCAGCCAGTTCGTTCTTTAACGTAGTGCGCAAATAGAGTTTCTCCTTCAGCCACACTGGCATGGCCGCAAGAAAGGAGCGAATACCCTTCGGTGCGTAGCTCAGGTAGGTTTCCAGCAGCCGTTCGAACTTGACCAGCGGTTTGTCGTAGAAAATGACATTGTCGAGATCGGTCAGGCCCAAGCATGCTTCCTCGAGACAATGACGTACCGCGGAAGCTGGAAATTTCGCGTCGTGCTTTTTGCGCGAAAAGCGTTCTTCCTGTGCCGCAGCCACGATCTCCCCATCAGCCAGCAATGCCGCGGCGCTGTCGTGGTAATATGCCGAAATCCCGAGTATGTAAGTCGGCCGGGCCATAGCACCGGTTATAAGGCATTCAGTACGCCAGTGCCAATTCACCGTATTTCTCGGCTGGTACCGCAGCCTCTTAACCGTAACCGACTTCACTACCACGGACCCCTTGTCAACTTCTGCCTTGCATTTCTTTAATTAATAATGCCGACTGACAAATAAACGGAAGACGGGCTGGCTCCTGGAGGAAGAATGAACCCGGATCGCGGTTATGTGCCCCTTTGCCTGCTGATGCTGCTGGGTGCATGCGGTGGTGGCGGCAGTGAACCGTCGACCCAGCCACCACCCACGACGCCCCCACCCAGCAGTGGCCAGCCGGTGTCCAGCCAGGCTTTCCTCAGTGGTTACAACATCACCCCACCCGTCGACAGTTTTGGCACGGGCGTAGCCGCATTGACTGTAGACGATGGCAATGGTTCGTTGACCGGGACCGTCAGGCTGGCGGGGATCTCCGCGACTGCGGTCACCGTCAATTTTAGTGATTCGGCAATTGCAACTCTGCTGCGAGATGGTACCGATCCCAACCAGTGGCGCGTCGCGGATGGCACCACACTAACAGGACCACAGTTGCAGGCGTACCTCGCCGGTGAACTGGATATTCTCGCGTCGAGTGTCGCGTTTCCTGCCGGTGAGTTAGGTGCTCGACTGGCAGCCGATGGAATGGTGCTGTTGCCGGACAATGGGTCCATCGGGGAGCGGACCCAGCAGGACGAGGTCATCTATTTTGTGATGACCGATCGTTTCTTCAATGGTTCTACGACAAACGACAACGGTGATCCAAGCGGCTCGATCAGCTACGGTGGTTTCGAACCGTTTAGTACCGCCGGCTGGCATGGCGGTGATTTCATTGGCCTCACGAACAAACTCGACTATATCCATGGCCTGGGTATCACCGCGATCTGGGTTACGCCACCTGTAGCCAATTCGGGGCCGAATGCCTATCACGGCTACTGGGCGGTCGACTACGAAAACATAGATCCGCATCTGGGAACCAATGCCGAGTACCAGGCTTTCATTGATGCCGCCCATGCGCGCGGTATCAAGGTGTACCAGGATGCGGTAATCAATCACACCGCCGATGTCATTACCTATGCAGAAGGGCAATTCGATTACCGGCCTTTAATTGAGCCGCCCTATACACCGGTTATTCCGCCGCAGTGGGCCAACGCCAAGAACCCGACGTGGCTGAACGACCCGCAGTACTACCACAACCGTGGTAACACCACGTTCAGCGGCGAAAGTTCGATTTATGGTGATTTCTTCGGTCTCGACGACATTGCGACTGAAATTCCGTTCGTGCGCGAGCAGTTTATCGATATCTATAACGGCTGGGTGGCCATGGGCGTCGATGGATTTCGTATGGACACCGCGAAACACGTACGCATGAACTTTTGGAACGATTTCGCACCAGCGCTGCAGGACTTTGCGCACAACATTGGCAACGATCATCTGGCGATTTTCGGCGAGGCCTTTGATGGAAACGCCGTATTCATCAGCGAATTCTTTACTCGTGGCGAAATGCCTTCGATGCTTAACTTCCCGCTGCATTTCGCGTTACCCGACGCATTTGCCAGGACCAGCCGGCTCGATGAGATCTTCGATCTCGACGACCGCTTTACTGATGCTGATTCCGACGCCCGCGATCTGGTCAACTTTTTCGGCAATCACGATATTGGGCGGGCCGGCGGCATTATCCGAAGCACGTTGGCGGGGCTTGATGATGCCGGCCAGGTCGAGGCAATCAAACTGGCATACGCGATGAACTTTTTCCTGCGCGGTGTGCCGACGATTTACTACGGTGACGAGCAGGGCTTTCCCGGTGACGGCGGCGACCAGGGTGCACGCGAGGACATGATGGCCAGCGAGGTGGCCAGCTACAACAACAACGACCTGATAGGCACGGACGCCACGACGGCCACCGACAACTTTGATCAATCGCACCCGCTGTACCGGACGTTTGCCCGTTATGCCGAGGTATACAAGCAGAATCGCACGCTACGGCGCGGTTTGCAGATTCAGCGTTTTAGTCGCCCGCAGCCCGGTCTTTATGCTGTATCGCGCGTGGAGCCAGAAGACGGGCGTGAATACCTGGTAGTTTTTAATACCGCTTCGTCCAGCGACAGCGCCTCGATCGTTACCGATACGCCGAATGCAATGTGGTATTCGGTGTGGCCGCCGGCGGAGCCGGCGTTAAGTAGCAACGGGCAAGGTACCGTCACTGTTGCCGTACCGGGCCGCGAATTCGCGATCTACCGAAGCGATACACCAATTCCCGCGGCGTCGCCTGTGGTGAGCCTCAGTATTTCCAACCTTGGTGACGGCCAGCCAGTAGAGGATATTGTGGAAATACTCGTGGACACCGGCAGCGACGAATTCCGCCGCGTCTGGTTCGAGACCAGTATCGATAGCGGTCCCTTCGAGCTGGCAGGTGCCGATTTCACCGCTCCATTTCGACTCTATTGGGACAGTGGCAAGGTTGCCGGTCCGGCCGTAGTGACGCTGCGAGCCAATGTTGCTAACCCGGGTGGTGACGTCGTGAGTACCCAGGTGGATGTCAACGTCGACAATCGCGAGATAACGACGCTCAACGTGCAGTATGAAAACGGCAACTCTCGTGGTGAACTGGTGCTGATTGATGAAGATGGCGAAGTGGTCGGGCCGACACCGGTCAACGGCAGCGACGCGCTTCAGTTTGCACTCAGTTCACTCGATGGTGCGCTAACACTGATTTACCAGGATAGTGACGGCGATGTATTCAGTTTCGACAGACCGATATTCATCGAGGTAGCCACGCAACTGCAGCTGGCTGCCGACAATGGTGGCGACCTCGAGCTGAATCTCTATATCAACAACGACCATACACTGGACAACCAGCCGAATCACCTGGGATCCGGGCTCCCGCCGACGCTGCCATTCGACCCTTTGGCACCTGCACCATTTGCTGACACGGAGTTATTTGTGCGCGGCAGTTTCAACAACTGGGCAACTGCCAATCCGCTGACCTACGCCGGCAATTACACGTACCAAGGACGCATCGAAAATGTCGGCGGTGGGTTGTTTTATAAGATCGCTGATGCTGATTGGTCGTCGACGACAGACTTTGGCGGGCCTTACACAGCGTCCGGGCTCAGCATCGGAGTTGGAACACGAAACCTCGACGACACCGTAGCAAATGGAACGTATGACTTTTATTTCTTCAGCGTTCCGGATCACGGAAACACCTGGAATTTTCACCAGCCGGTAGAACGAGTTGATCCGAATGCAAACAACCCGTTTGGCGTTGCCGTGTTTGTCCGCGGTTCGTTCAATGACTGGGGCCTGGATAACCCGATGAGCTACGACGAAACGACAGAGACTTTTAGCGCGACAATTGCGCTGGAAGCGGCTGATTATGAGCTGAAGATTGCATCCGAGGATTGGGCAACCGCCGATTTCGGTGGTGATGGAATCGACAATAACGTCATTCTCGGGGTGCCCAAGGCACTGCAACGCACGTCGATAAACCTCGATTTGAGCCTCACTTTAACGGGTGACTACGATTTCAATGTCGATACCAGTAATCTGGCGACGCCCGTGCTGACGGTCAGCCCGACGTTACGAAACTTGCACAAAACCCCTTGAGTCATCGGAATCTATTGCTTTGCTGCATTGCAAATTGCGACCATTTCCTAGGTGATCCGCGGACGGGTCACAGACGCATGTAACCGGCCTCGCCAGGGCCGGATGAGAAACTGAATATGGGGGTTCCATGCGTCCGGCGCAGGCGGTAGGGCAACTGCCTTGCGTGCATTGGAACCTGAATTAGAGCAAGACATTGTGGGGGTTTTCCATGTCCGCATCAGCTAGTAGCCGCGTACTGACTTTTGTACCCATCATTGCCAGCCTGGTTTTCTTTGCCGGGTGTAGTCCAGACGCGCTGGATCTCGGTCAAGTAACACCACCGCAGCCTTTGCCGGATCCATCGGTAACGTCGAACTTCAGGTTCGAGGCCGATGAAATGCCGCCGTTAACCAATGGCAGTTTCACTGTCGGCGACGATCCGCTTACAACGACATTTACCGGCGGCAGTGTCGAAGCGCCGGAGAATACGGATCTGGCGCGTTCCCCCACGCAAGCCTGGTTGATCGCTGAGGGCGAGAGCGGCACGATTACTTTCAACACTCCGGCGACCCGGTTTGAGTTTTTCTTCCGCGATGAATTTAAAGCGCCCACACGCGTCGAGGCTAATGGTGGCGTGGTGTGCGATGCGCCACCAGATCTCGGCAACAATCCCGGTGAAGCATTTGGCGCCACTATTTATGTCCGTGGCGGATTCAATGATTGGGCCGGTGAAATTAGCACTGTCCCAACCGACTTCGTCAATCTCGGCGGCAGCACCTACCAGGCACAGTTCACGATGGCTGCCGGTACCTACGAGTTCAAACTGGCTGATGAGGGCTGGACTTTCGAGTACACCAACGGTGGCGATGTGCCGGTGGGTGTGGCCACGGAATTGCCTGGTGCAGGCGATAACGCTTCTATCACGATCCCTTCAGACGGGTGTTATACCTGGACGGTCACGCTGGTCGACGACTCCGCAGTGCCGGCGCCGGTTGTCAGTCTGCTGGTCGAAGAATTCGTGCCCGACACAGGCGGGCCCGTCGTCTGCGATGCGCCACCGGATGTCGGCAACAATCCCGGTGAAGCGTTTGGTGCCACTATTTATGTCCGTGGCGGATTCAATGATTGGGCCGGTGAAATTAGCACTGTCCCAACCGACTTCGTCAATCTCGGCGGCGGCACGTACCAAGCACAGTTCACGATGGTTGCCGGTACCTACGAGTTCAAACTGGCTGATGAGGGCTGGACTTTCGAGTACACCAACGGTGGCGATGTGCCGGTGGGTGTGGCTACGGAATTGCCTGGTGCAGGCGATAACGCTTCTATCACGATCCCTTCAGACGGGTGTTATACCTGGACGGTGACGCTGGTCGACGACTCCGCAGTGCCGGCGCCGGTTGTCAGTCTGCTGGTCGAAGAATTCGTCGGTAGTGGCGGCGGTGCCACGGTTTGTGAGATTCCCGAGCTGGGCAACAATCCGGGTGAGGCGTTTGGCGCCCCCATCTATGTGCGTGGTGGCTTCAACGACTGGGCCGGCGAGATCAGCGATCCGTCAACCCAGTTCATCAATCAGGGCAGTGGCGTATACAAGGTGGCCTTCGAAATGGTTGCCGGCACGTATGAATTCAAACTGGCTGATGAGGGCTGGACTTTCGAGTACACAAACGGCGGCGATGTGCCGGTGGGTGTGACCACGGAATTGCCTGGTGCAGGCGATAATGCTTCTATCACGATCCCCTCAGACGGATGTTATTCATGGACGGTAACGCTGGTCGATGATTCCGCAGTGCCGGCGCCGGTCGTCAGTCTGTTGGTCGAAGAGTTTGCGGGAACACCGGTCGGCGGCGATGTCGGCAGCCTTGTCAGAGTGTTTGACGTCACCGGTGCAGAAATCGACAGTCTTGCGGGGTCGACCTTGTATCGTAAATACGAGGTCGTTCGCGGCACTGACGACACGCCGATCAGGACCATTCAGATTGACAATATGGCAGGTCTTGGTTTCGTCGCCATCGATGATTTCGAGTGGACCGCGATACCGCAGACTGAGCCGACGATTGTGACGCTTGCTTACAAGCGGCCAGACGGTGATTACTCGGCTACCGAATTTGTTGTTACCGTCAACGGTAACACGGAGACGGTGAGCTGCATCGAGCAAACTGGATTCTGTGGTGTCCAGGTTTCCGTCCCGCCGGGTGGTGATTTGACGTACTTCGTAACCAATGGCGGTGTACCGGACGAGGGTGGGGAAATAACAATCGATCCGCTGGCTATTACCGATCCTGACGGGGTCGTTATCAACTTTGAGGGCAGCGGCGTGCCGCTTACCAGCGGTCTGCCGGAAATTGCGCTGGACGACAATGAAGTCATTCTTTATTACAAGCGTGGTGACGACATCTACGACGGTTGGGGCCTGCACCTGTTCCCGATCACTACGCCCGACTGGACCGAGTTCCCGACCCCGGGCGAATACACCTACGAAGGCATTGATCCGGTGCTCGGTGCGTATTTCATCATCGGGCTGCCGGGCAGCGACCGGTTGACCGAACCTTACAGCCGCTGTACCGACACCAGCGTTGAAGGCTGTGACCTGACAGCGTTCCCGGAATCACTCGGATTCATTATTCACAAGGGCAACTCCAAGGACCCGGGTCCGGACCAGTTCGTGCGTATTGCGCAGGATGGCAACATCATTTTTGTCCGCTCCGGCGTGAATTCGGTAGGGACGACACCGCCGGTCGAAGGCGGCGTGATGCTGGATGGCGCTGGAGCACACTGGGTCACGCAGGACACGTTGGTGTGGACCACGCCGGATTCCGACACGGTAAGACTTCTGTACTCGGCTGACGGTGGGATCCGCGAGGCCGGCGGAAATCTGGTCGGTGCGGACATGATGTTCGACCTCGGTGACGGCACCAGTCCGGCATTACCCAACTCGACTCATCTTCAGGGTCTGGAACCCTGGAGTTTACCAGTCGAGGCAATCGACATGATCGATGTGTTGATTACCGGCCAGCTGATTGCGGTCGGACTCGATGCGGACGGCAACCAGGTTGAGGCAACGGCGGTACAGATTCCGCTGGTGCTCGACGATCTGTTCGCCGAAGCGGCGAGTAATGCGTCGCTGGGCGTTAACTATGACGGCGGCGTTCCCGAGCTTGCCGTCTGGGCACCGACGTCGACGATGGCATCGGTGAATATCTACGACACTGCCGAGGCCGAAGCGCCCTCGGCTACGCTGCCGATGACCTACGACCCGGCGTCGGGTATCTGGACCATCACCGGCACGTCGGACTGGGATCGCAAATACTACACCTACAGCGTTACCAACTATGTGCCGCAGCAATCGACCGTGCGGGAGCAGGAAACCACCGATCCGTACAGCATCAATATCGCTATGGGCGGTACGAACATGGCCCGCAGCCAGATGATCAATCTGGACGACGTCGACCTGAAACCGCTCGACTGGGACACTTTTGCGAAACCGCCGCTGGCAGCGCCAGAAGACATCGTGCTGTATGAACTGCACGTGCGTGACTTCAGCGCGCTCGACGACAGCGTGATGCCTGATGACCAGGGCAGATACACGGCCTTTGCCGGTGGTGGCAGCGGTACCGCTCACCTTGCCGATCTGGCAGCAGCCGGCCTGACTCACGTGCACATCCTGCCGGCGTTTGATCTGGCTTCTGTCAACGAAGATGAAACGCAGCGGGTCGACCTGAACGATCCGATTGCCGATCTCTGCGCGCTCAACGCTGCGGCGCAGCCGTTTTGCGACGTCCACAGCGGCACGATCCTCGAGGCGTTGGAAAGCTACGCCGACGATGCTTCCGATCAGCAGGAACTGGTAAATGTCCTGCGCAGCTTCGACAGCTTCAACTGGGGCTACGATCCGGTGCATTTCAATACACCGGAAGGCAGTTATGCTTCCGATGCTAACAACGAGTCGCGGATCCTCGAATTCCGCCAGATGGTTAAAGGCCTGTCGGATATCGGTCTGCGTACCATGCTCGATCAGGTGTACAACCACACCAATGCATCGGGCACCAGCACCAACGCTGTGTTCGATAAAGTCGTACCCGGTTACTACCATCGCTACGATGCCGAGACCGGTGCGATATTGCGTGAGACCTGCTGTGATGACACGGCAGCCGAGCACGCTATGATGTCGAAGTTCCTGGTCGACTCGATGGTCTTCTGGGCGAAGCACTACAAGATCGACGGTTTCCGTATCGACCTGATGAGCTTCCACCCGCTGTCCACAATGGAGCAGGCACGCGACGAGTTGCAGGCGCTGACTCTGGAAACGGACGGCGTCGATGGCTCCAAGATCTACGTCTACGGCGAAGGCTGGCTCACCGGCGTTGCCGCAGACGACAGCCGGTTTATCGGTGCGAGCCAGGCCAACCTGGCCGGCAGTGGTATCGGCAGCTTCAATGATCGTATCCGCGACGGAGTGCGTGGTGGCGGGCCGTTCGATAGCGGCCAGGGTCATATCGACAGCCAGGGCTTTATCAGCGGCCAGTTTTACGATCCGAACGGCAATAATTCCGGGGCGGCCGGGGAACTGGATGGATTGTTGTTCAATGCCGACCGTATCCGGATTGGACTCGCCGGCGGTCTGTCGAGCTACACACTGACCCTGCGTGACGACACCATGTCATCAGGCGGTGGCGGTGCCGGTTATACCAGTGACCCACAGGAGATCGTCAACTACGCCGCTTCGCATGACGGCGAGACATTGTGGGATATCTCGCAGTACAAGCATCCGACGGCAACGACCACAGCCGACCGCGTGCGCGCGCAGAATCTCGGCAATGCCATTGTGCTGCTGAGCCAGGGCGTACCGTTCCTGCACGCGGGCCAGGATCTGTTGCGGTCCAAGTCAATGGATCGGAACAGCTTCGATTCCGGTGACTGGTTTAACTTCCTCGACTTCACCGCGGATGACAACAACTTCGCCGTCGGCCTGCCGCCAAGCGGCGACAACAACGACAGCTACACCGAAATCTCCGGAGTGCTGGCCAATCCGGCAGCATTCCCGGGTGCGGCGGGTATTATGTTCGCGCGCGACGTTACCCAGGAGTTCCTGCAGATTCGCAAGAGCACCGGGCTGTTCCGTTTGCAAACTGAGGGTGACGTTAACGGTCGTGTGTCGTTCCACAATACCGGTTCGGCACAGGTGCCCGGACTGATCGTGATGAGCATCGACGGCTGCGTAACCGGCGAGTTCACGCCGGAATACGGTTCGGTAGTGGCTGTGTTCAATGCGAATGACGAAGCGCAGGTGTTCGACCTGTTCGGCGAGCGCACCTTTGACCTGCACCCGGTGCAGATGTCCTCGGTCGACAGTACGGTAGCAACAGCGTTCCACGATGCCAGCGGCTTCAACGTACCGGCGCGGACAGCTGCGGTGTTTGTCGAGACTCAGAGTGGCATTAGCTGCGGCTGCGCTCCTGTTGAAGACGTCGGTAATGACCCGGCTGAAGCATTCGGTGCGGAACTCTTTGCCCGCGGCGGCTTCAACGACTGGGGCGCGGGACAGCCCTATAACTTCGTCAACCTGGGTGATGGGACTTACAAGGCCCGGTTTGGCATGAGTGCCGGCAGCTATGAGTTCAAGCTGGCTGATCAAGACTGGACCTTCGAGTACACCAATAGTGGCTCTGTCACGGTAGGTACGGCTGCGGACTTACCTAGTGGGGGCGGCAGTAATGCTTCCATCACGATAGCGGAAGACGGTTGCTACGAGTGGACCGTATCGATCGTCGACGGTTCTGCAGTACCGGCACCACTGATCAGCCTGCTGGTAGACCAACTGGTCCCCGACGAAGAAGTGGCCTGTCAGGCGCCCGCTGATCTCGGCAACGATCCCGCTGAAGCATTCGGTGCGGGGCTGTTTGCCCGCGGCGGTTTCAATGACTGGGCGGGTGCTGCGAGCGATCCGCCGACAAACTTCGTCAACCTGGGTGGCGGCGTCTACCAGGCGCGGTTCAGCATGAGCG
>JAOTXU010000011.1 GCA_029862165.1 Gammaproteobacteria bacterium
CGGTTCAGCATGAGCGTAGGGACCTACGAGTTCAAACTGGCTGATGACGGCTGGTCTTTCGAGTACACCAACAGCGGTACTGTGCCGGTGGGCATGGCCACGGACTTGTCGAGTGGGGGAGGTAGTAATGCTTCCATCACGATAGCGGAAGCCGGCTGCTACCAGTGGACGGTGACAGTTGTAGACGGCTCTGCGGTACCGGCCCCGCTGGTCAGCCTGCTGGTCGAGAGTGACGCTGCGTGTCCGGCACCCCCGGATCTCGGCAACGATCCCGCTGAGGCATTTGGCGCGGAGCTGTTCGCCCGCGGTGGGTTCAATGACTGGGCCGGTGCTGCGAGCGACCCGCCGACAAACTTCGTTAACCTCGGGGGAGCCTACATGGCGCGGTTCAGCATGAGCACAGGGACCTACGAGTTCAAACTGGCTGATGACGGCTGGTCTTTCGAGTACACCAACAGTGGTAGTGTGCCGATCGGCATGGCCACGGACTTTCCTGGTGGGGGAGGCAGTAATGCCTCCATCACGATACCGGCCGACGGCTGCTACCAGTGGACTGTGGCGATAGTCGACGGTTCTGCGGTACCGGCACCGCTTGTCAGTCTGTTGGTAGAGCAAATACCTACGGGCCGGGCCAGCGGCCCCGTCGTTGCCAGTTCATCGCGCGATGATCCGATTCCCGAGTTAACGGAAACGCATCCGATTGTGGCACACCGGCTAGATCATGGAGGATGGCTGGAAGCGGCTCTTTAATTTTCTTTTGCAGATGCAGACTGCGCCGGTGGCCCACCACCGGCGCGTTTTTTTAGATAATGTATGAGTAACAGCTCGGCCGAATCAGTCCTCAGTCCTGCCCGGCGGCGTCTGTTTACGCTCATCGCTATCGCGATACCAGTCCTTTTCCTGCTGCTCGCCGAGGTTGCATTACGAAAGGCGAACCTGGGTGACGAGTATCCGTTGTTTATCCGGCACCCGCAGCAAAAGGATTATCTGCTGGCCAACCCGCAGGTATTGAAAAGGATATTCGGCAATCCAGACGATGCGCCGTCGATGCAGATCGAGACGGTTTTCTTCCGAGCCAAAAAACCAGCTAACGGCCTCCGGTTGATCGTGCAGGGTGGATCGTCAGCCGCCGGTTTTCCCTATGGCTTTGGCGGTTCGTTGTCGGGCATGCTGGAACAGCGGCTGCGGCGTACCTTTCCTGACCGCGAAGTCGAAGTTATCAGCACCGCAATGTCGGCAGTCAACTCCTACACGCTGCTCGATTTTGCTGATGAAATTATCGAGCAGCAGCCCGATGCGGTACTGGTCTATGCCGGGCACAACGAGTATCTCGGCATACTGGGTGTTGGCTCGAATTTCCTTGGCGGCAAGTTTCCGGCGCTGACGCGGTCCTACCTGACGTTGCGTAAGCTGCACCTGTTCCAGTTATTGGAAAGCCTTTTTGGCGGGCTTGCGCCAGGTGACAGCAAACAGACCCGGATGGCGACACGCGGCGACGGCACTATGATGAGCCGGGTCGCCGCCGAGCAGCACATCGCGGTCGGTTCCGACTTGTATCGCAGGGGCATCAAGCAGTTTCGCCACAACCTGATTGCCCTGGTCAAGCGTTACACGGCTGCGGGTATTCCTGTTTATGTGGGTACGCTGATCAGTAATGAAAAGGGGCAGCCACCGTTCAACAGTGGTCTCAGGCCCGATACCAATGCCGAGGAATGGAAGTCCCGTTATACAGCAGTAGCGCAACTGACAGACCCGGCCGCTAAGTCAGTTGCAGCCCAGGAGCTTGTGCTGCTGGATGAAAACAATGCATCGGCATGGTTTCTGCTGGGAGAAGCAGCCTACGGTGCTGGCGATTATCAGCGCGCCCTGGCGGCCTACCAGATGGCGCGCGATCGCGATGAGCTGCGGTTCCGCGCGCCCGGCATCTTCAACGAGATCATTCGCGAGACGGGTTCCGTTGGGGCTCGGATTGTCGACGTAGAGACCGCGTTACGAGGCGAAGCCAACAATGGCGTTCTGGACGAGGATCTGGTTCTCGAGCATGTGCATCCGACGCTGCGTGGTTACTTTTTATTGGCAGACGCCTATTTTGACGCTCTGGTTAATGACGGTCTGACCGGTCCGCCGCGCGCCGCGGTCGACGATGCCCAGGCATGGTTAGAAGTTCCGGTCAGTGAAGTCGATCGGTTGTTTGCCGAATACAAGATCGCCCGTATCACCAGTAACTGGCCATTCATTGACGCGGGACAGGAACCGCCGCTGCCCTCTCCGGATAGTGTTCCAGCAATGCTGGCCCAGGAGCTTTACCGGCAGACGTCCGATTGGCCAACGGTGCACCGACGTCTGGCAGACCACTACGAATCGGTAAACAATAAGGATTCCTATGCCAAGATCTCGTTGATACTGGCCGATGCGTTTCCGTTCAATTCGGCAGCCCTGTTCCAGGCCGGTGTTGCGCTGATGGATATCGGCCGTAACCGCCAGGCGCTGAGTTATCTCTATCGAGGGGCGCAGCGCGCGCCCCGTGACACCAATGTATTGTTGGCGTTGAGCCACGCACTGTTACTGAATGGGGCCCGCGACACTGCGCGCGAAATACTGCAGCGCGTATTGGCGCTTGAACCGGGCAATCTCACGGCGCAACGGGCTCTGTCTCAATTGGAACAATGAGCCCTTGCTCAGTTATCCAGTGCCTCGAGTATCTGCTGGCCAATTTCATTGTCCGGTGACATCTGTAGCAACCGTTGTGCTACCTGTCGGGCAGCATCGCTGAAGCCATTGATGTAATAGGCGCGCGCCAGTGTGGTCATGAAAAGCAAACTGTCGGGATCGAGTCTGACTGCTCTGTGGAAGTAAGGAATCGCCCGCAATCCCTGCGGTGGTGTCTGCCGCACCAGCATCATGCCGGCAACATGTTGTGGCTGGGCTTCGAAAGGGAAGGCGTCGGCCAGATTGACCGCGACGCGCGAGGCTTCGGTGTAGTTGTTGGTCTGCTGATAGTGAACCAATGCCTGGTTCATTGCATGGATCCAGTCAATCTTTCCCGCATACCAGGTTTGTGCGATCTCCGCCTCACGGTCGTTTGCATCGGGCAAATTCCAGGTTTTTTTCTCGGCAACGAAAGGCCAATCGTGCATCAGCGCGTCGACCCGGTACTTGCCCTGCAACAGCTCGACCCGGCTGATGGGTTGTTCGGCCCGGGCCAGATGTCCGGGAACGGCATTTTTCCAGTCCAGGCCGAGACCATCGGCTTGCAGTTCATCGAAGTAGGCGCTACTTAGTATGAAATAACCGTCGGCGTTTGGATGAAGATGCTCCAACATCAGTTCATTTCCGATAATGCCGTTGGGGGAGGCAGCTTCAAATGCCTGTTCTACCTCGACTACATCGGCTCCGTGTTCGGCGGCAGCCTGACGAATGACTTCTTCAAACACACCAGGCGCACGAAACCGTAACCGATCATGATCGCGTGCGGCAGAAAACGCGGATTTTGCGGCAGTGTAATTGCCCAGTGCCAGCGCCGCCCGGCCCTGCAGATAGTGCGCCAGCGCCATGTCCGGAAAATCAGCGACGAGTCCTGCCGTGTCTCTCGCAACCTGGTCGTATTCATGGCGCTGTAATGCTGATTGTGCGGATTCCACAATCGTGTCCCATGCTGGGTTGACGACTTCCGGGCTGCCGGAAAATGGCGCCTGGTCCTTCTCATTGCTAGCCAGCGTGCCAACAAAAACCGGGATGTCGGCGGCGCGATAGTGGGCGAGCAACGCATCGAGATTGCTGCGGAACTGCATAACACCTTGCTGAAACGTAGCGGAGTCGAGGGCAATGCTGCGATCGGCAGCAATATTCGCCATCAACGTACCCTCCCGTTTCTTGCGGTCTGGCGTGAACACACCGACCACGCGTTGCATCAGGCGAAACAGCCGCAGCTCACGCATACTGAGAAACAGCCGCGTGAAACCCGGCGAGCTGCGCGACCCCAGCGATGACCCCACACCGAGTACGCCGAGAAATTCGTTATGCCCGGCATAGATGACGACGGCATCGGGCTGTATTTCGACAATCTCGCCGGCGAAGTCCAGCAATGTATAAGAGTTGACTGCCGACATCGCCGTTAGAATCACTTCGACCGTGCGCGTCGGGAAACTGCGTGCGAGACGCTGTTGCAGCATGCCGGCTGGCGAAGCATTTTTGCCGTAGGGGAATCCTGCTGCGGAGGAACCGCCCTGTACGACTATGCGCAAAGCGTTCTCAGGTTTTTCAGCCAGAAAATATGACGTATCAATACTGACATCCGGGGCGTGGTCAGGATTGCTGAAGAAGCGTTTGATGACTTCAGGATTTGGCTGCAGATAGTCCGGGTTCTGTTCCAGTGGCACGAACAGGTCATAGTTGTCACCGAAGCCTGCCAGCCTCAGCGCTCCCTCCAACGTTGCCAGAATCAACAGAGGCAGAGCCCAGGCGATCAGCGTGAACAGGATCCGGCGGTCTTTTTCAGCGGCAGCCGTTGCCATAACTTACTTCAGGTTGACGGCCCGCCATTATAGCGGCCAGCTATGGTGATTTTCCGGGATATCTCGTAACCTCGTGCTTTGAGGCTAAGCTACGCTGATCTATGTTCGAACTGTTTAGTGATCTCTGGGCTTTTCTGAAGGTGCGCAAGAAGATCTGGCTCATGCCGATCGTGGTCGTACTGGTGTTGCTTGGCGGCATAATAGTTTTCGCCCAGCAGTCGGCCCTGGGAACGTTTATCTACACGCTGTTCTGAGCTGCAGCGCTACCTTTTAAAGCAGGTTGCGGGACTGCAGCGGGCGCCTTCTGCCACGGCTCGGCACACCTGCTCGCGAAGTTTTAGTGTGAGTTGTTCATCAAGCAGCCGCCAGCGCCAATTGCCGCTTTCTGTAGCCGGAGTATTGAATCGAGCTTCCGAGCCAAGTCCGAGGAAATCCTGCATCGGCACGATCGCGATACGGCCATCGCAGCCGAAGGTAAGGCGAATAAGGTCCCAATGTATCGTCGCCGCCGATCCACCGGTTTTCTCCAAGATGATTCGTTGCTCCTGTTTCACTTCGGCGCGCGTGCGGATGTCACCGGGGCCACCGTTGAACCAGCCCTGCGTGGTGTCATTGTCATGACCACCGGTGTACACGACGTTGTTGGTATCGATCTGGTCCGGATCGAAATCTTTTTTGGACGCATCAAATTGCAGTATCACCATACCCGGCATGTCGTAGTGCTCGCGCAAAGCCTCGACTTCCGCGGTGATAACACCGAGGTTCTCAACCACAATGGGTAACGAACCGAGTGCGTCACTCAACGCGTCGAACAGTGCATAACCCGGACCCCGTTCCCAGGTGCCGCTGCGCGCAGTTGTCGCGTCGGCGGGAACGGCCCAGTAGGCTTCGAAACCACGGAAATGATCAACCCGAACCAGGTCGGTGTAACGCATCGTGTGACGAAACCGATCGATCCACCACGCGTAGCGGTTTCGCTGGTGATAATCCCAGTCGTACAGAGGGTTGCCCCATAGCTGGCCGTCTTTGCTGTAGTAGTCGGGTGGCACGCCCGAAACGAAGCCCGGCCGGCCATCGCGGTCGACCCGGATTATTTCCTGTTGTGACCAGGCATCGGCGCTGTCCAGTGCGATATAAATAGGTACGTCGCCGAATAAAGCAATGCCATTGTCTGCGGCGTAGCGCTTTACTGCGCTGCATTGGTGATGAAACAGAAACTGCGCAATGCGAACTGTCTGCATCGCAGCCGCGTATTCGCGTTCTATCCTTCGCAACGATCGCAGATAACGCCTCGCGTAGCGTCTTGGCCAGTGTGGCCAGGCCTTTTCTCCATGCAGTGTCTTCAACGTGCGATAAAGCGCGTAGTTGCGTAACCACGCTTGGTCGTGATCGTTGCAGAAGGCATCACATGCAGTCTTTAGTTGAGTGCTGGCCCGCATTTCAAATCGCTCTGCAGCTTTTTTCAGCAGCGTAGTTTTCAACGGAATCAAACGGCCATAATCGACGGCACTGGTAGGAAGTTGGGTTAGTGGTTTCGCTTCCGCCTCGCTGATCAGTTTCAGCCGTATCAGTTCACCGATATCGATCAGCATCTCGTTGCCGGCAAAAGACGACAACGGTTGGTACGGTGAGTCGCCATAGCCGGTTGGCCCGAGCGGCAGGAACTGCCACAGCTGCAGCCCCATAGCCTTTAGTTCATCGATAAAGGCGAACGCAGACTGGCCCAGTTCGCCGATACCATAGCGTCCCGGCAATGCGGTAACGTGCAGGCAAACACCGGCACAACGCGTGTCAGACAGACTCGTGCCCATATTGCGTAATTTGGGTCGCGCATTCATACTTCAGCGGCTTTCTTTCAATGCTTTAGTACAAAATAATATATCGCATCGGGGGTTGCAGTGATCACAGACAGACCGGACAAAACGTCCGGGATAATGTATTCGTATTCATTGCTATTGCTCGTGCTGCTATGCGGCATGATTTTTCCCGGTGACGTGATCGGTGCCGAAGTGCGTTCGCCCGACGGGCAGATCGCATTCAGTATCGATATCGGCGCCAGCGGCACGCCTCGCTACCACGTGCACTACCGCGGCGAAGAGATCATTCGCGAGTCGAAGCTGGGTATGCATTTTGCCAGCCAGCACGGCTTCGAATACGATTTCACGATAACCAGGACCCGGACCGGGACTACCGACAACACTTGGGAGCAGCCCTGGGGTGAACGCCGCTTCGTGCGCGACCATCACAATGAACTACTGGTCGAATTTGCCGCAAATGAGCGACCAAAACGCCGGTTCAAACTGCGAGTCAGGGTATTCAACGACGGTCTTGGATTTCGTTACGAGGTGCCGCGCCAGTCACGCTATCGTAACGTCAATATTGTCGATGAACTGACCGAGTTTCATCTGCCAGGGGAGGCCACTGTGTGGTGGACACCTGGCCGGCGCTTCAACCGTTACGAGTACATATACCAAAGCGGTAGCCTCGACGGTATCGAGATGGCGCACACGCCCATGACGGTTCGTCTGCCGTCGGGTGTACACATGAGTTTCCACGAGGCAGCGCTGGTGGACTATGCCGCCTACGTTTTGGATCAGCGCCGTCCCAACCTGTTCGAGGTTAACCTCACTCCGTGGTCGGATGGTGTCCGGGTAAAAACGGGTACGCCGTTCTTGACGCCCTGGCGCACGATCCAGATTTCCCCGAACGCCGCCGGTCTGTTGAATTCCAGCCTGATACTGAACCTCAACGAGCCGAATGCGCTGGGCGACGTATCCTGGGTGAAGCCGGGTAAATATGTCGGTATCTGGTGGGGAATGCATATTCGCACGTTTACCTGGTCGTCGGGGCCCAAACATGGGGCCACGACGGAGAACACCAAGCGCTATATGGATTTTGCAGCAGAATACGGTTTCGACGGTGTGCTTGTTGAGGGTTGGAATATCGGTTGGGATGGCGACTGGTTTTTCAACGGTGACCTGTTCAGTTTTACCGAAACCTATCCGGATTTTGATTTGCAGGAAGTAACCGACTATGGCCGCGAGCTGGGTGTGCGGTTGATCGGCCATCACGAGACTTCCGGCAACGTAACCAATTACGAAAAGCAGTGGGACGAAGCACTGGCCTTGTATGAATCGGTCGGGGTGGGAGCCGTCAAGACCGGGTATGTGGCCGACGCCGGCGATATCAAGTGGGTAGATCGCAATGGCGTGGCGCACTTTGAGTGGCATGACGGCCAGTTCATGGTCGATCATTACCTGCGGTCAGTAAAGAAAGCCGCCGAGCACAAAATCGGCGTGAACCCGCATGAGCCGATTAAGGACACTGGATTGCGTCGCACCTATCCAAACTGGCTAACCCGTGAGGGAGTCCGCGGTCAGGAATTCAACGCCTGGGGCGATCCGCCAAATCCACCCGAACACACGGCGATAATTCCGTATACACGCATGCTGGCCGGACCCGCCGATTTCACACCGGGGGTCTTCAACCTCACGTTCCAGGGCATGGAATCCAAACAGCGGGTACAGACCACGTTGGCAAAACAACTGGCGTTATATGTCGTGCTGTACAGCCCGTTGCAGATGGCGGCAGACCTGCCGGAAAACTACGAACAGCGCTTAGATGCCTTCCAATTCATTGTTGATGTGCCGGCCGATTGGGAAGAAAGCATCGGCCTGGCTGGAGAGATCGGTGACTACGTCGTGATGGCGCGGCAGGAACGCGGCGGTAGCGATTGGTATGTCGGCGCCCTGACCGATGAAGAAGCGCGAGTGCTGACAGTACCGCTGAGTTTTCTCGATGCCGGGCAGCGATACCGTGCCGAGATCTACCGTGACGGATCGGACGCCCACTGGAAGGATAACCCATACGACATAGTTATCGAACAGCAAGACGTGACGGCCGCAGACAAACTGCAACTGCCGCTGGGTGCCAGCGGCGGTGCTGCGATTCGTCTGATCCCGGTCAACTGATTTATCCCGGACAACTAACTTATCCCGGACAACTGGCATGAAACAAAAACCGCAACTGAGCTTCTGGCAAATCTGGAACATGACGTTCGGCTTCCTGGGCATCCAGTTTGGCTGGGGGCTCCAGATGGGCAACATGAGTGCCATCTACGAGTTCCTCGGTGCAGCGCCGGATGAGATACCGCTGTTGTGGCTGGCAGCACCTATGACCGGGCTGATCGTGCAGCCGATCATTGGCATGCTCAGTGATCGTACGTGGCACCCGACGTTTGGCCGTCGCCGGCCGTATTTCCTGATTGGCGCCATACTGGCCTCATTGACACTTGTGGCGATGCCACATGCCTCTGCAATTTGGATGGCTGCCGGGATGCTTTGGATACTTGATGCATCCATCAACATCAGCATGGAACCAACACGGGCTTTTGTCGCCGACATGCTGCCCAAGGAACAGTTGTCCAAAGGCTATACGATGCAGAGCTTTTTCATCGGTCTTGGGGCAGTGCTGGCGGCGTTTTTGCCATGGTTGCTATTGAATGTGTTCGGTTTCGACAAAACATCGACCGACGGCAGCATTCCCGGCTATGTCAAGATAAGTTTTCTGGTTGGCGCATTCAGTTTTTTCGGGGCGATGTTGTACACGGTACTGACTACCAGGGAGTATCCGCCAGAATATTTCGCGGAGGATGCAGAGGAAAAAATAGGCTACTTTGCCGGTCTATCGCATGCATTTCACAACATGCCGCGTTCATTCGTGCAGTTGGCGCCGGTGCAGTTTTTTACCTGGCTTGGCCTGTTCCTGATGTGGTTCTACCTTACCGTAACGGTTACCGAGCATGTTTTTGGTGCAACTGATCCAAACAGTTCTAAATACGCCGACGGGCTGGCCTGGGCCAATATCTGTTTTGGTTTCTATTCGGTGGTCACGTTTATCTTTGCTCTGGCCATGCCGGCTATTGCACACAAGATCGGCAAGAAGATGCTGCATTTTTTCTGTCTTGCCGTTGGTGGGGCTGCATTGCTGAGCATTTACTTTATTCACGATCAGTATGTCCTGTTGCTGGCCATGACCGGTGTCGGAATCGCATGGGCGAGTATCGTCTCCATGCCCTACGCGATGATTGCGCAGGACATCCCGCCACGGCAGATGGGAATATTCATGGGTCTGTTCAACATGTTCATTGTTATTCCGGAGATAATCGCTGCGCTTGGTTTTGGTTGGGTCATGCGCACATTGCTGGATAACAACAAGCTGCATGCTGTGATGCTGGGTGGTGGTTGTCTGTTGTTGGCAGCATTGCTGACCCTGCTGCTTGTATCCGGCGGCGATGACCCGGACGTTCAGGCGTGATGACCAGGTCCCTGTGCCAGTTGGCTATCGTGCTGGCACTTTGCGGCTGCGCCAGAACGCCGGATACCGGTTCTGACAGCAAGGCAGCGCCGTCGGCCGAATATTATGGCACCCTGGCGCCGTTTGCTTCCGAGGCAGTCTATTTTGTACTGACTGACCGTTTCGTCGATGGGGATCCGGGCAATAACTATGTCGAGCAGGGCGCGCCGGATCGGCACACTTTTGACCGGCCGATAACAGACCTGCACGGGAATGAAGGCAACATCGGTTACATGGGAGGCGACTTCCGGGGCCTGCTCGACAACGCTGACTACATCGCCGACATGGGTTTCACCGCAGTATGGATTACCCCCATCGTCGAAAATCCTGACGAGGCGTTTATGGGTGGTCACAAGCTTGGCGAGGGATTCTTTGCTGATAACGGCAAGACCGGTTACCACGGTTACTGGGGAGTCAATTTCTTCGAGACTGACGAACACCTGGTCTCGGACCGCCTCGGCTTCGCTGAGTTAACCACTCGGCTGCGCGACGATCACGGGCTGAAGACGGTACTGGATATCGTCTGCAACCACGGCTCACCGTCGTACACCATGCCAGAAGACCAGCCCGGTTACGGTGAGATTTACGACGCAGCGGGCAAGCTCGTTGCGGATCACCAGAATCTGTTGCCGGAAAATCTCGATGACAGTAACCGGCTGCATGCCTGGTTTCATCACGAGGGTGATCTGGCGCAGTTATCGAATATCGACGAGAACAACTCCGAGGTGCTCGATTATTTCGTGGACGCTTATTCGCGCCGTATCGAAGAAGGCGCGGCCGCGTTTCGCATCGACACCATAAAACACATGCCGCATAGCTATTGGAAAGCGTTCAGTGACCGAATCCGCATACAGCACCCGGATTTTTTCATGTTTAGCGAGAGTTTCGAATTCAATGCGGCAAAGGTCGCGGCGCATACCTGGCCGGAGAATGGCGGCATCAGCGTCCTGGATTTCCCCGGGCAAAAGAGCATGAACGAGGTTTTCACCGACCCGGATAGCGCATTTGTAGGACTGAGCGGCTACCTGCACCTGAAAGATGGCGTTTATCAGAATCCCTATGAGCTGATGACGTTTTATGATAACCACGACATGCCGCGTATGGATGCGGATGAAAACGGCTTCATCGATGCACACAACTGGATGTTCACCAGCCGCGGTATCCCGGTAATCTACTATGGTTCAGAATCGATGTTCCGCCCCGGTGCAGCTGAGCACGGCGGCAACCGGGACTACTTTGGTAATGACAATATCGAGCTGGCGCGGAAACACCCGGTGCGGGCCGCCCTGCGGCATATTGCACAGATCCGGCGGCAGTCGCCGGCGCTGCAGCGAGGTCTTCAGGTAAATGTTGACCTGACTGGCGACAGCGCCGTCTTTTATCGGGTGTACCAAAAGGACGGCGTCAACCAGACTGCGCTGGTTCTGCTCAACAAGGGGGACGAGTCGATCGGTTTTCGCGTGACAAGATGGTTGAGCACGGGTGCCTGGCGTGATGCTGTCAGTGGCGACGCATTTGCGGTAAACGCCGATGCGTCAGTTCTCCAGGCGGAGGTCCCGGCACATGGTGTGCGCGTGCTGCTCTTTGATGCGCCGGTCGATAACGTCGCGCTTGCGGTGGAGCTGGATGCACTGCAGGCCGGGGCCGTACGCAGGGCGAACTGATAATGAAAACGCTGCTCCCTCTGGTCCTGCTGCTCGTCGCCGCTTGCGCCACTGAAGGCCCGGCGATGTTGCCTGACGAGGTCTCCTTTGCTCCCGCGCCATATGTTGGCGTCAAGCACCCCCAGTGGGCGCGCAATGCCACGATTTATCAAATCAACACCCGCCAGTTCACACCGGAAGGCACCTTTCGCGCCGCAGAGGCCGAGTTGCCACGAGTGCGTGCGCTGGGCGTCGACATCGTGTGGTTGATGCCGATACATCCCATCGGGGAGAAGAAACGAAAGGGAACTCTCGGTAGTCCGTACGCCGTACGCGATTACTTAACAGTAAATCCGGAATTCGGCGCGCTGGACGATTTTCAAAGTTTTGTCGACCGCGCCCATGAACTCGGTATGTATGTGATTATCGACTGGGTGGCAAACCACAGTGCGTGGGACAATCCGCTGATCACGCAGCATCCGGAATGGTATACCCGTGACGGCAATGGCGAGATTACGCACACAACCGGTACCGACTGGACCGATATTGCCGATCTGGATTACAGCCAGCCCGGACTGAGGCGTTACATGACCGAGGCGCTGGAATATTGGGTGCGCGATGTCGGTATCGACGGTTACCGATGCGACGTGGCCGGATACGTGCCCATGGATTTCTGGAATACCGTACGCCGGCGACTGGATGCAATTAAACCCGTGTTCATGTTGGCCGAGTGGGAAACACGTGACATGCACGCTGCCGCATTCGACGCGACGTATGCCTGGAGCTGGAATTCGACTTTACACCAGGTAACGATGGGCGAGGCCGATGCCGGTGCGATTCGGGGTTGGTACTACGGCCACGAGAACATCTGGCCGGCCGACGCCTGGCGCATGACCTTCGTCAGCAATCATGACAAGAACAGCTGGGAAGGGACGCAATTCGAACAGTTCGGAGACGCGCTGGAGGCCGCAATTGTGTTATCGGTCGTGGGTGAAGGTATGCCGCTTTTGTACAACGGCCAGGAAGCCGGCAACGAAAAACGACTCGAGTTCTTCGAGAGGGATACGATCGAGTGGCGCGACCACCCGATCGGCGGGCTGTACCGGAAGCTGTTTGCACTGCTGCACGAGAATACTGCCTTGTGGCACGGCTCCGCGGGAGCGCCGATGGTGCACGTGGCCAACAGCAAAGCCCATGCTGTTTACAGTTTCACCCGGAGCAACGACAGCAATGCGGTATTTGCCGCCTTCAATTTCTCCGCGGTGAGCCAACAGGTGGGTTTTGACCTGCACCTGGCCAGTGAGCGCTATCGCGATTACTTCAGCGGCGAAACGATGCACCTGTTGCGCGGTAGCGATCTGCAAATGGCACCCTGGTCTTTCCGGGTGCTCGTGCGCTAGCCGGATTCGCGAACCACGCCGTCGCGTCTTCGAACAAGAGCAGGGCGATCGTATGACTCTGTCCGGTCCGCAAACCTGCCGCGCTGTGATCGACGCGATAATGCAGATGTGTCGCAATTTCGAGGATACGTTGACTGGTTTCCTCGCGCACCGGTGGGCTGCGTCGTAGCGCGCGAGAGACAGTTGCCTGTGACACGCCGGCTGCATCAGCTATGTCGAGGGAAGTAGGGCGGTTTTTTATTGATGCAATGCGACAGTGGATGATGCAACGCACAACCCACATGAATGTTTTTAACAGCAGGCGTACAGGTGTTTGGCACCCTGCTGCAATCGTATGCAGCACGATAACAGGATGCAGCGGCAGCGTATTGTTTGCGATACAATCTGTGCAAATCGTTGCGGGGGAAAAAGGCGTCCTATCAGGCGTCTGAGTGTTCCTTGGGCGGGGCTCAGACTTCGCAACTGCCTTTTGTCAGAAATCGTACAAAACGCGTAGGGGCAGCCAAGATGAAAGAGAAAGTCTATTGGAGTCGCAACAGTCTTTCCGCCGCGGTATCGCTGGCGCTTACGACTGTCTTCAGCGCGCAAGCACAGGAACCAGTCGAAGACGAAGAAGAAGCCGAAGGGCCGAGAGTCATTGAAGAAGTCTTGGTATCGAGCTTCCGCCGCAGCCTGCAGAATTCGATCGACCTGAAGGCATCCGAGACTTCGATCGTCGAGGCTGTCTCGGCTGAAGAGATCGGCAAGTTGCCGGATGTGAGTATCGCCGAGTCGCTGGCGCGTCTGCCGGGTCTTGCCGCGCAGCGACTGAATGGCCGCGGCCAGGTCATAAGTGTTCGCGGTCTCGCTCCCGATTTCACTACTGCGCTGCTAAACGGCCGCCCGCAGGTGAGTACCGGTGACAACCGCGGCGTCGAGTTCGACCAGTACCCATCGGAGCTGCTCAGCTCGGTCGTGGTCTACAAAACACCGGATGCTTCGTTAATCGGCCAGGGACTTGCGGGTACTGCCGACCTGCGCACTATTCGGCCACTGACCTACGGCGAGCGGGCTATCGCCGGCAACATACGTTACGAGCAAAATCAGCAGGACGCGCTCAATGCCGGTTCCACCGATGACGGCGTGCGGTACAGTTTTTCCTATGTCGACCAGTTTGCCGACGACACGATCGGTGTGGCGATCGGTTTCGCCCACATGACCAACCCGAGTCAGGAAAAGCGTTACGATGCCCGCGGCTACGACGAGCTGAGCGGCGTCTCCCTGCCGCTGAGCGATCCCATGGACCCTTTGTCCGAACTTACCCCGGCGGACTTCGGTCTCAATGATGATGACCTCGTGGTATCCCTCAACAAGTCTTTCGTGCGTTCCAGCGAACTTGATCGGGATGGCCTCATAGGCGTTCTGGAGTGGCAACCAAACGACCAGTTCTCAACTTCAGTTGACGTATACGCGTCCGACTTCAGCGAAGAGCAGCTGTTGCGGGGTATCGAGTTCGCGCTGGGTTCGCCACAGCCAGGTGCCGCGACGTTCTTTGAACCCGAATCTGCCAGCAATGGCGTCGTAACCGCAGGCACCTTTCACAACGTCAAGGGTGTCGTGCGTAACGATGTCAATTTCCGCGATTCAGAGCTGCGTGCCATTGGCTGGGATGTCGACTATGACATCAACGACAAATGGAGAGCCGGCATTGACGTGAGTTATTCCGAGGTCAAGCGCAAGGACATGCTGCTCGAAACCTATGCCGGTACCGGCCCGCGCGATGAGTTTGCCGACGATGGCGATGGTGGTCCGCTGGACACACTGGTTTTTTCTTCGTCCGGTGATGCCGGTTCGACGATTATTCCGACGCTCGACTACACAGATACCAGTCTGATCAGACTCACCAGCCCACATGGCTGGGGCAACAATTTCATCGATGGTGGCCAGGTAGGCTATACCAACAACCCGCGGATACAAGACGAACTGATGCACTTCACCGTGAGGGCGGAACGGTTTTTCAATAGCAATAACGTCAGCAGCCTGGAGTTCGGCCTCAACGTCAATGAGCGTATCAAGTCACTGGTCGCCGACGAGTTTTTCCTGGGCTTGACCAGCGGCGACTTCGAGGCTCCGCTGGTAAGTACCAACGGTATTACCGACTTGTCGTTTCTTGGTATTCCCGGCATGGTCAGTTATGACCCACTGGAGGCGTTGAACAGTGGTCTGTATTCCATTGTGCGCAATGATGGAACTGACGTGGTGCGGAAAAGCTGGGCCGTGGAAGAAGAGGTCACGATTGGCTATGTGCAACTGAACATCGACGCTCAGAACTTCCGTTTACCGTTCGCCGATAACGTGCGTTTACCGCTTACCGGTAACATCGGCGTCCAGGTCGTGCGCACCGATCAGAGTTCAGACGCTTTTGGCAGTGTGCCCAATGCGCCGGGCTTTTTGTCAGGCATATTGACGGTGCCGGTATCCTCTGGCAGGGATTTCACCCTGACACTTCCCAGCTTCAACCTGACCTGGGAAGTGGGCGACGAGAAGTTCCTCCGACTCGGCGCCGCACGCACGCTGGCACGCGCCCGCATGGACGAACTCAAGGCCAGCAGCGTTATAAATTTCAACGAATCAGCGCCGTGTGCCGATGCCAATAACCCGATAACAGCCCCGACCTGCGATCCGAACGACCTGAATGATTCGCCATGGAGCAGCAGCAGTGGTAATCCGCAACTCGATCCGTGGATCGCAGACTCGATCGATATTTCATACGAAATGTATTTCCCCGACGATCTTGGCTATTTCGCGGTGGCGGGTTTTTACAAGGACCTGGAAAGCTACATTTTCGACCAGGACCTGTCTGCAGACTTCAGCGCATTCCCGACTGGAGACTTCGAGACGCTGACCGATATCGGCCGGGTTGAGCAACCTGCGAACGGCAGCGGCGGCGTGGTTAAAGGTGTCGAATTGGCCTTCAGCTACAACTTCGATAACCTGTGGCCGGCAATCCGTGGTCTGGGTGTCTTTCTCAGTGCTGCATTCAACGATAGCTCAATCATCCAGGACCCGGAGGATCCGTCGTTGCCGCTGCCTGGTCTGTCGGAAGAAGTTCGCAATATCACGGTGTATTACGAGCGTGGCGGATTTTCAACTCGTGTGAGTAATCGCTACCGTTCGACTTTTCTTGGCGAAGTTGCAGGATTCGGTGCCGGACGTGAGTTGACCCAGGT
Source organism: Gammaproteobacteria bacterium (assembly GCA_029862165.1). Lineage (GTDB taxonomy): Bacteria > Pseudomonadota > Gammaproteobacteria > Steroidobacterales > JABDKV01 > JABDJB01. Next base: position 16,122 of record JAOTXU010000011.1, read on the forward strand.
AGAGGAAGAATCAGTGGTCGATGCGCAGATTGGCTACAGCTGGTCGAGCGGACCGCTAAACGGAGTTTCAGTATTCCTGCAGGGGAATAACCTGACCGACGAACCGTTCCGCACTTACTTCGACAATGACCCGCGCCAGGTGAAAGACTATCAGCGCTACGGGCGCACGTTCATGCTCGGCGCATCATACAAATACTGATGGGGGAGACTGAGACAACCCCTGCCGCTAGCCTGGCGGCAGGGGTTTCGTTTTAACGGAGTCCGGCCAATCGACAATAGAATCAGGAAAGTAGTCATCGTTGGCGGCGGTACGGCCGGATGGACCGCCGCCGCCGTACTGGCACGGACCATGGGTGAGCTGCTGGAAATCGACCTTATCGAGTCGGAGCAGATCGGGACTGTCGGTGTCGGAGAGGCGACTATTCCGCAAATTCGCCTGCTGATCTCGTTGCTGGGCGTGAACGAGCACGATTTTCTCAGTGCTACCCAAAGCACGATCAAGCTGGGTATCCAGTTCAACGACTGGGCCCGGATCGGCGACTCCTATATGCACGCTTTTGGTGAGATAGGTCGGGGCCTGGGGATGCTCAATTTCTATCCCTACTGGCTGCGTGGCCGGGTTCCAGGCGACGACGGCGATCTGTGGCGATACTCGTTCAATTACCAGGCAGCGGTTGCCAATCGTTTCGCGCCGGTCGAGCACCTGGGTGATACGGGGCTTGGCGGCCTCGCTTACGCTTATCACTTCGACGCGACACTGGTGGCAAAGTATTTCCGCAGTTATGCGGAGCCTCTCGGGGTAAACCGTATCGAGGGGAAAATCGTCGATACAGCCTTGCGCGAGACTGACGGTTTTATCACGTCGCTAAAGTTGGAGGACGGCCGCGAAGTTGGTGGCGAGTTCTTCATTGATTGTTCGGGGTTTCGCGGATTGCTGATCGAGCAGGCGCTGAAAACCGGTTACGAGAGCTGGACTCACTGGCTGCCGTGCGATCGCGCCATAGCCGTGCCGAGTGCATCGACCCAACCCTGGCGACCCTACACCCAGGCGACCGCGCGGGAGGCCGGCTGGCAGTGGCGGATACCTTTGCAGCACCGCACCGGTAATGGTCATGTCTATTGCAGTCAGTATGTGAGCGATGACGAGGCGACAACAACGTTGTTGCGCCATCTCGATGGCGATCGGGCTGACGAACCACGCCAGCTTGGTTTTACAACCGGGCGGCGCAAGAAATTCTGGAACCGCAACTGTCTTGCACTGGGTCTGGCGGCCGGTTTCATGGAGCCGCTGGAATCAACCAGCATTCACCTGATTCAGTCCGGTATCCGGCGTCTGATCGATTTGTTTCCGGATCGGGACTTTGCCGTTTCAGACATGGACGAATACAACCGCCAAACCACGTTTGAATACGAACGGATTCGCGATTTTCTCATCCTGCATTATTTCGCCAACGAACGGACCGACAGCGTGTTCTGGCTGGAGTGCAGCCAGATGTCGATTCCCGATACGCTGCAGCAGAAACTGGAATTGTTTCGGAATGGCGGCCGCATATTTCGCGTCGCCGATGAGTTATTCACTGAACTGGCCTGGTTGCAGGTTATGATTGGCCAGCATGTCGAGCCGGCCGGCCAACATCCCATGACCCGCCTCCTTTCAGCCGAGCAACTGGACGGGTTTCTGGGCTCCATCCGCGAAGTAATTGCCCGGGGCGTCGAGGAGTTGCCGATGCACCAGGACTACATCGCACGTTACTGCGCCGCCAACTCGCCTGGCTAAAAACTGCGCTCAGTGCAGATCCAGCAAGGTTACAGAACGCGGATCCAGCCGGAGTGATTTTAGCAATGCGACTTCGCGGCCGCTGATAACCTCAGTTGCCTCGCGGCTGTCGCCCAGGTGCTCGGAAAAGCGGGTGAGATCGAGATCGATGCGCTTGGCGTTCTTGTTGATTATCGCCATGATCCGGTCGCTGTCGTTATAGCGAAACCAGGTATATACGCCGTCCCGGGGATAATAATGTGCCAGCTTGCCATTGTGAATCACGGGCTTGTGCTTGCGCCATTGCAACAGCCGGCGGGTGAAATCCTGCGCTTTAGCCTGCAATTTGCGCAGTCCATTGGTGGTGCGCGCATTGTTCTTATGATCGGGCCAGCCACCCGGGAACTCGGCGCGGATAACATCGTGGTCATCATTGCTGGTCATGAGAATTTCAGTGCCGTAGTAGATCTGTGGCGTACCGCGCATCGTCAGCAAATAGACCATGGCCATAGTGTAGAGGCTGAAGTCCTCACCGAGCTGGGTATAGACCCGGGCCATATCGTGATTGTCGCCGAAGATAACCAGGTCACCAGGCGCGGCGTAGAGAAAATCATTGGCCAGCATCCGATACAGCTTCATCAGGCCGCTCTGGTGTGGTCGTTCTTCTTCAACGAGCGCACTGATCAGGGCGTGCTGTAATGGAAAATCCATTACGCTGGGCAAGTGTGAAACATAACCGTCGTGATTTTGTTTGCCACGCTGCCAGTACGCGACAATCGCGGGATTGAGGCTCCATTCTTCGCCGACGATGTTGAAATCCGGGTATTCAGTCATGACACGGCGGGTCCATTCAGCCATGAAATTCTTGTCGGGGTACGGATAGGTATCTTGGCGGATCCCGGACAGACCGAGGTACTCAATCCACCACAAAGTGTTCTGGATCAGGTAGTCGGCCAGTAACGGATTACGCTGATTCAGATCCGGCATCGCGTCGACAAACCAGCCATCAGCAAATGCCGCGATATCGTTGCTGGCAGCATATGGATCCTGTACAGCGGTGCGCTCATGCGAAGTCTGCACGAATTTGCCATCGTGGTTAATCCAGTCATCTGATGGCAGATCGGCCATCCACCAGTGATGCAGCCCGCAGTGATTGGCGATCATATCCATGATCACATCGATACTGCGCTCCTTCGCCAGAGTGACAAGCTGGCGATAATCCTCATTGCTGCCGAAACGCGGATCGACTCGATAGTAATCGGTGGTGGCATACCCGTGATAGGAGTAGGTCGGCATGCGGTTTTCGAGCAACGGGTTCAGCCAGACTGCTGTAAATCCCATGTTGTCAATATAGTCGAGGTGCTCGATCAGGCCGGCAATATCGCCGCCATGACGACCGCCATGCTTGCTGCGGCTCGCCCGATCCCCCATGCCCTTGATGTTGTCGTTTTCCGGGTCACCATTGGAAAAACGGTCGGGTGTGATCAGGTAGATGGCGTCTTCGGGTCCAAACCCGTCGACGTGGTCCGGGTCGGCGTTTTTTTGCTCCAGCCGGTAGCGATGTGTGAGTTCGACGTCTTTGCCGCTGAAGTTGATATCGAACTCACCGGGCTTCGCCTGTTGGCCGATATCGAGATAGAGGAACAGGTAGTTCGGGTTGGCCGTTGTTACTACGCGGTCGACCCGGATACCCGGGGAGTTGACGACCGGGCGCAGACCGGCCAGATCTTTGCCGTATACCAGCAGCTGCAGGGTGGTCTCCCGGAAACCTTGCCACCATGACGGCGGTTCGACCCGCTCGATTGACTGGGCGAAGGCCGCCGCCTGGCTCAGGCAAAGGGTCAGGATAAGGAAGACAGTCGCTGCCCGTTCGGCTGGTCGCATCGGTGGTTCCCCCTGGGCCAATCGCTCATCGGCATTCTACATGGTCCAGCGGTATATTAGTCGCAGTGAAAACGCCGATACGGTAGCGTGAAGTGGCGGCGAGAATCTATTCCCCCAGTGAAATTGAAGCTACTATCCTGGAACACCCGACTGTTACGCATACGCAGGCGGCCGTGTATGGTGTGCCTGCGGGCGAAAATGGGCAGACCCAAAATATGCTGCTCATAGTCCCGACATCACCTGGCCGTTCGAGATCAATCCTCTGGCTCCGAATGCACCAAGAAAGTTCGGTTCGACCCCTATTTTCTTATTTTCTAGAAAGTTCGGTTCGACCCCTGTTTTCTCGTGTCAAAATAATTCTGGTACCTACTTATTGATTCGAATCGCTTTGACCGCGCTCAGCACTTCTGGTTTTTCCGAGATATCGCTTCAACAAGACCAGGGCGGCCAAGAACAAAAGGAATAAAATGACCAACGTCGCCAGGAAATGATTTTCTTTCGGCGCTTCAGGGACGACCACAATATTTAGCTCGTCGGTTACACTTGTAAATCCATCAAGACCGGATTTGCTGACCGCGGTAACTCTCCAGTAACTGGTTCCTACGGGTAGAGTTGGCACGGTGAGCGTCGTTTCAGAAATTTCTCGCTGATTGAAAATCGGTTGCGTACAACGCCGGTCTTTGCACACATCCAGGCGGTAGGCGGCGGCGCTGCCCAATGGTTCCCAGCTAAACTTGATATTCTCGGGATACAGCTCACCTTCCAGAGCATGTATAACGGGGGCTGGCAGTAGTCGTTCTGGCTCGGCAGGCGCCTGTCCCGCTACTGCGGTTGTACCCATGCCCGTTTTTACGGCTACGCTTACGCCCGCGGACTCTACGGCAGAAGAGCCTTCGTAGACCATCACGTGCGAGGAATCGTTACCGGCCATGCGTGTCCGGGTTGAGTTGCTGCCATCTGCCCCGCGCTCGGGCCGCGTAATGGTTCCTGCCACATTGATCTCAATCTGCTGTTGCGGTGCATCACTTTGTTCTAAACGCAGGTCAGTTTCGCCGCTCTTGATTTCTATTTCGCTGCGACTTACGCCTGATTCCTGCGATTCCAGCGCCCGCAAGAATATCTGCGAATACTCGGTAACCAAAACAGTCGTCGCATTGTCAAACTGCAGTACAGCAGATGAATTTGCCAGGGTTCGCACTGCATCTAATGGGAACAGTTGATCGCCCTCGATCGCGTCTTTCCAATCGCTCTGTTCCACGTTTTTCTCAACGAGATTGGAGATTTTCTCAATGACCGCCTGGTATACCTCCACCTCTTCCACAACAACCACTGGCTCGGGCTGCTCGTACCCGGTGATAATGTTGATGGACTGACCGGGAACAATTAAGTCGGGGTCGGGTACTTCCGGGTTGATCGCAACGTTCGTATTCCACGGCGCATCCGGCCCCAAATGACGACGCGCTAGTTTCGCAAGTGTATCTCCTGCTTTGACCACGTAAGATTCAACGATTGGTTGCAAGTTTGAATCCGGCTCTGTTTCTGCCTGCACGATCTGCGCAATGGTGAAAACGGCTATTAAGGCTGCGGCAATTATTCTATTCATTATTCGCTTGCTTTTGTCTTCTTATAAAAGTCTCAGGCAGTATTGCGGTAAGTGTGTCAGTTTGCTCGCCGGATTTTGGATAATCATGGGCGAAATTCGGCGCCCACCTTTGCACGCCGAACGCATTCTCAAGCGAGTCCGCGACCATTTCTGCGTTGTTAGGTCGCATGAGCGGATCCTTGATGAGCAAATTCATCACAACATCGGACAAAAACTCCGGTATCGAACGGTCGATCTTATGCGGTGGCACTGGCTCGCGAATACGGGTCAGTTTCAATTTGTCTTTGATCGTTGCCGCTCTAAACGGGTTATCCCCGACCAAACACTGGTACAGCAATACGCCAACAGCAAACATGTCAGACATTTCACTGTAGGAATTTTGAGTAATAACTTCCGGTGCAATATACCCTGGCGAGCCAATGCGGCTGGAGTCATCTTTGAAATTTTTGCTAGTCAAGCTTGCAATACCGAAATCGGATAGTTTAATGCTGCCGTTGTAACCCAACAGTACATTGCCTGGCTTTATGTCCCGATGGATAATTGATCGATGGTGCGCCTCACCAAGACCTCGCAATATCCCGGTCGCGAGGGCAACGGTTTGAAGCGGCAGAATGGTCCTGGAGCGTCGAAGGTAGTCGTTCAAGCTAATTCCATCGATTAACTCCATCGCAATAAATGCTGTTTCCTGTGCATCCACTGCATCGTATATCGTCACAATATTCGGGTGCGTAATTTTGGCGACTAACTTTGCTTCTTTAACAAGCTTGGCGACCAACTCGTGTCTGTCAAGACGACTCTCTGATTTACCGATTGTTATTGTCTTGATGGCGATTTCCCGCTCGAGTCGTGGGTCCCATCCTTTGAAGATTGTCCCCATCGCGCCACTGCCGATAACATCGCTAATCTGATAGCGACCAAGACTCACTGACTTTAGTTTGCTCTTGTTCTTAATATGCCGTTCCAGCAATGAGAAAGATTGCCTGAGCTGGTCAATTTCACCTCCTGAAATGTCTGCGGTGTCGTTGCCCAATAGACGCTTTTGTGCAACGACCAACTCACGAATCGGTTTAATGATTTTTCTGTGCGCGGCAAAGGCAAACAATCCGCAGAGGAATAAAACCACAACCAATGCCCTGATAGCGGCATTCCACATGTCGTGGCGCGCAATTTCTGCTTTGTTTGCCGGTTGCTGGGAAAAGATTATCCAGTCAGTGCCTGCAACTCGCGCAAACGCCGCGACCTGCCGCGTATTGTTGGCTCCGACAAAATTATCCGCAGCCGATCCTACGTAGCGCGCGTCGATTAAACTCTTTAGATTATCCGGAAACCTAAAATAATTACTGACCTGGCCGTCAATAATTTCGTTTTTCCCGTTGCTCAAACCCAACACCGCATCATTCAGTGCCGGCACAGTAAGTAACGCCTGCAACTTTGAACGATCCACCAGCATGAACGTAACGTACTTCTCGTTTTGCGTTAGCTGGCGGATGACCAAATAGCTCTCGTCATTTAATGTAATGGTCTGCAACGTTCGCTCTGAAGCTTGTTCAAAAATCGACTGAACAAATGAACTTACAGGCTTTCTCTGGGCAATTTTTTCAAGTTTTGGATTTTCACTATTTCTGTAGATGGCCGTCGCGAGAACTTCATTTTGAATCAGCAACGTGCTCGCAAGTAGTTCATCAGAATATTCGCTTCGCAGTTGCGTAAAAAGATTTGGGTTATCCACAATCGATTTCAATAGATTTTGCAGGCCGAGCACGTATGAACTCACTTTATCGGCAGTCGCATCCACAGAAACCAAATGCGTTTGTTGTACCTGGCTGACAAGGCTGTCCTGGCTTGCCTTTATCTGATACGCGGTAATTGCAAATGGCAGCAGACTAACCAAAAGCAGGCCTATGAGGACCCATCCAATGAGGGGTATCGCTTTTGATTTCATACAATTGTCCTACTACCGCCGACTCAGCACGAGAGCTTCTATTGAAGCGCAGCCCCGTTTTTCCTATCAGACCAATAGCCTGGCGTTTATAGGGACTCGCGGTTGTCGCTATACCAGCTCTTTTTTCCTATGGGTGCCTAAGAATCCGGCATCTTCACGATTCATGATAACACTAAGCATTTGCTTTTCGGCGGATAGGATTGCCGTGGATCCACACTGCGGTCAGAGGCCTTTTACGCTACAGACCCTGCCGGCCATGCCCAGGACGCAATCTGCGTGGAAAATAAGTCACCAAAATTTACATGGTCATCTTTATTAAGAGATGGTCGCTTCTGCCAACAAATCACGGCCAGATGACCTCGTCTGTTTCACGATAATGACGTTATGGCTTCACGTGTTGGGGGCAACACAGCCGAGGCTACTTCAACTCGTAATTGAAATTCAGCGCATTACGCGGCGTATTCGATAGACGCCGCCCCTATCCATCGGGAGGAGACTTTTCTGGACTAGATCGCGGCAAGATGCCGCTCCTACGAAAGATCGTAGGAGCGGCTTCTAAGCGTGATAGTTTACTGGGACCAGCTCTTTCTGAATGAAATTCCGACAACTCTGGGTTCGTTGTCGAATCCGGTGAGGTTATTGAAATCGATTATGCCTTTGACGTTTTCTTCGTCGGTAATATTGCGACCGTAGAGGGCCACTTCCCAATTATGTTGAAGATTACGGTAACCGGCTTTGAATCCAGCCTCAAAGGAATCGTCTGACAGAGACTCCGCGGATTCATACAAGACGAATTGCGTCTCACCCTGGAATGCCCAATCGGTGAAAAAGAAAAACTCTCCTTCCGGGCCCCATGGTCTCGCGTAATCCGCTGCGAAAGTGAGGATGTATTCTGGTGCGTTGGCAAAGGAGTTACCGTCGACGATTGCGTTACCGTCAGTATCAAGCGGATCGAGCACGGTGCATAACCCGGAGCCACACGGTGGAATAACCAGCACCTGGTCATCCAATTCCGTGTCGACCGTACTGAAGCCCCCCCTCAGACTCAGATTCTCATTGACGATAAACTCAGCGTCGAGTTCTATACCAACTCCGGTACCCTCTTCAGCATTGACCAAACGTACGAAGTTGCCACCGCCACCGATTGCAGATAGCTGCTGATCGTCGATGGTGTAGTGAAAGATTGCCCCGTTGAGCCGCAGGCGGTTACCGGCCAGTGTCGATTTGAATCCCGCCTCAATAGACTGGATCGTCTCTGACTTGGCGGTTGACGGTACGCCAAAGAAGGCTACATCGCGCGCCTGAATCGTCGGCGCCCGAAAACCGCTGGCAAGCCGGCCATAGAGATTAACCTGGTCATTGAGAGTAAAAAGGCCACTGAGATCCCAGCTTATTTCTTCATCCGAAACCGAAACCGGCGATTGCGGTACTGGTGCCCCGAACACTCTGGCTTCTTTCTCATCGTCGGTATAGCGCACGCCACCGGTCAGGGTGAAGGTGTCGCTAAAATCGTGGCTCACGTGAGCAAACAATGCCCAGGCATCGTTCTCGTGTGAGACAAGCGGTTTGTTCGGGATAAAGAACGGAACGGTCTGGACTGCAAACTCGGATGTGAAATAATAGAAACCACCCTGCCAGAAGGTTGAGTCAGTGGTCTGTTGTGCAATCCTGACTTCCTGGGTGAACTGATCAAGGTTGTTCAGCCCATCCTGTGTCTGCGAATTAAAGGGAATACAGGCGCCGGTTCCGCCGGGCGGGCAGGGGCCCACCAGGGCTGGATCGCCAAAAAAATCGGCCCCGAAACCACCGTCGATGTCACCCAGACTCCTGTTCTTGACGACCTCATGTGCAGTGATCGAAGTCAACGTGGTTCGGTCGTTCAATTCCACATCAACTTTGATTGACCCACCGGTCGCATTGGCTTCCTGCGGGTTGTTGCCACCCTCGTCATAAGTGACCGAATCACGATCATAATTGGAATTGAAGCCGTCGCTGCCTGGACCGATGACATTGGCGCGAAAAATAGAGGCGGTACCGTCATAGTTGCGGCCATGCAGGTTGGCTAACACACTCCACTGGTCGTTCGGCTGGTACAGCAACTGTGCGCGATAGGCCACATCTCCAAACCCGCCCATCGCATCTTTGCCACCCAGACTGTTGAAATCACTAGCTGACGGGACATTGTTATCGATCCAGTCGCTGCGGGATTGTACGAGCAGCGAAACACGCGCCGATAACGTATCAGACAAAGGGCCTCCCTGTGCGCCCTGTAGCGAAAAGGTCCACGGATCGCCGGGTGCGTAACTAGTAGAGAGGTATCCGTCCATGTCCTGCGTCGGCTTACGCGTATCGAACTTGACGATGCCAGCCGGTGTATTGCGTCCAAACAGCGTTCCCTGCGGACCGCGCAGTACTTCGACGCGCTCTACATCAAAAAGCGGAAAGCTCTTGAGAATAACGTTTTCCTGCACCACCTCGTCGAAGATGACCGATACCGGCTGCGACGCGGCAAGATCAAAGTCCTGATTGCCCAAACCGCGTACATAGAAACGTGGTGCCAGCCGGCCATTGGACGACTCGGCATACAGGCTCGGTACACGTGTGGCCAAAGCCCGTATGTCTTCGCCACCATCAAACAGGTTGTCAAATTCCTCGCCCGCCAGAGAGGCGACGGAAATGGGCACTTCCTGAATATTTTCCGCACGACGCTGTGCGGTGGTTACGACTTCTTCAAGTATCCGCTCTTCTGCGGCGTAGACACTTGAGCTGACAAAAATTAATCCTGTGAAGCCACCAATCAAAAAGCGCTTGATCGTCGTCAATGCCAAGAATGATCTCATAGCTATTCCCCCAACAAAGAAAGAGCAAAAGTACCGTTACACTGTCTGCACGGAATTATAGCGTAGAGACACCAGTGGCGCCGGTGAGGCTGGTGGGCTGGACGAAAAACGACCAGGCGCCAACCCCCAAACTCCGTCCAGCTCTGTCGCTCGGCGCCAAATGCACCGGCCCGTTGAGTGTGTCCTCATAGCAGACACCTACCCAAAGAACGACCCCAAAAATCATCATCTCTTGCTAATATGTCCCCTGACTGACTGGAGGATTTTCATGACCGTTCAAGGCGGTTGTTTGTGCGGGGCCGTTCGGTATGAGATCAGCGGTCCATTGGGCGACGCCGGCAGCTGTTATTGCTCGATGTGCCGCCGGGCCCATGGCGCCGCGTTCGGCACCTATGCCAAGCTAAACGAGAACGATTTCAAGTGGCTGAGCGGCGAGGAGATGGTCGCGAAATTCGAATCCTCGCCCAACGGATTTCGATGTTTTTGTCGTACATGTGGCTCGCCGCTTGGCGCGGGGGCCGACGGCGACAAACTCGGATGGGTCACGCTCGGGACGATAGAAGGGGATCCCGGCGTGCGACCGCAGGCACACATCTTTGTGGGTTCGAAAGCGCCGTGGTACGAAATAACTGATGGGCTCCCACAATTCGAAGAATGGCCGCCCGGCCAGAAGCCCGGCCAGAGCGATTGACGCTCCGATTGGCTCAGGTGTTTGCGTTGTTGATGCGACGCTCGAATGCGGGTCCTGTGAGATTGCCCGGCGTCAGAACGCAATCCTCAGACATTCATTGATTTTTCATTATCTTATGCTGTCTTCTTACGGTAAGAGCTAAACTCTGTCTCAGGTCGCCAGTTGGCCGGCCACTTTCGGCAACAGTGCCAGCAGTCGGTCAATATGCTCCAGATGCGTGCGGAAATTCAACACTGCTAGCCGCAGCATATAGCGACCTTCAATCCGGGTTGAGGAGATGAATATTTGGCCGTCGCGTTGAATTGCGTCAACGAGCCTGCGATTGAAGTCTTCAGTATCGGCGCCGTTGGGTGGTTTGTATCGATATATCACTACCGATAATTCGGGTACTGGTCCGACCTCAAAGTCGGGTAGCTTGGCAAGTTGTTCACGGAAATATTGCGCCAGAAGCAATTTCTCATCCAAGGCTGCCCTGAATGGTTTGAGGCCTGCGAGTTTTAGCGGTAACCATAGTCGTAGGCCACGAAACGGGCGAGTCAGTTCGGCGGACAAGGAAGCAGGGGAGGGATCGTCCTCGACTGCGTCCTGCATGTAGTCTGCGTGGTATCCGTGTGCAGCAGCGAGAGTATCGCGGTTTTTTACGATCACAGCGCCGCTGCCATAGGGCAAAAAGAAACCCTTGTGTGGATCGATTACAACTGAATCCGCCTTTTCGATACCGCTTAAAACTGACTGACCGGCATCGCACAGCAAGAACGCACCACCGTAGGCACCGTCGACGTGCAACCACAAACCCTGCTCGGCCGCTACCGATGCGATTAGATCCAATGGATCGACCGAACCGGTGTCTGTAGTGCCAGCCGAGGCGACCACCATCCACGGTTTCAAACCGGCTTTTCGATCGTCGGTAATTGCTTTTTGCAGCGCGGCCACATCCATCCGAAAAGACTGGTCCATGGGAATTACCCGTTGGATGCATTCCTTTAGACCCGCGATGCCGAGTGCTTTAGTCACGCAGTGATGTACCTGCGACGTCAGATATACACACGTATCGGGAATATCGCGGGCAGCGATCCCGTGCGCTTCGCGGGCGGCAACGATCGCTGACAAATTGGCAATACTGCCACCCGATGTAAGATCGCCGCCAGCACCGGTCCCGTAGCCAATCAACCGTGCCAGCCATTGCACCAGGCGTTGTTCCAGCTGCACCGCTCCCGGCGACGCAAAGTAGATGCCGGAATAGCGGTTGCTGACATCGGCCAGGTAGTCACCAAGCGCGGCATAGTAGACACCGCCACCCGGGATATATCCCAAATGCGCGCCCGAGGCCGGATTTATTCCCGGTGTATCGACTTCGCGAGCCAGTTCCGCCAACAGCAGTTCCAGGTCTACCGGTGCGTCACCAATGAAGTCGCCAAATGCTGTATCAGGCTGACCTGGCACATAAACCGGCATCTCTGGCAATGCATCCAAAAAACGGTCGGCATATCGAACGACCTGTTCCGTAATTTCACGGCGGATATCAGGGGGTGGTTCCAGCTGCCGGGAAACGGCTTCCAGTTTTGCAATGGCTTCGCGCATTGCAGGAGTATAGTGCCAGCGGGTTGTTTGTCGATGGCGGGAACATGAATCAGCAAATACCCGTCCAACAGCGTGTACTATTGTCAGCAATCCTCATGCGGGACGACTTAGCCATGCGAAACCTCACGTTAGTACTTATCAGCGTCGCCCTGGGCAGCTGTGCCGGCGAAGCTACAGACTTTGCCCGACTGAGTCGTGTGGGGCCGCAAGGCATTGCAATAGATGGCTATTCGCCCGTTTCCTATTTCAGCGAGGGCAGGGCGGAGCAAGGCAGTTCAGACTATGCGGTCAGTCACGACGGTGTTACCTACTGGCTTACTGACGCCGAGCAGGTGCTTGCTTTCAACGCCGACCCACGACGCTATCAGCCTGCACACGGTGGCTGGTGTTCATTGATGCTGACAGGGTCGGGGCAACTGACACCCGCCAATCCGGAGTCCTTCAAGATCGTCGATGACCGCCTGCTGCTTTTCTGGAGTGGCGATTTCCAGGGCATGGCAATCGATGGCAGTCGAAATTGGCACTCAAAATTCGAGGATTCTGCAGGCGAGATGGCGCTACTGGCAAAAGCCGACGCCGCCTGGACCAGGTTGTTGGCCGGTACTGTCCGACAAAAGATCGTTTTGTTTAACGAAAGCGATGGGGATCGCATAAACGAAACCCGGCGCGCTGTGGCGAAAAAACAATATGAGTGATGCCACGGGGCTTTCCCTCACCGTCCACGACGGATTCCGATCATTTGTCGAGTCGGAGTTGCTGCCGGAAATCGATATCGGTACGGGAGAGTTCTGGTCAGGTCTGCAAAAGATCATTGTCGAGCTGACACCGGAGAACCGGCAATTGCTCAGCTTCAGGGATGAGCTGCAGCACAAAATCGACGCATATCACAACGAGCATGATGGTTGGGACGCCGGGCGCTACCGGAGCTTTCTGGAACAAATCAATTATCTTGGTAAGCCAGTCGGTGAGTTCGAAATTGGCACCCGCAACGTCGATCCGGAAATCGCAACTATCGCGGGTCCACAATTGGTCGTGCCGGTAAGCAACGCACGCTTTGCCTTGAATGCAGCAAATGCCCGCTGGGGCAGTCTGTATGACGGGCTCTACGGCACTAACGTCATCGCCAGCGATCACGGACGCGCTCCTGGCAATTCTTATAACCCCAAACGTGGCGATGCGGTCGTCGCCTACGCGGCTGCGTTTCTGGATCAGGCGTTTCCTTTGAACGGTGGCAGTCACGCCGATGTTGGCGCCTATCGCATAGTCGTCGGAAACGGCAAAGCCTCGCTGGAAATTGACCTACTCAATGGCAGCCAAACGTGTCTGGCGAATTCCGCTCAATTTGTCGGGTACAACAGCGAAGCGCACAAACAGACTGTTCTGCTGAAAAATCACGGTCTGCATACTGAGATACTGATTGACCCGGATCATCCCGTCGGCAAGGCCTCGGCAGCCGGCGTTGCCGACGTGGTACTGGAATCTGCGATCACGACAATTCAGGACTGCGAGGACTCCGTCGCCGCTGTGGATGCCGAGGACAAAATCGGTGTCTACCGCAATTGGCTAGGGCTAATGAAGGGAACACTGTCCGCGACATTTACCAAAGGCGGACGGGAGACGACACGGCGTCTGAACAGCGACCGCGAGTATCAGGCGGCCGATGGTGGATCCATTGTATTGCCGGGTCGCAGCCTGATGCTCGTACGCAACGTCGGTCATTTAATGACGACAGATGCTGTACTCGACGCCGATGGAAACGAAGTTTTTGAAGGCATCCTCGATGCGGTCGTGACGACCGCCTGTGCGATAACCGACCTGCAGCAACGCGGACAGTATCGGAACAGCCGTAGCGGAAGTGTCTATATCGTGAAACCGAAGATGCATGGTCCCGACGAGACTGCCTATACCGACAAGTTGTTTGCAAGAGTCGAAGACCTGCTACACCTCGAGCGCAATACCATCAAGGTTGGTGTTATGGACGAGGAACGCCGTACTACGGTGAACCTCGCTGCCTGCGTACACGCGGTGCGCGACCGGCTGGTGTTCATCAATACGGGTTTTCTGGACCGTACAGGGGACGAGATTCATACCAGCATGCTTGCCGGTCCGATGATGCCAAAGGAGCAAATAAAAAAAGAGCCATGGATTACTGCCTATGAGGACTGGAACGTCGATATCGGAATCGGTTGCGGTCTGCCGGGGAGGGCGCAAATTGGTAAGGGCATGTGGCCCAAACCGGACGAGATGAAACAGATGGTCGACAGCAAGAATGAACACCTGAATGCAGGTGCAAATTGTGCCTGGGTGCCTTCACCGACCGCCGCCACGTTGCACGCCATGCACTATCACCAGACTGATGTTTTCCAGCGTCAACGCGAAATTGCGAAACGTCCGGTTGCCAGCCTGAATAAAATTCTCATGCCACCGCTTTGTGACCCACAGGGACTTGACGCCAAAACGATCCAGGCCGAACTCGACAATAACGCCCAGAGCATTCTGGGTTATGTGGTTCGCTGGATAGATCAGGGCGTTGGTTGTTCCAAAGTACCGGACATCAATGACGTTGGTTTGATGGAAGACCGCGCGACACTAAGAATCTCCAGTCAGCACATGGCCAATTGGTTGAAACACGGGATATGTAACGAGGATCAGGTTATGGATACGTTCCGTCGCATGGCCAAAGTCGTTGATCAACAAAACGGTGGCGATCCCGCGTACAACAATATGGCTCCGGATTTTGACGGCATCGCGTTCCAGGCAGCCTGCGATCTCGTGTTAAAGGGTTGTGAGCAACCCAATGGCTACACCGAACCGTTGTTGCATGACTATCGCAGACAACGAAAACGGCAGGCATCCAGAAACTCATAAGTCCCGAATGCCAGGCCGCTGTTCATTTTTGGTCTGACTGATTTGGTGGCCGCGTGTCGTCGTCGGACAAAATACGTACGGCCGGAGTGTCGAGATCATCAAATTGTCCGGTGCGTACGGCCCAGAAAAATGCGCCTACTGCGATCAACAACAACACAAGACCCACCGGTATCAATACGAAAATAATATTCATGTTGCAGGGCTTTCCCGCATTTGCAAGCCACTGCCTGGGCCGGCCGACTCCCCGCCAACGAGTCGCAACGCATTAAGCACGACAATCAGCGAACTGGCGGACATGCCGATTGCCGCCATCCATGGGGCAACCAGACCGGCTGCCGCGAGTGGCAGCGCTACAACGTTGTAGGCGATCGCCCAGATCATGTTCTGACGAATTACTCGCTGCGTTTTACGCGATTGTTGTACGCCGACTACCAGCCGATCGAGGCCACCGCCAAGCAATATCAGGTCGGCGCTGGCCTGGGCCAGGGTCGACCCGGATCCCATTGCGATTGAAACATCCGCGCCGGCTAACACCGGCGCATCGTTGATGCCGTCGCCAACCATCGCGATTGTCCGCCCGGCCGCACGACGAGCCTGCATGTCAGTAAGTTTTTCTTCAGGCAATAGAGATGCATGAAAGTCTGTTATTTGCAGTTCGTTGGCAATGCGTTGTACCGGTGCGATCGTGTCGCCACTGAGTATGGCCGGCGTCAAGCCGGCCGCACGCAATTGATCAATTGCTACCGCTGCTTCCGGCCGGAGTGCATCTTCCAGGTCAAACGCAGCCATGGTTGTGTCCTCGTCGGCAAGATAGACCGTGGTAACACCAGGCTGCGGTGTGATATCCGGGTTGCCGTTGTTAAGTTCAGCAACAAAATCGGCGCGTCCGATCCGGTAGCGCCGGCCGTTGATGACACCCTCAATACCGCGCCCGGAGATGACCTGAATAGAATCCGCGACCAGCTCGCTGTGGACCTCGTTCAATGCAACCGCAACCGGATGTGCCGAACCGGATTCCAGCGCTGCGGCGATTGCCCGGCATCGTCTCTGATCTTGTTCAGGACTCAAAAGACGTACGGCAACCACCTTGAGTTTGCCACGCGTCAGCGTACCGGTTTTGTCGAGTAACAAGGTGTCGGCCCGGGCAAGCGTTTCAACCGCCGAGCCCCGCGTCACCAGCAAACCATTGCGGGCGAGAAACCCCGTCGCGGCGGTCAAGGCGGCCGGTGTTGCTAAAGACAAAGCGCAGGGGCATGTGACAACCAGCACCGACAAGGTTACGGTCAACGCCCGGGCGGGTTCCAGCGCAAGCCACGTGAAAAACACGCCTGTCGCAATAAGCAACACTCCGGCCACGAAATAGCCCGCAACCCGATCTGCAAGCTGCGCCATGCGTGGGCGTTCGCCTTGCGCCCGCTCGAGTAACCGGGCAATACCAGACAACACAGTGTCAGGGCCGATATCAGTGACAACAAAGTGTAGCGGGCCGGTCAGATTAATACTGCCACCGATCAGCTGATCTCCTATACGGCGGGTATTCGGTTGCGATTCGCCGGTCAGCAAAGATTCGTCGGTCGCCGAATCGCCCCAAACCACATTGCCGTCGGCAGGTACGGTGTCACCCGGGCGTACGAGCAGACGGTCACCAGATTGTACCTGCCCCAGTGGAATTTCCTCTTCCTGCCATTCGGCGCCGCTGCCCTTGTGCAGACGGATTGCGGTTGCCGGAATGGATTCGGACAAGGCTTCGCTGGCAGCCATCGTGCGATGCCGCGCCAACATTTCGGCGAACCGTCCAAAAGAAAGAAAGAACGTGAACATTACTACCGAATCGAAATACACCTCTGTGCGCAGATCACCAAAAAAACTGATTGCGACGCTCGCGACATACGCGATACCGATGGCCAGTGCAACGGGCACGTCCATCCCAACCCGTCGTTGACTCAAGTCCGTAATCGCTGCACGGAAAAACGGTGCGGCTGCATAGAACACAACGGGCGTCGCTACAAGAAGGCTCAATAACCGGAAAAACTGCTGATACTCGCTGGTCATGCCTTCGAAGGCACCGGCATAACCGGCAACGGCATACGTCATTACCTGCATCATGCCAAGTCCGGCGACAATCAATCGTTTGAGCGCCGCGTGGTATTCGCCCACGTTGAGCGTGGACCGTGTGTCTTCGTGCAGCGGATGTGGCGCAAAACCGAGATCTGCAATGCTCTGCATCAAACGACTCAGGGGCACTCGCGTGGGATCCCAACTGAGGTTTGCATGATGCGTTGACGGGTTTACATGAATTTCTTTGACACCTTCGATACCAGACAGACCTTTTTCGATGGTCATGCTGCACGAGGCACAGTGAATGCCGTCGACCATGAGCGTGACTTCGTTGCTGTGCGCGTCCACTTCATGAACAAATCCACGCGCGACAGCGGGCCGGTCGAAGGCCTCGAAACGTTCGTCTATCGTCAGACTGTCACTCATCTCGCTCCAGCTTCCAGACTGGTGCCGGGTATGCCCAGCTGCCACGCAGGGTCAGCGTCTCGGCCTGCAGCATCACTTCGTGTGCACCAGGCTCGAGTACTTTGACCGGAGTTTTGTATCTACGTTCATCGATACGCTCAGCACGCATCTGTTGGGTACGGCCATCTGGTCGTGAAACGAGCGTTACTCTCAGATGCTCTGGCCAGGATTCGCCCGGCGGCGCGAGGCCCAGATCGAAAGTCAATATTTCCTGGTTGGCAGAAATCTCAACCGGCACGGCCAGCAGGCCGGCCCCATCAACACGTTCAGGCGCCGCTGCGAAAGCAATCCATACCGTGACGAGGCTGGCCGTTACCGCCGCGCCCAACAAAACGACTATGAACCACGGCCAAAATTGCTTGTACCAGGCCATGCTCTGCGCGTCATTCATCGGGCTGGTGCCATGAAGCGTGCCGGTTCTTCCACAGAGAGTTTTCCATCGGCGGTGTAGATCCGAATACTAATGTCCTGTCCGCCGGCCTGCACATCCGCAGGCGCAGAGATGCGTGCTGCCACCGCCTCGATAGTGCCGGCATCCACAGTGAGCGTTGCCGGTTCGGTTTCAACGCTCATCTCCACCGAGCCCGTGACCGCAACCGCCAGAGTGTGGGCTTCGTTGTCCATATTTATGATGCGCAGGCTATAGACGTTTTCGATGCGCCCGCCATCAACCACACGGTATAGCGAATTACGGTCGCGAATGATATCCAGACCCAGCGGTGTCCGTGTTGCCAGCGAAAAACCGGTTAACGAAATGACCGCTAACAGCAATGCGGCGTAAACGAATACACGTGGTCGTGCGATGTGGCTGGTCTTACCCACCACGGAATTTTCTGTCGCATAACGGATTAGCCCAGGCTCATAGCCCATGTTGTCCATAACTTCATTGCAGACATCGACGCACGCGGCACAGGCGATGCATTCGTACTGAAGCCCTTTGCGGATATCGATGCCGGTCGGACAGACCTGCACGCACTTGTGGCAATCGATGCAATCACCGAGACCCGCCTTTGCCGGATCGGTACTCCGACGCCGACCACCGCGTGGCTCTCCGCGATTTTCGTCGTATGCGACGATGAGCGTGTCGCGATCGAACATCGCCGACTGGAAGCGTGCGTAGGGACACATGTATTTGCATACCTGCTCGCGCATAAACCCGGCATTGCCATAAGTTGCGGCGGAATAAAAAAATATCCAAAAGCTCTCCCAGCCACTGAGTGATGCCGTCGCCACCTTGCCGCTCAGTTCTGCAATTGGCGTGAAGTAACCGACGAACGTGAGCCCCGTAAATAGTGAGAACATGACCCAGAAAAATTGCTTGGCCGTTTTGCGTCTGGCCTTATCGAGACTCCAGGGCGCCTGGTCCATTTTCATCCGCTTTCGGCGATCGCCCTCGGTCCAACGTTCCATCCAGATGAATACTTCGGTCCAAACCGTTTGCGGACAGGCATAACCACACCAAACGCGACCAAACAACGTTGTGAAAAAAAACAGCGATAATGCCGCCGTGATTAACAGGGCAGTGAGATAGATCAGGTCCTGTGGCCACAACGTCAGCCAGAACAAGTGAAACTTGCGTGCGGGCAGGTCAAACAAGACCGCCTGGCGACCGTTCCAGCGCAGCCAAGGCAACAGGTAGTAGAGCCCGAGCAGGGCGACTACTGCGGTTGCGCGGAGGTTTTGGAACCTTCCACTGACTTCCCGCGGATAGATTTTTGTCTGCGATTCGTAGAGTGCGGCGTTGGCGCTATCTTTCACCGCTACGGCGCGCGCTCATGCGACAGTTGGTAGATATAGGCTGCCATTATGCGTGAGCGTTCTGGACCCAGCAGATCCTCGTGCGCGGGCATCCGGTTGGCGCGGCCATTGACGATGCCTTCGCGAATGCGGGCAGCATCACTGCCGTACAACCAGACGTCGTCGGTGAGATTGGGGGCACCCAGCGATTGGTTGCCCCGTCCATCCAGCCCGTGACACGCGGAACACGTGGCGAACATGGGTTTGCCGGCGGCTGCGGCGGCTGAATCATGGTCTTTGCCACTGAGGCTCAAGACGTACTGAACCACGTTGTCAATCGTCTGATCGTCCATCGTGGCACCCATCGGCGGCATCATGCCGGCACGGCCCTTGAGAATACTGGTCAGGATCGCATCAGGCTCACCACCATAGAGCCAGTCGGCGTCTGTGAGGTTGGGAAAGGTCGGGGCGCCCCGGGCATCGGAACCATGACAAACGCTGCAGTTGATGACGAAAAGACGGTGCCCGATGCCCATTGCCTGTTCATCGGCAGCCAGTTCGTCGAACGATAGTTCGGCCAGGCGATCGTAGATTGCGCTGTAACGATTGCGCGCTTGCTGCAATTCATTTTCGTATTGCCCGGTCTGCGTCCAACCGAGCACGCCTTTGTAGTTGCCGAGTGCCGGGTAAAGGATGATATATGCGATGCCGAAGAAGATAGTGAGGTAGAACAGCATCATCCACCACAACGGCAGTGGTTGATTGTATTCCCGTAGATCGCCATCCCACACGTGGCCCATAGTTTCATCAGCACCGGGTTCGCCGGGCCGCTGGCCGGAGTAACGCCGCAACAGCCACCAACAGCCGGCAATATTGGCAAGCGTCAAGATGATGATGAACCAGCTCCAGCCGCTACTCATTGTGATCTCCATCACTATTGTCTTCTAACGGGATACGAGCCGCGTCGTCGAAATCACGGCTTTTGCGAATCAAAAAAAGCCAAACGACCAATGCGATAAAAGCCGCCATCAAAGCCAGTGTGATAAGACCGCGAATGACACCCACGTCAATAACGTCCACGTGGAAACGCTAAGCCCAAGCCCTGCAAATAGGCGATCAACGCATCCATCTCGGTCTTACCGTCGACGACGCTTATGGCAGCGGCAATCTGTTCGTCTGTATAGGGCGTGCCAAGTGCGCGTAAACGGCGCATGCGTAATTCGACGTTTTCACCGTCTAGCATTTCTTTCGCGAGCCATGGGTAGCCGGGCATGTTGGATTCGGGTACGAGATCACGCGGGTTAATCAAATGCAGGCGATGCCACTCATCAGTGTAACGGCCGCCGACCCGGGCCAGATCCGGCCCCGTACGCTTGGACCCAAATTGAAACGGTCGGTCATAAACAAACTCGCCGGCCACCGAGTAGTGACCATAGCGTTCGGTTTCGCTGCGGAAAGGCCGAATCTGTTGTGAATGACACACGTAACAACCTTCGCTGACATAGACATCGCGCCCGGCCAGTTGCAGCGGCGCATACGGTTCCACACCCTCGAGCGGTTTAGTGGTCTCGGCCTGGAACATTAGTGGTAAGATTTCGACCAGACCGGCAACGCTAATTACCAGCGCTATGGTGACGCCCATAAGCGCGATGTTTTTTTCCAGTTTTTGATGATTCATTGCCATTGCTCAGGTCGTCTCGCTGGCGGGCATAACCGGGACCGCTGCCTGGCCGCTGCCCGCCCGAATGGTGTGGTAGCTGTTCCAGACCATGATAAGCATACCGCTCAGGAACAACGCGCCACCGAGTAGACGGATGGCGTAGAAAGGGTAGGTCGCTTCGAGACTTTCGATGAAACTGTAGCTCAGCGTGCCATCCTCGTTGCTGGCCCGCCACATCAATCCCTGCGTAACACCGGCGATCCACATAGCCACCATATACAAGACCACACCGATCGTCGCGATCCAGAAATGCAAATCAATCGCCGCGACGCTGTGCATCTCTTTGCGATCAAACAATTTTGGCAACAGAGCATAAATAGAGCCGATCGAAACCATTGCCACCCAACCCAGAGCACCGGAATGCACGTGACCGATGGTCCAGTCGGTGTAATGCGATAAAGCATTCACTGTTTTGATGGCCATCATCGGCCCCTCAAAAGTCGACATACCGTAAAAGGACACAGCGACGATAAGGAATTTGAGAATCGGATCGGTGCGCAGCTTATGCCAGGCACCTGACAGGGTCATGATGCCGTTGATCATTCCGCCCCAGGACGGCGCCAGCAGGATCAGCGAAAACACCATGCCCAGCGACTGCGCCCAGTCCGGTAGCGAGGTGTAATGCAGGTGATGCGGGCCGGCCCACATGTAAACCGAAATTAGGGCCCAGAAGTGCACAATCGACAGACGATACGAATAAACAGGACGGTTGGCCTGTTTTGGAATGAAGTAGTACATCATCCCAAGAAAGCCGGCAGTCAAAAAGAAACCGACGGCATTGTGTCCGTACCACCACTGCACCATTGCATCGACGACACCGGAATAGATCGGGTAGGACTTGAACAGGCCCACCGGAATCACGAGGTTATTAAATATATGCAAAACCGCGACGGTGATAATGAACGCCGCATAGAACCAATTGGCCACATAAATGTGTCCGACTCGCCGTTTGGCAATGGTGCCAAAGAAAACGACCGCATAGGCCACCCATACAAAGGTGATCAGGATGTCGATGGGCCATTCGGCTTCTGCGTATTCCTTGCTCTGCGTGATGCCGAGTGGCAGCGTAATTGCTACCGCGACAATGACCGCCTGCCAGCCCCAGAAAACGAAGGCAGCCAACCGGTCCGAAAAAAGCCTGACGTGGCAGGTCCGCTGCACGATATAAAAGGACGTGCCCATTAGTGCGGAGCCGCCAAACGCGAAGATAACTGCATTGGTATGCAACGGGCGCAGACGCGAGTAAGTCAGCCAGGGCAGATCGAAATTCAGGGCCGGCCACAAAAGCTGTGCGGCTAGCAATACACCCACTGTCATGCCAACCACACCCCACAGAATCGTGGCCAGTGTGAACTGCCGCACGACGTGGTCGTTATAGGTCTCTTTTTCCACGCAATAGCCTCCCCGCGACGCAGAAACCGTCGGCGCTATGTTAGTGATTCGACAAGCCCGACGCCATAGGCACATCTACGGACCGATGAGTTGGCAGTAGAGATGCCACCGCCAGGCACCTGTGACGCGATAAATTACGTTTCTGGTGCGGCGGAGTAGGGTGGCCGCGGCGGCAAAAAGATCCCGGGGACCGGCGCTTCCGGTCCCCAGGTAGCAGGTTCTTCTGCTGGCCTCAGTTCAAACTTACTGAGGCACTATCCGAAGGCGTGACCTCACCACCTTCATTGTCGCTCACGGTTCCGGTCACGGTATCCGTTACCCCTGGAGCGGCGACTGTTGCCACGAACGAACAAGAGTACGTACCGCCATTTGCCGCAATGGTCTGCGGAACCGAACAGGTTGTGCTCACGACACCGTCGTGGTTGGCGGTCGTGATGTCGTTGTAAACATCATCGACTAACGCATCCACCATCAACGATTCTGCTGTCGAAGTATTGGTCACGACTACGTTGTAGGTCACATCGGCAGCGGCAGCAGTTTTGCTCAGCAACGCGCTTGGTGGAACGTCGAGGAAATCCACCGTAGCGTCGTCCGTGTCGCTAACCATGTTGCCGTTTTCATCGGTGCCTATAGCTGTAATGGTGTCGGTTTCCGGTGTACCCACGTCACCGGACACATTAGCGGTAAACATGCAAGTGTATGTGCCACCGAACCCAATTGACTGTGGAACCGAGCAGTCACCCTGGCCATTGAGGTCACCGTGGATGTCATCAATCAGACTTTCAAGGGTAACTCCCGCAAACGGCGAATCATTCATCACTGAAACAGTGAAAGTCACCGTGCCACCGGGTTCATTTATCAACGTCGGATTCGCCGTCTTAGTCACCTCGATCATGGCAGGCGGAACGTCGATGTCGATATTGAAGTTGACGTCGCAGCGACATTTGGAGGGTGCACCTGGAAATGCGTCCAATGGGCTGAGACACAGCTCATTGGCCCCGGACTGGCGCCAACTTGTGCAATTGGGCAGATTGAGTTTGCCATCGCCGTCCGGATCGATGCACGCCGTGGTGAGCGTGATTTCCGGATTGAGCGGATTGTGATCTGGCTTGTCAATGTCACCACAAACATCTTGACTCATACCGTTCGGATCGTTACTGGTGCCATCCAGATCCAGGAAATCCGGTTCCGGTTCGAACGGCGGTGTCGAAACCGAACACATGCCTGAAATCGCGCCGTCACCATTGGGATCGCCATCGTTAGCAAAATACAAGCCCACGTCGTAGCGTGCTTTGGCTGTCACAACAACGTCAAAGATTGCCTTGAAAGTTACTGTGTCACCGGGAAATGCGCAGCTATCCCCCTCCGGCGAATCAGCCGGGCCACTACAATCATTCGAAACAGGGCATGCAGCGTTATCGAAGCACCCCAGCCCATCCCGGTCGCCACCGACACAAGTACTCGGCGCTAAGACGATGTTGCTCGCGGCGGCAATCTGCACGTCGTTGGCGGTGCAGTTGAGGTCGAACCCTGCCAGATCCTGCATACAGCCAGCTTCAACGGTGGCAGTTTGCGCTTGTACTTGTGCGCCAATAGATAAGATGCCGAGAAATAATGATACGGATACGACGTGCCAATTACGTCTGCTTCCTGAGTTTTTTACATTCATTGTTTGTCTCCTTCAGATGAATTCCAATTCGTATTTTTTCTAAAAACACTGTGGAGGTGTTTTTCGCGCCTCTCCCTTTTGGCTACTCCAAATATACCAAAACCTCTTTTTGATGCGCTCCGACTTCATAGTCGAGATGCTTAGCTTCAAACCCTGGTGCCCTGACATTGAGCGTATGTTGCCCGTACCCCAAATTGCTGAATCGAAAATAGCCATCCGCGTCGGCGGCAGCACGGCGGGTTGCCAGACTACGGAGTCCATGATCGCTGTGAGCCCAGGTAAGGTTTACATTTGACGCTGCAACCGGCGCACCCTGTCTGTCGATGATTCGACCCTGGAGGGTGTAGCTGCCCCAGTCCAGCACCAACGAAATGTGCTGTTTGCCGCCCGGTGGCAAATAGGCGCCCTGAATAGTGAAATGAGGGGACGAATTTGTCTCGAACACGAGAGCGCCGCTCGGCGCATCGTCGACGACGAAATATCCATCGTCACCGCTGGTTACTCTCAGGGACTGATTGAGCGTGTCCTGACTGCGTAATAAGAGCGTGAAACCGGACACTGCGTTTCCCTCAACATCCACGCACTGCGCCGTTAGGTCTCCAAAATTCAGTTGCCGCAGCTTTACATCGAGTGTCACGGTGCCAGCTGTCACGTTCAGGTCATGTTGAATGTAGTCTCGATGATCCTGGCTGGGCCGAATCCATACCCTGTAATCATCTCCGGTTGGGACCTTCGGTATTATAAATTCCCCATCCGAACCACTAATTGCCCGATAGTGTCGCTTCAGACTTGGCGAATACAGTTGTACTGTTTCACCGGCAATTGGCGCGCCTGCAAAGTCGGTCATTCTGCCTTTTACCACACCATATGACTCGATCGGCTCGAGATAAATATCATTCCGCACGGCATGTCTTGTCTTCCAATTGATGTCATCGAAGGAGATGTGCTGACTCAGGTAACCGTCGCTCGAAAATCTAATCGAGTGGGCGGAATTTGCTTGCCGCCTCGGTTCGGCCAGCTGAAGCTCGTAGCGACCATCGGTAGCGCTGCGCACTACGTAACCGGGCAGATGGGATGGGGCAATAAGCACGTCTGCAAGCGGTATACCAACGCTGTTCATAACTTTTCCAAACATGCGATGCGTGGGAATCAACTTCATCATCACGAGATCTACCGATGACAGGCCGGCCCGAACTATCACTCTTGGGGCAGAGTAGTTGTCCATAGTTTGTGCTCGGATTTCGTATTCGCCAGCAGCGAGTCTGGTAATGGAGTAGGTGCCATTACTGGCGCTTGTAACACGTTGTTTCCGTAAGTCCTCTGGAATTGGCGAGCCATCCGGCAATTGAAAAAGACTTCTTGCTTCCGCAACGAGATCAACGCCATAAACGGGCTGCCCAAATTGGTTCAGAACGCGCCCGGAAATCGTCAGGTCTCTATTGAGACTATTGGTCGAAAGGTCGCTTTCCAAATCGGTTTGTTCCGCGTCATCACCCTGATCTATGAGATGTGCGCGACCAGAGCGTTGTGGCGACGATGGTCGTGTCATCTGGGGTCGGCGGGGGGCAATATTTCCGGTGTCTGCGGTACCATTCCCGATAGGGTGGGGGAGGGGCGCGAGCTCGCCCGAATCGCTAATCGCTTGCGCTTCCACCCGCTCATTAGCGACCCTGTGATTTGAAACTTGGACGCCCGTTTGCGCGGTGAGGATTGCCAATACGACCAACACAAAGGAAACCAAGACACCGATGAGGATGAGCCGCCATGGTGGCTTTGTTAACCAATTGTGGTCGCGCCGAAGCATGTCCCTTCCCTCGTTTTTTCTTATTGTTTGGCTTTGTCTTATACGAGTCTTTGACCGAACTATTTTAACAGAAAACCATCTTTGCGTTTCAATGAATAGCAACTCAACTTGCGAGTGCTTCACATACGTTAACAATTATTTTTTAAGAATTCGGAGCAGAGCGTGAAAGGACACTAATCGTTGCGGGCGGACACGCAGTTGTCACTCATCCGTTGGCGCAGACGCGTCGATAAGGTGTCCATTTCCCTCTCGCAAAATAACTTCGACGAACCATTTCCATCGAAAAGGGGCTTGGAGGGATAGAGAACTTGGGTGGGCCAGTCGTTGTAGTTAAAGAATTCTTTATGTTTTCTTGGGTCGTCGAACCACAATTCTTCTTTTGGCAAACTACACTTGATTGTGAAAACCCGGTTTTCGGGCAGCAACCGCCGCTCGTGGTTTTATTGCCCAATCTGGACTGACAACCGTGGCGTGCGCCCGACGATGACCGGGAAGGTGTGTCGAATCTGCGGATCGGGCAGCGAGCCCTGACCGCAAAGGAGGGAGTCATGGCAGCACGTCGCGGTTCAAAATCAGAGACAGTCTCTTTCTGGCGCGGTCGTGAAAAGATCTCGCTATACGAGTCGAAGCACTTGATCGCAGTACGACTGCGTGACGGGACGGTACCGGTAGACGTTATGGGCCGGCTCGGACGGGAAGCGACCATCCCTTCCTCAGTACGCTTCGTACGGCGGGTACCGGGACGGCGCGTGGCCTACTTTCATGTGCCGGAGGGACGTGACGAAGTCATGGACACTCTTCGCGCCAGTCCAGACGTGCAGTACTGCTCGCACGTTTTTCAACGAGAAACTGATGAAGGACGCCCCGGTCTGGAAGTTGGGCTCGACAATCGGATTTTCGTCGAGTTCACCAAAGACCCGACCACCGAGACACTACGCCGCGTCGAGTCCGACAACGGCCTGCGTGCGGTCTGGCGCTTTCCGGAAATGCCCGGTGGCGTCGTGTTCACAGTGACTTCAGCGGCCACCAAAAACCCGATAAAGATTGCTAACAAACTGCATACCCGGCGCGACTGCAAAACAGCCGAGCCTTGCCTGGTCGAACCGAAGCTCAGCCGCGCCATCCCCTCTGACCCGGCTTTCGAGCATCAATGGCATTTGCTCAACACAGGGCAGGGCGACGGTAAAGCCGGCGCTGACGCCAATGCTCCTGCAGCATGGGATTTTACATGGGGCGATCCGCAGATCACGATCGCTGTGATCGACGACGGTTTCGACTTTGGCCACCCGGACTTGCATGGCACGCACAAGATTCATGCCCCGTATGACGCGACTCAACGCGACACCAATCCGTCTCCCGAGTCCATGAATGAAAACCACGGTACCGCCTGTGCCGGTGTCGCTGTTGCCAATCGCGGCGGCGCCGGACTCAGTATTGGCATGGCGCCCGACTGCAGCTGGATGCCGATCCGTCATGCCGGGCAGATCGGCGATTTTGAGGAAGCACTGGCGTTCTATCATGCCTACCGCAACGGCGCGGACGTGATCAGTTGCTCGTGGGGCCCGCCGGACGCATACATTAACCAGTTTTGGCCGATGCCGAGCATCACTCGCTGGGTGATCGATCTTTGTGCGACACGCGGTCGCAACCGCAAGGGTATTCCCATATTTTTTGCCGCCGGCAACGGCAACGAACCGCTGGATCTGGACGGCTACGCAAACTACGAGAATGTAATAGCCGTCGCAGCCTGCACCAACCAAGACGAAAAAGCCTGGTACAGCGACTATGGCGAAAACGTCTGGGTAACCGCGCCGTCCAATGGTGGGACGCGAGGCATTTTTACAACTGATCGCCGCGGTGCCGAGGGCTACAGCTCGTTCTCGGACTACACAGCTGACTTCGGCGGCACGTCATCAGCCACGCCGCTTGTTGCCGGCATTGCTGGCCTGATGCTGTCGGTCAATCCTGAACTGACGGCGTCCGAGGTAAAGAATGTTTTGGGTCGGACGGCCGTGAAAATCGGCATAAACCAAGCCTATGAATACGATGACCACTGGGGCAATACGTACACCGATGAGTACGATGCCGACGGCCACAGTTACGTCTATGGCTGGGGCCGCGTGGACGCGGGCGCTGCGGTCAGAGCTTCGGTTACAGCCAGTTGATCCAGCGGGGTATTGGTAAGCCCGTGTGGTGAAACGTGCTGATATAGATGCGCCGGCCGTCTTTTAGGAGCCTTAATTTAACATAATATACATTATGCGCATAAGTCGGGCCTTCCAGGACGTGTGGCCTTGGATATCCAGACATTTGTGTGATGTGATTCCTAACAAAAGCACGGACATATCTCGCACAACCGTTAGGACATCCGTAGCAAACCTAAGGACATCGCCGATTTCCCAGTAGCAAAGATCCGTACATTGCGGCGGGATCGGAGCAAATCCCAGCACATTGCCGAGCGCTCCTCGCAAGAAGCCGGCACGGCAGCGAATTAACGCTTCTTATTTATCCTCATGATCATCCGGACTGCCTGCCTGGTCGTGAGCGCATCGTCATCGAGCTGCTGCTTAGAATTGCGATCGCCAGTTCGCTGACTTCCTGGTCATAGGCGCGAACGATTTCGACCGCCCGTTGCGTTGCGGCCGGTAGCGTCGAACAGTCGACCGCTGGCGTTGTCTGTTTATCGCCTTCATGCTGCATCTCAAACTCGGTCTCACATGGTGGTGCCGGATACCGGCGTTAGCTTATTGGCTAAGCGCGGCATCCGCCGTAAGCAATTTCATGCCGGCGGCCAGGTCCACAGTTGGTGTCCAGTCCACGGATCGAAGCTAGAATCCATAGTAACGGCGCTCCAAGTTAGCGTATCCAGCCGACCAGAAATCGCATCCAAATATTTCGTTGTTGGAAAACGCTTCGCCGGCTTCGTATTTATTCGAATATGAGCCAAGAATGAAATGAATGAAATGTCGCGACCTCTCGTGAAGCTCAATTCCAACAATTACCCACTTGCCATCTTCCATGTGCGTCATTACCAGAATTCCTGAATCTCGGGTTTTCTCATGGACCTGCCGGCACCGTCCGCAATACGTGGAGGAGTAGCAGCGGACGGCAATCGCGTTTCCGCGGAAACATTTGCTCGAAAAGTACATTAAAGAGACGCGTACAGGAGTGACTTCCCAGCCTCGAATCGATTTTTGCAGTGAGAAAATATTACCGGTTTTTGGCACGTGGCGCTGACGGACCCCCCGGACGCTCGCCTCGAAGTGCTGCTTCTCGGCCCCGGCCACTCGGCACAGTCTTGTCGGGACATTTTTTAAAATCACTCGCTTTTGAAAGTCTAACGGCAATCCGAGCACAGGCCGACCTCTGACGCTATGGCAGGAGCGCAACGCTCAGACAGGCCAGAACAATCACTACAGTCAAGAGTATGCGGCGTGACCGGGCGGCAAAGTAATGAAAAACCAACGCGAGCGAAAAAAACCCGAAAATAACGACCGCCGTGAGGGCGAAGGTTCCAGACGTCCAATGCGGGCGAAGTACGACATACACAATGCCGAGCAACGCAGTATAAAGGAGAACCAGGAATTCACGCCATGCGGACACTGAATCGTCCTTGCGAAACGCTTGAGCCAGCAACATCGCAGCGATCGGCGCAGCTGCAAAAAATGGCAGGAGAAAGATCTCTCCGCCCACGGCTCCGGTTAAATTTGGACTTGCAACAACCCAGGCGGGCGCAACAGCAGCCTTATTTTTGACGTTTTGTTTCATTCAGTCGACCGGCAGAAAGAACGGGTTGTAGCGCGCTTTGGAAGTAGACAGTGCGGCATTTCGAATAACGACGATACCAGATTAATTATTCTTGCCGATAATTGTCGCAGGGAATGTGTATGCGGATAGAACGTGTTGTTATTCGAACATCGAGCATACCATCGGGTTTCTGGGAGTTCGAGCATCTTAAGGGAAGCCCCTTAGGCGCAGCCTGGCGAACGGATTCGTAGGCGCAGTACTGGCCGCCTCCAACGCATAAAGCTGGACTGGACTGGCAATGCTGTACAAAAATTTGGTGTTGGCCTCCCTCTTGTTTTTTGGCTGGTCTCGGTCTGGCAAAGCCACCGAGACCTACTGATATCTCCGCCAGCTCTAAGAGTTGTTCTTGTGCATCCATTGGTCAACTGAGCCCACAGAGCTGAATGCCCGAATCGCAGTCCAAGAATAGGCACAAGCCGCGAATGTTTATTGAAGACAAAAAAACCGTTTAGTATTGAATGCGTCTGGTTCGGCGGAGCAAGAACAGCATTGTTGGATAGAACAGATTGGGAATTATGATATTTATGATTTCCCAATAGCCAATCATGAAGTCCATTGCCGCTAGACTGACTACCCGGCCAGTCTTATGTCCAACGGCAACATACGTCAAGATTTGTGAACCAATCGCGCTAAGACATAGGCCGACTGCAATACAGTCAGCGAATGTCAGACAAGCCCGTCTTATTGTGGATCGATGCGACGCTCGCCGGTAACACGGCGAACGCCGAACTGGAATTTGGCAGTCACTTTGAGATTCGTCTTGCAACAGAGTCAGCGGCCGAACTTAATGATCCCGATAGAGCGCCGCCTCACATACTTTGTTTCGATTTTGACTTCCCCGACCGCGCGGGTCTGAACCTATTGAAGCAAACCAAGGCCGCTCATCCGTCCATTCCTATAATCATGCTTACCGTCCAGCATTCCGAAAAATTGGCCGTGTGGGCGTTCCGCGCCGGCGTATGGGATTATTTCGTCAAACCAGTGTCTGCCTTGGACATTGAGAGATGTTGCAAATCACTTCGCCATGTCATCGAGGCGGTTTCAAATCGCTTCACTCGGGAGTCAGTCCGTTCGACCCCACCCATTCCTCTTGAGACACGTTTTCCGGTAACAAATACCGGTGAGAAGCTGCTCGCGCCCGCTATCGCCTATGTGGGGATGCATTTTGGTGAAAAAATTTCGCAAACGGAAGTTGCACAGACCTGCGGAATGGGTCAATTCCGGTTCAGCCGGGTGTTTTCACAGGTGATGGGCATGACCTTCCAGGAGTACCTGATCCGTTATCGAATCCGTGAGGCACGGCGCCTACTCGCAACTCCGCATGCTGCTGTGGGCGACGTCGCTGCTGTCGTAGGTTTTAATGACACTTCGTATTTCAGCCGTGTCTTCAAAAAATACTGCGGCTGTTCACCCTCCCAATATCGTGAAGCAGATCACCGCGAACCATTATCAAATGACGGTGATCAGTTAGAGGTTGTCCTTGAGGAATTAGAGCTGGCGTAGGTTGGCCTACACATCACACAAGTGTGCGGCCTGATTCCTTGCCTCGGAACGCGATGGCTTCGTATCAGGACGATCAGGTTTATAGCCGTGGATCGCCAACTTAATGAGGTCCTCTATGAGCCAGTAGCTGCCTCTGAAGTCTGCAACACTTCATTTTTGGATGCAGCTTGGGCTTCAGGTCTGTCTTGCGCACGGCCTTCCGCTTCTTCCTGCCTGGCACCATATTCAGTACTCTCCGTGAGAGCGCGTTAAGCCATAGCCATAAAGAATCGAGAAAAACTCTGGAACGAACTGTTTTATAGAGGAAAAGAACGCCTGTAAAACTCGTAACTCGCCAGTCCTCACAAATCGTCAAGCATCTCCGACGGCCGAAGTATGGCCCCGATTGCCCTGTGGCAATCAAACATCCATCGTCCCC
The DNA here is from genome assembly GCA_029862165.1 of Gammaproteobacteria bacterium. Classification (GTDB taxonomy): domain Bacteria; phylum Pseudomonadota; class Gammaproteobacteria; order Steroidobacterales; family JABDKV01; genus JABDJB01. Next base: position 47,860 of record JAOTXU010000011.1, read on the forward strand.
GAAGCCGAGTTTATGCAGCTGACTGGCCGTCTACACGACCGAAGCATTTTAGGCGCGAGGCGAGCATATCGCGGATAGTGTACTGGCTACCTCTGTCTCTGTTATCTCAGGTATTTCCGAATGTCCCTGCTTCGCTGCTTCGCGCGCGATATCGGCAAGCGAGACAATACCCGCCAAAGTTCCGGAATCGTCAACTACCGGCAAACGCCGTATGCTTCCACTGCGCATGATTTGCTCCGCAAGATGGACATCGTCACTCAACTTGCACGTTTTTACACCGTGCGACATTGCACCTTCTACCATCAGTTCATTCAACGGACGGTGATTAAAATGCGAGTGCATACAAATATCCCGATCCGTCACCATGCCAACAACCGTGCGTGAGTCCCCTGAGGCACATACGGGCAGCGCCCCGCAATCACTCCGCCACAGCCGCTCAGCGGCGACATCCAGCGTATCTCCAGGTTTGCAACAAGTGACGGATTTTGTCATTAGATTCTTTACTAACATTTCTACCTCCGCTATCCCACAATGCACGAGATCAAACATCTCGCATAAATAGGTTAGAACCCATCCGGAACGCAATTCAATACGGAGTTTCCACACTCAAGCTGCTAAAAGATCAAAGCGCCCGCTGGATCGCATATAGCTGGCTGATGTCATAAAGGATCGTCCAGGCCCGAGAGCTCCTGTCTCAGTTGTTCAATGCCAACCGGATTGCCCAGCATATCAAGAGCGGTTGTTGCATCCGGACTACGAACGATAACGGCACGCGGCTCTATGTTTCCAGACAAGTAGCAACCTGCTGCCAATTTGACACGCTGAAAATCGACTGATTCCACCACAAAGAGTGTGAATCGCGGGTCATTGAATATTTCAATAGTGCGACTTGTGATCATTCGTTTTCAAACTCTGTTCATTTCCTTTATGCCCGACCAGATCGACGGTGACAGCAGCAAGCCGCCCGTCAGATAGATCAGTTGCAGTGGAATCATCCGTATGTTTCCGCCACTACGTAAATCGAGGGTAGTATCGAGGAAATCCGGTTCGATACTGATCGACGCTTCCTGAACATTGGACAGCATCCCCGCTACCGGTCCAATTATTGCCCACAGCTGACCTGTCTCTGCCGGATCGCCCAGACCGACGCGAAGTCGCAGGCGCACGTCATCTTTCTGTACAGCCCGCCATACTTCTCCGGTAAATCTGAAGATCCGGCGACGAAACGGTTTCTGCCGAACCGCGGCAAGCACGTTTCGTTTCTTATGAATTGAACGCTTTGGACGGTGCGCAACTTCTTTCTGCTTTTTGTCAGGGGAAGTTACTGCGTCTGATTTAGACGAAGAAATCCGTACTCGTACAAGCCCAAAGGCCCACTCCAGCCTGGTGTCGTTTTCAACGCCCTGCGGCCAGCAGACCTGAAACCGTAATACCACCGGAATCACCAACAGGACGATCAACAACAGCATCAATGCCAGCACGCCGGTCAACATTGTGCTGCAAACTGCTAATGGGTGGTGGTATCGCCCTTTCCAGCAGCAACCGTACCTATGGTCTCGGCTACCTTCTCCAGAACTGAAGCGGTACCAGACTTGATCGGGTCTACCCGGACACCGTCGTCATTTATGACGACCAGCGCCACTGGTTTTACTCCGCCCCCACCGCCGGTGCCGCCGCCGTGACCGCTACCTTTTTGCGGCTCGGTTCCCTGCCCTTGCCCGACGCCAAAGCCGAAACCAACATTAACGAGGGGAATCAGCGTATTGCCGTCAACTTTGATCGGTTCGCCAATCACCGTTTTGGTATTGAGTAAACGTTCGATTTCACCAACATTTTTCTCAAACAGGTTCTCGATATCTTCCATGGCCGTCTCCTTAAAATAACTTCGGACGCTACCTATCTGTCTACTCCATGAAGCAGGTGGTGTCTATACGAACTTACCGCGCAATGCCGGCCAAATAAGCCTCAACCTCAGCACCCCATAACGGTGGGTCGTTAGTGAGGAAATGGCCGTTAAGTTCCGCCGCCCGCGTATACACGTTGAAGGTTCCCAATCCCCCGGCCTTGGTAAAGGCGTCGAAGTTTGCCTGGCTGTGGGCAACGCTGTAGAACGAGTCGTTGTTGGCGTAAAGCCAGAGTGTGTCGTCGGGGAATACTGCACCTTCGATGAACAGCGTTCTGTTGACCTCCAGGTAATCGCCGCAGCCCTCTCCGAGCCACCCGCCAACGAAATTGACTGCGCCCAGGTACACCTCGGCGCGGCGCGCCAGTTGCACCAGAGACAAAATGCCTCCCCGCGATGCGCCGGCGTTGAGCATGCGAGTCGTATCGACGTCCGGCCGGTTGCGTAACCAGTCCACGGCGGCATCCATATCGGCAAGCGCCCGCTCCGCTCCGGCAAGTGTTACGTCTCTCTCACACGAATAGAAGCTGCGGTTGGCATTGAACCCCTCATCGTAAAGGCCGTCGGACTGACCACGACCACGACCGCGGCGCTGCGGGAAGGCGACCATCCAGCCGCGGTCGGTGAAGAACTTGGCTACCGGTTCGGTGAACGCAGTGATGGTAAACAATGACGGATCGGATCCGTCACCAGTCGATCCGTGGTTGAACATCACCGCAGGGAAAGGACCGGATCCGAAGGGCTTGAAGATTACGACCTCAAGTTCGACCGCCATGCCGTTTTCGACAAAAGCTGTCGTTGCCCGCTCGTCCAGTCGCATCGCGTACGTTGTGCATGCCGCCCCGTCCCACGCGCTCGCCGTCTCGCAGCGGCCCCGAAACGTTACCGAGTCGAGAGTCACCGCACCGTCAGCAAGAACTACGTCGACGAAATCTCCGGGCAGCGTTACCGTGGCTGTCCCAGAGGGCTGCTCGGCAAGAATCAGTCCATTCAACAACAGCTGCGGCGCACTTGCGTTGTTCGTGCTCCAGCTGATTGAACCTTCGCATGACGCCTGCCCCGCGGGGCACCGTGCAACTCACAAAATTCAGGTTGCCGCTGGGAACGGGCGCCGAACCCGCACCACCGCTACCCCCACACGCGCCTGCGGTCAGGACTGCCACAAGGCTAAGACAACGACGCCAATCACCCGAGAAGATGTCACGTCGACTCATACTTTTTTCCAGCGTGCTCCACCAACGCTACTGACCGGGCTGTCGATAAATCCAGCGTAATTGTAGGCTGACGCCGACCAGAAAAAGGACCAACAGGCCCAGGTAACACATCTTCAGAATCGGATCTTCGATTGACGTCAGAATCGGGTCGCCAACGGGCAAACGCAACAAACCGTCGGTTACCGCGGGAATGCAATGAAAGAGCAGGGTCGCCGAGTAACTGACCGCTTGCACGTATCGAGACAACTTTCCGAACAGCTTCGTTGTTGCAGCCACCGTCCCTACTGCCAACGCCAATAATGTCATCACTGCCAAAGCATGGCCCGGGCCAAACTCACCGCGTTGAAAAATGCCCAGTGCAGTCGCCGCAGTAATTAACGTGGTTGCCAAATAAATTTGCCCCGTCCGAGTTTGCAGGGTTATTTCCTTGTATGCGGCCAGTGCCAAGCCACCGCTCACAAGGGCGATGATGCCCATGGCGGTATGAAACCAACCTAGTAGCGTAATCTCAGGCATGCTGCAATCTCCAATCGCTTATCAGAGCGAGCCTATCACGAGCTCGATGCTTCGATCCGGGCCGCTACTTCTTCCTGCCTCGCTTGCAACGTACGTCGCCCCTGCCCTTTCGAATTTCATTCCAGGCCGCGGCCGCGTCTTTTAGGGACTTGCCCGCGTTCACTTCGTCGGCGAAAAAAGCGCGAATGAATCGATTATATTTGCCATGCGATGCAATCGGTGCCTTATAGTCTCCACTATTGCGCCGTTACTTTTCTGCTTGCCACTCGTCAATAAGATCACCGTAGGTCAGACCTTTGTTGTTCAGTCGATACTGATTCACGTGGTAGGTGAAATGAAAGTGTGGGCCAATTTGAGCTTTGAAGAACTCACGGGTCTTGGCGTCGCTTCTGAAATTTACGACGGGGGCTTGGCGGGTTATTCGCTTGTCAGAATCGCGGGCTCCGCCGGAATGCGATGGCTTCGTATCAGGACGATCAGGGAGACCACTTAACCGCCGTTCGATTCTGGCACCGAGCTCAGGTTTATAACCGTGGGTCGACAACCTCATTTGCCTGGCAAGCTCAATGAGCTCCTCTTTGAGCCAATAGCTGCCCCTGAAGTCTGCAACACTCATTTTTGGATGCAGCCTGGGCTTGCGCTTCACGTCAGTCTTGAATTTAGCTGATCCAACCCTTGCGCTCGGCCTGCTTCGCATACCAGATCAAAAACACCGCGACCACCAACGGCATCAAGATCATCAGCACAATCTCGAAGGGACTGAAGTTGTTCGACGAAGTGGCCACGCCAAGCGTATGGATCATGGCTACAATCACGCCAAGTAATGACGCGATAAACAAATAGAACGCAGCCGATTTCCTCAGCAAAAGCAAAATGCAGCCCAGCGCGCCGCCGAAAACGGCTATCGCAAAGCCTCCGGTGGCCCATCCCGGCCGGCTGTCAATTATCGCGCGGTGTGTCTCTGGCATTGCTGCGACCGCGTCTGCATTCATTTGCATGACGAAATTTATGCCGCCCATAACATTCCAAATCAGTGCAACAATACTGATTGCCCAGAAACTCCAGTGAACACCACCAATGTTCTCGTCGTTCATCAGCATTCCCCATCCGTTGTTACGCTATTGTCCACGGGATTAGTGTGTGCCGGCATCTTCTGCGCACCCGGCAGGATTTGCAAGAGTTCAAGCCAGTGCCAATTTATTGGTGCTGAAGCGTTGAACCACCCTCCTCTTCTTACCGATCATTAGTCGTGTGTCGTCTGTTTGCACGCCACGCAGTACAGCAATCTAATCTGACTGACCGGAAATCTGGAACTCTGCCCCACATTACCCCGCCATGGGACCAGCAGGACAAGGTGCGGGAGTTGTTTAAAAATATGGACGGCAACAAGCCAAGTTGATCCCTATTTTCAAGAATATCGCAGTGATCGGTGGCGGACCCGATGCCTGTCAGAAACTCCGGAGCTATCCAGCATGTTGCCATTCTTGCATCATTATCAAGAAAACAGGCTGGTGGGTGTTCAATAGCGTGACTCTTTCGCCTTCTCTTTTGCATAATACAGAACTAATATAATCCCGCGCGCTGGAAATGCTAAAGTCGCCGAAAGATGGAATGAGGACATGCGAGACCTGCGGTCTTTGACACTAATGCCGGTACGATCAATTTTTTCGAAGCCACGCTATATACATCGTGTCGTTTGTTCGACCGGCGCCCTGCTTTGTGCCTTGCCGATGGCGTTAATGGCCGAACGATTCGAGTTGCCGTCGCAAAATCTCGAAGTTGTCGGTTTGCTTTCACGGATCAATGTGGCTTTTGAAGACACTTTTGTGGCATTGGGACGGAGTAATGGTCTGGGGTATGAAGAGTTGGTGGCTGCGAACCCGAAAATCGACCCCTGGGTGCCAGGTGCGGACGTCGGCATCGTTTTGCCCAATCTTTATGTATTACCGGATGCACCGCGTGAAGGCATCGTTCTAAATCTGGCGGAACTGCGTCTGTACTACTACAGTCGCGACGAGAATCAGGGATTATCAGTCCAGACCTACCCGATCAGCGTTGGTCGTATCGACGCCGACACACCAACCGGTAGCACGACGGTTGTAGACAAGGCTCGCGAGCCAAATTGGTATCCACCTGACAGCATTATTGCTGAACATGCCGAGAACGGCGATGTGCTACCACGCATCGTGCCGCCCGGTCCTGATAACCCTCTGGGTGCGCACGCCCTGCAGCTGGGCATACGCGGTTATCTGATTCATGGCACAAACCGTCCTGCCGGCATTGGCATGCGCGTAACGCATGGTTGTATCCGCATGCAGCCGGACGACATCGCATTGTTATTTGAGCAGGTTTCGCGCGAAACGCCGGTACATATAGTCAATCAACCGTACAAACTAGGCTGGGTTGGCGACAATTTATTTCTTGAGGTGCATCGCGCTTTCGAAGACGACCGGACGCACGTCGAGCGTGGCATGACAGCTATCGTCGAGCTTTACGTGCGCAAGACTGGCAAGCGCAAGCCGAATGTGGACTGGGACTTGGTCAGGAGTGTCTACGAGCAGGCGCACGGGGTACCCATTCGCATAACAGACAGTCAGCCGCGCAAGCCAGACGCACGGCTTGCCGGCTGGTGCAGTGCTAAGGCGCCATCGGATATCTGTGGCACCTACTGATACACGCTTTTTGCGCGCGTGTCTCAGCCAAGAACTTAGAAACGCCGCGTAAACCGCGGCGTTACTGAACCCTTCTAAGCAATTTTACTTGCGCATCGACTCCCTGAACATACGCTCCAACTTTTCACTATTGGCCGCGCAGCAGCTACTGGCATAGTCTGCAGCACTTTGCGCCGAACTGATAGCGCTTTGCGCAGCACTTGCAGTGCGTTTCGCTTCCTCGGCTGCACGGGCGGCGGCGCTGGCCGCTTCACGGGCAGCAACGGCATCGCTTTGTGCCTGACGTGCCATTTCCATTACTTCGTCGAGCTGCGTCGGGCTAGTGGTAGCACAGCCTGACATTCCAATGAGACCAGCCATCAACACGAGGGCTACACGGCTTGGAGTTACTTTCATGTCTACACCTTTAGTTGTTGCAAAAGCTAAACGGTACGCATTCTAACTGGTTATCCGTTGTTTGGGGACACACCCGTTTTTCATAAGTCGAAAGACCGTAATTGTCCTCCCGTTGCCGTGTGCCTCGACCATTGCGGGCCAAGCGCTATAAATCGGATGCCAGGGCGCCCCATTCTTGACTGTTTTGGGTGCTCATGTTTTATCTAAGTTGTGTATAATCAATCGATTATAGAACTTTCTTCATCCACAATCATGATGATTTCAATGATCTCGACCTGGGTCCGGGCCAGATAGCCCGAACAACCGCCGGAATAAGCACCGGGGCGCCTGCCGAATTTCTCCGATACTCGATAATGTCCTGATTGTGTATTCTCCGATTTGGTGCAGGCTTATCCGGCTCGGTGCCTGGCGACCAATACCTTGGCAAAAGCGCCGACGAGGTTATGATCCAAAATATCACTAAGCTGTCATTTACAAGCGAGTCGGGAAGGCGCCTTGCTCTGATCGTGTTAGGCGCGCTGCTCGTATGCCCGACGGCGATAGCGGAATCCTTGTACGTCACCGATATCCTGAGGCTTGGCTTACACGGCAGTTCTGACACCAGCGATGCACCATTCCGAATCCTGGCCAGTGGCGACGAGTTGGAAATCCTGCAACGAACGACCTACTACGCTCTTGTCAGAACCGCCGACGGCCAGGAAGGCTGGGTGAAGGCAAGCTATCTGACTGATGATAAGCCAGCGCAGGCCAGGCTGGCAGAACTGACCCTCGACCGCGACAGTCTTGCCACAGAGTTGGCACTGCTGCGCAATCGTCTGGCCGCACACGATAATGAAATGGAAAGCGTGCGATCCGAGCGGGAGAGCCTCAAACGAAACGCCGCCACCACGACGTCAGAACTGGCGACACTACGCGCCGATAACGAGGCGTTGAGCAAAAAAGTGGCTACGTACAAGTTCAGCGCACCGTTTCGCTGGTTGTTTGCAATTACGACATTGACACTTGTCGGCGGATTTATCGGTGGCTGGTGGTGGACCGATGCCCGGCAACGAAAAAGACATGGTGGCTTTCGCATCTAGTCCGCCCGGTTCTGTATTCCAGCCCGCAAAGTACTCTCCTCTACTTTCATAACTTTTCGTTTGACTAGCTGCGTACTTCCTATGTTAAACGCACTTTGTTAACTCCAATTCCGGCACAACAAACAATTTGACTGGAACAGAACGCCGTGTCAGAATTTATCTATTCTGCAAATGGCAAACCCGCCGAAAGGCGGCGACGCAATACCACGGGTCTACGGTCTTGATGAGACTATGATCGCCGGGTTGCCAGTAAAGCCAAACGGCGCGAACTGGCCAGGAGCAATCCGGTAAGTAGTTCGCGCTTTTTGTTTTCTGGGATCAATGCTCGCATGGATTATCAATGCGAGTGAGCGATTGCAGAGATGCTCCTGAAAAGGCAAACCTGCCGAAAGGTGGGGACGCAAAGCCACGGGTCTAACGTCGGGTAAGAGACTATGACCGCCGGGCTGCCAGCGGGGCACTGCCGGAAGATGGAGGCAGCTTTTATGCCACCTGACGAACGCGGTGAAGTAACTCCGACTGGGACAGGAAGGTCGATGACCAAACGTGCGGAGTGCGAGGGCACTCCGACAATGTCCAGAGGAGACACGTTATGCTCAAGTCAAGACGACTCACAATTTCAATTGCTTTTTTTCCGCTACTCACGTTACTCGCCTTTGCCAGTCACGCCGGCAATGGGCTACCCAAAGGGCCCATGAAGGGTTCTGTCAACCTACAGATTATTGCGTTCGAAAACTGTCCGGCGGGTGAATTCACCGACTCCAATCGGCACATGATCGCAGTTAAGGCAAACTTTGCACCCGATGTTAAGACCGGAACGCCGAAAGGCGACTTTCTGAAAACCAACACAATCGCTCTGGCACAGGGCGATGCAGTCCAGGTGATTGACGGTAACGCCTGTAACCGAGGGGGTGCCGAATTGACCCTGCCGCTAAGCATCGACAATCTTGATTGCTCGGCCACGCCCGACGACCCGAGTTGTCCAGAACCGGACTTTACCGAGTACCGTGTCTACGTACGTCTTGTAGGGCGACCGGGCAGCACGCTTGACATCACTGCCTGCGGGGCTGAAGTCGAGGATACCGCTTTTGACGAAAACGACACACTTGAAGTCCTGTGCTCAACAGAAAGCACAGTGGATCTCGCCCGCACCAGCGGTAAGAATGGACGACCAAAGTTCAAAGATTACAGCGCGGAACTACTGACGGTCTGCCTGGCTGTGGACGATAGCAGTACGTGCACACAGAGAGTGGCACTGTTTGATCCGTTGCTAGAGGACTACATGTGGAAACTGGAGACCGGAGGCCGCCCGCACGCGCAACTCAGGTTAATTCCGGTCTTATCGCCTTAACCTGAAGTTCGAAAATTTGCCAGTGAACCGGAGTGGCACATGCCGCTCCGGTTTTCTTGCAAGTGGATTGCGCACCTGCGCCGTGCGCCTTGAATAATTGATCACCGCGATTCTGGTTCTAAACCGCTTCTTAACGTGCACGGCTACGTATATCTTCGAATAGACACGCGCAGCATCGAAGCTCACGATTATTACAGAGGTGGCTACTATGAACGCGCAAAAGTTGACTTTCTGCGGGTTGGGCGTGGTGTGTCTGGTTCTGCTCGGTGCATGTGGCGGTGGCAGCAGCGGACCAACGATTATCGTGCCCCCCAATCCTCCCCCAACAGAAGTTATCTCCGCGGTCGGCGTGATCACGGAGTTGGGCAGCGTCACAGTCAGTGGCGTAGTTTACGGAACCAATACCGCGACGGTTATTGTCAACGGCCAGACTGCAAGCTTTTCTGATTTAAAGCTTGGGCAGATTGTCGACCTTGAAGGTACCATCGAAGTCAGCGGACCGAGAGGAACGGCTGAAGCGATCGATTATGAAGCCACTGTGCTCGGTCCGGTGGAAAGCATCGATGGCGCGCTTGGACGCTTAGTCGTAATGGGACAGACTGTCCTCACCGATGCCGACACAGTGTTTGCAGCAGGCATCGACCCGGGCACCTTTGACGGACTCACCGTCGGTTCTAATGCACAAGTCAGTGGTTTTCTCAACGGTGCCGGCGAGGTTATCGCCAAACGGGTCGAATCCGACAGCGCCAGCACAGCCTTACAAGTTATTGGCAGCGTCGCCGGGCTAGACCTCGCGAATACATTGTTCAGCATCAATCGGCTGACTGTTGATTACAGCACCGCCACACTGATTGAACTTCCGGCCGGGATGCCCGCCGAGGGTCTGTTTGTTTTGGCAAGAGGCACACTGGACAGCGGTATCCTGGTGGTCGACGAGCTTCTGAGTCTTTATGGGACGGACGGCGGTACACCCGGCGAACGTTCCCGAGCTCAGGGCGTAGTCACTCGTTTCAATTCACCGACTGATTTCGAAATCAACGGTTTCCCGATCGTTACTGATGGCAGTACCGGTTTTGTAAACGGAACAATTGATGATCTGCAGGCCGATGCTCGAATTCACGTCGATGGAGACATCCGTACCGACGGCGCCAGCATCCTGGCGAGTGAGATTACCTTTGGCAGCGTCGCGGGGCCCACCGAGACCGTTACCTTTGAGCTGAGCGATTTCTCAGACATATCGGTTTTCAGTGTATTCAACGTCGAAATCACGCAGGACCCTGCCTACCTGGTTGAGGTCACAATCGACACTGAGGATTCCAACCGGCTGGATATCAGTACTACTGGCTCGACACTCAGCATGAGTTTGTTGCCAGCGACAGGAGAGGTCAACATCCAAACGCTCGAGGGCGTTGTTACCCTACCGGTACTCAACAGCATCGATCTCGACGGCGTTGTCAACGTCACGCTGAACGATTTCGCGCAGTCTCTATTGGATGTTGACATCGATGGTGTGTCTCGACTGCAAAGTGACTCACTGATGATCGGTGAGTTGACGGCAGATGTTGCCGGTGTCAGTCAATTGGATCTGGGTGGTAGCCGTCCGCTGACCACAGCCAATATCGTTGTCAGTGGTGTTAGCACTGCAACCCTGAATATGGATGTTGGTTCGTCGATCACAGGTTCTGTTACAGGCGTGTCAACTATTTTTTATTACGGCACTGACGTGAATCTGAATGTCACGGCCGAAACCGGATCCACCATCACTAGGCTCGGGGACACCAGACCCTAGCCTGAGACTGCAGTCAGAATAACAGGGGCTTTTTTTCCTGGTTGAGTCGAATGCGATCGGACGCTGTCCTGCAACCCCCTGGGGACAACCCGGGGGACGTTGCTCAGGGGCTGTTTCCACGTGTCTTTGACGTGATTAGATTATTCGCAAAATGCATTCGGCGATAATTCACAGAGCAGATCACGCAGATCTTCGACTTCTGTTCGGTACAATGTCACGATCCGAGTGATTCAAGACCCCAAGCGAATCACCGGCATATAACACTTCAGCGCCCTCCCCGGTCTGCGGCTTATTCGCCCAAGAATGGCGCTCGTCTCCCCTGACGGCGGGTGCAACTGATGGCTATTTAAATACGACCGTCTTTTTATCGTTAATAATCACCCGGTGTTGACAGTGCCACCAAACCGCCTTTGCCAACACGACCGTCTCAACATTCTGCCCCAACCTGGCAAGCGCTTCGCCGTCGTAATAGTGCTCGACCCGCTGCACGTCTTGCTCGATGATAGGGCCTTCATCCAGGTCTTTCGTCACATAGTGGGCCGTCGCACCGATAACCTTCACGCCACGATCAAAAGCCTGATGGTAAGGCTTTGCGCCTTTAAATCCGGGCAAGAATGAATGATGAATGTTGATGGCCCTACCTTCGATACGCTCGCACATTTTGTCGGAAAGAATTTGCATGTACCTTGCGAGCACAAGCAAATCAATTTGCTCACGGCCCATGATGTCCAGTATTTCTTTTTCCTGGCCCCATCTATTGTCAGGATCTACAGGCAGGTAGAAAAACGGAAGACCATACCACTCGACCTTGTCGCGAAATTTCTCGTGGTTGGACACAACGCCAACAATCTCGCCAGGCAGCTCATCTTCATGCCAGCGATTTAGCATGTCATTCAGGCAATGGCCGAATTTTGACACCGCAACAAGAATTCGCGGCTTTACGTTACCGTCGCTAATTTCCCATTTCATCGACAGGCCGTCGGCTATCGGTGAAAATTGCTCCCTCAACGCCCCGACATCGGGTAGCGCTTGGTCATCAACGGGGGCAAAAACCCAGCGGGCAAAAAAGCGCTGGTTCTCGAGGTCGGTAAACTGTGATGCATCAAGAATCGTTGCGCCAAGAGAGTAAATAAACTCCGAGATGGCTCGGACTATGCCAATCCTCTCCGGGCAATCTGCGACCAGTACGTAGGTATCCACTATCTTAAGTATAACAAGCTAAGCTTTTCAGCAGGAACGTGCTCCGGGCGAGCATACTGAGAACTTGACACATCACTATTCCCTTTCGTTACGCAACCTAACATAACTAACTCTAACGAGTGCGCGCAGCGCGACTCTTAACGTTCACGCGCTTAGAAAAAATAAATCAAGAATGACGTTTCGTCGACCTGAGATGGCCATTGGTCGGCTAAATACGGCTAGTTTTTCCGCTTTGTGACGGTGATTCACGCTCAAATGAGCCGTGTCCTATACCTTGCTCGACATCTTACAACTGGTGTTCAAAATGAAGTTGACATATCACAGTAACGCTAAAACGGAGCGCAAAGCGGGCATCCGCAATGACTCCGGCTTTACGCTGTTAGAAGCGATGGTCACGCTCGCTGTCGCAGGTATCCTCGCGATCGTCGCGGTTCCCGGGATGACGAATGTCTACCTGGACAACCGGCGTACAACGATCGTGAACGACTTCTTCTCGACGGTGCAGATCGCTCGCAGCGCTGCCATAACTCGTAATCAGCGTGTCGCGGTTTGCGCCGCTGCAGTTCCGACCACCTGCGGAGGCTCATGGCACCAAGGCGTGCTTGTGTTTCAGGATACGGACCGGGATGCCCAACTCGATACGGGCGAACCCGTGCTGCACACGATCGGCGCGATGGACGGAATGTCTATTACAAGCACCGTATTTCCTACATTTTTAGTCTATCGCCCAAACGGCCGCGCGATGGTGAACAACATCCGGCAAAACACCGGCGACATAGAAATCTGCGATCACCGTGGATCAACCCAGTCTCGAGTCGTGATTGTTGATACGAGTGGGCGTCCGAGAATTTCCAAAGTCGACTCCGCTGGAGTAGTCCCGTCATGCTGAAATATCAATCCAATCCAACCGCACACTCGGGCTTCAGTCTGCTCGAAACCCTGATAGCGCTCGTGATCTTCTCTGTTGGCCTGCTGGGAACCGCTGCGATGCAGACGGTCACCAAGAAGGCGACCTATGACGCTGTACAACGTACGACAGCTGCCATGCTGGCTGCAGATCTGTTGGAGCGCATGCGGGCCAACCCAACAGTGCTCGATGACTACCTGGGTGTAGTAACAGCCATGCCAGCCGCGCCGGCCACAGACTGCGAGACCGTTACATGCGACCCCACTGAAATTTCCGTCTACGACCTTTGGTCTTTCGGTCGGGTAATTGACGGCGCGCTTGAGACCTCCGGCAGCAGTTCAAGCGGCGGACTATATGACCCGACACTGTGCGTGGGAGGGCCGGCTGATGGGTCTTCCGGAATCTATACGGTGGCAATCGCCTGGCGCGGTACCAGTGACATCCCGAACGTCTCGGCCAATACCTGCGGCGCAGGCCGATATGGCACAGCCAATGTGAACCGCCGCCTTCTGACATTTGCAACGTTTTTGGACGCAAGCTAATGCAATACCGATATCAACAATCCGGCGTTACGCTGATTGAACTCATGCTCGCCATGACCATCGGCCTGATCATGATTGGCGGCGCAATTGCCCTATTCATCCAGTCCAACCGCAGTTTCGGCGAGAACGAGAAGATCTCCCGAATGCAGGATGATGCTCGCTTTGTATTAGGCGAATTGAGTCACGAACTGGCAAATGCCGGTTTCTGGGCTGAACTCAGTGATGCCGGGTCTGTGAATCCCGACACCAGTCTGACCATCGCCACCGACTGTGGTCCGGGGACGACGCCATGGGTGTACGACGCCACCACGCAGATTACCGCTCTAGACAACGCTACCGCGGCGACGGCGACTGCTCAGTTCAGCTGTATCGACGGGACCGTCGTACAACCCGGAACAGACATTATCGGTATCAAGCGTACTGCCGGCAACAACAGTGCGGCGCCGCTGGATGCCGGCGCTGTCTATGTCAAGAGTAATGGCATCGTTGGTTTACTTTTCAAGGATCCCGTGGCGGCACCGCCTGCCGTGGCGGTTCCAGCCCCGGCAACCGACTGGTTATACGTGCCAAGCATCTGGTATGTGCGGACGCATGCCAATGATGCCGACTCGGCTGACGGTATTCCCACAATGTGTAGAAAATTTCTCGATACCAGTGGCACACCCTCGATGATCGAGGAATGCATGGCTCGCGGTGTCGAGGATCTGCAGATCGAGTTTGGCGTTGACACAGACGGAGACGGCGTTGTGGATCAATACCTTGCCAATCCCGCGGCCGCGTTGATGCCGCGGGTGATCGCAGTGCGGCTGTTCCTGTTGTCTCGCAGCGTGGATCCGCAGCAAGGCTATACCAACGGCAAGACCTATCAACTGGGTAACCGCGCCGCGGTCACGCCGAACGACAATTTTTATCGCCGGGTTTATGCGGCCACCGTGACTACACGGAACCTCCGCAACCAGGCACGTCTTGGATTTTAAAACATGATGAAATCACCAAAAATCTCAACACAGACTGGCGCAGCACTGGTGACTACATTGCTGATACTCGTCGTCGTCACGATCACCAGCCTGGCTGCAATACGATCCAGCCGCCTGGAACTGCGTATGGCCGGCAATATGGAGACCAAGCTGCAGGCTTTCCAGTCTGCACAGGCTCTGGCCGATGCCGTATTCGCGACGCCCGCGATGATCCCGGTAATCGGCGGACCCGGCTACTCTGTTTGTACACCCGGCCTAACCGGCTGTGACCGCAACGACATCACCGTTACGGGCCTTGCTGGCCATATTACCGACGGGAAGTTAACCGGTCTCGTGCAACAGGTTGCCGAGGGCATCGTGCCACGCGGACTGGAGACCAGTGCCGACAAGTTTGGTGCCGTGCGTTACCGGGTCAATACAACTTTTGACCGCAGCTCTGAGAATCTCGGCCGTGCCGATATCGTGCAGGGGATGTTGATCCTCGTGCCCAAATAGTAATACGTAGAGGATTTAGAAACATGCGACCGATCAAATACACCGTGGGTGTCTTGCTGCTGGCTTTATGCGGCACTGTGCTCGCTGACGACACGGACATTTACACCGATGCCGGAATCACCGGCAATGAGCCGATGGTGATGTTCTTTCTCGACTACCGGCCCAACCTGAGTTCCGTGGTGTGTTCCAATGTCAACAGCAGCTGCGACCAGGCTGATTATTTCCGTGGGGATCCCAACATCGCGCCTGACGTGCCGTCATCTGGCAGATTTACGCTCTATGACGTGTTGCGATTTTCACTCCAACAGGTGTTTGCGCGCACTGAAGGTGTGCAAGTCGGTTTGATGCTAAACCACCGTAATACCTGTTCGGGCGACCCCTCTAGCGGTCCAGGTATAACCGACTGCAGCAACGGATCCTACATTCCTTTCGGTTTCAGGCCTCTGAATGACACTACCCGTGAAGATTTCGCCGCGATGTTGGCAGATCTGCCGCTCCCGTCGAATAACAACAACTCCCACAAAAACCAGGCTGAGGAGAAGGATTTCGAACTTTTTCGTTATCTGACCGGCCAGGGTGTGTATAACGGGCACAATGGCTGGGACGACTTCGATACAGACAACACCACGAATATAGATATGGAACCTCTGTCAACGCCCTGGGACACCACCATCGAAGTGGCTGACGGCGCCGGCGGATTTCGCTACATATCTCCGCTGACTGCGGGGGCAGTCTGCAGCAAAATCTTTCTGGTTAATCTCACCTTCGGCGTATTCAATCAGTTCGACGATTCGGATCGCGCGATACTCGAATCGAAGAGCTCAGGCGGTATGGATTTCCCGGTGGGGACAAGCAATGTGGACTACATCGACACGACCCGGCGGCTGTACGAGCTGGACCTTGCCGATGGCACCTATCCTGGTATCCCGGACGTACCGGGTATACAGAACGTGGCCTCGTATTTTGTCGCGCCGACCGCCAACCCCAACCCTTTCCTCCAAGATCTCGCGATAGCAGGCGGCTCGGAGTTTGTCTATCCAGTCAGCGACGACCCGTCGGCACTGGTTGCGACGCTGGAGAATCTTTTCGCCAATATTATCAGCGTCAGCAATACTTTTGTGCCGGTATCGTTGCCGGTCAATGCCTTCAACCGCTCCGAAGTCGTAAACGATGTCTTTCTCGCCCTGTTCGAAGCACAGGCTGAGGGACGTCCGGGGTGGGTAGGCAACCTGAAGAAACTCAAACTGGGCGCGGAGAACGCCGCTGGCCAGATCGAACTGATTGATGCGCTGGGCAACAATGCAGTAGCGCTGGACGGACGCATCCGCGACGATGCGCTGACCTTCTGGACCGATCCGGTCGCGCTGCCTGCACCAGATCCTGATACCACCGAGGTGGCCGGACGCGACGGGCGGTTTATTACACGCGGTGGTGCCGGACAAAAACTTCCCGGTTATATTGCCGGTAGTCCGGGAGCCGTCAACGGGCCACTGTCCCGCACACTTTACTATGACAGCGGTGCATCCGCTCTGAGTGCGTTCAATGCGGATGCAGCGACTGCCACGGCATTACAAAGTGCCCTGGGTGCCACGAGTCGCGGAGAGGCCGAGGATTTGATTGCACATGCCCGGGGTCTCGATATCGATGATCTCGATAACGACTCGGATAGCAGCGAGGCACGGCCGTGGCTAATGGGCGATCCTGTGCACTCCAGACCGGCGTCAATCAACTATGGTGCCCGCGCCGGTCACACGGCGACCAACCCACTCATCTATGTGGCCATGGGCACCAATGACGGCTACCTGCACTTCATCCGTAACACGGCATCGGACGGGACTCAGCTCGGACGCGAAAGCTGGGGCTTCATGCCGCAAGAAGTTATGGGTATCCGGCGCCAGCTCCGTACCAATGCTCCCACGGGTGATCATCCGTATGGGGTCGACGGCGTTCCCGTCGTATTCAAGAACGACACCAATCAAAACGGTACGATCGAGGCCGGTGAGCAGGTCTTACTGATATTTGGTCTGCGCCGTGGCGGCAAAGCCTACTACGCTATGGATGTCAGCAATCCCGAAAGCCCGAATCTGCTCTGGAAGATTACCAACAGCGGTAATTTTGCCGAACTCGGACAAACTTTTTCGACTCCCCGGATTGCCCATATCGACACAGGAACCGGTCCGCGACCGGCTTTAATCTTCGGTGGCGGTTACGACACTAACAAGGATTCGCGCTCTGGCGTCGGAAGTAATGATTCTGAAGGCAATGCGATTTACGTGGTCGACCTGGCCACCGGCAACCTGATCTGGAAAGCAATCGGCGGCGGCGGTGCCTCTACCGGAACCGTTTTCCAGAATGCGGATCTTACAGACAGTATCCCGTCAGATGTCACCATTGCGGATACCAACGGCAACGGTCTCACAGATCGCATACTCGTGGGCGATACCGGTGGCAACGTCTGGCGTGCCGATCTCGCCGGCACTGACACTGCCAACTGGAAGCTTACCCGCCTTGCTGTGTTGGGCCGGCATGATACAGCCACCGTCGCTAATGACAGACGATTCTTTCACCGGCCGGACTTTGTTCATTCGCGTGACCTAACCGGACCTTTCGATGCGGTGATCCTCGGTTCCGGCGACCGCGCCGATCCCACGGACCAAGGCGGTCTGGTCGAGAACCATATCTTTATGATCAAGGATCGTCACACAGCGGCGGGTTCAGGCGCGAACACCAACTTCACAGTCAGCCAAATTGCTGACGTCACTGATAATTGTTTACAGGACGATAGCTGTGCGACTCCTCCGGACCTCTCAAACGGATGGCTTATTAAACTCGAACGTCGCGCTGAAAAGGTGCTGGCATCACCGCTGACCATGGCGGGAACAATCTTCATGACGTCGTTTGTACCTGCGGCGCCGCCAGCGGGTATTCCGACCGAGTGTAAACTTCCAGAGGGTGACGGTTATCTGTATGCGTTAAGCCTGCAAGAGGGCACAGCCACGCGCAATTACAATGATACCGACAACCCGACTGACGATCCGGATTCGCCGAACTCGAGAGATGACCGCGACACCAAACTCCTCTCCTCCGGAATCCCGGCGGAAGTTGTGGCATTGCCGCCCAGTAAGATTCTCAGACCTGACCTGGTCACCGAGGACACCGGCACCAATGTGCGCTGGAAAACTTATTGGAACGAAGTTGAAGATTTGGATCTGTAATCACTACCACCGCGAGCCATGTGTGGCTCGCGGTGGGTTTTTAAAATATTGGAGTATGCAATGAGAAAACCACGAAACCAGCAAGGCTTTAGCATCATGGAGTTGATGGTAACAGTCGCGATTGTGGCGATACTGACAACGCTGGCGGTGCCCGCGTACTCAAATTTTGTCGCGCGTTCGGTGCGTACTCAGGCAAAGAGCACCCTGATGCTGGTTGCTGACCGTCAGGAGCATTTCTTCCTGGACAACAAGGCCTATGCAGCCGATCTTACCAATCTCGGGTTCAAGAGTAATCCGATGTATGTTGATCGCAATGGTACTCAAGTTCCGGCTACATCGGGTGACCGGATCTACAAAATCCTGCTCGCCAACCTGACCGCAACGACGTTTACCGTTCAGGCGGTTCCGCTACAGCACCAGGCCAGCGCGGACACTGCGTGTGGCACTTTGTCACTGACTCATGCAGGGCAACGTGGCAAAAGCGGCGCCGGTTCCAACTGCTGGTAATCGCCGGCGAGCGCGTCTTTCCCCGCCAAAAAAATAAGACTTACAATCCCGGCGCCGAATCACTCCGGCGCCGTTGATACCTGCGCGGTATCCTGTGAAGTTTCTGCGTGCCATTCGAAAATATTCATCTCAATAAATACGAAGGCTACGAGCCACAGAAAGGCATCCCAGAAGTCCAGGAACTCACCATCGATACCCCAATAGATTGCGCACCCAAGTAATATCGTATAGAGCACAGTCTTAACGCCTTTACTCAGCTGGAGCAAACGCTCACTGAGCATGCCCCATAGCTGCAGCCAGACCTCAATCTCGAGAAACGCAACGATGATCAGCCAATTACCTGCATTGATGACATCGGTAACAGCCAATGACTTCGCCAGGGCCAACTGATCCGCCGTGCCTATAATCTGTGTTCCTGCAATTTGTAGTAACGGTTGTCCCTGCATTGCGTTACAAATATCCGGTGTGAACGGGAGATAATCGTCGAGGGTGTCAACATAGGTGAAATCCGTCCCGATCAGTGTGCACACGTCGCTGATTGCGAATGGGACAAGATTCGTAACCAACCCGTATTTAACGATATAGCCGTAGAAAGAATAAACAATAAAAAAATAGCAAACCGCGCGTACACCCGTAAGCACCCATTTGAGTGAGCCACGCAATTTCTCGTCGGAAATGACTGCCGTCTCGAGTTCAAACAACAACAGAAGAACGACCCAGGCAAACGTATCCACTGTGGCCGGATACGCTTGAACCAGGTTTTTCCAGCTAACGCCTTCGGTGAAGGTCTGCGCGCTGGCGCGAACATCCCCGAGAAAGAACAGCCAGATGTTATAGGCCAGCAAACAATAGATGGTGTACTTAAAAACTCGAAACCAGAAATGCCCGCTGCCTAGTTTGCTCGTGCTTGTCATTTCCGCGCTCACCGGCCGTACTCAGAGCCCGGTGCAGTGTAAACAATACCGCCGTCGAATATCGTCATCAGCACCCGCGTATCTCCTATTTCATTAGCACGCCCTGAGTCTGCCAACTCGACTACGTTGCGGTCCAGTAATGCGAGATCCGCCTTTTTGCCAACTTCTATAGAGCCGTTTTCGTCCGCCATGCTGAGTGCAACGGCTCCGTTGATCGTATAGGCTGCCAGTGCAGAATGAATATCGATTGCTTCGGTAGCATTGAAAACCTCTCCAGCATCGTTCGCACGAGTCACAGCCTGTTCGATATTCTCAAACGGCCGCGGCTCTCGTGTGTCCACCGGCGCGTCACTGCCCGCCGTTAGTAATGCACCCGCTGCCAGCAAGCTGGCTGTAGGATAAGACTGCTGAATGGTGTAGTTCGCTTCATTGTAAAGATCAACCTCGATGACTTGATCCACGAAAGGAATCACCGTCAGGTCATAAGCCCGGTCGGGAATAATCCACGCGTAGGTAAAAGCGATGTTAAGCCCCAACCGGCCGGCGCGTGGAATATCGTGTGGGTGAACGAGCTGCGCGTGACCGATACCGTGCGGGCGTAGGACTCTACCGGCATCATCTTTCGCGATCTTTTCGAAGGCATCGATTGCGGTGCGTACTGCGCGGTCGCCGATTGCATGCGCGTGTACGGTGAATCCAGCTGCGTCGAACGCTTCCACATACGCTGCGATAACCTCGACCGGGTGCTCCAGTACGCCGCGAGAGATTGTGCACTGAGCGGGATGAAAACCGTGTTCTGCCAGGAAGCGCTCAACCTCCTGAGCCGGTCGCGGATTATCGCGAATATCGGCGCACACCGGATCATCCAGATCTACGTAACCGTTAATCGACAGCTTGTCCCCCTGTAAGGAAAACAGCGGCTGCTGATAAGGTTCGAGTTGTGCTGCGTTCGGCAGCGTTGGTGGGACGCTTTGCGGATCACCCTCGATTACACCATCGACAAACAGTTTGACGGTGTCTGCACGTATTAGCGGGTGATCAGCGTATTTGTCCCTGATCGCCGACATATCTGCGACCATTTGGCCGATGTTCGGCTGCCCTGCTGCATTCTCATAGCGCCTAAAAGACGGAAACAGTGCCAAGGTGAGTCGAAAGGTCTGCCTGCCACTGTCGTACAACGCATCGTAAAGTGGCAGCGTATCAACCAGCGCCGCTGCATCGCGGATCGAAGTAATACCGTAACCGGCAAGTTTCCGGGCGATGGCCGGCATGGCACTAAGCGGCGGTATTTCAAACAACAGACTACCGGGCGCGCCAAACAACTCACGCGCCGTTTCGCTCACGTAGCCATTCGGTTCACCGGCCATATCGACACCGATGTATTGCCGATGCGCAGCAAATTCGCCGCCCAGAGTCTCGCGCGTCAGACCGACCGTCTGACCGGCATCGTTGGACGCCCGCGATAGGGTGGCGCTGTTGGCTGCGCCGTGATGACCATCATTACCGAGCAAAATGATCGGTACTTCGCGGCTTACTGCATCGAGTGCGGCACGCATCGTCGGAAAAGCATCGCTGGGTTGATTTCCGGAAGTGAAATTCCATTGACCCACTATTAGCCAACCAGAATCTGCAGCGTCACCATTTGCCAGACAAGCGGCCAACCGTGGAACCATCTGGTCCAACGACAAAACGGCACTGTCCAAATCACAGCCCCCCGGAGAAACAATACCGAGGGGATGGATATGCACGTCGTGCAGCCCCGGGATGAGCAGCCGTCGTTCGAGATCAATCTCATGGGTCGACGAGGTTCTAAAGCGCTTCGCGCCGGTAAGGTCTCCCACGTAAACAATGCGATCCTCAGCGATTGCCACTGTATCGACCGGCTGAGCATCACGGCCCAGATAGACAACGCCATTTGTGAGTATCAGATCCGCACTGGCACCGTGTCGCGAATCCTGACAACCACTAAGGCCTGTCATTAGTATTAAAGCAAGTGCTTTCTTGAACCGAAGGTTCAAGCGATCAGCCGTCAAAGTACCCGCGTCGCGACATCATCCAGGGTCGCACGGGCCTTTTGCACCAGCTCGTCAACGTGCTGCTTCTGCATAATCAGCGGCGGTGAAACAATCAACTTGCTGCCGACAGCGCGCATGACCAGACCATTGTCTATCGCAAAGTCTCTGGCCAGATTGCCGACACTGGATGGATCTTCGAATAGCTTTATCGGGTTTCGTTCCTCTGCCAACTCGAGCGCGGCGAGCATACCCACGCCACGCACCTCACCAACCAGGGGATGGTCGCCAAGCGTGCGCCACTGGTCTTGTAGATAAGGACCAATATCGTTACGCACATATTCAATAATATTTTCGTCCTGCAGGATATGCAGGTTGGCAAGTGCCACGGCTGCACAAACCGGATGTCCCGAGTAAGTGTAACCGTGATAAAACTCACCACCCTTCTCTTTTAATACGTCAGCCACGCGATCAGAAATGATTACCCCGCCTATCGGCAGATAGCCCGAGGACAGGCCCTTCGCAATGGGCATCAAATCCGGTCTTGTGCCGTAATAGTCGGCGCCAAACCAATGGCCAATGCGCCCAAAACCGGTGATGACTTCGTCTGAGATCAGCAGGATGTCATAGGCATCGCAGATACGCTGAATCTCGGGCCAGTAACTGTCCGGTGGTACGATGACTCCTCCGGCGCCTTGCACAGGTTCCGCGATAAACGCAGCAACTCGTTTAACGCCGAGCTCGTTTATTTTGTCTTCCAGTTGACGAGCAATCCGGATGCCATACTCGGCCGGGTCCTCATCGCGACCTTCACCAAACCAGTAGGGTTGATCGATGTGCACTATGTCCGGAATCGGCAAACCGCCCTGTTTGTGCATTGGCTTCATGCCACCAAGACTTGCGCCTGCCATCGTCGAGCCGTGATAGGCGTTGTGGCGACTGATGATGACGTTTTTGTTCTCATGGCCTAGCGAGGCCCAATAGTGGCGCACGATACGAACGACTGTGTCATTCGCTTCTGAACCCGAGCCGGTAAAAAACACGTGATTTAAATCGGCCGGCGCCAGTTCCCCCAGCATTTCGGACAACTCGATTGCCGGTTGAGTCGTGCACTGAAAAAAACTGTTGTAGTACGGCAGCTGGAGAAATTGTTTGGCAGCGGCGTCGGCCAGCTCCTGCCGGCCATAGCCGATATTAACGCACCACAGACCGGCCATTCCATCCAGCAATCGACGCCCTTCGCCATCCGTCAGATAAACGCCGTCGGCGCTACTGATAATGCGTGTGCCACGCTTTGCAAGATCGCCGCTATCGGTAAACGGATGCAGATGATGCGCAGCGTCTTTGCGCTGTAATCTGGAAAACAGTGTGCTCACAGACGACCCCCTAAACGTTTAAGAGCAGGTACTCGCGCTCCCAGGAGCTGATAACCCTAAAGAAAGTTTCATATTCCCGTCGCTTGATGCCGGCATAAGCCAGCGAAAAGTTCTCGCCTATGGTCTGCCGGAACGCCGGCTCCTGTTCCAGACAAATCAGTGACTCTTCCAAGGCATGCGGCAATGTTTGTTCCATCTCTCTGGCATTTTGGTCCGTCGGTTGCGTGGGTTCAATCTTTTCTTTCATACCCAGATAACCGCACGCCAGGGTCGCAGCAATCGCCAGATAGGGGTTCACATCCGAACCGCCAAAACGTGATTCGATTCGGCGGTTGGCACTTGCAGAAACCGGAACCCTCAACCCTCCCGTACGGTTATCAATACCCCAGTGCACGTTTACCGGTGCACTATCGCCATAGATCAAGCGGCGATAGCTGTTCACGTATGGCGCGTAAAAGATCATGGCTGCTGGCGTGTATTTTTGCAGACCCCCGATGTAGTGACGGAATGTCGAATTCATCTTGCCGTCGTCGGTATCCTCAAAAATATTGCGCCCCGTCTTGAGATCATTGACAGACTGATGGATATGCATTGAGCTACCCGGCTCGTTTTCCATCGGTTTCGCCAGAAAAGTCGCGAAGACGTCGTTACGCATCGCCACTTCGCGCATCAACCGCTTAAACAAAAACACCTGGTCGGCACGACTGAGCGCATCAGCATGTTCAAAGTTGACTTCCATTTGTGCGGCGCCTGACTCATGAATCAGCGTGTCCACATCAAGTTTCATTACTTCAGCGAAGTCATACATCTCCTCAAATAAGGGATCGAACTCATTCACCGCATCGATGGAATACGACTGCCGCGCACGTTCCGGGCGTCCGGAGCGGCCAACCGGTGGGCGTAACGGATAATCTGCGTCGGTATTTTTCTCTACCAGGTAGAACTCAACCTCGGGTGCGACTATTGGTTGCAGTCCGTCATCGGCATAAAGTTGCAAGACGGACCGCAGGACTGTACGCGGCGCAAGCGGATGATACTCGCCGGCCGCGTTGACACAGTCATGAATGATCTGAGCCGTAGGCTCCTCTGCCCAGGGCACCATACATACCGTGCCCGGGTCCGCCCGTAAAAACATGTCACGATCGGACGGATGGATTAGCGTCCGGTAAAGCGACGGATCCGGCCATTCACCCGTCACGGTCTGCATGAAAACGGCCTCGGGCAGACGCACTCCTTCGCCCTTTAAAAAACGATAGGCCGGAATAATCTTGCCGCGCGCGTTACCAGTCATGTCCGGTACCAGCGCCTCGACTTCGTCGATCTCATGTTCCTTGATCCAGGAACGCAGCTTGTCGTTAATTTCAACCATCGATTGTGTACCCGCTTACGGGCTGTGTGCTTTATCCGTTGCGCTTTGCAGCGCGCTTGCGGCACGCCATTCCGAATGCTCGCCATGTAGCCGCATAAAAAGGATGGATATGCGGCTTCCATTCGGGATGCCATTGTACAGCCAATGCAAATTCGGCGGCACCATTAACCCTAAAACCCTCGATCAGTCCGTCACCGGCTCTTGCCTCGACAGTCAGATCGTCGGCCAGTCGATCGATACCCTGGCCGTGCAGACTGTTAACGGATTGCTCCAGCGAGTCTGCAAGACTTGCCAGCAGGCCGCCCTCGCTAAGATAAACCGTATGTGCCGGTTCATACTGACTTTCGAGGTCTTTTGTAGCGTCTTCCAGGTGATAGTTGAAACCGGGTTGCTCATGCACCTTTTGATGGAGCGTCCCGCCCAGGGCAACGTTAATTTCCTGCAGACCGCGACAAACGCCGAACACGGGCACGCCGGCGCCCAATGCCGTGGGGATAAGCCGCAGGTTCGCTGAATCACGAGCTGGATCCAGCGGGCTACCCTCGAACGGATCCCCGCCGCCATAGTGTGCCGGGTGTATGTTGGCATAACTGCCGGTGAGCACGATGCCGTCGACCATCGCCAGAATCTCTTCCGCGGTTATCCCATCGGTCAGTGCCGGCAACATCACGGGTACCGCGTTGGCCGCACCGACAATGGCACGCACGTATTTGTCACCGACACAATGATAATTGTGTGGTTTGATATGTTTCAGATCTGCACTGAGACCGATAACAGGTCTGGTCAGCATGATTTAGCTCTTAATTTGTTGCCGTGAAATTACCACCCACCTTCTCGCGGTTCAAGGAAAACAGGCTGATTTTCACAGAAAAACCAAACTCTTACTAACGAAACTTCTTATACTTTCCCGCCGTGTCTGTTAGCATCACGTCCACGCACACAGATACTCGTCTTGCCCATGTCTACCGATGCACCAGCGTTTTTCAAGAATCATCCAAACCTCGAAGTGCTGGATCTGCTGATACCCGATATCAATGGTATCGCACGCGGCAAAAAAATTAGTGCGTCACTGGCAGAAAAATCATTTGATGAAGGCATACTGCTACCCCGTTCGCTTTATGCTCTCGACATATGCGGCGGTACCGTTGAAGCAACGAAACTCGGCATAGCCACTGGCGATCAGGACTATATCTGCCGTCCTGAAGCCGACACGTTGCGGCCTGTTCCCTGGACTGAGATTGGCGCAGCACAGTGCATGATGGAAATGTACGATGAACAGGGTTGCGCTTTCTATGGCAGTCCACGCCAGGTATTACGCAATCTGGTTGCCGACCTGCATAGCGAGGGTCTATACCCCACTGTAGCCGTAGAGCTCGAATTCTATCTGTTCCGCGACAAACTCGATTCGGCCGGCAGACCGCAACCGTTAATCGATCCGGTCAGCGGTGAGGTGGCCAAGAGTATCCAGGTCTACAGCATGGATGATTTGGAACACTACAGCCCATTTATCGAATCGGTACAAAAATATTGCAAAATTCAGTCGGTACCCGCCTCCGCTGCTGTTGCCGAGTACGCACCCGGTCAGTTTGAAATAAATCTGCACCATAAGAATGACCCCGTCAGTGCCTGCGACGACGCCTTGTATCTGAAACGGATTATCAAACTGGCCGCCAGACAGCATGGCATGACGGCGACGTTTATGGCCAAACCCGTGTTAGATCTAGCGGGCTCGGGCATGCATATCCATGTCAGCATCAAGGACGCTGACGGAAATAATCGCTTCGCGAAAAACCCTGACACATTGAAACACGCGGTCGGCGGGCTGCAAGCAACAATGGCCGAGGCGATGCTACTGTTTGCGCCGCATGCCAATTCGTTTCGACGGTTCCAGAAAAACCTCTATGTTCCACTTAGCCCGACGTGGGGATATAACAACCGCACAGTGGCATTGCGCATCCCGGCTGGAGCCGACAACGCCAGGCGGATCGAGCACCGCGTCGCCGGTGCCGACGCAAATGCGTACATTGTCATGACCGCGGTGTTAGCAGGCATATTGCATGGGCACAGGCAGACACTGGAGCCCGACGCGCCCATAGAGGGCGACGCAATCGCGCAGCGTGAGCCCAGCCTCCCTGATGACTGGCTGGGTGCCACTAAAACATTCGCCGCCAGCCGATGGGCGGCGCAGTATATGGGTCCGACTTTTGTCGATCTCTATACCAAAATAAAACTGGCCGAATTCGCTTGGTTTAATCGAGAGATTCCACCATTAGACTTTCAGTGGTATTTCCAAACCGTCTAAGCGCATCGATATCGACGGTACAATGAACCATGCACCCTTAAGCGGTATCCGGGTACTCGACATGAGTCGAGTCCTGGCAGGTCCCTGGGCCGGTCAGGTCCTGGCAGATCTCGGTGCGGAGGTTATCAAGATCGAACGCCCGGTTTGTGGTGATGACACGCGTCACTGGGGGCCGCCTTATCTGCGTGATCTCAATAATTGCGACACCGATACAGCCGCTTATTTCATGTCGGCCAACCGTGGCAAGTCATCGATCACCGTTGATATTGGCACTGCAGGGGGCCAGTCGGTTATTCGCGACCTGGTGAAGGTCAGCGACGTGTTGATCGAGAATTTCAAAGTGGGCGGCCTGAATAAATACCGGCTCGACTATGCCGGCCTCAAAGATCTTAACCCGCGTCTGATCTATTGCTCCATTACCGGGTTCGGCCAGACCGGACCACAACGCCATCGTGCGGGCTATGACCTGATGATTCAGGGCATGGGTGGCATGATGAGTATCACCGGTGCAAAAGACGGCCCACCGCAAAGAGCGGGTGTTGCCGTTGCGGATTTGAGCGCGGGTTTATATGCAACCATTGCCATCCAGGGCGCCTTACTGGAGCGGGAACGCTCCGGACACGGACAACACATCGATATTTCGTTGCTGGACGTACAGACTGCAATGCTGGCGCATCAGGCTGCCAGCTATCTGGTCGGCGGCGTCGTTCCCGGCCGGCTTGGCAGCGCACACCCGAACATCTCCCCCTATCAGGTATTCGAGACCGCTGACGGGCACATTATTCTTGCCGTCGGCAACGACAACCAGTTTCGGCAATTTGCTCAAACTGCCGGCATACCGGAGCTTGCGGAAGACGAGCGCTTTTTGACCAATGCCAGTCGAGTTCGCAATCGCGACGCATTGTGTGATTACATTGCCGACGTCATGAAAACGCGAACGAGTCAGGACTGGCTGGACCAGCTAGAAGCTGTGGCAGTACCTGCGGGAGAGATTAATAATATCTCGGAAGTCTTTGATCTTCCTCAGGTCATTCTACGAAACATGCGCGCCAAAATCACCCACCCGACGGCCGGGGAGATTAGCCTGGTCGGCAATCCGATGAAATTCGGCCGAACGCCACACCAGGCCGACCAGCCGCCACCCGCATTGGGCGAGCACACAGTAACGATACTGCAAGACGTGCTCGGTTATGCAGACGCGAAAATCGATGCACTGAAAAGGGATGGGGCAATATAGGCTTGCATGCGAAGTTCCTTCAGTCCTTGATCTTCGCAGGAGTCGTCCCCAACCTTGATCGTCCCCCCGGAGGGGGCTAGAAAATATGCATCGCGATCTACAACTTGTCGCGCAAGCCGTAATACACCAAACCCAGCACCATCCCCGGCCAGCGCAACAAAGTCCCGCCCGGAAAAGTCGGTGTTGGCAAGTTGGCCATCACATCGAAGCGTTCGGCGGTCCCGGCCACCGCTTCGGCCAGCAACTTGCCCGCCAGAGTCGCGGTCGGCACCCCATGACCGGAATAGCCTTGAGCAAAAAAAATATTGTCAGAAAGGCGGCCAAAACTCGGCAAACGGTTCATAGTTATTGCAAGCGTTCCGCCCCAGGCATAGTCAATACGCGTGCCCTCCAACTGCGGGTACACACGCAGCATGTATTTTCGAACAAACTTTTTAAGATCATGTGGAAAGCGTTTTGTGTAAGTCTCGCCGCCGCCAAACAGTAATCTATTATCGCCGGACAACTTCCAGTAACTGAGAACGAATAATGTGTCCTGCACCGCCACGTCGTCGCGAATAAGCTCAGCTGCCTGAGTGGCCGGCAGCGGCTCCGTTGCGAGCACAAAATTATTAATCGGCATGATCTTTCGGGCCATGGGCGCACTTAGCTTCTCGAGATAGCCATTGCAGCCGATGACAACATATTTGGCCCGCACCGAACCGCCATCCGTTTGCACGCGTGGCGATGCCCCGCCGTCAAAGCCGGTTACGCGGCTGTGTTCAAAAATTTTGGTGCCGGCACTCTCCGCCGCGGCGCCCAGTCCCAGTACATAGTTCAATGGGTGTAGATGGGCCGCGCCGGATTCGAGTTGACCAGCAAAATACTTCTCGGTCCCAAGCATTTGCGCCGTTTCCTGCCTTTCGACAAAACGCACGTCCTCGTAGTGATACTTTTGCTGCAGATGCGTGCACGTCGATCGCAGGTCTTTGACATGCGAGGGTTTGGCGGCTACATGGAGGATCCCCTGCTTAAGATCGCAGGCAATATTGTGACGGGTCACCAGCTCCTTGACCAAAGCAACGGCTTCCAACCCCAGCTCCCAGCAGGCGAGCGCTATGGCCGGGTCAACAATCTTTTCCAGCTCTTCCTGCCCTTTACGCTGACCAACACCGACATGACCTCCATTGCGACCGGATGCGCCCCACCCCACCCGTTCGGCTTCCAGCAATGCGACGCTGTAGCCGCGTTCCGCCAGATGCAGCGCTGCTGATGCACCGGTAAATCCCCCGCCGATGACGCAGACATCGACCTCCAGATCACCCGCCAGGGCCGGCCGGCTACCGGGAGCATTTGCCGTCGCCGCGTAATAAGAATCGATGTAGCCGCTGTTCATGTCTCAAGTCTATCAGGCCGGCCTATAATAGCGGTCGGCTCAAGAATTGGATTCGGTGAATAAGATGAAAGACTGCGGCAAATTCTATATCGACGGACAGTGGGTCGCGCCTCACGCCACGGCCACTCTGGAGGTGATTAATCCGGCGAACGAAACCGCTATCGCAAAAATCTCCTTAGGCGATGGCATCGATATCGATCGGGCCGTCCAGGCGGCAAAGAAAGCCTTTCCGTCATTTTCTCAAACCACTCGTGAAGAAAGACTGGAGCTGCTCAATCGCATACTTGCCGTCTACAACGCCCGCTACGACGATATGGCTCAGATGATCTCAGACGAGATGGGCGCGCCGACCAAACTCGCTGTACATTCCCAGGCCGCGTGTGGCAAGGCGCATCTGATGCACGCACTCAAAGTCCTGCAAAGCTACGAGTTTGAAGAGCGAATCGGCGAGAGTGTCGTGCTGAAAGAACCGGTGGGTGTTTGCGGTTTTATTACGCCCTGGAACTGGCCTATTAATCAGATTGCCTGCAAGGTTGCGCCCGCTTTGGCCACCGGCTGCACGATGGTGCTAAAACCCAGCGAAATCGCGCCGTTATCCGGCTACCTGTTCAGCGAGATGCTGCACGAAGCCGATGTGCCAGCAGGCGTTTACAACATGGTCAATGGAGACGGCCCGGGCGCCGGCGCGCCCCTGTCGGCACACCCGGATGTGGATATGATGTCGTTCACCGGCTCTACGCGCGCGGGTATCCTGGTTGCCAAGGCGGCGGCGGATACTGTCAAACGCGTCGCACAAGAACTCGGTGGCAAATCTGCCAATATTATTCTCGATGACGCCGACCTGGAGAAAGCTGTCGTATCAGGTGTGCGTGAGTGTTTTTCCAATACCGGTCAATCCTGTAATGCGCCAACCCGAATGCTGGTGCCACGAGCACAAATGACAGAAGCTGCCAGGATTGCCGGCAGAACCGCCGATAGCATGAAGGTGGGCGATCCCAAGGCCGAGGGCACCAGGATGGGACCGGTCGTCAGTCAGATGCAATACGACAAGATTCAGCGACTCATACAACAAGCCCTGAACGAAGGCACTGAGCTTGTTACCGGTGGACCCGGAAAACCGGATGGACTGGACAAAGGTTATTACGTACGTCCGACGGTGTTCACCAACGTCTCCAACGATATGACCATTGCGCGGGAAGAAGTATTTGGACCGGTGCTGGCCATCATTCCCTATGACGACGAAGACGAGGCAATCAGGATCGCCAACGATACCGTTTATGGTCTATCCGGCTACGTGCAATCTGGCAACATGGAGCGTGCGCGTCGCGTCGCTGCAAAATTGCGAACCGGCATGGTGCATATTAATGGGGCAGATGGCGATTTTGCGGCCCCGTTTGGCGGTTACAAACAATCCGGTAATGGCCGCGAATGGGGCGCTTATGCATTCGATGACTTCCTGGAGACCAAAGCGGTTATGGGTTATGACCAGACTGCATAAACTGAGTTTGCAGGATTGCTTGGCAACCAATGCATTGCCCCACAGCACCGGTGGGACAAACTAACGCAACTTTGGTTCCCGTTATTATGTGGCGGCGTAGAACTTGAGAATCGCCGTATCTTGATACAATGCGCGGGTCGCGGCATTGCGAGAATCCGATGATGAATCTCAAAACCCTGCTAAAGTTTTGTTCTCCGGTTTTCCTTGCTATCGCTCTGACCAGTTGCTCCAGTGGTACGAAGATGCTTAAAGAACCTCTGGCCCGGCCAGACGAAGCGGTTCTGAGCAACGCGGCTGATCCGGTGTTTGAGGCCCAGCTGGATTGGGTCATTGTTCGGGACGGCCCCGGCACCTGGGCGGCGAGGGCTGACTGGGACGAATATCTATTGCGTCTCAACAACCTCTCGGATGATCCGATTCGGATTACAGACATCACACTGATCGACTCTCTGGGCGCCCGGGTCGCACCACAGGTCACCCGTGTGGAATTGGTCAGAGCCAGCAAAAAGACTGCAAAGCGATACAAAAATGAGGACATCGAGATCCAGGCCGGTCTCACGGGTTATGGCTTGCTCGGTACCGGTACTGCTTTGTTTTTAGCCGGCGGTTACTTCGGCCTCCCGGCGGCTTTTGGGCTGGTGGGAACAACAGGCACCGTTGTTGCATCGACCGCACTCGCCGTCGTCCTCGCCGGCCCGGTCGTCATGACGCGTGGTCTGATTCGTGGGTTCAATAACAGCGTTGTCGATTTCGAGATTAACGAACGCCAGACCCCGTTGCCATTTGAGATCTCAGGAAATACGGCCAAACCTGTCAATGTTTTTTATCCCATCTCGCCGTCGCCTACACGTATCGAAATTGCCTACGAAGACAATCAGGGTTCACACACAGTGTTTCTCGACACACAAGCTGTGCTGGACGGTCTGCACCTGGGGTCACTGCCAGATAGCAGCGCTACTGAGCAGTAACGGTATAATGCGGCCTGGTTGATGACCACGACGTATATACTATCTAGGCAGTAGCTTCTATTCGCGCGTCCTGCCAAACGGTCACGGTGTCGTCGATCAAGTTCTTTTCAAAGAAATTCCTGAGATGACCTCGCACAGAGGCCGTCGTTTCCTGCCCCTTTGGTACCAGCAAAATGTCTGTGGTTGTGTATATATCTTCTGCCAGCACCATGCCGTCTGTTACAGCACTCAGTTTTACCGGCCGTGCTTCCAAAGCGGATTCATTTCTTAAGATGGATTCAAACGCATTGAGCATGGCTGGATCATATCGTTGAGCATTTTGTTTCAGAAATGCAATCGCTTTGCTATTGCCGTCGCGACTCTCCTGAGCATCAAAATCGATAATGATCCTCAATAACCGGGCGCCCAGCGGAATCTTTTCGCCACACACTTCGTCGTCGGGAAAACCACTACCATCAAAATTCTTTTCCTGATACCGAATGCAGTCCGCGATCTCCTCCATGCGGGGGATCGCGGACAGGAGCTGTGCCCCGATCAAAGTATGTTTATGAAACTCCAGTAACTCCTCGTCCGCGAGGAATTTGCCAGACACCCTTTTCTTGATGACCGCTTCTGGCACGGTGACACAGCCAATCTGGGATAGAAGTGCGACCGTCTCGAGACGCCAAAGATCGCAATAGCCAAGTTCCGTAGCGAGCTTATTCATGAACGACTTAAACCGGGTGGTCCGGCCGAATACTTCCGGATTGGTAAGAGAAAGCACCTCGGCCATTGCCCGGATGCTACCGCGCAACGTGTTCTCAAGGAGGTCTCGCTCGGCGATGATTAACCGGTGCTGGTTCAGAGCCAGGTCCAAAGCCGTAGCCAGACTCTCCGTATCACAGGGTTTGTTTAAGAAACGGAATATGTCGCCTTCGTTGACGGCAGCTACTGCCGTCTCCTGATCTGCATTACCAGTCAGCATCATACGGACGGAATCGGGAGCTTGTTGCTTTGCCAGGGAAAGGAATTCAACGCCGTCCATGCCAGGCATTCTCATGTCCGAAACGATTACCGCAAACGGGCCACTGCTTTTCATCAGCTCCAGCGCCTGTGCGCCACCCTCTGCAGTCGTCAAATCGAACCTTTTTCGCAAGCCGCGTTTTATCGACTGGAGTACGTTTGGTTCGTCATCTACAAACAAGAGTTTTTCACTCATCGCCCTGCTCCTCAGACAATTCTCGCCAACCCTGGAGTTTGTCAGTCAAGCCAAGGGTTTCTATATATTCCGTATCGAGCTCCGATAGTTCACCGGTGCCGTTAGCGTATACCAGTGCGCTTGCCACATGCACTGCGGTCACTGCGGAGAACTGGGAGCCCGGGCAGTCGATCGGTCGGTGATGAAAAGCGACAGCCTCAACTATTGGGTTCGGCAAGCCCCACAGTCCGACCAGATAGGCTCCCACCGCCATGTGGCTTTGACCGATAGTCTCGACTTCAGCCTCCCAATCCGTTAAGCCATTGGCTTGGGCCGCTTCGTGTGCCGCGATAAGTAACTCTGGTTTGTTACAGGCAAGAACGACCTTGCCGATGTCGGCCAGCATGCCTCCCATATAGGCATAGTCGGCTAACATTTTGTCGTCTGACGCTTCGAGCGTGATCGACTTTGCTATGGCGCCCATTCGAACACTGTTCGGCCAGATAGATCCAAGATTCAGTGTTCGCAGTAATTCCTCGTCAAACTGAGTAAACACGCCGGTGCTCAACACAAGGCTTTTTAGCACATCAACACCTAAAAACATTGCTGCCTGCGCCGGCGAGGAAACATGTTTGGTCAATCCAAAAAATGCCGAATTAACCAGTTGCAGGATTTTTGCCGTCATAGCCACATCGGACTCGATAATGGCACCGACTTTCTGCAGCGACGCGTCCTCTGTCTGCAATTCGTTCATGATCAGCTGGTACTGCTCCGGCATGCTTGGCAGCGACGTTAAATTGGACACTAATCTTGAAAGTCCCTCGTCTTGCAGCAATTCTCTCAATGCAAAAGCTCGCTGAACTGTCGCCGCCAGGGTGTCCACATCGCAGGGTTTCGAAAGAAACTGATGCGCGTGCTCAACACAACGGTAAATCATGTGTGCATCAGTTTGCCCAGACAAGGCGATCCGGATCGAATCAGGGTGCTTCTCCTTGACCGCAGATAACACCTTTACGCCATCCATACCAGGCATGCGCATATCGGAAACGACGACGTCACATGACTCTTCGGACAAAGACTGGAGGGCGTCCGCCCCTTTATCGAAGAATTTCATCTCCCACTCGCCGCGCTTTGACCGGAGCATCCGTCGCAAGCCACTCAGTACATTCGGTTCATCATCAACAAATAGGATACGCATCATGCTGTAACTACGTCGGTCTCACTCTCAGGCGTAGATTCACACTCAGGCGCCTCCAACGGAAGACCAATAATAAACGTGGTCCCCTGCCCGACCGTTGATTCCAGACGCAACGTGCCATTGTGCTGCTCCACGATGGTGCTAAAAGCCATGGCCAGCCCCTGCCCCGTCCCCTTTCCAACTTCCTTGGTTGTGAAGAACGGATCGAATACGCGATCACGGATTTCTTCGGGGATTCCACAGCCACTGTCAGTGATTCGTATCTCAACGTAGCCATCTATTCTTTTTGTGCTGATCTGGATCAGACCCTTATCGGTAGGTGAATCGCCTAAAGCGTCAACGATGGCGTGAGATGCGTTTACGATCAGATTCAACACAACTTGAGTGATCGACTGCGGCGTACACGGTACAGACGGCAAGCTTTCATCCAGGTCGGTTTCAATTTCGGCGACATATCTCCATTCGTTTGAGGCAACGATGATCGTATTACTTATCGCTTTGTTCAGGTCGACCGGCTCTCTTTCCTTGCCACCGGGATGCGAGAATTCTTTCATCGCCCGCACGATATGAGAAATACGGGAAATGCCATCCAGCGACTGGTCGATCGCTGGCGGTATCTCCTCCACGAGGTACTCAGGGTCTGCTGCCTTCACGGCCGAATCCGTCTGGTCCAGGATTTCCTGTGGGACCGGGCCGGATCGTGCGCTATCCAGCAGTTTCTTGTAGGACTCGTTGAGTGCCAGTATGTCTTCGAAGCTTTCCTTGAGGAATCGCGTGTTGTCACCAACGAACTGTGCCGGAGTATTTATCTCGTGGGCAATACCAGCCGCAAGCTGACCGATCGATTCCATCTTCTTCGCCTGCATCAGTTGCTGCTCCAGGTCTCGACGTTCAGTCATGTCAGTGATTGATGCGACGAAATTGGACCGGTTAGCAATCTTGAAAAGTTGAAGATGGACCATAACCGGATAGGTGCTGTCGTCCTTGCGTTTATGGTTCGTTTCGAATACCAAGTACTCCTTGGCACCACTCCTGAGCGGTTCGAGCAACACCGAAAACGAAGCTTCATCATGGTCTGGCTTCAGGTCCAATGGTGTCATGCTGTCGAAATCCGTTCGTTCGTAACCGGAGTTCTTCATCGCGCCTTTGTTTACCTTGATGAAAGCCAGCGTCTCAGAATCAAAGATGTAAATTTCGTTAGACGACTCATCCAGAATTTCACTCAGGTATAGCGCTTCTTTCTCGACTCGTTCACGCTCAACGGCTTCGTGCTCCAGTCTCTCCTTGCTGTTGCGAAGATCCTCGGCCTGCTGCTCCAATTCGGCCGTGCGCTCTTTCACCATGGCTGCCAGCTTTTTGCCGATGTCTTTTTGAACGCCAAGCCGGTAGTCAAAAAATATCGTGAGGTGGGTAAAGCCCAGAATCATCAGGGCGGCGATAGCCAGTGTGACCGCCATCACGGTCTGATCAACGTCGGCACCGGATACCATATTGATATTAGGCAGTGGTTTATACTTTGCTGCGTACATGCCGGTGTAGTGCATGCCGCATATAGCAATGCCCATTATTATTGCGGCGCCGATTTTCAATTTTAGCAAGTGCTGGCTTGCAAACTTGACGAGCGTAAATGCGATCCAAATAGCAGCGATTGCTGCGACTATGGCGATCGCTATGGACGCAGCAACTAGAGTCGGATCGTAGACTATCGTTGCATCCATGCGCATCGCTTCCATGCCTGTGTAGTGCATGCCGGCGATACCACAACCCAGGAATACACCGCTAAGACAGATCATTGGCAGGGAATTGGTTTCCCGCGACGCGATATAGATCGTGAATGCCGAGGCGGCAACGCCCACTAGTAGCGACGCGATGGTGATCGGCACATTGTAGGAAAATGCCATCGGCATGCTGAATGCCAGCATGCCTACAAAATGCATCGTCCAGATGCCGATGCCCATGGAGAATGCGCCGGCTACAAGCCAGAGCTTTTGCCCCAATCCATAACTCGTCGCGACCCGTCTTGAAAGCTCGAGCGCCGTGTACGACGCGATCACGGCCACCAAGAAAGACAATGCGACCAAAAACGGGTCGAACGTGCCGGTCATCATGTGAGCCCGCCTCCTGCGTATGTTGGAGTGGAACCTCGGCAGCGGTCGTCGTCAGCTCACTGCAGACAAACCTAGGCCCCACGAGGTCCTATCAGGCAATTTATCGACGGCCTGCGTGCAATCTTTAGCATCCTGGATCAAGATCCAGCCGCGTATCTGCCCGGGGGGGAATGGCGCAGGTCAACCGGGTTTTCTATTAAGGCCTTAGCTGCCGTTCGGCGATGCGGATGGCCAGTTCTCCGAGCGCGATCAGCGCGATTGCACCCAGCAGTACCGGCCACTGCACACCCTCTCCGGGTGTGTAGACAAACAGGACTATCGACAGGGTCAAAATCGCGAAACACGAATAGGCCAGCAGTTTGGCCACGAGCAGACCGCCGGGGATTGCAAACGGCCGCGGATGTCCGGGATCACTAACGCGCATTTTCACAAACGCAAGCATCATGCCAAGATATGGCAACAGAAAGATCACCGCGCTAAACGCAAACAGCGACCAGAACAGATCTTCCTGCGAACCGGCCAGGTAGCCATACAGTATCAACACACCAGTGCCCACCAGCCCCATTGTCACGGCTGCGCCAACGGGTGTACCACGTTGTGATTCCATGGCGAACAGACCTGGTAATTCTTTTTCCTGACCCGCTTCAGCTGCCGCGCGATTACAACCGAGCGTCCAGGTAACCCCGTTCGAGAAAAAACTGAAAAGCGCAAAGATGCCAAGCAGCATTGCTGCGTTTTGACCCAGGCCTGAGTCCCCCAGGAGCTGCCTCAACGTGTCCATCAGCCCCTCGACAAGATCGATATCGCCTGAAGGCAGTGCCGCGAGCATTGCCGCAGTCGCAAGCGTGTACAAGGTGATAATAATCAGCCCGGATGTGAACACCGCCCGCGGCACATCCCGGGCCGGATGTTTCATCTCTTCGCTGCTTGCACTGATCAGTTCGAAACCCAGCATGCCGTAGATAATGGCCGGTATGTATTGCAACGCGCCGCCCCAGTCGGGTTTGAGCGTCGCAAGCGTCAGCGGATTGGCCATACCATGATTGCGTGTGTACACGATAGCGCCAGCGATCAGTGCAATGAAAACGGCCACTTTTAGTACCGCCCCAAGGTTTGGCACCCACTTACCAACATCCAGCGTAACCACGTTGAGCCCGACGGCAACCCAGAGCAGCACGATGCTTATTGCTATCTGTGCTGCCAGTGAAAGATCGGGCATGAACAACTGGGCAAAGATACCGGCAAACAAGATGTTAATTGCCGGTAACCACACGGCTGTATTGACCCAGTAACCCCAGCTTGCGCGAGCACCCCAGCGACCGCCGAACGCATCCCTGACCCAGGCGTAGATGCCACCCTGCTCCGGATAGCTGCAACCCATTTCGGCACAAATCAGTGCGAACGGGATGTAGAAGATTACGCCCAGGAACAACCACCAGAAAATACTTGATGCGCCGATTGAAGCTGCCGCGGCCAATGTCTCCAGCAACAGGATGGCTGAGACGGTAAACAGCACCAGGTCGGCTTGTCCCAGTGATTTCTTGCGTTGGACAGGCTGGTCCGGAGAACGACTGGTATTGCTGTTCATAATTGCTGTCGCCCGGGTATGAGCCGCTACAATAGGGTTAATGCACGGGCCAATCAAGCGGCACAACAAGAACAGGGGGAATACACAACAGCATGAAAAACAGACCTAGCTTCGAGTCGATGAACAACCAGGAGTTACTGCAAGCCGGTTTCCGGGCACTCAACATGGGCCGGCTGCCCGATGCCACCGAATGCTGCAAGCTGGTACTGAAACGACGGCCTGACCTGGTGCAGGGCCACTTTTTGGTCGGTCTCGTCGCACTCGAAGCACACGAGAGAAAGACGGCGTTTAGCGCCTTTCGCTCGGTCACAAAACTCGATCCGGGTCATGCGGCCGCCTGGGCGCAGTTGGCAAAATTGTTGATGAGCGAAGGCCAGGTCAATCGGGCCGATCTTGCACTTGCCGAGGCGCTTGCCTGCGTGAAAGATGAAGCCGTCGTCGAAGATCTGTTGGGCACAGTGTACTCATTGATGGGTGAATATGGACTGGCCAACGACTGGTACAGCAAGGCAATTGCGCACCACGAGAATCACCCGCCGTTTTTGCTTAATTACGCCAATAATCTCGTCTATCACGGCAAAAACAAACAGGCCGACGACGTATACCGTCAAATAGTTGCGATACAGCCCAACAGTCCCCAGGCGCACTGGGCAATGGCAGGCGCACGCAAGGCAACAGATCAGGATCATATCCAACAAATGAAAGCGTTGCTGTTGGGCAAACTACATCCCCGGGCACAGGCGTTTTATTACTACGCCATAGGTAAGGAACATGAAGACCTGCAGTATTGGGAAAAAGCCTTTGATGCATTCTCTTCAGGCGCCCAGGCGCGTCGCGGCACGGTGGAGTTTGATGAACAAGCCGAAATTGACGCCTTTTCGTTTCTTGAAAAAAACTACACGCCTGATCGGCTCACCGGAACCGGTAACACATCGGTGGGACCTATATTTGTGCTGGGTCAACCGCGCACAGGAACAACGTTGATTGAACGGATCCTCAACAGCCACTCGCAGGTACATTCCGCTGGCGAGCTGCAACAGTTCAGTCTTGCGATACGACGGCTCAGTAATCACACCGACCCAAAACGATTTTCCGTCGCACTATTCGAAGCGGCATTGAAACTGGATTTTGGACAGCTTGGGACGATGTACCTGGATACGACGAAACGTATGCAAGGCAATAACCGGTATTTTGTCGACAAACTGCCGCAAAACTATTTGATGATTCCGCTGATTCTTGCGGCACTGCCGAATGCAAAGATTGTGCATCTGACGCGCAACCCGATGG
Source organism: Gammaproteobacteria bacterium (assembly GCA_029862165.1). Taxonomy (GTDB): domain Bacteria; phylum Pseudomonadota; class Gammaproteobacteria; order Steroidobacterales; family JABDKV01; genus JABDJB01. The sequence continues at coordinate 87,032 of JAOTXU010000011.1, forward strand.
ACGCTTGTTTTTCCAGTTACAAACAATTGTTTGCCGACGCCTACCTACACTCGTACGATCAGGAAGAGATGGCGCGTCATCATGCGCGCTACTGGCGTTTGATGCAGTGCTGGCGTGAACGCTACGCCGGCCAATTTTTTGATATTTCGTACGAGAAGACCGTGCAAGCGTTGGAGCCGAATGTCCGACGCATGCTGGAATACCTGGAACTGCCCTGGGAAGACGCTTGCCTTGATTTTCACCGGCATGACAGCGCCGTCTCGACCGCCAGTGCTGCTCAGGTACGTGAACCGGCGCATACCCGTTCAGTGGGCCGCTGGAAGAAGTACCAAACCCACCTCCAGCCTATGTACGAAACACTGTGCAAATTTGGCGTTCCACTGGATTGAAAAGCCAATGACAATCTTGACTTTTATTGACAAACAAATGACTATCCTGTTCGTCAACATTTCAGACTGTGGGGTGTCCTGTGAAGTTGAAAACAAACCGCGTGCCACTGCAGCTTATGCCCGTCGCACGTCGTTCCCGTCTCGCTGAAGCCGTCACTGTCGCACTCGCTGGCACTGCCGTAGCGTCGACCGCAAGTTTTGCCCAGGAAGTCGAAGAAGTACTCGTCACTGCGACTAAACGTAGCGAATCCGTGCAGGACGTGCCGCTGGCGATCACAGCGCTATCTGGCGATTTCACACGTGAAGTCAATCTCAATGACGTCAAAGACCTGGTGTCCTTTACGCCCGGTGTCACCGGCAACAGCCAGGACAGCTTTATCGACGCGATCAGTGTGCGTGGCATTCGCACACAGGACTTTGGCGTGGGTGGTGACCCATCCGCGGCGTTTTTTAAGAATGATCTCTACGAGGGACGCAATGGCTCGGCTGTTACCAGCCTCTATGACATGGATCGCTCCGAGATTCTGCGTGGGCCGCAAGGCTTCCTGTTCGGTCGTAATTCGATCGGTGGCGCTTTCAGCGTCCACACCAAACGCGCCGAGATCGATGACGGGCCGTCCGGTTACGTTGAGCTGGATGCCGGCGAAGGCGGTCTGCTGGTGGGTGAAGGCGCCATCAACGTACCGGTCAACGACAATTTTGCAATGCGTTTTGCCGGTTACAGTTCTATGGAAGACGGGTTTGCCCGCAATGTTTTCAATGGCCGGGAGGTAATCGAACACGAAAAAGGCGCTTTACGCTGGTCGACAACTTATAAAAAAGATGCGCTCGCCGTTTATACGACCGTCGAGTTTGAGTCGCGAGAGCAGTCGGGTTCCATGTATCGGGCCATTGAACAAGGCGATATCTGGGATACCTTCGAAGCCGCCGTCGGTAATGTCGATCTGGGCGGCAGCCTGGAAGACATCGACAGCGACCAATCCGGTGGTGATGATGATGACGCGGATATCCTGACGCTGGGTCTGCGCTTTGACTACGATTTCGACGGCATGACACTGACGTCTAATACCGGCTACAAGGATCACGACTACTTCTACAGTGAAGACTACGACGGCACTCCGCTGACAATCAGTAATTACAGGCAAGATCAGGAAGGCGATTATTTTCAACAAGAACTTCGACTGACCTCAGACACCGATGGGCCGTTTTCCTGGTATGCCGGTGTGTCCTACTACAAGGAAAGTATCGACGCATTATTCACGTTCTCCGGCGCTGAAGACGTCTTTTGCCAGTACTACGGCTACTATTACAACTACGGCATGACGTTTACCGGTTGTGCTGATCTGTACGCATATTACGGCTCACCGTTTACTGCCAGTGCTGACGGCTTGTTAACCGAACCAGGCCGGATAGTTGGTGACTACTCCGGTTGGGGTGCTTACGTCGATTTGACGTTCGCTGCCAGCGACGTACTGGACTTTAGTCTGGGTGTGCGCTACAGCGACGACGAAAAAGACTTCGCGATCAACGTGCCGGTTCCTGATAGCGAACTCGGCCCGTATTGGGCTTATACCTTTGCAACCGATGGCGCGGTCAGCCAAACACGCAGTTGGGACGACACGCAGTTGCGTTTCGTGGCGCGTTACCGTCCAAATGAGTCGGCATTGTTATTTGGCAGCTATACCGAGGGCTTCAAATCCGGTGGCTTTGGTAGTTTTGCGCTCCTTGACTCCGACGGTGCGGGCGTTGGCGGTGGTGTCGATGATGCAAGCCAGGCAGGCGGCTTCCGACCCAATGCCTTCAATCCTGAAACCGTCGACTCCTGGGAATTCGGTTACAAGGACACTGTGTTCAATGGCCGGGCCGATATCGCACTAACAGCGTTTTTTTACGATTACGAGGACTTGCAGGTCGTGGTTTTCGACGGTGGCGCGTCCGCGGTTGAAAATGTGGGCCAGGTCGATGGGAAGGGCTTCGAAGGCTCTATCACAGCCAAGCTGAGCGAAAATTTTGATGTCTATGCGGCAGCATCCTGGCTCGATACAGAAGCCACCAGTCTGCAAAGCATTTGCGGTTTGGAAGATCCGAACGGTTGTGAAGGCAGTAGCCTGTTTTGGGCTCCCGATTTTTCGGGTGCATTTGTGCTTAACGGCCATTGGCCTGCAGCTGCGGGTGAATGGACCGGTAGCGTCGAAGCATTCTGGGAGTCTGAACGTGGCGGCGGTTTCGAAAATCTGGCATCAACCGAGATTGATTCGTACACCGAAGTGGCCGCGCGCTTTGGCTATGAGTCCAATAATAACTGGGCGGTACGTCTCTATGTGGAGAATCTCACGGATGAATTCACCTGGGACGGTTTAAACAATAACGGTGGTGTGTTGCCGTCACATTTCTTTGGACCCAAACGACCGCGAACGATTGGTCTCTCTTACACCTATCGGTGGGAATAAAACGCGAACCTGGGTATTGCCCAAAGGCGTGAAGCGGTGAGCAATGTCTGACTCAGAACTGCTGGGTGCCGATTCGAGCACCTATGCAAACGTCTTCAGCTATCTTGGCCTGCCTTTGAGCCGACGTATCGACGACACCGTCGATGCGGTGGTTATGGGCGTGCCATACGATCTGGCGACATCCGCACGAGCCGGTGCACGCAGCGGGCCCAGCGCCATACGTCAGGCCTCGGTACAACTGCGGTGGGAGGAAAAGCGCTGGCCCTGGCGATTCTCCCTGCGTGATGCAACAAATATTGTCGACTACGGCGACTTGAGTTTCGGTGCCGGTGACAGTGCCGGCATGGTCAAATCGGTAGTTGAGCACGCAGATCGTATATTCTCGGCCGGCAAGTTCTTGCTCACTTTTGGCGGCGATCATTTTATCTCTCTACCGTTGCTGAGGGCCGCTGCACGGCAACATAAAAGAATCGCGCTGGTGCATTTTGACGCGCATACCGACACAGAAAAATCAGACCTCGAGTTCTATCACGGCTCTATGTTTGACGTGGCCATGCGTGAAAAACTCTTCGACCCGGCACACGCCATTCAGGTCGGTATACGCACCGAATATGATTACGATTCCCATGTACTAAGCGTGCTTGACGCGGCATGGGCAAACGAGCACAGCACGGAGGAGACGATCGCCAAGATCGTGGCGCGCAGCGGCGGTTTGCCGGTTTATCTCAGTATTGACATCGACTGCCTCGATCCCGCCTTTGCGCCGGGTACCGGCACTCCAGTGGCAGGCGGTTTGAGCTCCGACCGGTTGCTGCGGATAGTCCGGGGTCTGTCGTCGCTGAATATCATTGCCGCGGACATCATGGAAGTCGCTCCGGCCTACGACTCATCCGAGATCACCGCACTGGCCGCGGCAACGCTAGGCCTCGAGTTACTTTATTTAAATGCCGCGGCAAATCGCCGGTTAAAAGAGTAAACTTAGCCACCACACGCAACCCCGACTCCTGAAGGAATCCCGATGAATAAGTTCCTGCTGCCTCTCGTATTGGCACTTTTGGTATCCGCATGCGCAAAGCCGACGAGCACCGATTCTGATGTCAGTCACGATGTCCGCGCGACGGCGAAAACAGTCAAGCACAGTCTGGCCACGGTGCTTGCAGCACAGCCGGAGGATGTGCGGGCCCGATATGTGTATCGAAATCCGCAAGATACGTTGGAATTCTTTGGCCTCGATCCTGGCACCACCGTTATCGAAGCCCTGCCGGGGACCGGGTGGTATACAAAGATATTGCTTGATTATATTGGTGCCGACGGACATTTGATCGGTGCCGACTATGCGATGGCTATGTGGCCACTATTTGGGTTTTTCCCGGACGAGTTCATCGAAGCCAAGAAAACCTGGACAACTGATTGGACCGCAGAAGCCGAAGAATGGCGTGGCGACGACGATGCCCCGGTATCCGCGTTTGTATTTGGCTCTATGCCGGCCAAGTATGAGGGGAAGGCCGACGCGGTTTTGTTTATTCGTGCATTACACAACCTAAACCGTTTCGAATCGAAGGGTGGTTTTCTAAGTGCGGCATTAAGCGATGCTCACAAGGCGCTTAAACCAGGCGGCATCGTGGGTGTAGTGCAACACAGGTCGCCTGACAGCTTTCCGGATGAATGGGCGGATGGTTCCCGCGGCTATCTAAAAAAGGACGCGCTTATTGCTCGTATTGAAGCCGCTGGTTTCGAGTTTCTGGGTTCATCTGAGATCAACGTCAATCCTAAAGATCAACCTACCGAGGAAGACATCGTCTGGCGCCTGCCACCGACGTATTTCACGAGTCGCGAAAACCCGGAATTACATGCCAAAATGGAAGCGATTGGTGAATCGAACCGAATGACGCTCAAATTCAGAAAACCCTAGATTTATCACCAGGCATTTCTTAGTTCGCGCAATTTGAGAAAAATCTCTCTGGGTTCTGGCGCTTCGCCCAATTCAGGAAAATCTGCGCGGACGCGCGCAATGACTTGTGGGTTTTGCAGGCGAAAAAAGACGTTGATCTGTTTTTCAAGACCCAGCGTCGTCACCAGTGCGCTTTCCGGATCCTGGTTCTGGGACTCCCGGGCTAGCGTGGCAGCGGCCGTGTTGTCCGGCTCGCGGTCAAACGTAAAGGCAAGATTGTTAGCCAGATAATCATGTCCGGGATAGACCTGCGTTTCGTCGGGGAGCTTGGCCAGCTGGTCGGCAAAAGTGCTGTACAGCTGATCTGGGTGGCCACCATTGTGACAGTTGCCCGCGCCAGCGTTAAAGAGGGTATCGCCGCAAAACAATGCCGGGTTTTCGGTATGCGATAGCAGACAAACATGGCTCATGGTATGCCCCGGCGTATCCAAAACCTCCAATTCCACTGTGTGACCAACCTTGAGAGTTTGTCCGGCCTGCAGTCCTCGATCTACACCTGCAATGCGTGCTTTGTGGTGCGCCAACAGTTTTGCACCGGTAGCTGAAATCATGGCGCGATTGCCGCCAGTATGATCCCCGTGTTCATGGGTATTTAGAATCTGCGTGATACGCCAGCCACGTTCGCGCGCCAAGGACAAACACTTTTGGTGATCCAGGGGGTCGATGGCCAACGCCTCACCTGTTTCCGGGCATGCGATCAGGTAATTGAAGTTGCGGTACGCATTGCCTGTCCAGATTTGTTCGACTATCACAGTAACACCTGACTAGTTCGCTTTTGCTCTTGAGGCCCGTTTACGCTCATGCTCCAGCAGATGACGCTTACGCAACCGCGTGCTACCAGGCGTCACCTCCAGTAATTCGTCATCATCCACAAATTCCATCGCCTGCTCCAGGGTCAAACGTACGGCGGGTGAAAGCTGAATGTTTTCATCCCGGCCTGCCGCGCGGATGTTTGTAAGCTGCTTGGCCTTGGTCGGATTGACCGTCAAATCGTTTTCCCGGCTGTGAATACCGACGATTTGCCCCTCGTATACCTCGTCTCCGGGCGACACGAATAGACGCCCTCTTTCCTGCAGATTGACCAGGGAGTAGGCGAGCGCCTTGCCACGCGCATTTGAAATCAAAACGCCCGACAGGCGCCTGGCAATGTCACGCCCGTGCACCGGCCCGTAATGATCGAATACGTGATGCAACAGACCGGTACCCGAGGTCTGGGTCCGAAATTCCGTCTGGAAACCGATCAAGCCACGCGCCGGGATAAGATAGTCCAGTCGCACTCTGCCTTGTCCGTCCGGCACCAGGTTTTCCAACTCTCCCCCGCGTTCCCCCAACGCCTCCATGACGCTGCCCTGGTGCTCCTCCTCAACATCTACCGTGAGTACTTCATAGGGCTCCTCGCGAACCCCGTTATTGTCCCGGACCACCACCCGGGGTCGGGACACGGCCATCTCATAACCTTCACGTCGCATGGTTTCTATCAGGATCGCAAGATGAAGTTCACCACGACCGGAGATTTTGAATTTTTCAGCGTCTTCAGTGTCCTCCACTCGCAAAGCCACATTGTGCATCGCCTCGCGCATAAGACGCTCGCGTATTTGCCGACTCGTCACGAAACGCCCTTCACGCGCCGCAAATGGCGAAGTGTTGGTCTCGAAAGTCATGCTGATTGTGGGTTCGTCCACAGTTAATGGCGGCAGTGCCTGCACATGTTCCGGATCGCAAACCGTATCCGAGATCTGCGGATGATCAATACCGGCGATTGCAACGATATCGCCGGCTCCGGCCTCCTGTACCTCCACCCGCTCGAGCCCGGAAAAACCCAGAATCTGGGTGATCCTTTCACTACGTACCTGCCCGGGCAGATCGATGACGCAAACGGCATCGTTTCGTCTGACCGTTCCACGTGCAATGCGCCCAATACCGATCGCACCGATGTACTTTGAATAGTCCAGCACGCTGATCTGTAATTGAAACGGGCCATCGGGATCGACCGGTGGTGGCGGGCATTCATCCGTTATGGTCTGGAACAAAACGTCCATGTCGTCGGACATGGTTGCGGGATCCAGTCCCGATATGCCTTGTATTGCTGAGGTGTAGACAACAGGAAAATCCAACTGTTCGTCTGTTGCCCCCAGTCGGTCAAACAATTCGAACGTCTGGTCCAGAACCCAATCTGGACGTGCTCCTTCGCGATCGATTTTGTTGATCACTACAATGGGTCTGAATCCGTGCAAGAATGCCTTTTGTGTCACAAAGCGGGTTTGTGGCATCGGACCTTCAACCGCATCGACCAGCAGCAACACAGTGTCGACCATGGAAAGCACGCGCTCAACTTCGCCCCCGAAATCAGCATGACCCGGTGTATCGACGATGTTGATCCGATATTCGCCCCATTTCAGCGCCGTATTTTTTGACAAGATAGTGATGCCGCGTTCACGTTCCAGATCGCTGGAATCCATTACGCGCTCCTGCACGGCGCCGCGTGTGGCGAGTGTGCCGGACTGACGCAACAGTTGATCGACCAGGGTCGTTTTGCCGTGATCGACGTGCGCAATGATGGCAATGTTTCTGAGTTGACTGATCATGGGAGCGTGCATTCTACAGATACCCCAACCGAGCGCTACGATAAAAGAGTAAAACCCTATTTTTCAGATAGATAGGTTTGTTTTATGAGGTTATTTCTGTTTGCTGTCGCTGCATATCGGGCAGGCCGGATCCCGGGGTAGGCGAATGGCCCGCCATTCTGACGTTGCCGCATCGTACACGAGGACCCGGGAATGCAGTGGTTTGCCGATACCGACAATTATACGGACGGCTTCCAACGCCATGGCCGATCCGATAAGCCCGACCATCGGCGAGATGACACCCTGCCCCTGGCAATCTTCCAGCTCGACACCGGATTCGTCATAGAGACAGCGATAGCATGGCCCGGGCGCCAGGTCGGCTCTGAAGACGGCCAGTTGGGCCTCAAAGCGAATAGCTGCACCCGATACCAACGGTGTTGCGGTCTGCACACAGGCGGCATTGACGGCAAAACGGGTGGGAAAATTATCGCTACAGTCCAGCGTTACGTCACTGGCTGCCACGGCATCGTTTAATTGCGCGGCGTCCAGGCGGCGATCCATTGTGGTTAACCTGCAATCCGGGTTTTGTCGTCTTAATCTTTCGGCTGCAGCGGTTACTTTCAGTTTTCCAATATCGGCGTCATCAAAAATTGGTTGACGCGCAAGATTACTCGCATCAACGGTGTCGAAATCATTAATGACCAGGCTGCCGGCACCGGCCGCGGCGAGATAGGTCGCGGCAGGGACACCCAGACCACCCATTCCGATGATCAATACGGAACTCGCGCCTAGCCGATCCTGGCCAGCCTTGCCCCACCCGGGCAAGGTAACCTGACGGCTGTAACGAATACTTCCGCTCATTGCTGGTGCAGTGTATCGCAGGGACTAGCTTACGATATGACGATCGACCAGATTGATAAGGTCGGCGGCTTGGAAGGGCTTGGGAAAAAACTCACGCGCTCCGCTCGCCTCAAGATCATCCGGTTCGGTTTCGCTACTCATCAGAACAACCGGTGACTTGGGTGCGAATTGCCTGATTACGCGACAAGCCGTCAGACCATCCATCTCGGGCATGTGATTATCCAGCAGTATCAGCTTGTATCGGTCGGGGGTGGCCCGCACATGTTCCACGCCGATACGCCCGTTGGTGGCCATAGTCACATCGAAACCGTTACGTTTAAGCGTCGTCGAAATCAGCGCGCGCACAGAATAATCATCATCCACGACCAGTACCGAACCGCCATTCTCACGTTCATTTGGCATGATCAACCGAAAGTATCGCAGGCATTGAGATCACCGCTTTTCAGTCCAGCGTAAAACCACTGCGCGCGCGCTTCCGAAGATCCGTGGGTAAACGACTCTGGATGTATTCGCCGACCGGCTGATTGTGCCAGGCGGTCATCTCCTACCGATGCTGCTGCGGCAAGCCCTTCTTCAATATCGCCCTCCTCCAGCACTTGTCTGTCGCGATGAGCGTGGTGGGCCCATACACCGGCGTAGCAATCGGCCTGCAGTTCCATTTTTACTTGCAGAGCATTTTGACCCTTCTTGCTGGTGCGTGACTGTGCCTGCCGTACATCATTTGCAGTACCCGCAAGATTCTGTACGTGGTGACCCACTTCGTGCGCAATTACATAGGCAAATGCAAAGTCACCCGGTGCTCCCAAACGCCGGAGTTCGCCCAGGAACGCGAGATCAATATAAACTTTGTAATCTCCGGGGCAGTAAAACGGCCCGGCTGCTGCCTGACCGAGGCCACAGGCATCAGTACGTGTGGCACCTGAGTAGAGCACAAGTGTCGGCGGCTGATATTGGGCCCGATGGCTGGCGAATACTTTGTTCCAGACGTCTTCGGTATCGGCCAACACGGCTGACACAAAATCGGCAGCCTCGTCGCTTGCCGCCGATTGCTGGGCAGGAGCCTGGCTGGTGTTTGCACTCATGCCCCCCAGTTGCTCAAGGATAGTGGCCGGGTTTTGACCTAAAAATACCGCTGCCAGCAGTGCGATAATCACGGCTCCGCCACCAATGCCGGCGCCGCGGCGTACGGCCTGCCCTCGGCGATCATCTATATTTTGGCTACGCCGCCCAGTTTTCCAACGCATAACAACCCCCTATTATGATCCCCAATTATAGGCCTACAGCGAAAAAACGGGCCAGACCATGGGTTTCGGACGCAATTCTTAACAGTCAGCCGATTATAGGAGTCATTTCAGCTCATTTTCGCCGTACGCGCCACGGTTGCATGCACGAGCCAGGTTTGTTCTAGTCTTGCCAGCCATGAGGCTACTCCTCTACAACATTCGTTATGCCACGGGGTACGGGCCCTCCTTTCACCTGCCCGTCCCCGGCGCCGGCTATCTGCGCTCCAACCGTAAGAATCTCGAGCGAATCACTGCGTTTATCCAGTCTCAGAATGCCGATGTCGTGGGTCTGATCGAAGTGGATACCGGCTCGATGCGCTCCGGTATCAATCAGGCGGATGCAATCGCACAGAAAATAGGCCATTACTCCACTTATCACTGCAAGTATGGCGAGTCATCAATTGGCAATCTGGTACCGATACTGCGCAAACAAGGCAATGCCTTCCTGGCTGCCCCGCATGTACACGGCGAGCGCTTTCACTATTTTGACGCCGGCATCAAACGATTGATAATCGAACTGGAGCTGGAAGACGTCGCGATCTTTCTCGTTCACCTGTCGTTAAAGTATCGTCATCGCCACTACCAATTACGTCACCTGCATGACCTTATCAAGGCAAGCGATAAACCCGTCATTGTCGCGGGTGATTTCAATACATTCTGGGGCGAACACGAAATTTTCCTGTTTACACAAGCAGCCGGCCTGAGCAATGCGAACACCGAAGGCATTCCATCGTATCCCAGCCGCCAGCCGCGCAAGGAGCTTGATTTCATACTCTATGGCGAGGGCATACGGCCGTCCGGTTTCGCGGTTCCGCAGGTTCATTATTCTGATCACCTGCCCCTGGTACTGGATTTTGAAGTGGAACCAGAAGAACAGGTTTCCTAGGGCTATAATCGATCGCATATCGGATGTTCCGCCCCGCTTGCCTCGTGTATCATTTCCCGTTTTCCTAGGACCGCATTGTCGGGCTTGGCACTGCCCGCACAGCTGCATCGGAGACCCAGAATGAAAACTATGATCGACGGCGAACCCGTTTATTTTGTCGACGGCGCGCGCACTCCTTTTCTGAAAGCGCGTGGTAAACCCAATGCGTTTAGCGCGTCGGATCTGGCCACGCATGCTGGTCGCGCTGTGCTGGCGCGTCACGCCCCAGACCCGAAAGAGATTGATGAAGTGGTACTCGGTTGCGCAATGCCAAGCGTGGACGAAGCCAATATCGGACGTATCGTCGCGCTACGTTTGGGCTGCGGTCACAAAACTCCGGGTTGGACAGTCATGCGCAACTGTGCGTCGGCAATGCAGGCACTCGATTCGGCAGCCAAGGACATTGTGACCGGAAGAGCAAACCTGGCACTGGCAGGTGGCACCGAGGCTATGAGCCGGGCACCGATACTTTACAACGACGACATGGTCAACTGGCTGGGCGATCTTAATAGTGCGCGCAGTACAAAGGCGAAATTGAAAACCGTTGCGGCTTTACGGCCGGGAAACTTTAAACCGGTCATCGGCCTTCTGCATGGCCTGACCGATCCGATCGTCAATCTAAACATGGGACAGACTTGCGAAATCATCTCCCATCGTTTCGGTGTTAGCCGCGAGCAGATGGATGAATACGCAGCACGCAGTCATCAACGACTGGCCGCTGCCTATGATGACGGCCGTCTGGATGAAGTGGAGCCGCTGTACAGCACGAACGGGAAAGTGCTGGCGGAAGATGACGGCATGCGTCGGGATAGCACACCAGAAAAACTGGCGAAACTGAAACCGTTTTTCGATCGTAAAGTCGGTCTGGTAACCGCGGCAAACAGTTCGCAGATTACCGATGGCGCAGCAATGATGTTGATGGCCAACGATGAAGCCCTGAAGCGCCACGATTTGCCGGTGCTTGGCCGACTTGTTGATGTCGAGTGGGCGGCCCTGGATCCTGCCGAGATGGGACTGGGCCCGGTGCACGCCGCAACACCGATATTGCAACGTCATGGACTATCGCTTAACGACATCGACATCTGGGAAATTAACGAAGCGTTTGCCGGACAGGTACTGGCCTGCAGCGCAGCGTGGCAGCACGATGATTATTGCCGCGACCAGCTCGGACTGGATCGTGCAATGGGCGAACTGGATATGGATCGACTCAATGTTGATGGCGGTGCAATAAGCATCGGCCACCCGGTTGGTGCCAGTGGAACTCGCATTGTGTTACACGCTCTAAAGGCGTTGGAGCGTACAGGGGGCCGCCGTGCAATAGCCACGCTGTGTATCGGTGGTGGTCAGGGTGGTGCGATGCTAGTGGAGAGGACTGGATAATGACCGACATGAACGACACGACTGATAAACACTGGCGTCTCCAAACCGACGACGACAATATCGTCTGGCTTTGGCTGGACAAGCTGGGCACCGGGACGAACGTATTGTCAGCCGAGGTACTGATTCAGCTAAACGACATTCTGGCGGATCTTGAGCAAAGCAAGCCTCGTGCCGTAGCCGTTTGTTCAGCCAAGAAAAGTGGTTTCATTGCGGGCGCCGACATCAAGGAATTTGTCAAGCTCACAACACCCGATCAGGCGTATGAACTGATACGAAACGGTCAACGGGTCATGGATCGCTTGGAAGCTTTGCCGTGCACCACAGTCGCGGTAATCAACGGCTTCGCCCTGGGTGGCGGTCTGGAGCTGGCCCTGGCTTGTGACTACCGTGTCGTCGTGGATGATGACCGCACGAGACTGGGGCTGCCAGAGGTCAAGCTTGGTATTCATCCCGGGTTTGGCGGCACTGTGAGAACCACGCGCCTGATGGATCCGTTGGCGGCAATGGACATGATGTTGACCGGTCGCGGGTTGCGGGTAAAGAAAGCACGCAAGCTGGGCTTGGTGGACCAGGTTGTGCCGAAGAGGCATCTGCTGCGTGCCGCGCGAATGATTGCTCTGCAACCACCAAAACGAAAAGGCCGCAATATCAAGGCAAAAGCACTAAGCATGGGACCCAGCCGGGCCTTGCTGGCTGCGCAGATGGAAAAGAAGGTCGGTCAGAAAGCAAAGAAAGAGCACTATCCCGCACCCTACGCGATTATCGAATTGTGGAAGAAGCACGCTGACAATCCGACGGAAATGTACGAAGCCGAGGCGCGGTCCATCGCGAGCCTGATGTGCACAGAGTCGTCACGTAACCTGGTGCGGGTGTTTAACCTGCAGGACCGCCTGAAGGGTCTGGCACACAAATCTCAATTTCGCGCCGAGCACGTGCACGTTATTGGCGCAGGCGTTATGGGTGGTGACATTGCAGCCTGGTGTGCCATGCGTGGGCTTAACGTGACGCTACAGGACCGGGAAGCCAAATACATTGCGCCGGCAATAGCGCGCGCACACAAACTCTACAAAAAGCGTTTGCGCGATCCAATAAAGATTCAGGCTGCGATGGATCGACTGATGCCCGACGTGAAAGGTAATGGTGTACGCCGTGCGGATGTAGTTATTGAGGCTATCTTCGAGAATGTAGAGGCAAAACATGCGTTGTACCGCGACCTGGAACCACGAATGAAACCTGGCGCGGTGCTCGCAACAAACACATCGAGTATCAAGCTCGAGACCCTCGGGGAAGCCCTGGCCGACCCCGACCGCCTAATTGGTCTGCACTTTTTTAATCCCGTTGCGATGATGCCGCTGGTTGAAGTTATCCGCACCGAGAGCTCGCATGCGCAGGAAGTAAGCAAGGGACTGGCGTTTGCCCGCCAAATCGACAGGTTGCCATTGCCCTGCCGCAGCGCCCCGGGTTTTGTTGTAAATCGGGTTCTCATGCCGTACATGATTGAGGCGGTGCGTATTGCCGAAGATGGCGTGGCGTTAGCGTTAATCGACAAAGCAGCAATGGATTTTGGTATGCCGATGGGCCCGGTCGAACTTGCGGATACAGTAGGGCTTGACGTTGCAGCCTCAGTAGCAAAAGTTTTCGAGCAGGAATTTGGGCTGGAGATGCCTGATGCATTAACGAAGAAAGTCGCTGCCGGACAGCTCGGTCGCAAAAATGGCCAGGGCTTCTACGAGTGGCGCAAGGGCAAGGCCGTCAAGCCTGACGCAGACACTGACGATATGCCGCCCAACCTGCAGGATCGGCTGATGTTGCCCATGATCAACGAAGCTGTTGCCTGTCTGCGAGAGGGCGTCATCGAGGACCAGGAGCTGCTCGATGCAGGCGTCATTTTTGGAACCGGTTTCGCACCCTTTCGCGGCGGTCCAATACACTATGCAGATACCCGGGGCCACCAGGAGATCGTCACGGTGTTGCGAGGCCTGGCCACTCAATATGGCCAGCGCTTTGAACCTGATGAGGGTTGGAATAACCTCCTGCGGGAGCCGGATGCGGCCTGAGGCGAAACCGTGAACTAGGTAGTCCCGTGGGCCAGTAGCGTTATGGTAGACTCCCCGTTATTAGAGTCCGTCGGCCCACATTTTTCTTGGAAAATCAACGTAGTTATGAGCACAACGGCGAATCAGATGTCGAAAAAACAGGTCACGGTCAGCTTGCTGAAATCCTTGTCTCCGCTAGATGGACTCAAAGCCGAGAATCTGCAGGCCCTCATGAAAAAGACCTCAGTGCAGGAGGTCAGTGGTGGCCGCTATTTGTTCAAAGAGGGTGACGCAGCCAAGCGAACGATCTACGTGCTCACAGGAGCAGTTGAGCTGCGCACCGATTCAAAAGTGGTACGCGTAATCGAAGGTGGCTCCGACGAAGCCAGACATCCTTTGGCACCGATGCTGCCTCGCAAAGTCACCGCACGTGCGCGCAGTAAGGTTGAATTTATTTCCATAGACAGCGATTTGCTGGATGTAATGTTGACCTGGGACCAGACCGGTTCTTATGAAGTCAATGAGCTACGCGCGGACGAAGCGCCAGACGGCGATGACTGGATGACCACATTGCTGCAAACCAAAGCTTTCCACAAAATACCGCCCGCAAATATCCAGGCTATCTTCATGCGTATGGAGAAAGTCAATTACAAAGCCGGCGATATTGTTATCAAGCAGGGTGACGAAGGTGATTTCTTTTATGCAATCACAGATGGTCGCTGTGCAGTAACTCGTGAAACCCCGTTGAATAAAGACGGCATTAAGCTGGCCGAGCTACGGGTCGGCGATACCTTTGGCGAAGAAGCCTTGATATCCGAAGCGAAACGAAACGCGACGGTCACCATGCTTACAGACGGCACCTTGATGCGTCTGAACAAGGGTGACTTCAACAAGCTGCTGAACGAGCCAATGCTCGAATGGGTGGACTACAACGACGCACTGGCGATCATCGAACAAAATGGCAAGTGGCTCGACGTGCGTTTGCCCAGTGAATTTGACAACTTTCATCAAGAAGCTGCGATCAACATCCCGCTGTACTTCATCCGACTCAAACTCAAGACGCTGGACCCGGAAACGCGTTACGTTGTGTGTTGCGATACAGGTCGGCGTAGCTCAGCAGGCGCCTACATCCTCAGCGAGCGTGGGTTTGACGTGTATGTGTTACGTGGCGGCCTGACGATGTCTGGCGCCACCGATAAACCCGAATAAGACTTACATTCGATCTCCCTGCCGGGCGCGCCCCCATAACGGCGACAGGCCCAATCTAACGCCGTCTCCGCGCCCCTTCATAAAGTCTGTACAACTCGTTCTGCATCCAAACATCGAGCGTTATATCGGGCAGCATTTCGGCCGTGGGGCCCTGGTCCGAGTAGAGGTATTCAGGCACCGTCATCGGTGGCCGTGCTGTTTGGCCCATCCGGTCAAGAACCTGTGTGAGCAATCCGACGTTGTAGTCCAGATTTTGCATATGTAGGGGCGCGTCCTTATGCACGACTAATTCCCAATCACCGGTGCTGGATCTCACAGAATCTGGCAGATCAGCTGCGGATTCGGCCTGAAAAGGAACCCAATGGACGCTCGAGCCGACGCAAGACTCCGCCGCTCTGTCCGGCTTGCAGCCGACGACTCTGTACAAGCTTCCGCCAGACACTGCGTTAACCGTGACACCCCGCGGTTTTCGAGGCAATGGCTGAACGACTATCCAATTGCCATTTTTCGTGTCAAATCGCTCAACGCGGTAATACGCGTGCGGGCCGTTAGCTATGTTCCATACCAGCTTGCAGGGCAATCCCTGAACGTTATCGCACTTTACCAGACCCGGGCTCTGATCTGCGTAGCTGGTCTGCCATAAGATCATTAGAACTAAGCCAGTCGTAATTTTATTCATGCTTGCCTCCTTGCTTGCCTATGGAATCGCGCCTTCACAGGGTGCCCACGACGGCACATAAATGCTTGCCGTTTGTTGTGAGCAGTTGTTCCCCCGGCACCCCATAATTCTGTAGTAGCGATTCAGTTCCGGGCTGGAAATACATCCGACATCCTCCAGGAATCCGGAATACCAGTCCCAACTTGTTGCGTTAACACCATACTCAAGCCACTTGACGCCAGCTTTCCACGGCCCAAACCAACTCACAAAATAAAGTTGTGATGGACCCAGGCAGCTTATGGGCTCACGCACTAATTGGCCGGCTTCGGCCATGACAGTGACCAAGACCAGTGAGGCCAATACGATAGGTAATTTCCTTCTCATCATCATTCCTTTGATGGCGGATGGGGGATTATGGTGACGAGTCTAAGGTATCGGCACGGGCCGTCACGGTCAAAACCAAAAATACGCAAGTCTGCCCATAAATCAATCGCTATGGGCAGGATTGGTCAGTCCGGGGTATCGGTGAGGACGGCGCCGCTCAGAGCCCGCCGTGCGACGGGAAAGCTGTGCCAAACTTTTTTTACATCGTGTGCGTGGGTTTGTCACCACCCAGCGCACCGGCCAGGTAGTTTTCAATCTTGCGTTGAGTGTTGCCGTTGTCTTGGTCGCTAAACTGCACGCCGATGCCCGTTGTACGCTTGCCCTGTGAGCCTTTCGGCGTCATCCAGATTACACGTCCGGCAACTGGCAGTTTCTCCTTCTCGTCCATAAGATTCAGCAGCATGAATACTTCGTCACCTAGGCGATAGGTGCTGTTGGTCGGTATGAACAAGCCGCCATTTTGCACAAACGGCATGTAAGCCAGATACAAGGCACTTTTATCCTTGATGGTGAGAGTCAGAAGTCCAGGTTTACTCATAACTGATCCGCGACGATTTGCTCAAAACGGGGGCCATCAGCCCATACGCTCAAAATAGGCAATATTGCCAGCGCTTGGTTGACTGCCCGATCCGCCAGGCCGATTGCGTATTGCAGTCGATCCAGGTAGCGGAATGATTCTGTCAAACTAAGTGCTGATATGCTGTTTTGCAAGCTTCTTTGCAGCGTTTTGTGAACCAATTCCGGTGCCAGCCCTAATATCTGCCACTGGATCACACCGTAGACCTGTTGCTGGAGCCAGCGCATCCTCAGGTCCAGTTGGTCACCAGCCCAGCTCTCGGCGGTACTGACCGGATCACAGCGACCTTCCAGCAACGCTTTCAGGTCGTCAGCCAGCGTTTGGCCAATTTCGGCCGCTCCTTGCCGGTCCAATTCGACGGCTAACAGAGGCGCTCCCCATGCCAGTTGCAACAACTGGGGCCAATCTGCATCGCCCTGCCCGTCCAGCCACGCCAGAGCGACATTGGTATCCGGATTGGCAAACCGCAAACTCTGACAACGACTCAATACCGTCGGCGCCAACGCAGCAGCATCACTACTGACTAACAACAGCACGGTTTTCGCCGGCGGCTCTTCCAGTGTCTTTAGCAAACTATTCTGGGCATTGGTATTCATCGCATCCGCCGGTTTAATCACAGCCACTTTGTAACCCTGCATCTGACTGGTCAGGATCAGCCGGCCAATCAGGTCGCGGATTTGTTCAACACGAATTTGTTTTTTGTCCTCTTCCGGACGGATGTGAAAGTAATCCGGATGATTGCCACTGGCCAGCAACACACAACTACGACATACGCCACAAGCCTTCAGCTCGTTTGTTTGACACAGCAGGCCTCGTGCGACGACTTCAGCAAACAAACCTTTACCCAAGCCTCTGGCGCCTCGCAGAAGCAATGCATGAGGCAGACGATCGCCGTCGATCGCTTCCTGTAGTTGAACGCGCAATTCCTGATGCCAGGGTAGAAAGACCGATTCGCCGATAATAGTGGTCATTGGGAAGCAGTTTCAGCCCGGTTTGTCCGCAAGAGACTGTTTATGGCCGCTGCCAGGCGGCTTTGCACACGATCCAACGGTTGTGACGCATCGATCAAACACATTCGGTTCGGGTGGTCGCGGGCCAGATCGAGATACGTTTGTCTTACCCGCTCAAAGAAGGGTCGATCTTCGCGCTCAAAACGGTCTGGCGAAGAACGACTGTGCGCCCGTGCAAGTGCTTCGGACACCGGTGCATCCAGCAACAGGGTCAAATCGGGCCATAAATCCCCATGTGCCACCGCGGCAAGTTGATAGATCAGACCAGTGTCGACGCGGCGACCACCGCCCTGGTAGGCCAGGGTGGCATCAGTAAACCGGTCACAAACCACCCAGGTGCCCTCTTCCACAGCCGGTCTGATCTTTTGCGCCACGTGCGCTGCGCGCGCGGCAAACACCAGCAACAGTTCAGTAATTGTCGGAATCTCAACCTCCGGTTTTAAAACCAGCTCTCTGATTTGTTCGGCCAAATCAGTACCACCAGGTTCCCGCGTGATGATGACTTCACGACCAGCATCACTAAGCATTGTCTTGATGAAATCAATATTGGTGCTTTTGCCAACGCCTTCGATGCCTTCAACGGAAATAAATTTTCCCCGTTTCACGGCTTTGCTCTCAGGCGGGCAAGATAGCGCTGCACAGCCTTATTGTGTTCGCCGACTGTATCCGAAAAATAGTGGCTGCCGTCAGGATCACCGGTAGCAACAAAGTACAATGCGGACCCGGGCTTTGGATGTAACGCCGCGTAGATTGACGCCTCACCGGGCATGGCGATTGGTGTAGGCGTCAAGCCCTTTCGCGTGTATGTGTTGTATGTGGTGTCAGTCGTCAAGTCGTGTTTGCGGATATTGCCATCGTAACCCGGACCGATACCGTAGATCACAGTCGGATCGCTTTGCAGGCGCATAGCCTTTTTTAGCCGTCGGCTAAAAACACCTGAAATTTCCGGCCGCTCACTGTCCAGAGCAGTCTCTTTTTCTATTATCGACGCCAGTATTAGCGCTTCATACGGCGTCTTGAGCAATGTATCGGGATCACGTTCGCCCCACAACCTGGTTAACGTCTGGGTCATAAGCTCGTGGGCACGAAGTAATAGCTCGCGATCACTGGCGCCGCGCGTGTAGTAATAGGTCTCCGGCAGGAAACGCCCTTCGGGATGCTCATCGCTCAGACCCAGTTCGTCCATCACAGCTTCATTGCTGAGATCGTCGAAAGTGTGCGTAATCAGAGGGTCGGCCTTCAAACTGTCCCGTACATCCGCAAATGTGAAGCCTTCGATGATCGTGAACGAATGCTGGATGACTTCGCCACTCACCAGCAATGCTAGCAAGCCGGCCGGCGTAATCCCGGCGCTAATTGAATATTCACCGGCGCGTATTCGCGCTTCGTCACCGCGACTGCGTGCATACCAGACAAACCATCGTGGACGTGTGAGCCAGTCACGTGCGTGCAGGTCCAATGCCACGGCTCCCAGGGATGTGCCGGCTTGCACATCGTAATGCACGTCTGACTCAAGCGGGATGGGAGTGGTCAGGTAGGTCTGCCAGGATGTGTAAGCGGTCCAGCCGAGAACCCCGGTTAGCAGCACGACTCCCGCAATTAACCAGCGCATCAGCTCAGCCTGAGTCAGTGATGGTGCACAGACAACTCACGTCAGGCAATCGCACTAAAAATCAGAGTGCCGTTTGTTCCACCGAAACCGAATGAATTGGACAAAGCAACAGTCACGGCCTGCTCACGAGCGTTGTTTGGTACATAGTCAAGATCGCAACCGGGATCCGGCGTTTCATAATTGATGGTTGGCGGAATAATACCGTCACGGATTGCCAGCACCGAGAATATCGCCTCGACGCCACCGGCCGCACCCAGTAAATGGCCGGTCATGGATTTAGTCGAACTTACTGCAAGTTTGTCAGCATGGGGCCCGAAAACACGGCGT